>JANQOR010000029.1 GCA_028285685.1 Cyclobacteriaceae bacterium | reverse complement strand
CGCCTATAGCAAATACTCAGGTGATCAGAGATATATGGATCGGGCCGTGAGAATTTTAGAACTCATACCGCCTGAAAATAACAGCATCACAAAAAAATGGTCTGCCGTCGGAAGAGAACCAAAGAATGCTTCTGACTCTCAATCATTGATAGGATTGTTCAAAAACTATTGCTCAAAGAGAAAATGTCTGGATTGCAGTGTGGGGGTTGAAATTTTAGAAAGGTGATGTTGTGGGTAGCAAATATTATCCTGCTTGGAACCATTGGCCTTGCAATATTTAAAATTTGCAGGAATGATTTGTCCCTTCCGATATTGATTTCTGCACTGACACTTCGGTTGCTTGCAGGTGTTGTTGCAGGTTTGTTGTTTTACAAACTTTATCAAGGAGGAGACAGTGCTTCCTTTTATAATGCATCAATTCGTGCACTGGCAGAAAATTCTTATTGGTCGATTCTAAAGGGGGATTTCGTCCCACATGGATACGCCAATCAGCCCAGAGTTATATTTTTTATTCAAATCTTATCTGGCTTTCTAATTATCTCAGGGGGCTCCTATTGGATTGCTACACTGTATTTTTCACTGATGAGCTTAGCTGCATCCGTCTTCTTTGTGGTGCAATTCCAGAGGCTATTTCCTGATCAAAAACACAATGCCATCATCTGTTTTCTATTCCTACCATCTGTTCTTATCTGGTCCTCTGGAATCCTAAAAGATACAGTATCATATAGTGCATTTGTGATAGTCGTTCTGCTCACATTAAAATTCTACAGAGGAGCGAGGCTTCATTTAGTTGAGCTTTTGGTGGGATTTGTTTCCCTTATTGCATTGCTTAAGATTAAACACTACCTCCTAATCATCTCCCTACTTTTCCTTGGAATAGTCATTGGAGTTTTGTTCTTTAAAAAGAGAAGTGGATTTCTTAGATGGGCTGTTGCAGTGTCTGTGCTTACAGGATTCTTCACTTTGACTCAATTTGTTCATCCCTATTTAACCATCAATAGAATTCCTCTTACGCTTTATGAAAACAACAAGAGCATTATCGAAAAAACGAGTGAGACGAATCAATTGGGAATCGTTGTTGAGGAACCCTCTTGGTTATCAGTCATCAAGGCAGTGCCAGAGTCTGCGTTCACGGGGCTGTTTAGACCGACAATTTTTGATAAGACGCCCTTGGTAGGGCTTGGCCATCGAGTTGAAAACTTTATTCTAGTAAGTCTGATCTTCCTATCTATACTGATCATGGTAAAACAAAAAGTCAAAATTGATTGGTGGCTGATCACACCAGCACTTTTATGTATTGGAATACTAGCCACACTCCTCGCAATGTCCACACCCAATCTGGGCACCCTTGTTCGTTATAAAAATGCGTTTGTACCGTTCTTTTTTCTAATAGCAAGTGCTCTACCCATTCAATTTCTCACTTCTAAATCGAAGTGAGAATTGCTACTTTTGCGCCCTTATTAAAATAAGAGATGGAAAAACCTGTAATCATATTCGGATCGAGTGGACTTGCAAAAGCTGCGCTCGAAATCTTTAACAGCAATGGTATTGTGGTATATGGATTTCTAGATGACGATGAAAAGACGCATAACCAGGAAATAAATAGTGTTTCGGTGCTCGGCTCAACGGATGATCATGGTTATTTAAAGCTTATCGGACAAAAATGTGAAGCATTTGTTGCAACTGATGATAATGAGTTGAGAAAAAAGTACGTTGACTTTCTTATTGAAACAAGAAAAGTCATGCCAGTGAATGCAGTTCATCAGTCGGCCGCCATCTCGCAATCTTCAGGTATTGGTCATGGAAATTTTATCAATGCCGGAGTTGTCGTCTCCAACGATTCAGAAATTGGTCAGCATAATGTTCTTAATTCGAGGACAGTGGTCGAACAGGAGGTCGCCATTTCCGATTTTGTGCAAATAGGAGCTGGAAGTATTATCAATTCAGGTGTCAAAATCGAGGAAGGTGTTTTCATTGGTTCGGGAGTAACGGTTGTGTCAGGAGTGACAATTGGAAAAAACGCTAGAATTGGGGCTGGCTCTGTCGTCGTTGGTGACGTTTCCAATGGTCAAACAGTGTTCGGAAATCCAGCTGTAGAAATTAGTAAATAGTTAATTGGATAATTAGGTGAATAGTCTCTTGATTGATCAAAAGACCAACTATTCAACTAAATAAACCAATTAACTAATTTTGCTCTGCAAAATTCAAAACACCCTGCTGAAACAGGGCACGTTTATGGAACATTACGTACTACTTTACTATTGCTACTCGCATATAGAGAATCCTGAAGAATTCAGGGAACAACATCATCAACTTTGTCTTGACTTAGACCTCAGGGGGCGCATCATCATTGCTTCTGAAGGTCTCAACGGCACCGTTTCAGGCTCCCAGAAATCATGCGAAGCATATATGGAAGCAGTCACAAATGATTCGAGGTTTGCGCATACTGAGTTCAAGGTTGACGCGAATGATGAACCAGCTTTTCAAAAGCTCAATGTTCGGGTAAAACCCGAAATTGTCCATTCGTCCCTCAACCACCTGTACCCAACTGAAAGAACGGGGAAGTATATTGAGCCAAAGGAATTTCGAGAGGTTCTTGAGGAAGAAGATGATGAGACCATCATTCTGGATGTTCGATCCAATTACGAACATATGATCGGTAAGTTCAAAAACGCGGTTACATTGGACATGGACAATTTCAGAGATTTTCCAGCTAAAATTGAGGAGTTAAAAAAGTATAAAGACAAGAAGGTCATCACATACTGCACCGGAGGAATCAAGTGTGAAAAAGCAAGCGCCTTTTTGCTGGAACAAGGTTTTGAAAATGTATACCAGCTCCATGGTGGTATTATTAAGTATGGTCTTGAGGCCGAAGGTAAGGACTTTGAGGGAAAATGCTACGTCTTCGACAACCGAATAGTCAAAGATGTCAATGTTGTCAACCCAAGCGTTAGATCAAAATGCTATGTTACAGGTGCACCCTCCGATCGGATGGTCAACTGCGCGAATCCACATTGCAACAAACACATTCCAATGAGTGAGGAAGGTGCAAAAATCTATAATGGCTGTTGTTCTGCTGAATGCCAGCAGAATCCGGACACAAGGCCATATGACGGTACAGGATTTTATCAAAAAGAGCTAAACGGATACAATCCATATAAAGACTCGAAGAGGCTAAGAGAATAGCATCAAGTCCAGGCATGGAGTGGGCTAAGCTACGGTATCCTTTTGGTTAATGCTATGCACTTTTATCTTCTCCTCTTTTCCCTTCAATACCACATTTCCAAGAGGTGTAGAGTCAAAGTTTTCAGGTAACTGCATTTGATCAAGAAGGTCCTCTGAAATCAGCAATGATTCTGAAAAATCATTGCATAGACCCTGAATGCGTGCTGCTGCATTAAGAACATCGCCATGATAGGCAATTTCACTCTTCAACTCACCAACCTCGGCAGCCATAACCCTGCCACAATGCAACCCTGCCTTAAACTCAGGAACAAGACCATATTGCTCATTAAAATGTTTTTTTCTTTCCTGCAATAGTTCTTGAAATGCGAAAAAGAACTGGACACAGTTCCAATTGTTCAAGCTTGTTGAAAGTTTCCATGTAATCACTACCTCGTCTCCTACATACTGATAAATCCTCCCGTTGAATTTAGCCGTAGGTCTGGCCACTGCAGTAAAGCAATCTTGTATTAAACGACTGTACAATTGGTGACCCAATTTTTCTGCGATGCTGGTAGAAGATTTTAAATCAAGGAACATAAATATTCTTTCCTCTTCAACAGGGTTAAAGTACTTTCCGATCGAGTACTCTATTAACACACCTGGTCCAAACATGCGATTCATTTGGAAGATGAAATGAAAGAATACACTACTGACTGCCATAAACAACAATGCCATTAAGCTCTCGGTTGAAAGAAAAAACTCCTTTGCAAACTCCAGCGAATTCCCGTATAGACTGCTTATGAAAATTATGATAGAAAAGAATACAAGGTAAGCGAGGCTATTTACAATAATCGTCACCAAGAACGACCTCTTGGTTTTCGATGAAGAAATACTTGGTTGGCCAAGAGAGCCGAGAATAGCTCCTACAATCATTCCTGTAACAGCGACTTGTAATATCAACTCGACAGTAAGAATTTCCTGGCCGTCTAATACATCTCCTGCTAACCTGATCACGACATAGAAGACAAGTGCCAGTGTCCAGAAGATGATCGAGAAGAGGAGATTACCTCGCTTGACATTTGAAATCATAAGCTGTCAAAATTAAAGCATGCTATCAACAGAAATAAAAGCGCACTGTCCAGGTCTGTGGAGGTCTCTCCACAAAGCTTAATGGTAGAACATTTAAAATGATCTTTCTGGCACTTTGAATCCTTCTAAAAATTTATAAACCCTCAATAAAGAAATTCGTTCTTACATTTGTTTTTTAATTACAAAACAAATGAACAGATCATTCATCAGTGAACTGGAGGAGCTGGTTCTACTTTCCGTCGGTGTCTTGCATCCTGAGGCGTATGCATACAGTATTAGACTCGAGATCCGGTCACAGGTGGGTAAGTCTCTATCGCTTGCCTCCGTGCACACGGTCCTCTACCGGTTAGAAAAAGATGGTTTGCTAAAATCAGAACTTGGCGGGAGAAGTGAGAAAAGAGGTGGACGAAGTAAGCGGCTGTTTTCACTGACTCAACATGGCGAAAAGACTGTCGAGGATATCCACGCAGTACGACAGGCCATGTGGGCAAGGATGCAATCTACTTAGATATGGAAATTGACCAACCTCCAAAGCAACCCCAAAAACTACTCAACTGGTTCTGCAAAGACGAATGGGTGGACGAACTCTTGGGCGATTTGGAAGAAGAATTCAAGGACAACGTAGAAGCAAAAGGAAGATGGCGGGCAGTTGTTACTTATTACAAACAGGTCCTGCTACTAGCAAGACCACACATTTTAAAAAGAAAAGAAAAAACACCCAGCATGCTTAGAAATTATATAAAATCAGCATACAGAAGTCTACTAAAAAATAAGGCCTACAGTATTATCAATATTTCAGGGCTGACAGTTGGGATTGCATGCTGTCTTCTTATATCACTCTATGTCTATGATGAAACCTCATACGACAAATTTTTCAAAGACAGCGATCGCATCTACCGCGTTGCGCTTGAACGTATCTATCCAACAAATACACGCTTCTTCGGCTCCTCACCTGTAAACATGGCCCCTACCATTTTAGAGAATTATCCTGAAGTTGAAGAGGCGGGAAGGCTACATCGGCTCTTTTTTCAAAATGAAATAGTGGTTGATATAGGCGATAAAACTTTTATTGAAGATCAATACCTTTTTGCTGACAATAACTTTTTCAAGGTTTTCTCCTTTGAATTCTTGGAGGGTAATCCTTCTTCTGCATTGGATGCATTCAACAAAGTAGTTATTACTGAATCCACCGCTAAGCGATTTTTCGGGGATGATCCGGCGTTGAATAAGACCTATCAAATTGATACCTCGACCTACATCGTGTCCGGAGTAATTGAAGATGTTCCTGCAAATTCCCACATGGCGTTTGAGATTCTCGGATCTATCGAATCTCTTTCTTTCTTAAATCGAGCCGCCGAGACCAACAGCTGGATTAACCCTTGGCTGTTTACTTACATCAAATTGAAAGGTGGAGTAAGTCAGGAAAGTTTTCAGGCCAAGCTACCCGAAATGGTTGAAAATTATGGAATGGCCAGCATACTCAGCCTGCTCAATATCAGCGCTGAAGACTATCCCGAATCTGGCAATGACTTTAAGTACTTTCTACAACCAGTCGAGGACATTCATTTGAAATCCAATCTTTCGGTGGAGATAAGGCCCAACAGTGATATAACCTACGTTTACCTTCTAATCGCGGTAGTAGCATTCATACTGATCATTTCCTGCATCAACTTCATCAATCTCGCAACGGCAAGATCAGCGGAGCGTGCGAAGGAAGTAGGTGTCCGAAAGGTGCTTGGCAGTAGGCGAGCTTTACTAATCCGACAATTTTTGACAGAGTCTAATCTGATTTCATTGGTGGCCTTTCTCCTTTCACTTGGTTTGACCGCTCTGGTACTTCCGAAATTCAATCTCCTTGTAAGTAAGGAACTAAGCCTATGGGTACTAGCAGATCCGGTGATTGTCCTTGGGCTCTTCGTTGGGATACTTCTGATTGGTTCACTTGCTGGTTTGTATCCGGCGGTCGTTATCTCTTCGATCAACTCAGCCATTGTACTCAAAGGAAAATACAATACAAGCTCTAAAGGAGTATGGTTGAGAAATTCACTGATTGTGTTCCAGTTCTTCATTTCAATCAGCATGATCTCAGGCATGCTCATGCTAAACAAGCAGATGAGATTTATGGAAAACAAAAAATTAGGGTTTAACAAGGAAAACGTCATTGCCATTGATCAAGCACAGGAATTGGGCTTACAGCAACAGGCTTTTAAGAATGAGCTACTGAACCTGGAAGGCGTGGAAAAAGTAAGTTATGCATTCGCTCTTCCGGGAAATTTTATTGGCAATTTCATAGCCAATTCTGAAATCCCTGACATTCCGCAAGTCCGGACTTTTTCTGTGGCTATAGATGACGAGTACATTCAAACACTAGAAATGGAGATTGTTGCTGGAAGGGCTTTTTCGCCTGACTTCAATGATTCTTTAAATGTTATCGTAAATGAAACAACCGCCTTTTTACTCGGATACGATGATCCCATAGGCAAGAAGGTACTCAATCCCAATCCAGCGCCGAATCAGAGCACTGAATTTACAATAGTTGGCGTTGTTAAGGATTACCATCATCAGTCATTGCATACGGAAATTCCACCGATGCTCTTGTTCAACACCTCGCAAAGAGCCATTCTCCCACGGATTGGAATTCGTGTCAACACCGCTAACACGATGGCACTGCTGAAAGGCATTGAAGATCAATGGAAGGCCTTTGACATCGAGCGACCTATATCCTTTGGGTTCCTGGAAGATCGGTTGAGCAATCTGTATGCATCTGATCAGCAAACCGGAAAAATATTTACTCTGTTCACAGCCGTTACTATCATCATGGCTTGCGTCGGATTATTTGGCTTGGCAGCTTACGTCACACAGCAGCGTACAAAAGAGATTGGTGTGCGAAAGGTTCTTGGAGCGAGCATAACGAACATAGTGATGATTCTCTCTATCAACTTTACTAAACTCATTTTAATCTCCTTTCTCATCTCTCTTCCATTGGTCTACCTGGGAATTGGAGAATGGCTGAGTAGTTTTGCTTACCATACCAGCATCGATCCGATCACATTGATAGGCGCTGGCCTCCTCACAGTGGTCCTTGCATGGCTGACGATCAGCTACTACTCAATAAAAATTGCAATATTGAACCCCGTGAATAGCTTGAGGAGCGAGTAGTTACCAGAAGAGCTAGTTCTTCTTGAACATGGCCTCAAAAGCCCTCCGGATTTCGACAGCAGCCTCATTCAAATGGATTTTGGCGTGATCCCACTTTTCGCCACTGTTAGCTGAGTATTCTTTAAAATCTTCTTCCAGTTTCTCTTTTTTATCCCTTAATTCCTGGATTTTTTTCTCTGCTTCCTCCGAAACATTACTTCCTGCCTTTTTGGTCTCAGCAATCAGTTGATCCATTTTTTTTCCAAGTTCCGTGAGAATCTCTTCTACTTTCCCTTTTTCGTCACTCATATGTAGATTAGTTGTTTTCGCAAGTTAATTGCTTTTTCCATACCATTTTGCAATAACAGTTTCTGCTGGTTTTCCCTGAGGAGTAAAGCGAGTCTGGTTTCTTTCTGCTCCACGGGTGGTCAAATGCCATTTCCATAAAAAGCCTCCCGCAAACCATGGCTCATTCCATAAAGACTCGAACGTGGCCTCATATGCTCTGCTTTGCACCTCCATATCCGCATTTTCGATGGCCTTGTCTACTTCCCAATGTTTTCCCGCACCTCCTTTCACACTCTGAAAGCCATACTCAGTGAAGAGAATGGGCTTGTCCCATTTCTTAGAGAATAATTCCAATTCGGATTTCAATGGAATCCATCCCTGCTTTATTTCGGCCAAAGAAGGACGATCACCCTCGGCTAAGGGGAAATAAGAATCAATGCCAATGTAATCCACATGATCCCACCAAGTGATATTCATGTAGTTGTCCCAATTTGATGCATAGGTGATCTTACCGGAATATATTTTTTTAATCTTTCTAATCAGGTCAATCCAAAACTCTGGGCGCTCCTTCGCAGGAGTTCTATATTCGGTTCCAATGCATAGCATCTCAACTCCAAGCGAGTCCGCTACACGAGCATGATTTAGTATGTAGCTGGAAAAGTCACGTTCCCAGGTTTTCCATTGCTCTTCATTGGGAAGTGTATAGTCTCCGGTCCACCCCTCCCCCAACACCCAGACATGTGGCTTAAGCATTACTTTCAATCCATTTTCCTTGGAAAAAGTAATTAGCTCACACGTTCCTTCTGTTCGTTCTCCCCACCACTGTCGATCATGGTCATAAGTGACCCTTCCTTGACCTGGACGTGAAAAGCCATAGGGAATCACGGCTACCCACTCTGCATTGATTCTTTTTACTTCGCTTATTTTCTCTGCCGGAACAACTCGAGGAGGAGACACAAGACTAACACCATTGATCTTATCGACCGGCTTGACCGGGATTATAATCAAGGCGGAAGCAATGGCCAACAGGCAAAAAGCAGCTACAAAGAGGCGCATGGTTTGCAAACGTGACTTTATGATCAGGGTTCAGAATACATGCGATTCAGGCATTTGGAATTCATTGAATCCATCAGTCCAAGATCTTCAAAATTGCTCGTTATTCAAAATCAGCCATTAGTCGAAAAAGTCCTTTCATAGAATCAGTTTGTATATCGTATGTAGACCGGTGCGTAGGGAACCCGCCCTTTCGGTGAACATACGTTTGCGAGCAAAACAATTTCAACCAGAATAACTATGAAAAACAAGTTAATTATTTGTCTTATTGCACTTATTTCCTTCTCCATGTCAACAGCCCAATCTTTCATTGGATTTGATATTGGATTCAATGTTCCAACTGCTGGTGCAGCTCTTCCAGGCTTTGAAGAGATAAAGCTTGCCAATGGGGCAACGGTTCCAGACACAACCGCTCTTGTGGCATCTCTAAACATTGGTCCTGCAGTTCATTTTCGATATGGGAACTGGCTCAACGAAAATGTTGCGGTGGGACTAAACATTGGATACCTCACGGGCCTAACCAAGGGAGACTTTGAAGTCTACTCAGGACCTGGCACCATAGCCGTTAACACTGTTTCCGGAAAAATGCTGAATGTTACGCCAACCATTACTTTGAGTACCAGCAATTCAGCACCGAAAGCACTATATATTAGATCGGGCTTAACCTTCGGGTTTGGTTTCACTACCAAAATTGAAACCGAAGTTCCAGCGGCCTCAGTGACCTCTTTACGAGAGTTCGTTGGGGGTGGCGCTCTTGGATTTTCCGGTGCCGTGGGAGGCCGCAAGGATCTCAGTGAAAAGCTTGCATTGTACGCAGAATTTGAGCTTACCAGCCTGATGCATAAGCCAAGAGAACTGCAAGTCACTTCAACAGATCCTACAGGAACACAGGAGGTTACTTTCAACATCGTGGAGACTACCGGACCGAATAGCTCTCCCCTGGATGTGAGGACCTATGCAATTCCATATAGCAGTATTGCCTTAAATATCGGCCTACAATTTTCTCTTTAACTAAACCAGGACTTCTCAAATGGAGCGTTTGTTAATGCACTTAATAAATGCTCCACTTTTTGGTTGTCAATTAGTCAGAGATGAGTGAATTCTACTTTTTTGTAGCACTAGCCACAGTTGCCGGAGGGCTGACAGCCTTTGCACTGAGGATGATATACAAAAACTCCTTTATGGTGAAAATGGGGATTGTGGCACTTAGTCTAGCATATTATGCCGCAGTAGCATCCACGTTAGCAACCCTCTTTGGAATTTTGCATATGGCATACCTTATGCCGATTGGGGCAGCTGTGACATTCATGTTGGTCAAAACCATGAAGAAGGAAATTCAGGTATTAAAAGGTTTGAGCAGCTACCTGCAAAATCTTTCTAACCTAAACCTAAAATGGAAGACAGATAAAGTATACCTAAGAAGAAACGATGAATTTGGGGAAATTGCCAAATCTGTTGAGGCTCTGCAAAAAAAACTGTTGTCGATCTTTAAAGAAATTCATGAAAGTTCTGAAGTACTCTCAAAGTCAGGCCGACAATTTAACCTTAATGCTCAGCGAATTTCCGAAGGTGCCAAGGAACAAGAAGCCGAGGCCGCAATGCTATCTGCTTCGATGGAACAAGTTTACTCGGCAATTCAGGCAAATAGTAGTAAAGTAAAGATCACTGGAGAAATTTCTTCAAACGCCACCAGAGTGATGAGTGAGAGCAATGAGGTACTTTCGGAATTGATAACCTCGATTTCAGAAGTAAATGAGAAAATCACACTCATAGAAGGAATCGCAGGCCAAACCAGCTTGCTAGCGCTAAATGCAGCAGTAGAAGCTGCAAGAGCGGGCAAATTTGGTATGGGATTTTCGGTGGTCGCATCTGAGATCAGAGGCCTCGCCGAAAAGACACACACTGCGTCTTCCGAAATAACGGAGATATCGCAATCAGGAAAAGGAATTTCTGAGATAGCTGCTGAACGGTTGAAGGTTATTTCTACCGAAGTATCGCGAAGCGCAAGTTTTGTCAGCGAAATCGTTCAAGCTAACGAGGAAAACCTTTTAGGAATCAATCAGGCAAATGTTTCCATACAACAGCTTGCCAATATTTCCAAACTCAATTCAGCATCAGCCGCAAGCGTGACTGCTTCAGCCAGTCATCTGGCTGCAAGTGCGGAACGCCTTCAAAGAATCATTGGTCAATTTTCCATCTAGATTGCTCCAACCATCAAAGCCATGGCTTCAAATTAGAATCGCTGTAGACCAAATGTTGCCCTTTGCGCAACTTGATGAACCATTGATCTTCTTACGTTTAAAGTCGTAATTAAATCAAGATGAATAAACCGAAAATAAAAATCGCTCTGGATTTTTCGGACTGGCTCATGGAATTGATGGCGGCAACTTTTCTTCTTCTTCTCATCGGATTTCCAATATACTATTTCAGCAAACTTCCTGAGATTATTCCTACCCACTTCAACGCCTTAGGTGAGCCAGATGGATTCAGCAAAAAAGACACCATTTGGGTCCTGCCAGTAATAGGCTTTTTTATGTATTTCGGAATGTTGATTACCAACAAATTCCCTCACGTCTTCAATTATCCAACAGTAATAACCGAAGAAAATGCGGAACGTCAATATCGTTTGGTAACAAAACTCATACGAACAATGAACATGCTAATGACTGGAGGTTTTTTCTATATTGGATATAGCACCATTCAGACAGCCCTTAGTAAAGGAGCGGGTCTCGGGACATTTTTCCTAGTCGTCTTCCTTACTTCAATCTTTGGTTCGATTGGCTTCTACCTCTATTTTGCTCTGCAAAAAAAATCCGGCTAAAGTCAAGCGAGATCGAGATGTTTACTATTCATATTTTAATGCCTTAACCGGATTAGCAGTTGAGGCTCTCACAACTTGGTATGCTACCGCAGATGCAGCGACCACAGCAATTATCACGAAGGAAAATAAAAATGGCCAAACCGTCATTTCCGTCCTGAAAGCAAACCCCGCCAGCCAATCCGAAAAAACATACCAACAAACAGGCCATGCAATCAAGTTTGCAATCAAAATCAATCCAAAAATGTCCCTGCTTAGGAGTATGACAATCCCCTGAATACTTGAGCCGAGTACTTTGCGGATGCCTAACTCCTTCGTCCGTTGTTGGATGGTGTAAGATGAGAGGCCGATTAAGCCTAAAATCGCTACCAGGATGGTTAATCCTGAGAAAAAGGACAGTAGCCTTCCAAACTCCAGCTCCGTTTTGTACTGCGCATCAAAACTTTCTCGAAGAAAATGATAGTTGAAAGGACTTCCGGGAAAAAAGTCAAACCACCTATCGCGGATCTGATCAATCGTGCTAGAAAGCCTGTCCAACTCCAATCCGTTTGCGTTAAGTTGGATCGAATAAAAGTTCGAAGCATTTTGATTTCTAAACATGATCACCGGACTGAAATCATTCTTGAGTGATTGTTGATTGAAATTCTTTACAACCCCAGAGATCTTCCATCTTATTGTTTCGGGCTCAGTTGGATCTCCAGCTGCGATAGACTTACCGATCGCGGCCTCCGGACTTGCAAATTCAAATAGTTCTGCAGCAGCTTCATTTAGTAAAATCGCATACTGATCAGTATCTGTAAAATTCCGACCCGCTACGAATTCCATCTCATAGTTTGTCGCAAAATCATTATCAAATGAATTGCTAAAGCAAAACTTCCGATCATTGTCCGGGTTATCAAACCTTGCGAACCATGAAGCTGAATTGAATTCCTTGCCTGGAATACTCTGTGTAGCTGTAACTCCGTTAATTGTTGGTAGTTGCAACAATGAATTTTTCAAGGCGGTAAATTTCGAGTTATAGGTAGAGTCTATGACCATCGGTCCCTTCAATACCAGTTTGTCATCGATATTCATTCCAAGTCTTTGATCACGCATGTAGTTAATCTGCGTGTAAATAATGATGGTCCCGATGATCAAGCCAACCGAACTTGCAAATTGGAACACCACTAGTCCTTTTCTAAGGAAAACTCCTTTTTTGTTAGTAGTAAGTTTCCCCTTCAAAACGGAGACCGGGTGATAAGATGAAAGAATCAATGACGGATAAAACCCACTAAGAAGCGAGGATGATATCCAGATAACTGTGACTGCTTGCCAAAACCACCATTGCTTCAATACTTCGATATTCTGAAGTTTTGAAGCGCCCAGCTCACCAAGAAAGGGTTGAACTAGAAAAACAATAGCAATACTGAAGATGATAGCAAAGAAATTGACCACAAAAGCTTCAATCATATATTGTGTTATCAATCGAGACTTATTTGCTCCAATGACCTTTCTTATACCAATCTCCTTTGCTCGTTCCATCGCTCTGGCAGTAGAGAGATTGACGTAGTTAACCAGAGCGATTAGTAGGATTAAAAATCCAACGATGGACATATAATCAACAATCTGTCTATCACCGTTGATTTCCGCTTCGTGCTGAATATGGGATTCAAGGTGGATGTCTTTGATAGACATAATTCCGAATTTCAATACGATATCTTGCTCGGCAAGTCGTTTGCCACCAACGAAATCCATGACGAAACTGGGAAACTTCTCGCTCAAAATATCTTTGTCAGTCCCGGGCGTTGTTTGTATGAACAGATGTCCATGAAAAACGGAGAGGTTATCTTCCGACCAGTACTGGGGAAGAATTGCAGAAAGCGTGGAATGCGAGAGGAGAAGATTGATTTTCATATGCGAATTCTCCGGTGTGTCCTTCATAATGCCGGCGATCATATAATTTTCATGGCGCCCCTTGCGTATTGACTTGCCAATAGGATTGACACTTCCAAAGTACTTCTTGGCCATGCTCTCTGTAATTACGGCAGTAAACTGATCCTTTAGTACTGTATTCCGATCGCCTTCAAGCAGTTCAAATGAGAAGATCTCAAAAAAGGACGGGTCAGCAAAATATACATCTCCCTCTTCGAAAAAATGATCTTGGTATCTGATTAGGGCCCTTGAGGTAATGGTGCTTGCTGGCCTCATCCGGACAAAATTTATTACCTCAGGAAATTGCTCAACCATGAGTGGGCCAACACCCGAATAAGCCAACACTGTATTGAATGACTCCACACCCCCCTTCTCCTTGGAGTAACTAATCCGATAGATATTGTCTCGGTTCTCGTGAAAATCATTGTAACTAGTCTCAAATATTACGTATTGAAGAATGAGCAGCGCACCAGCCATTCCTGTGGCAAGTCCGAAAATGTTGAGCGACGAATGAAGTTTCCTTTTAACAGTGCTGCGAAAAGCACTTAAAATGTAGTTTTTGAGCATGATTTTGACCTTTTGTTGAAATCAAATTAGGGAATGGTCAAGTAAGGTCAAAGCTCTTTTACTTCAGCGGTCAAAAGCAGTCTATTGTCCTCTTCACACCCAAGGTTGATCTGAATAATCATAAAATTCAATGATGTACATTCGTATGATCCAATTCAAAGCTCTATGAAAGAACGAATGCTTTCCATAGATGTACTACGGGGAATGACCATCTGTTTGATGATCATTGTCAACACCCCAGGGTCCTGGCTGTACGTATGGTCTCCACTGAAACACGCGGAATGGCATGGATGCACTCCCACGGACCTCGTCTTTCCCAGTTTCCTTTTTGTGATCGGACTGTCCATGGCATTTTCAATGAAGAGCACACTCGAAAATTCATCTTTTTCGAAGGAACTGCTTTTAAAAATTACGAAAAGAGCTGCACTCATCTTTCTGGTTGGTCTATTGCTCAATTGGTTTCCTTTCTACTACAAACACATCTCGAACCTCCGAATATTTGGGGTGCTCCAACGTATTGCAATGGCCTACTTTGTGGCAGGAATAGCTATGGCTTTACTTCGGAAAAATGGAGCTATTCTTCTTACTGCTATTGTTTTGATGATTACACATTGGTGGATATTAACCCTCTTCGGAGGTTCTGATCCATTCTCGCTAGATGGAAACATAAGCGGTAAGATCGACCTCTTCTTCTTTGAAGAAAACCATATCTATAGAGGGTTTGGTATCAGGTTTGACCCGGAAGGTTTACTTGGAACGCTGAGCAGTGCCGCTCATATCATGCTGGGATTCCTGATCTCTCGGATGTTTCTCGTAGGAAAAAAAGCAGAATCCCAAATAATCTGGAAGATTGGAATAATTTCCATGATCCTGTTGATCATTGGAATCTTCTGGAATCCGTACTATCCAATTAACAAACCGCTTTGGACAGGCTCCTACGTTTTCTATACCTCAGGAATTGTCGGCCTTCTCCTGGCAGCCCTCATTTGGATAATTGACATTCTTAAGTTTAGAAGATGGACATACCCTTTTAGTGTGTTCGGACTAAATCCACTTATAAGTTTTGTTTTCTCAATTGTACTGGTAAAAGTCTTCCTTTATGTGTTCAAATTTGACAATAGAAACTTGTACTCATTGACATATAAAAACCTATTTCAACCTCTTTTCGGCAATTATCTCGGCAGCTTTCTGTTTGCGCTGGTTTTTACCGCTTTCGTTTGGCTATTTGCTTTCTTGCTGTACAGAAAGAATAAGGTTGTCAAATTGTAGTAATCGACGGAAAGAAACGTTTGGAAATGAATATTAAAATGCGCGATATCACCGGTCGTCCATCAACTCCCTTATCATACTTTTCGCACCTTTGGGTCCACACAACTTCAACTCTACTCCCCCTTTATCTGGTTTGATCGTAAGTTCAAATTGAAAAAAGGGGCAGCATTTTCTCTCAGCCAGAATATAATCTGCCAGTCTCTCAAGAATGCCTTCCCGATCTGCGAAACAGAAATGGAATCCATCCTCCACTTCTTCAAACTTCCTCACTTTCGAAAAAACCTCTTTCCGAAGTGCCGCCTTTCTTTTTTGAAGCTCAGGCCCTGTTAGCTTGCATACGAAAAGAGAAGAGTTGACCGTTGAGTTCATCATTGTCCTTTATATCGTTGAACGGATTGGACTATACTTCAAGGTTTTGGGTGGAACCGGAAAATAAAATTGCACTTAGCTTTTCGAAACATAATACCCCTTTTTGAAGTAGACAATTTGTAAACTTTAGGAACATTTGGTCCGAAATTCTCTACATAATGCTTTGAAACGTTCAACTTTGAATTTGAAGAGGATTAGCAATTTATTACTTGATCTAAAGATTTAGCTATGCGAACCCTTAAATCAAAATTTCACGTCTTTGTTTGGATTTCAACCCTGCTAATGTTGCCTTCCTGCGGCAATGACGATTCCAACTTACCCGATCCCATAACTGTCGTCCTGCAGCGAATTATGGACGACCATGCCGTTGATATCATCCAGGAATGTCAACAGGGAAGTTTTTGCTCACAGACCTTGTACTTCGTCGGTGAATATGAATTCATAGGAGAGCAAATGCTGAGGTTAGAGGAGAACTTCTACGATTTAACAGAATTAGATCGCTTTGAAGTAATTAGGGTAGATGATATCAAGAGGATTAGGCTGTACTTTAGAAATTAGAATCCTACGCTTCAACTCGTTCAATTTTAGCGCCCAAAGCATTTAACCGTTGATCAATGAATTGGTACCCCCTATCTATCTGTTCAATGTTGTGAATCGTGCTTACTCCATCTGCGGATAGGGCCGCAATTAAAAGTGAAACACCAGCACGGATATCTGGAGATGTCATGGTAATCCCTCGCAGCGAATGTTGTCGATTCATCCCAATCACAGTTGCACGGTGCGGATCACACAAGATGATTTGTGCTCCCATATCGATCAACTTGTCTACAAAAAATAACCTGCTCTCGAACATCTTCTGATGAACAAGCACTGTTCCCTTGGCTTGCGTCGCTGTCACCAGGATCACGCTAAGAAGATCAGGTGTTAAACCGGGCCAGATCGCATCTGCAATTGTTAAAATAGAGCCGTCAATAAACGTGTCAATTTCGTAATGAGACTGAGCTGGGATATGAATGTCATCGTCCTTAAACTCCATTTCTATACCTAATCTCTTAAATGTATCAGGAATGATTCCCAGTTCGCTTATTTGAGCATCTTTTATGGTGAGATCAGACTGAGTCATCGCTGCCAATCCAATAAAACTTCCCACCTCGATCATATCAGGCAGCATCGTGTGCTCGGTACCAGAAAGTGAATCAACACCTTGAATCCTTAGAAGGTTCGAACCAATCCCATCGATCTTAGCGCCCATCCTACTCAACATTTTGCACAATTGTTGGACATATGGTTCGCATGCAGCATTGTAGATAGTTGTCTCTCCAGCTGCAAAAACTGCCGCCATAATAATGTTGGCCGTTCCTGTCACAGAAGCCTCGTCAAGATGCATGTAGGCGCCTTTTAAGCTGGAACCATCAACCGAGTAGAAGGAATTGGAGGTGTCGTAGTTAAACTTTGCACCGAGCTTTTGAAAACCTACAAAATGGGTATCAACCCTTCTTCTCCCAATCTTATCACCACCAGGGCTAGGCATCTTGGCAGTACCAAAACGGCCAAGAAGTGGGCCCAGAATCATAATTGAGCCCCTTAACTGACTTGCTTTTTTCTTAAAATCTTCGGTCTCTAAAAAGCCTAAATCAACATTTTCGGCCTTGAATGAGTAGGCCTCGTTGCCAAGATTCTCTGTTTGAACACCAAGGTCACCTAGTAGGTCGATCAATTTGAGGACATCTCTTATCTGAGGAATCTTGTTGATGACCACCTCCTGATCAGTAAGAAGGGTCGCTGAAATGACCTGGAGTGCTTCATTTTTTGCACCCTGGGGAATAATCTCGCCGTTTAGCTGGTTTCCGCCCTCAACGTTGAAAGATGCCATTTCGGAATGATTAGTTGGTTAGTTATTGGTTAAATATATGATATCTGTCCAATTAACTAATCAACCATCTTACATTTAGATAATGCTTTAATTGTTGTGTCGTCTACGGTTTTGTCCACCGTTTTTCCCACCTTGATTGCGGCGACCTTTTCCACCTTGATTGCGGCGACCACCACTCTTGTTGTTGCTTCGGAAGTTTCTGTTGGTTGGTTTTTTATCAGAATCAAAAAGTCCTAGTTCTTTAACGGTCTCGATGTTAATATCAAGCTCATTTTTCGATAGCTGCTTGATATTCTTCAACACTTGCTCATCCTCGATTGCGTCTTTGTTCCAGGTTTGGTAAAATGATTTCATCAGTCGCCCTATGGCAACCACTGCACCTTCTTTTTCCTTAGGATCTTCCATTGCAACTGCCTGGTCAATCAACATCTCAACACCCCGGCCATAGTGTTTGAATTTGATCTGATTGGCACCATACCCAAGTCTATCCGGTTTCCTATCCAAGATCTCCGGTTTAGGCTTTTCAAAAGGACCTTCGAAATCCAATTCAAAATTGGAAATAATGTAAAGATCATCCCAAACTTTTTGATCGTAATCACTTGAGTCCTTGTTTAAATCCGGATTAATGGATTTCATCAGCTCGACAAGCGTAGCTGCCTTTTTGTTTCTCTCATCCTTGTCTTTGATCGTCTTAAGATGTTCAACAAGATTCTGAACGTTTCTCCCGTATTCCCGGAGCTTGAGTTGCCCTCTCTGCGTATTGTAGTCCATTTTTAAAAATTATACCCCAAAAATAGTTCTTTTAAACAAAGGTTATCCAACCGTTTGTCATTTATGTAGCCGTCCAATTAAGCATTGAAAATATTGAATTTAAGCGTTTTGTTAAAAAACCTTAATTGTGATCAACGGTACTCACATCGTGGGGATGTGTATTAACTTACGGACGGTCAAACTCAAGGTAATTTATGCTTAAAAATTATTTCCTGGTGGCTATTCGCCACCTAAAACGCCAACCGGCTTACGCATTTCTGAACATTTTCGGGCTCACGATAGGCATTGTATCCGCATTGCTCATCACCCTCTATCTCAACCATGAACTTAGTTACGACAAGTATCATGAAAATGGAAAAAATGTTTACAGGATATCCTCAGACATCACCGAGCCTGATAACTCATTCAGATGGGCCGTCACCCAGACACCGCTTGGGAAGACTGTAAAAGAGGAGTTTTCAGAAATAGAACAATACACTCGATTTGCAGGTGGAGGTAATACCCGAATGCGTCTAAATGACGTCAACTACTTTGCTGAAAACCTCTACCTTGTCGATTCTACCGTCTCTGATGTGTTCTCTTTCAATTTTTTGCAAGGGGATGGTGAAACCGCATTGAACGCACCCAACTCAATTGTCCTTAGTAAAACATTGGCTGACAGGATATTCAAAGGTGAAAATCCGATGGATCAACTTCTTGAAACAGATAGGTTTAGTTACAAAGTGACTGGAGTGTATGAAGACATGCCTGACAACTCGCACATAGTTGCAGATGCCATGGTCTCCTTTTCTACTAACGAAAGATTTCACAACTCTCAGAGTTGGGGAGGCTTCAATCTATACACCTACGTGGTCTTAATTCCGAATGCGAACCCTGAAACGGTGGTTGATAAACTGAATACGGACATTATGGAAAAGTACGTGGCAACCATTTTCGATCAATTCGACATCAAGATCAAATACGAGCTGATTAACATCCAGGACATCCACCTGATGTCGACCTTTGAAAATGAGCCGACTGCAACCGGTAACATCGACTATATCTACATATTCCTTGCCGTCGCTGTTTTTCTAATTCTTATCGCGTGCATCAATTACATGAATTTAGCTACAGCAAGATCCATGCGGAGATCTCTTGAAGTTGGGCTCAGGAAAGTAATGGGGGCGCAGCGTAACTCATTGGTACGTCAATTTATCGTTGAGTCAGTACTCATAACACTGGTCTCGTTTGTTCTAAGTATCCTTATCCTTCTTTTCACGGCTCCTGCAATCAACAATTTGGTAGGAACGAACCTAAGTCTTGCAGATCTCCTTTCAATGGAAATAGTGCTTACATGCATTGCAATATTGATAGTGACTGGTATTTTAGGAGGTTCTTATCCAGCATTTTACTTATCTGCATTTAGCCCGGTCAATGCCATCAAGGGCGGTGGCACAAAGCGAACCGGAAATGTTTGGCTAAGGAGGGTTTTGGTAGGTTTACAATTCGCTATCTCGATCTTCATGTTGGCTGGAACAGTAATCATTTATCAGCAGATGCAATTCGTGAGAAACGCTGACCTTGGATTCGACAAGGAACAAGTGGTGAATTTTACACTTAACCGAAATGTACGTGAAAGATGGCCAGTGCTACAAAGTAAACTCTTACAAGATCCTACAATCAAGGAAGCGGCTACAGCTACTACAGCTCCTGGGTTTGGTTATGGCAAAAATGTGATGAATGTGGAAACCAACGAGGGAGTGATGGAATCGTATGGTATCGATTCCTACGGTGTGGACTACGACTTCTTTAGTGCACTGGATATCGAAGTGGTTGCAGGAAGAGATATATCACCTGAATTTACAAGCGACACCGCTACTGCAGTGCTGATCAATGAGGCAATGGCAGAGAGGATGGCCTGGGATGAGCCAATTGGCAAACGGTTCCAGTTTGATCGGGATAGCACGGTTTTTCACAAAGTGATTGGCGTGGTTAAGAACTTTCACCAACAATCCATGTACAATCCAATTGAGGCACTGCTGTTTATTCCTTCACTCAACAACTCACAGGCACTTGTTAAAATTGAGGGAGACTTTGAACAAGGTATTGCTCACATCAAGGCATCATGGGAAGAACTTTTCCCAAACATCCCACTGGAATACACATTATTGGATCAGAATTTCATTGATCAGTATGAAGAAGATCAGCTAAGAGGTCAACTATTTCTTGGTTTCTCATTAATGATGATTATCATTTCAGGGCTTGGGCTTCTAGGCTTGGCATCATTCACCGCAGAGCAGCGTACCAAAGAAATCAGTATTAGAAAAGTGCTTGGGGCCAGTGTAAATGGACTAGTAAGATTGCTGGTAAAGGACTTTGTTTTCCTAGTGCTGATCGGCGCTCTCCCAGCCTTCTGGATTAGCTACAATTTGATGAATCGATGGCTGGATAATTTCGAATATCATATCAGTATCGGTGTCTTTGTTTTTGCCATAGTCCTGATGGTTGTGGTGGTAATGGTCGTTCTCACAACAGGATATCACGCGTATAAGGCATCAACCAGTAATCCGTCACAGAATTTGAAATACGAGTAGGAGGAGAAGTTTAAAAAAAGTCATTCCAAAGCAATTTGGAATGACTTTTCTAATTAAAGTGACGTTGCGATCTATTATCTCAAAAACAACAACTCCCGGTACTTTACCAATGGCCAATCTTCATCGTCGACCAATAACTCAAGCTTATCAACCGCGTACCTGAGATCATCAAAGTATTTATTTCGAATGTTGTCGCAATACTCAATAGCTCTCTCTCTGGTATCCTCGATTTTGTTGATTCGCTTTCTTTCCTCAGTCATTTCATGAGAGAGCTTCTTCACCGTGTTGATATGAGTTGAAACGTCCTCAATGGTTTTTTTAATCTCACTTGCATCAATGCCCAAGTCCACAAGTCCCTTAGCATTCTCAATCAACTTCGTTTGATACTTTGTTGCAGTCGGAATAATATGGTTAAGACCTAGATCGGCCATAACTCTAGATTCGATCTGCACCTTCATGATATAGTTTTCTAATTTGATTTCATGCCTGGCATCTATCTCAATCTTGGTGAGAACCTTATGCTTTTCATAGAGTTTCACAGCTTGATCACTAACGGAAAAATCAAGGGCTCTTGGTGTGTCCTTCACATTTGAAAGGCCTCTTTTTTCAGCTTCTTTGACCCATTCATCAGAATACCCATCACCTTCAAACCGAATATTCTTCGAAGTCTTGATATAATCACGTAACACGTCGATTATGGCTAGTCTACGATCTTTCCCACCATCTATGAGTTTGGTGACCTTGCTGTAAAAATCAGATAGCTGCTCTGCAACAATTAGGTTCAAAACTGTCATTGGAAATGAGACATTGGTGTCTGAACCGACAGCCCTAAACTCAAATTTATTACCTGTGAAAGCAAACGGTGAAGTTCTATTTCTGTCAGTATTGTCGAGAATAATTTCCGGAATCTGATCAATACCTAGTTTCATGTACAAATTGTCCCCCTTCTCTACCATAACATCTCCAGATTTTTCAAGTTGATCCAGAACACCTGATAGAGTTGAGCCGATGAAAACCGAAATGATGGCTGGCGGTGCTTCATTTGCTCCCAAGCGATGATCATTGCCTGCCGAGGCAATGCTGGATCGAAGTAGATCTGCATGCTCGTAGACAGCCTTAATGGTTGTGACGAAAAAGGTCAGGAAAAGTAAATTATCTCTGGCGCTGCTACTAGGTTGAAACAGGTTGACACCTGTGTCCGTGACAAGCGACCAGTTGTTGTGTTTTCCACTTCCATTTAGTCCTGCAAATGGTTTTTCGTGGAACAAGACTTTTAATCCGTGCTTATTGGCCACTTTGTCCATTACATCCTTGAGCAACTGATTTTGATCTGTTGACTCATTAACGGGTCCAAACATCGGAGCGGCTTCATATTGCCCTGGTGCCACCTCGTTGTGGCGAGTCATTAATGGAATTCCCAATCTATGCGCTTCAATCTCATAGTCTTTCATGTAATCATAAATACGTGTGGGAATAGAGCCAAAATAATGATCGTCCAATTGTTGGCCCCTTGCAGGATTATGTCCAAAGACCGTTCTTCCTCCCATGACAAGATCGGGTCGAGCTGCGTAAAGCGCTTTGTCCACCAAGAAGTACTCCTGCTCCCAGCCGAGCGAAGCATTTACCTTGCTAATATTTCGGTCAAAAAGTTTACATACCTTCACGGAAGCTCTATCCACGGCGTCCAGGGCCTTAAGCAGAGGTGCCTTGTAATCGAGAGCCTCCCCAGTAAAAGCGACAAAAATAGTCGGTATGCATAAAGTTTTGCCATAGATAAAGATAGGAGAACCGGGGTCCCAAGCAGTGTAACCCCTTGCTTCAAAAGTGCTCCGGATACCTCCGTTGGGAAATGAGGAAGCGTCAGGTTCCTGCTGTACCAGCTCCTCTGCTCTGAAATTCTCTAATCCTTTCTGCGGATCAAAAAATGAATCATGTTTTTCAGCTGTTGCACCCGTCAGTGGTTGAAACCAGTGCGTGTAGTGCGTAACACCTCTTTCCAGGGCCCAGTTTTTAACTGCAGCTGCGATCGCATCGGCGGTATCTAAATCTATTTTCTTCCTATTTTTAATGGCATCAGCCACGCGCTTGTATACTTCAGGCGAAAGTGTAGATTTCATCTGTTCCTGGCCAAATGCCATTTCTCCGAAGTAATCGGAAATACGTTTCGAAGGGGCTTGAATATCCACCTTCTTTCTGTTTTGAACTAAATTGAGAGCATTAAATCGTAAATGAGCCATGGTTTTTATATTCAAGGTGTATTTTGATCCCAAAAATAGGCTATTTATGCAAAAAATCATTTTTTAGGTTTGTTTTTTATCTATACATTGTGAATTTTTTGCAAAATGTGTCTTATTAGGATAATTTTTAGTGATAGATGACCATTTTTTATGAAAAAGGAGCTGGAGAAGGGGTTCTAACGCTATCGGAGGAAGAATCAAGACACTGTTCCCAGGTGTTAAGGCACAAATCCGGTGATGAAATTCTCATATTTGACGGAATCGGTGGCAAGTATCATGCAATTCTGAACGAGGTTTCAAAGAAAACCTGCACATTCGATATAGTAAGGTCTGAAATTGAACCAGAGAAAGATTTTTACACACATCTGGTAATTGCCCCCACAAAAAACTCGGATCGTATGGAGTGGATGATAGAGAAACTGGGAGAGATTGGCCTGGATGAGCTCACTTTCATCAGGACTCAACGCTCCGAGAGAAAGAACCTGAGGCTAGATCGACTAGAGAAGAAAGCCATCAGTGCAATGAAACAATCTGGCAGTCCATTTAAGCTGAAAATAAATGAAATGGTTGATCTGGTGTTCTTTGTCAAACAGGCTGACTATGATCACAAACTAATTGCGCATGTAGATCAATCTCACCCCTATCTTATATCACAAATTGACAAGGCAAAGAAGATTTGCATCCTAGTCGGTCCTGAAGGAGACTTTACCAATCAAGAACTCAGTCTTTCACTGGAAAGAGGTTTTAAGCCGATCTCACTTGGAAAAAATACGCTAAGAACAGAGACAGCAGGTTTGATTGCCTGCTGTCTCGTAAATTCAGTTAACAACTTTTGAGAGGGAGTTGGGCATTACTTCCCGATCTTCCAATCATCGTCCGGAGTTCCTTTGAAGCAGTTAGGAGTTACCGGAAAGTCCGCGGTGATCACGTAATAGTAAGTACCATCAGGAAACTCTGGGGTCACTCCCGACCTTCCATTACACTCATCGAGATCCCCCAGTCCTTGCACGTACTCATAATCTTGGATATAGGTACCATCATGAGTACCATCGGGATAGTCTGTTCCTGCGGTTCCAGTTCCTGTCCGTGACCCAGACTTCAATCGATGGCTCGATAGAAGTTCCTTTATCGCCGAGGTGGGATCATTGGGATTCGTGTAACCGTATTTGTAATAGATTGGAAACCCGTCTCCAGCAAATCCATAAATCAAAGAGTGCCTGCTTCCATCCTCTTCACTCGCCAAGGCGCCAATATCACCGTGATAATGGTAGTTACCAGCAGAGGTCACATGCGCTCCAAATGCATCAAGTCCGGTTTCACCCTCGAAAACCACCTTGGCCTGCCATTCCCAATTTTCTTCACCTGTGGAGGGATTTTCCCAGGGCTTTAACCCCATCGGGTGAAACTCAACCCCATTTGTTGCAATGCCAAATTGCCAGAAGTTATCATTACTTGGTGTCGGAGGACCGGTTTCATCGAATACATAGGTGATACCTCCGGCCAAAGCTGGTGTAAGATCCAAGACTCTGGTAACATTTATGGCAGTTGGACTTGCATTGGGGAAAGTACCAACACTATGGCTTGGAAACTGATTTGATGATATCGTCCTGGTATCAGACCCTATCTCAAAACAAACTTCACTTTCGGTTGTGCTTGTGACAGAACAACTAGTGGTCATAGATTCTTGCTCTGTTTGAGAATTGTCGTAAACAAAACTTCCTGTGTATGGAAAAACTTTAAAGTAGTAAGTCGTTTGATCCTGTAGCAGTGTAATCTCCAAAGTTTCTATAGAAGATCCTTTGTAGATCACCTGCTCGCCGGTTCCAATATATGTAGTGCTGAATAATGGTTCATCCCCGTCTGCTCGATCCGAAATAGCGCTTGCATCACTAATAACGATCACATACCCATCTACTGAGCTCAACGGTGCCCAGCTGCTGATGTCAATACTAGTTCCACCATTGCTCCCAAAAGTAATTGTCGCAGTTCCTGTTGCATTGGAAACAATCACATCAAATGTCTCCACAACTGAACCACCATTCCCGTCATCAGCAAAGACCGTTATCTTGCCAGTTCCGGTCCCTACTTCTGTGATCGTTAAAATGGTGCCATTGAGGCTCACGGTTACTATACCTTCATCAGCACTGGTGGCAGAATATGTCAGTGCATCGCCGTCAGGATCAGTAAAGACATTGGAGATATCAATTTGGACGCTACCAAAACCTTCTGTTAGCATTTGATCCGCTATCGGATTCGCAACACTTGGAATTCCATTGGACGCCGCGTTCACAACAACCGTAAATGTGGTACTTACAGACCCGCCATTTCCATCATTAGCCGTTACGGTGATAGTCGCGTTACCAGTTCCAATCTCAGTAATAACTATGGACCCTGTATTGATCGAAACAGTAACAACGTTTTCGTTGCTGCTGCTTGCTGTTATCGCTAGCTGATCGTTATCGCTATCGTTGAAAACATTAGCTATACTTACCGAATGGGTCACAAAACCCACCATCAGATTTACGTCCATTATAGTATTTGCAACAGTGGGAGCAGAATTTTCAGCAGTCGGAGTTTCATCGCTACTGCAACTCGCGAGCGACAGCAGCAGCACAGTAAGTGCTAGTGAAAAGATCTTGTTTTGGTTCTTCATTTTCTTTTGGTAAGCTTAGGTTAACTGGTATTTTTAGATGTGTTCTGTAAAGTTACTTGCACTTTTTACATAATAAGACGCGGCGATCAGACAGTAACCCAACCCTTGCAAGAGCTGAATTGTCAAAAACGTTCACACCTACTGGCAGGGGTTCGAATGGTAGGCCTACCTAATTTATGATAAGCTTTTGTTGTGAAGTACTATCTCCCTGCTTCAGGTTAATAAAATAGACCCCCGGCTTCATTCTCGATTTTACATTTACTTTTCGAAGAATTGAAAATGAAGGATTAATTTCTTCTCTGTGAAAAACCTTACCACCCAGATCTACAATCTCCATGAATATGGGAGTATGGTCATCTCCGGAAAAGATGCTCACATACAGTTGATCTGCTCTTGTCGGGTTGGGATAAATGGTCATCTCTACACCAGACATCACCAAGTTATTATCCACTTTGATCACCGCAAGAGATTCTTCAGTCCCATCGAAATCCACTTGTTTAAGTCGATAAAAATTAGCTCCCGGTGCAGGAAAATGATCCACAAATTGGTAATCATGTGGGTTACTCGAAGTACCAACTCCCGACACTCTACCTACTACCACGAATGTTTCACCATCTAACGACCTTAGAATTTCAAAGTAATTATTGTTAAGCTCTGTTCCCGTTGTCCATCCCAGGTGGACCTTATTGTTTTTCGCTTTACCGTGAAAATCCATTAATTCCACAGGGAGCGAAGACTCGAGCGTACTGGAGGCCAGGGCAAAGTCGCTGAAGGAGGTGAATTCTACTGTAGAAGTTATGGTTCCGGCTGATGCCGTTCCCACTACATTGCCCATTAGATTGACCCAATTTCCGCCACCATCGTCCTTGACCAGTCGGAGGTTTGCAGTATTTAGGACCTGATCGTCTGCCCCATAGGTTATAGCAACTGTATTATCTACACCCCCAGACGGGTCGTCTAATCCATCTGCGGGGCTCTGTGTTACATCATAATATCTAATTCCAGAGACATGGTTAATCCCCGCAGGGTCAGTGCGACTTGTTGGAGCGCCTGACATAATTTCCGCAGTGTAGGTTCTTGAAGTTGCATTGGTCTGATTCAGCACAAATTCAATGGGTCGATAGCTAGTTCCGTCACCAAGAGGAAAAGTCTTGGTTGTCTGAGCAGTACTCGCTAACGTATGGGCCATCGCACCTTGGACATGGCTACCATCGGAACCTGTCGGATTGGAGGCAGCGGCCGTTAGTGTCAGTAGGTTTGTAGTCGTTGAAATTATATCTCCGCTCGTGAGTGTTAAAGTTCCAGCAATGGTTAAGTCGTTGTTTAACGTTAAATCACCGCCTCCTGATTTGGTGAAATTCGTCACAGATAGGGCTGTATTTATCATTTGAGAAGAACCACCATTAAAGAAAATGTTGGCTGGAAGAGTAATTCCTCCACCATTGTCAGTATAGTTACCACCAAGATTTAAGGTCGTAATTGTCGTCCCGGATTGGTTAAATGTTGCTCCTGACTCGAGGGTAAAGTCCCTTCCTACAGTCAATGTTGTAGGACCGGTGGTCGCTTCAGAGATAAAATCGCCTGATGTTAATGTTAAATCACCTGCAATGGAGCTTATCGCGGTTGTCAATTCAAAATCCGTTGATGCAGATTTGTTGATGATCAAATCATTTAATGTGATAGAACTAGCACTACCAGTAATTTCCTGAACTGCTGCAGTCCCATTGAGAGTAATTGACTGAGACCCACTATTGATAGTTCCGCTTGTTAGCGTAATATCACCAGAAACGGTAAGGTTACCGCTAAGTGTAACATCATCAGCTGCTTTGTTCACGACTATATTATGAAAACTGGATGCCCCCGAAATATCCTGGTCCCCAGAAGCAGCGTTGAATAGTACGTTGCCTACACCGCTTTGAGTAAAGGCACTTGTACCAGCCCAGTTGCCTCCAATTGTGATCGTATTGGTTCCTCCGTCTACAGATCCGGTCCCAATGAAAATGGTTAAATCATTGATCGAAATTGCTCCAAGTGTTTTGGATCCAACATTGCTAAGCGTCAAATTATTGATTGTGGAAACTACCGAAGGCACTGATTGGGCAGAGGATCCTGCAAGATTCAGTGTACCAGAACTCGGATCTAACAACCCCCCATTGCTTAATGTAATTGAACCCCTTACTTCAAGGGTGAATGTACTTGTATTCAAGATTGCCTGGTCTACTGTTAAGTCACCTAAAACAGTGGTGTTTACCTGCAACGTCGCATCGTCGGTGGCATCATCGTCCGTAATGGTTAGATTATTATAAGAACTGATTCCACTTGGCAAGCTCCGTTCAGTTGCATCAGATGAGTAGTCATAGTTAAATGTGCCACCTGAAGCGCCTAATATGTCAGAAGCATCAATCGTATTCGGTAAGCTTGGCGATTCATCAAGAATAATCGTACCTGTTCCATTGACGTCTGTAAGGGTACTATTCGCTTGATCGTAGGGCAAACGAAAATCAAGGGTCGCACTTCCACTTATTTCTACTGTGTTGGCATCAATGGCAACAGAAGCATTATTCGGCATGGTGATCACGTCCGAGCCTTCAATTGTAACGTCAGTGGTTGCTCCAGGAACTCCGGCTGTACCAGTGCCATCACTCGCAGTATTCCACGAAGAAGATGCATCCCATGCCCCGCTCCCATCACTAAACAATGGAGGTGTAAAGGAAGCGTTGGTCCCTGTTATCCACTCAGTTGTTGCATCATTAATAAACGTGCTGGCACTACCGCCAAATTGATTCGAGGCTGGTGCATTTGAGGAAGTTCCAACTGCTCCACTGGTTTGAGGTTCCTCGAACGCGGTTCCGCTGCCCGGCCACAGCCTGGTGATGTAATCACTTTCACTCCCGTTAATATCTCCATCAACGTAGGTAAAGGTGAAAGTTCCGGTCATATCGGTAATCAAAGATGTGGTGACTATAAAATACCGATCAGTCGCAAGTGTCTGATCAAAATTATTTATGCCTCCGCCACCGATTGTTACTGAAGAAGAGTTGCCGGTTACAGGCTTGACGATTATCGTTCCATCACCTGTGTCAGTTATGGCAGACACGTCAAATTGTGCAGGCGAATGCTCTCCACTTGTCCCAACTGGGAAATAAAGATCATAGTCGTTTGGAGTGTCATCCGTTCCAGTCATAATCAGGGCGCTGTTACTTGTTCGCACTCCATCATATTCAATCTGACGATTGGCACTCCAGGAATTGTTGCTGTTTCCATCTGAAAGAGTAGCCCCTGAAGCAATTGTCAAGTCATGATCAGAAGCGCCAGCACTCAAAGTGATGTTTCCATCATTTGACATCAGCAATGTGCTAGTGATGGTAGTTGGAGTCGTAATATTGACATCTGTCCCTGAGGCTTTTTGTAGCGTCAATTCACTCAACGTTATATTGCTTGAGCCCCCTAAGGTTTGATCAGCGCTTTGATGGTTGAGTATCAATTCATCTATGTTGTTAAATGGAGTGACATTCGAGGAATTGTTCGTATAGTTCCCATCCAGAATTAGATCTTGACTATTGAGTTCAAGTGTTGCATCATTTGCAAAGGTCAACGTTCCTTCTACCACGAATACTCCTGAAATAGCAGGGAATGTTACAGCTGTACTCGCACCCTGGATGGTCAAATTATTAAATACTAAGGAGTCAGAAGAAGTCGAATATCCGCCCATTCCTGTTACACTTTGAGCCGCACCCCCATCAAAAACAACCGTACCGGTCTGACCATTGATTACTGGATCTCCTGAATCACTTGTTCGATCCTGACCATCAAAATCCAAGGTCCCACCTACGCTCAAAGTTCCGCTGCCTAATGATAGCCCTCCTCCACCTCCGTCAAACAACAAGATTCCATTTACATCAAATGTTCCGCTGAAAATATGATTATCTCCTTCGAGCTCAACGTCATTGTAGGCAATCGTGCCTCCACCATTGGCTGTAGTTGTAATGGTTTGTTCAAAATTTCCATTGTAAACAACCCTACTTCCGCTATTGTCTATCGAGTATGTACTGAAGTTCGAAGGGAAGTTGTCGCTCCCGGCAGCAAATAAGTCTGCTGTTCCAGCCATCGTAAAGGTACCGGACCCATCAGATGTAATACTGGAACCATTTATCACAACAATGTCACCATCATTCAAAGTCAAGTCACCGGTGATAGTGTAAGCAGAATTGGCGAACTCCCAGTCAGGATTGTCCGTGTCATTTACAAAGCTGAAACTAAGGTTGTGATAGGTGGTTGGACTTGCTGGCAACTGCACGTCAAAATTGCTTGTACCATTAGAGTAATAATAATGAACCGTTCCAACTCCGGCAGTCAAGGTTGGGAGTACGAGCTCATTTCCGCCTCCCTGATCCACATTTGTATCGTCATCACGCTCAATGTAGAAAGTGCCGCTTCCTGATAGTGTCCCTATGCCTGAATTGTCAATTTCCCTGGTATGAAGTACTCCGTTAATTTGTGTAGTGGCAGAGACCGCACCAGCAGCAAAAACATAGACACTATCTCCTGATGCTATAATCACAGGGTTGTTGGCCGCTGGAGCCGTAGATGCTGCAGCTCCAACATGGCTTACTGTTGACCAGGATGAAGCCAGCGTCCAATCACAGCCATCTGAGTCACCACAAACGCTGCTAATTGAATAGTAGGTTTCAACTGGAGGAAAGCCATCAGGATCGTCTCCAGCAAGAAACTGAAGTGAGGAACCATTATTGTCATTAGCAATGGTGAATGTATCGTTCGTATCGTCAAAGGAGTCCCCTGCACCATTCTCTACCGTGAATGTTGAACCATCAAAGGTTGCCGCAGCATAGTCCGTCTCTGTTCCGTTAACATCAGCAGGGTCGTCATAGTCAAAATCATAGCTGAGTGTAGGAGAGGTAAATGACATAGGTGTGATCACCCAGTAAACACCTAAAGCGTCTCCCGAGGAAACAAAAGCATTTTGAGTCGCAACTGGAACCACGTTGATCGTCCCCGTTCCAGCATCGGTCGCAGTGACAGTGACATCCCTTGCAATTCCATTAGAACCCAATGGATATGTAAAAACTTCGCTCGAAGGTGTAGTAAATGTCCTGGTAACACCTCCATCTGAGTCATTCCCACTCGTTGTTATGAAAGAGTTTGCATCCTCAGTTACGGTATTGACTATCAAAGTAGTCGTAGTGATGTTTATTGTATCTTCATTCAGATCAAGTGTGTTATTTACCGTCACGTCAGCGTTCAATGTCGGCACAACACTGGTAGTAGCCGATGCATCCCCATTGAATGTCAGATCATAGAATGTAATTGCATTTCCATTTACTGTCGGATTCTCACCGACCAGGTTAGATGAATTGTAGTTCTCTTCTACAGATACCTCTACCGTGTTTGTGGTCAGATCAACCGTTCCACTATTAACAGTCCAATCTCCATTAAACCTGAAATCATTATTGAATGTGGCAGTTCCACTATGACTGAAGGTGATATCGTGAAATAATGCATCTGTAGGTGTGATAGCTATCGTATGATTTGTACCATTAAGGATTATATCGTTCTCATCGGCATCCGTATCATCTTCTCCCGCATCAAAGGTCCCTGCTGTTATGGTCAAGTTATTTCCGATCGTCATGGTATAGTTTTCCGCGTCACCATTTCCATTAGGATCACCCATAAAAAACTCTCCTGACGGGAGATTCAAAGTGAAATCGTTAAGTACTGTCAGATTAATTTCCACGCCATCAACGCCACCCACATCACCAATGAAAGTGGTTCCGTCACCAATATTCAGATTCCACAATGAAACTCCAGAGGCAAAAGCAACGTCAACAGCTTCAGATGGAGTACTACTGTTTAATATTTGTACTGTTCCTGCTGTGGAGGTACCAGTAACACTAGGCCCGATCAGAAATGCTAGTCCATCATTATTTCCAGAGCCAGCCGAACCAGCATGCACACAATTAATGGTACCTCCGTCCATATTGAAAGTACTGGTATTAACTATTTCAAACCCCGCTTCATCACTTGCAGAAACAGTTGCAGCGTGATCTACGTCGTTATTATTGTTTGTAGAATTTCTACCATCTCTGACAAACCGATATCGGGTAGTGGTCAAGGTGCCGCCACTTATGTCAAAGTCGATGATCGTCGCATTTATCTCAGAGTCGGATTGGTTCAAGCGGTCCACCCTAAAGCCACCAGATATCAACAAAGATCCTCCTTGCAGATCGAAGCTTGCACCAGTACCCCTATAAAGTAGTTCGTTGTCAGTTACACCTGTAGCGTCATCACCTATTATTATAGAGCCATCCATAATCGTGAGATCCCCTTCTAATACGATATCACCACCCTCAATACCTGCTCCCACACTTGAAGTCACCTGTAACGTGGTTGAGGAGTTATTTAACGTTAGACCAGCTGTTGATGGAATATCGAAGCTTCTTGTCGATGTACTGCTCCCAGCCGTGGTCAGGTCGAAGGTGCCAAGGTTATTATCAATTTGAAGGGTTCCATTTTGAAGTTCAATGGGTTTGCTATCAGATCCCGCCGACGAGGTGATGGTAATGTTATTGGAAGAAAGTGTGAGAACATTGGATTGTGAAGTTCCTTTGTTAACAATCAATCTATTAAATTCAAATGTAGATCCACTGCCACTGACCGAATTGCTAGATGCACCTGTGAATGTAACATCAGCTAGACTTCCTCCGGTGTTCATATCGAAAGTACCACTGTTAGTCAAAGCTCCTCCTAATGACAATGAATGCGTAACCGAGCCAGAGTTTATAACATCCAGGGTGGCATTCGTAGCGATTGTAGCATCACCAGTAACCGAAACGGACCTTGAAGTCGTACCCGGAAATCTTAATATTGTAGTTGTCCCATCATTTACAGAAAGGTTGCCTCCGATGGTAATATCACCATTCGATGCATCACTAAACAAGGTGGTTCCATTACTTTCCACCGTAAAATTTCCATTTAATGTCAAATCAGCATCAGGAAAAGTACGTGTGCCACTGCCAGTGATGCTTAAGTTATTGTAAGTCGCCTGAATAGGTAGCGTATAGCTTCCCGTACCAGAGTATTCAACCGTTCCGCCTGATGAACCAACGAATCCGCTATATTCTCCTCCAGGGAACTCTGGAGTGGTTGCACTATTTGAGACAATTTCCAGAGTACCAGTTCCACTTACTGTCTCAAAGCTGTGACCTGTGGTTCCATTGGCTATAACCAATGTTCCTGTGCTTTGGAGGTCAATGGAAAAAGCTGATTGACCATTGGCATCTGCTGTTACTGTTCTACTGTTGCCAATAAGAACAACTTGTCCTGAACTCGGGATTGTGGATGCCGCCGAGCCGCTAAAACCGTCGGTGGACCATGTCGCAGCGGTTGTCCAGTCTCCGTCCGTTCGACTATAATACGTGGCAACAACGCCAAACTCAGAAGGCTCTGCGGTGGTAAAATCTCCGGTTATGTAATCCACATTATCAAAGGTGATCACGTTGGTGGTCTCGTTAACTTCCGCCACATCCTGAATACCCGTCCAAGTAGCTCCTGATAGACGTCCCGGGATAAAGGCTACTTCATTGGCTGTTCCGGGTACGTCTGTTTGGTCATAGGTAAAATCCAAAGTCACTGTTGGATTCGAAATGGTACTTGACAATCGCCAATAGTAGGAAATTTCTAGGTCGGAGGGGTCCGTTGTAGCTGTATTACCATCTATTGGTTTAATGGTCAAATCGCCCAAACCTGTCGCTGAAATAAGCTCGACATCAACAGGAGTATAGTTTCCGCCTACGCCGATCGGAATGGTCAATGGCGATCCGGAATTCGTAGATCCAAAAGTCTTGACAATGCCATCTTCTGCTGAGGTGCCAGATAGTTCGATCATGGTAGAACTGCTTGGGGTGCCGGACGAAATGGTTCCTGAGGACGAAATTGACAATTGATCCAGACCAATATCAAATACGCCACTTGTCAGGGTAAACGTTCCATTTATTGTCAAATCAGTTGATACTGAAGCTCCGTTTGCGTCATTGAGAGTAAGGTTGGTAAAAGATCCGGTTCCATCTCCAGTAACATTGTGTGTAGAAGAACCTCCGCTCAACTGAATTGCTCCAGACCCAGTGTGAGTTGCTGAACTTGTCAAGTCTCCGTTGACAGTTACGGTAAAGCCGCCGTCAGCAAAAATTCCTTCCAGTAGGTCAAGATCTTGTACAGTTTGCGCTCCGTGAAATGTCAATGTTTGACCGGAGTTTAGATTCATGGTGACAGTGGTGAAGGTTCCACCCCCTGAAAATTCTTCACTAGCGGAACTCTTGGAAGATCCCGTATAACTAATGGAATAGTTATTTGACCCCTGAATATCGTCACCTGTGTTAAAAGTTCCGTCGGAGCGCACAATTACACTACCAGTGTTTAACGTAAGATTTGTAGAGGCGCTAAATGTCCCCGCCTGAAGTTGAAGTGAGTCAGCAACCGACTCAGCGTTGGCCAGGGTCTTCGTACCAGAACCAGTGATAATTAAATCCCCAAATGTATTGGCACCTCCAGGAATGTCGACCGTTTGTGTCGTACCATTGTAGGTAACTGAGCTTCCTGAATTAATAGTATAACTTCCAAAACTAGTAGGAGTACCAGCCGATGGCGACTCTGTAGCACTGCCCGGAAAATGATCTCCAGTGCCACCAATAACCAAATGCCCCCCATTCCCCAAGGTAAAATTGCCGGTTGAAGTGTTATCTAGATCAACGGAACTAGTTTCAATGTCGAATGTACCTGCGGTTATGGTCAGAGCACCATCCATCACATAATTTCTTGTATTACCGTTGAAATTCACAGCCCGACTGGATCCAGTAGGATTATTAATCGTAATGTCTGGCAGGATCCATGTAGGATCAATATCGAGATCAAAACCATCAGCGGATCCCTCAGAAGATGAACTTCCGTTTCCAAATTGTAAGGTCCATCCGCTATTGTTATTTACCTGAATCTCATCCGCCGATGAAGGATCCCCGACAGGATTCCAGTGGACTAGTTCTCCAACACCTGTAGATGCATGCGGATCAATGATTGTAATGGTACCTCCTGTAATATCTACATAACCACGATCAAAGAATAACACATCAAGGCCACTACCATAATTCGTAACTCCTTGCGGGTCAATGTTAATCGTGCCTCCAGCCATGGTGAAGACAACCCAGGAATCGCCGATTTCCAAGGATCCATTTACATTAAGTGTGCCACTGTTTACAGTCAGTTGTTTTTGATTGGTCACAGAAAAGACCGGATCATTATTGCTATTCCCCGTATCGAAGCGAGCTCCCCCATCACCCATGTTTACCGTCCCGCCATTTAGGACAAAACTTGAAATCGCATCAGAGCCAGTACCGTTTGCATCACCAAAGAGAATGGAGTTAACTCCATCGCTATCATTCAATCCGACATTGAGTTCTCCAGTCGCTCCAACGGTGACATCAATTCCATCACCGATATTAAAGTCCCCGGCAACATGAACGGTTCCGTTGATGGTCATCGACATGGCTATCTCCCCACCGGGAGTATTATCCAGCAACAAACGTCCCTGATTTCCATTCGTATTTGAAGACGAAGAGCCTAAGTTCATGGTTCCATCTGTACCGATCGTAATTGTGGCATTAGGACCATCAACTTCTAACATGTCAATATCTGCAACAGTAGCGGCAGCACCCAGATTGGCCCCTATATTGACAGTAGCAGCTGCATTCAATCCATCACCAATGACAATGTCTGAATCTCCCAAATCTCCTCCTCCACCGTTATCCGTGTCATCCAGGAAAATACTATTTCCGCCAGTAAATTGAGTGGCATCCGTTAAACCAGCCAAAGCACTGAAAGTTCCATCATTGATTGCAAAGGTCACCTCGTCATCAATGAGAACTATGTTGCCTCCGGAAACAGAAGTGGTAGCTGCAGCTACATTAAACGTACCTGCATTTTGGGTGAAATTTGCATCTAAAGAAATAAGGTTACCACCGGTGATAGAAGTTGCCGCTGTTGCAACATTAACCGTGCCTCCACCTTGAGTAAAACTTCCAACCAGGTTGAATCTTGTATCCGTGAGTGTAGTGGCAGTAGTTTCAATGTTTAACGTTCCGGAGTTCAACGTCAATGATGCACTGCTTAGAATTATATCCAGACCATCAGCAAATGTTACGGTCCCGTTGGTAATAGTACCAGTTCCTCGAAGATCAACGTTCTCACCCGCGGCATTCTCAGACTGCACAGTAAGCGTTCCGTCCGTTACTGAAAGGTCATCAAAATCTGCAAGATCCCCGATTGTCAACGACGAGGTTGCTCCTGTTATGGTCACAGTCGATGTAAGTGCTGCGGTATTTCCATCTAAGAAATCTTCACCTATGATTACATCACCGCCGTTCGAAATGGTCAAGTTAAAATTGGTGGCCGAGGCATTGTAGGACAATCTTCCGGCGTTGTCTGCGGTCGCCCCAATATTTAAGTCTCCTCCATTTACGGTAATGGTTTGATTGGCTCCGCCAATTGTTATTCCTATATCATCGTCATCGTTGGGAGTACCATATATGTCAAGAACTGCTCCAGAGTTGACAGTAATTGAAGCGCCACTGCCAGTAAGACTAAAGATCGGCTCGACATTGGCATTTTGAGCAATGTTGACTGTGCCATCATTTACCAAAAAGGACGCGTTGGCACCGGTCATGTTGATCACCGTCCCGGCATCCACATCATCAGCTATTGTATAAGTTCCTCCTGTTCCGCTGACATTGTTGATTTCAAACGAGGTGTCGTCATTCATGAAAATGTCATCACCAACAAAGGTGAATGTCACATCATCTAAGTCAACGTCTACATTTGCGGCCAAAGTGATTGATCCAACAGTAGCATCATCATCGCCGACATAGATGGTTGCCCCATCAGCTGCAAAATCAGTATTGAGCACCAGGATTTCGGTGAATAAGGTTCCTCCGGTTATTGTATTTGTGCCACCTAGTGTAAGCGTACCATCATCGGCCCCATTTGCAGGTATGGTTGGGAGACCTGTTTCACTACTAACATTGAAAACCCCGGTACCGCTTAAGCTCAGATCTCCATTCAGTGTAATATTTCCAACATCTCCGGTCGCACCGTCACCATCTCCTGCGTTTGTATCTCTGCTTGAATTAAAAATACCATCTCCTGAGATAGTAATGTCTCCATCTAAGGTATGTGTTCTGTCACCAGTCAAAGATGAGAGCGTAAATTCTCCATCGAGAATTTCGAAATTGACTGCGGTACCAAGCGTGAGTGTAGGATTGTTGGTCGTATTGATGTAGTGGCCTGAATTGTTGTGGACAAATGTCACGGCCGTGAATGTTGTTGTGGCCGTAACCCCATCTGAAAAATCATCTGAGCTAATCCTAACTTCATTGTTAGGTGCAGTGCCAGAGTTGTTAAATTCAATGGTACTTGCCACCTCCACTGTGGGAGCGCCTGATTCTGTGATTTCCTGATCGGAGCTTCCGTTAAAAATTAAGTTGGTTGAGCCACCATTTGGTGATTCTAGATCAAATGTTCCTGCGTCCAGGCCTAAATCACCTCCAATTTCCAGTACATGCGTATTATTCTCAAAGCTGGTGCCAGGAGTGGTCTGTCCATTAATGATATCACCACCTTCAGTGGTAAATATCCCGGAACTAGTAGTATTGGTGATCGTAACATCTCCAGTGACTACAAGCGTATAGTTGTCATTTACAGCACCATCGGAACCATGAAAGAACACCAAAGTTCCATCAGTACTAGATTGACCAATAATTAACTCTCCTATCGTTTCAGATGCATCACCTCCTCCACCTACGATATAAAAAATTGTGTAACCATCCCGAATGACCGCTATATCATCATTTGCATTGCCGGGGAAGTTTGCAGCAGGTCCACCTCCCTGTGTTAGCGACCAGTTGTTTGCGTCATTCCAGTTTCCGTCACCAATACTGTAATAAGTTGTCTGGGCGGTAGCAATCTGAGAAATGGCAAAACATACTACACTAAGGAAGACAGTCTTTAAGAAGTTCATTTTATGGCTTGTTACAGAGTCTACGGCGTATACTAAAATTACAATTAGTTATTCAAATAATCTAATTTTTAGACATGACTATAAAGACAAAAGCCGCTGTTTCATCGAAATGTTAATCAATTTATTCCAAAAAAAGTAACCCAGTACTTATTCTGACCTCCAAATCTCAGATTGAGAATTGGTGGTTAAGGAGAGGTTTTCAGAGGTTATTTGGTGAATAATCCAAACATGACCGGAAGAGAAAACGAGTGAATCTGTAAACAGCAAATCACCTGAGGCGTTTGCATTGCCCAGATCTTCTGTGCTAAAAGTTAAGCAATCGATATTTGGCGTGAGCCTTGAAACATGGATGGAGTCGCTCACACTAGTAATGAGAAGTCTCAGAGAATCTGTGCATTGACTTGGATTGGAATTGACGCCACCTCTACTCAGTGAAACCAAATTCCAGGTCTTAGAATCGCCTGCTGACAGTAGGCGCTCTACTTGGTAATTGTAAAGTCCTTCAGGAAATTGGTCGTCTTTGCAACTAAGAATCGAAAGGGCCAGCAACAGCCACTTACCTCGCATTTCCAGTCCGATCGATCACGAGGTAGCCCAACTCATCGTTATCCAGAGGAAGATCTTCTTCCGGATAGAGAAGAACAGTAAGTTCTTGAGTGATGTCATCGAATTTAAAATCGACAGGCGTTTTGGGGACAGTCACTACGGTACTCCAATTGATAGCTCCAGCTTGATTGAAACTCACAAGAGCCAGGTTGTTTTCCTCCACGGCAGCATTCATTACATAAAAACCAATAGATGCTCTAGCCGCTGGAACAGTATCTGCGGATAGTTGGAAATTAGCGTCTCCTGGTAAATCATATTCTAAATTCCACTTTGAATTTCTCCCCGCATCAAACCCGTAAACGAAACCTTTCTTTTCACTAAGGTTAGCTCCATACACGATGACTTCATCGTTACTAGATGAAGGAACGCCGATCGTGTAGAATTCCGTTTCTGGTGCATCTTGAACAAATAGTGGTATCCTTTTCTCTGGCTCTCCTTCTGGAGCTACAATTCCCCATCTGTTTCGCTCTTTCCAATAATCAACCGAATTAGTCATCCAGTTTATTTGCCTATTCGTCCAAGTCTTCATCTCAGACACATAATTACTTGCCGTTCCATATGACTGAAAAAAGCTCTTCATATAGTCAGGATAGTAATTTTTTGCATCATTAAGATCTTCTGTTATAATCGACTGCAAAGTGGAATTCATTCTTTGCGCTTCCTCCAATGATCCTTCAAAAATATCTAATTGTGCACCCACGAGGGTGGAGTCCTGGAGTTCCTTATTAATTGATAAGTCAATCATTTTCATAATGCGTACCTCCGAAGCTTCTACTTCCAAGAGGCTCTTGATTACTGACTCGGCATCATATTTGGCAAACAAATCCAAGAGTTCTTGCGAAAGCGTGTCAACCTCTACATCAACACTTTTCTTGACACGATTTTTTTTTTCACGAATTGTTCCGGAGTAGTTGTTGACCATTGATTTCATGATCCCAACAGAACCATTGATCTCGGAATTTGTATCAATTGCCCAACTTTCATAATCCCACAATTCGATGGTACCCCCAGAGAAATCCGAAGGGCTTAGTCCATCAGTACCATACGTCTCAATTTTCCTAACAACAATGTCACCAGCATATTTCTCTGTTTTTAAGCTTGTTGCCACCTCTCTTACCTCGTTTGCTAGTCTTGAAACTTCAACCGACTCACCCCTTATTTCCTGCAATAATGCAATAGCAGCATCGTCAGCGCCTAACAACAGCTGATTAAATTGTCTGTATTGCAATGTCAGTTGTTTGTATTTTTCTCTAACACCACGATCACTTTCCTCTACCGATTTTACTTTTTTATCCAAGTCCCGAGCATCCGCCATCCGTTTTTCTATCGCTTCCACCTTTTTTTCAATATCCAAGTGAACATCGGAGACTTTTATGCCGAAATCGCCTGTTCTGAGATCTCTCCTAAAAAAAGACTGATAATACTCATCGTTTTTCTTGACCTCCTTATCGGTGATGAGACTTTTTGCTTTTTCCAAGTAAAAAACTGCAGAATCTCCGGCATTAAACAGCGCGACTGTGTCATTTGCAGCGTCTAGCTTGTTGAACTTGTCTTCCATCATTAGGCCCAATTGTAAATTGGCATTAGGCGCATCAGAGTTTTTCGGATCTGCTAGGAATGTCAGTAATTGCGGACCTCCTTGTGTCCAGTTCTTTGAATTGAGAACCGGGAAAAGGTCTTTGTACTTGATTTTTTGAGCAAATGCTGTATTAATAAAAAATAGAGCTAATACTATAGCTAACGACCTGATTTTCATTTTTCACTAAGGTTTATACCACGAATTTATAAAAATACTAAGTGCGATTATAAAAATATTGTGATAGTATAACGACACACACACATGAATCATTTTTATAGTTTGTTTGTAGTAGAGGTTGTTGACCCTGAATCATGAGCAAAAAAGTCAAAAAAGAGATACGCGAGTGGATTATACTCATTGCCGTTGGTGGTTTCATTTATTTGATGGGCTGGCATACCATGATTGCCAGCAAAATTCAACAGGCTGTTCTTGCTACTGGAATCATCAGTCCCTCGGAACTGAAGGAGGAACGATTTGCCTCTTACGACTTTGTGCTAGAAGATGCAGATGGGCAACGTATACACTTTTCGGATTTCAAGGAAAAGACCGTATTTATCAATTTTTGGGCAACATGGTGTGCGCCCTGCATTGCTGAGATGCCAGATATTCACAACTTGTACATGGAGACTGGCGATAAGGTAGACTTTGTGATGATCTCCGTAGATCAGGACGAGAGCAAAGCCAAGGATTTTGTGAAGGAGAAGGCATTCGATTTTCCTATCTACTTTCTGAGGTCAGGATTACCTGCTGGATACAACACCCAAGCTATTCCAACTACCTATCTGATCGATAAAATGGGTAAGATACGAGTGGAAAATAGCGGAATGGCGAAGTACAACACTTCCTCATTCAAGAACCTACTAACAAAGATTCAATAGCATAGCCTACCTAGTCTGTAGAAGATGTTGTGAGACTCCTGTAGCAACAGCCAGCCGGTATAGAATCCTTGCTCCAACATTCGCATCCCAGATAGCATTCCCAACTTCACAAAGGTCAAATCCAACAATTTTTCTTCCCGATCTCACCAACTCATCCACAAGGTAAATGGCTTCATTGAAGGTCAGCCCTCCTGGAACAGGGGTTCCGGTATTGGGGCACAGGGAAGGGTCTAATCCATCAATATCGAAACTGATATATACACTTTCCGGAAGTGTTTGAATGATGTTCTTTACCTGTTCCGACCATCTTTTCCCTTGCATCCTTTCGGAAAACATCACTTCATCAAAAAATATCCGGATCTCTTTCGCTGAGTCTCCAACGTATCTTTCCTCCTCGTCACAATAATCTCGAATGCCTATCTGTGTCAAGCACAGAACTCTATCTAAATCCAGTGCATTACTCATAACTGAAGCATGTGAATAAGTAAATCCCTCGTATGCATTTCTAAGGTCCATATGGGCATCTATTTGGAGGATTCCAAACTCTTTCTTTTTGGCCAATGATCTCATTAAACCAAGGGCCACTGAATGATCACCGCCAAGTATCCCAACAAGCTTGTTTTTGTTAAGCAATTCATCACATCGCTCCTCAATACCTAAATGAATTTTTTCGCAATAGGAATTTACGTCAGTAAGAAGATCATCATGATCAGGATGTTTTTGGCTTGACTCAAGACCGTTTATGATCTTTTTAGCAGTATCTCTGTATTGATCATTTTCTTCATTAGGAAATGGCAGGCTATCCATGCTTAGCTTAAGCTGCCATGGGTTTCTCACGTTCGGTATTGACAAGTCTAACTGGCCTGATTCATTTAGGATCAGTTCCGGAGCCCTCGACGTTCCCTCGCCATAGGAAACGGTCACATCGAGGTTCACAGGAACAATAATGAGGTCGGATTGTTGAAGCGAATAAGGTAATCCGAAGAGTTTCCCCCTTTTCCCAACATCACTTGGATTGTACATCAATTATTGTGATTCGGATGATAATACGAGACAAACGTACCCGCACCTTGTGAAACTTCTCGCCAGGCCATTTCAAGTGAAATGGTTACCAATCCACAAGGCTCCATACCCGAAAAACCACTTCCGGTAAGGTATTCACCAAAAAATGAGACAGTTGGATTATGACCTATTAGCAATACGGATTTCACATCATCTTCAAGCGCATTTACAACTTCTAGCAATTCGCGAACCGATGCCTCATAGATTTTATCATCATAGGTAATTACCTGCTCGCTGATACCAAGTTCTTCAGTCAGGTTAATGGCTGTATCTTCAGCTCTCACTGCTTTGCTACTAATGATAACTTCGGGGTTAAAATCGTCCTCTCCCAATCTTCTCCCAAGTGATCGAACAGCGGTCAAACCTTCCATAGTCAGGCCTCTATTGAAGTCACTACCATCTCCAGGCGGATCTGCGTACGAATGTCTAAGGAGGTAAAGTTTTCGTTTCATGATTAGGTTGGTGAGCTAATAAAATTAGACTTTAAAGATCCAGACTCCAATCTTTATCAAATAAAAGTTTTTTCCAAATCCTCTGTCTTCTGATTTGAAAAGAGGTGTTATGTTTACGACCGAAATCAAAAAGCATGAGCAAAAACCTCGTAATTGTTGAGTCGCCGGCGAAGGCAAAAACTATAGAAGGATATCTTGGAAAGGACTTTGAGGTGAAGTCCTCGTACGGGCATGTCCGTGACCTTCCTAAGGATGACTCAGCCATCGATATAGAAAATGGTTTTGCTCCGACTTACGAGATTTCCAAGGACAAAAAGGATGTTGTGAAAGAGCTGAAGAAGCTATCGAAAGACGCCGAGACGATCTACCTCGCATCAGACGATGACCGTGAAGGAGAGGCAATCTCATGGCATCTTGCCGAAGCCCTCGAACTTAATGAGGCTAATACACGAAGAATCGTTTTTCGCGAAATCACAAAAAATGCGATCCAAAATGCGATTCAAAATCCAAGGGGGATCGATCTCGATCTTGTAAATGCTCAGCAGGCACGAAGAATACTGGACAGGTTGGTTGGGTTTGAGCTATCACCAATTTTGTGGAAAAAAATCAAGGGTGGACTTTCTGCTGGCCGAGTGCAATCGGTGGCTGTCAGACTTGTGGTTGAGCGAGAGCGGGAAATAGGAGCATTCAAGCCAGAGTCTTCATTTAAAGTCACTGCCTTTTTCGATTTGGAAGGTGGAAAAACTCTGAAGGCAGAACTGCCCAAGAAATTCTCGACCGAAGAGGAAGCGATGAGTTTTTTGGAAAAATGTAACAAAGCTGATTTTTCTATAGAAAACCTTGAGACAAAGCCAGCAAAAAAATCCCCAGCACCTCCGTTTACAACGTCAACTCTTCAACAAGAAGCGAGCCGGAAAATCGGCTACTCCGTGGCAAGGACGATGCAGGTTGCTCAAAAACTCTACGAAGCGGGAAAGATCAGTTATATGCGTACAGACTCACTGAATCTTTCCGAAGAAGCTATGCAGGGCGCCGCTCAGGCGATCTCGAATAGTTATGGTGATAATTATGCGAATCGGAGGGTTTTCAAAACAAAGAGTAAAGGTGCCCAAGAAGCACACGAAGCTATAAGGCCTACCAATTTTGGTTCCAAGAGTGCTGGAATGGGTGATGCTGAAAACAGACTATATGATCTAATCTGGAAGCGGGCCATTGCCTCCCAGATGGCTGATGCCCAATTGGAAAAAACAACAGCCACCATTGGAATTTCAACTACGGATGAAAAATTAGTGGCCAGGGGTGAGGTTGTGAAGTTCGATGGATTTCTAAAAGTTTACATCGAATCTACCGACGACGAGGGGGATGAAGAAAATGAGAGTATGCTTCCACCTCTTTCGATTGGTCAGCAGCTCACCCTAAGGAGCATGTTGGCAAAGCAAGGATTTACACGTCATCCCGCACGATATACCGAAGCAAGCCTGGTCAAAAAGTTGGAAGAAATGGGAATTGGTAGACCTTCCACCTACGCACCTACTATTTCAACCATTCAAAAAAGGAATTACGTGGAAAAGGATTCGCGGGAAGGGCACGAGCGAATTTCGATCGAATGCCTCCTGTCCGAAGGTGAAATAAAAAGAATCGAGGCTGTGGAAATGACCGGCGTTGAGAAAAATAAGCTTTTTCCCACCAATACTGCTATGGTGGTCAACGACTTCCTGGTGGATCATTTTCCCAACGTGATCGACTACAACTTCACAGCAGACGTAGAGCAGCAGTTTGATGAAATTGCTGAGGGAAAGACCGTTTGGAGCCAAATGATTGACTCTTTCTATGGTGGTTTTCACTCTACTGTGGAAAAATCAGCTGATCTGGATCGCTCAACGGTTAACCAGGCCAGAGAAGTCGGGATTGATCCGGCAAGCGGAAAAATGATCTATGCGAAGCATGGCAAGTTTGGTGCATATGTTCAAATTGGAGAACTAGTTGAAGGGGAAGAAAAGCCTAAGTACGCCAGTTTGCGACATGGCCAGTTCCTGGACAACATCACACTTGAAGATGCCCTGGAGCTGTTTAAGCTACCAAGAGAGGTCGGCGATTTTGAGGATAAACCAATGGTGGCGGCTATTGGCCGTTTCGGGCCTTATATTCGGCACGATGGCAAATTCGTATCCATCAAAAAAGAACAGGATCCCCACACCATCACGGCAGATGAAGCCATACAGCTCATCCTGGAAAAACGGGAAGCGGATGCCAACAAATACATCAAAACGTTCGATGAAGATCCTGAGGTTTTTGTGTTAAATGGTCGGTATGGGCCATATATAAAATTTGGAAAGAAGAACGTCAAGATCCCCAAGGATCAGGTTCCAGCGGAGTTGACTTTCGAACAGTGCAAAGAACTTGCCGAGAAGGCCCCTGAGAAGAAGGGACGAGGCGGAAAGAAGGCCGCAGCAAAAAAGAAATAACTCTTGGACAGTTTTTGTCCTGTCGAGCTAGCTGCCTTTGTAATTCGATAAATACCTAACTTTCATGACTGTTGATGATTTAAACTCTATCAGACATGAAATCTTTTCAAGCAATACCCTTCCTTGTTTTTTTAGTCTTCAGCTGTTCTTCACCTGGCTATGACCTTGTCATTCGAAACGGTCAACTAGTTGACGGCTCAGGTAATCCTTCCTATGTCGGAGATATCGCTATTGCTGGTGATACCATCGCCGCAGTTGGTGATATTGGCAACCTCAGTGGAATTAAGGAGATTGATGCCTCCGGACAAGTAGTAGCCCCCGGCTTCATCAACATGTTAAGCTGGGCGACGGTTTCACTTATCCATGACGGAAACTCAGAAAGCGATATCAGGCAAGGCGTGACATTGGAAGTAATGGGTGAGGGATGGTCCATGGGACCTTGGAACGATGAGATGAAGGCCGAGCAACTGGCATTTCAAAAGGATATCCGATTTGATATCGAATGGACCACCTTGGGAGAGTACCTTCAATTTTTAGAAGACAAGGGAGTGTCGACCAACGTGGCTTCTTTCGTCGGAGCGACCACTTTAAGGATTCACGAACTAAAAGAAGAAGATCGGGAGCCTACAGCTGAAGAGCTTGAGCGCATGAAACAGTTGGCAAGAACTGCCATGCAGGAAGGTGCGTTGGGAATAGGTTCTTCACTTATTTATGCTCCTGCGTTTTACGCTAAAACAGATGAGTTAATTGAGCTATGCAAGATTGCTTCGGAGTACGACGGCATGTATATTTCTCATATCCGCTCCGAAGGTGACAATTGGTTAGAAGCCATCGACGAGTTAATCACCATTGCAAAAGAGTCGAACATACCGGCAGAGATTTACCACTTGAAAGCGGGCGGCAAGCACAATTGGTACAAATATGAAGCCGCTATCAGAAAAATAGACTCAGCGAGAAGTGCTGGTTTGGATATAACCACGGACATGTATACCTATACTGCTGGCGCCACCGGTCTTGATGCTTCCATGCCTCCATGGGTGCAGGAAGGTGGATACGGGGAATGGGCAAGACGGCTGCAAGACCCTCGGGTTCGAAGAAGAGTGGCAGAGGAGATGAAAGCGAAAGGTGACGGTTGGGAAAACCTGTATTTTGCCGCTGGCACAGCTGAAAATCTCATTTTAAGTGGTTTTCGGAACGATACACTGCGTTATCTCACCGGCAAATCACTAGCAGAGGTTGCTAAAATGCGCGGTACTTCACCGGAAATCACCGCAATGGATTTAGTCGTCCAGGATAGTAGTCGGGTCGGAACGGTCTACTTTCTAATGTCGGAAGATATTGTTAAGCAACAGATCACACTCCCATACATGAGTTTTGGGTCTGATGCAGGTTCAATGGCTCCTGTAGCACCCTTTACCAATTCAAATCCTCACCCGAGAGCATATGGAAACTTTGCCCGTCTACTGGGAAAATATGTGCGTGAGGAACAAATTATCTCATTAGAGGAAGCTATCTACAAGCTTACGTCTCTGTCTGCCAAAAAATTGAAAATTAAGAAAAGGGGAGCTTTGAAGGTTGGCAATTATGCTGATGTGGTGGTATTTGATGCTGATAAGATAATTGATAAAGCCACTTTCGCAGAACCCCATCAATATGCGGAAGGTATGGTTCATGTATTCGTAAATGGAGTGCAAGTGCTTGATAATGGAAAACACACAGGAGCCAAACCAGGCAGGTTCGTGAAGGGTCCGGGTTGGAGCAGTAAGTAGCGATTGAATGTCACTGATCCTTCAAACAGAGCGATTGAATATCGAGGAAGCCACGCTTAATGATAGTTCCTTTTTCTTCAAACTTCTCACTAGCCCAACCTGGATTGAATTTATTGGTGACAGAGGAATAAGAAACGAGGAAGATGCTACCAATTACATCCAACATAGCCTGATCGACAGCTACATAAATCAAGGTTACGGTCTCTACAAAATGGTGTCCAAAGATACTCGCCAGCCGATTGGCATTTGCGGATTTCTAAAGCGAGACTATTTAGAACATCCTGACATAGGATTTGCCATTTTGCCAAAATACGAGCGAACGGGTTTTACACTAGAAGCAGCACTTGCTTTGAAGGATTACGGCGAAAATCAGCTGGGAATGTCCCCAATCCTGGCGATCACAACGTCCAAAAACCTACCTTCACAAAAACTACTTAACAAGATTGGGTTGACTCATGTTGGGGATGTCAGACCATCAGACGGAGAAGAAGATCTTATGCTTTACTCCAGCTTGTCCTAGCGGAATTTACACTTGGTTGTTAAGCATCACCGGCATCACAAGCATAAGGATATCTTCTTCCTCATCCTTCTCATTCGGTGTAACAATCCCAGCTTTGTTCGGAGCACTTAACTTCAATGTTATTTCTTCCGAATCGATGTTTCCTAGCATTTCGACAAGGAACTTCGCATTGAATCCAATTTCTATGTCTTCTCCATCGTGCTCACACGCCAGACGCTCATTCGCTTCGTTCGAGAAATCCAGGTCCTCCGCTGAAACAAGTAGTTCACTCCCAGTAACCTTCAATCGAACCTGGTGTGTTGTCTTGTTTGCGTAAATGGCGATCCGCTTGAGTGAATTTAGCAGCTCATCCTTTTTTATAACTACTACATTGTTGTTATCAAGTGGTATTACATTCTCATAATCGGGAAAGCGCTCATCAATTAGCCTGCAGATCATTTTCACATTGTTGAAATTGAAGAAGGCATTTGAAGTGTTGAACTCAAGGTTCACATTGGTAAGCTCTGAGGGAAGTGTTGCTTTCAATAAGGTAAGAGCCTTGCGTGGAACGATCATCGAATGTCCCATATCTGCAGCTACATCCACCCTTCTGTATCTTATCAGACGATGACTATCCGTTGCTACAAAAGTGGTGTTGGTATCATCCAACTTAATGTAGACACCTGTCATGGCAGGTCGAAGTTCATCATTTGATGTAGCAAAAATTGTATTGTTGATCGCTCTCCCTAGAACTTCTGAAGAAACATTTACTGTGTACCCATCCGAAACCGTAGGGATTTTGGGAAAATCAGTTGCGTTCTCACCTGCTAGCTTATAACGTCCATTGTCGGAATTGATTTCGATGCTATAGGTGTTGCTATCAATCGAAAAAGTCACAGGCTGCTCAGGAAGATTCCGAAGCGTTTCTAGTAGGATTCTTGCAGGAATGGCGATGCTTCCGTCTTCCTTTGCTTCAACCTGAAGTTCAGTGATCATACTGGTTTGTAGATCAGAAGCTGTCACCGTCAGATTTCCATCACTTATCTCAAATAGAAAATTTTCCAAAATAGGCACAACCGGATTCGTAGTGATTACGCCATTGATGTCGGAAAGCTGCTTGAGAAGGTAAGAGGAAGATACAATGAATTTCATAGAAGTTCTTTTAGGTTTTTTGCCAAGACTCAGGGTCTCAATCGGCTCGCAAATTTAATGACAAAAAGGGGATATTACTAAGGTGTGGAAACTACCTTAAAATCCTCGTTGAACTTCAGTAAAGATTGGATTCTCCTTTGATCAAAGACCATCATGATGTCGTCATTTTTGATGACCAGATGATAAGCTTGTCCCGCCAAACTCGGATAAATTCGAAAGACGATTGGTTCAGAACTTTGAATGTCATCAATCGAAAGAATCGCCAGCGGAGCACTTGATCTGAGGCTGTCCATTTCAGGAAATCTTCCCTCCGACACCATTTCATTGGCCTGAAAAAGTTGAAACTGGTTCAAATAATCAACAACTCCGGTGCTATCAATTTCCGCGATTCCATCTACCTCGAAAAATTGGTCTCGAAATGTAATCATCAGTTCGTTACCTCCTGAGGCGAGCGTTAGTTTTTGAATCGTTCGCCAGCTACCATCAAAAACAATCCTATTTCTCCACTGGTCCTCCGTCAGTTGCAAAATATTCACGACATTATCTCTATATCCAGGCACCTCTACCTGGTACGCGATCTTATCCTTAACAAAATACGATTTTGTACCTAACGGATCAGATGCAAAATCGAAAGTAAGAAGTGTACCATCCTCAAACCGGACCTCAATGTTTCCAAATGACTCCTCAGCCAATGTTCCGACTGCTCTTTTTACTCTAACCTGGTTGAGTAGAGATAGTAGAATTTGCACAAAATTCTCATCCGCATCAAAGTCATTGTTCAGCTTCCATGCCGATTGATCCTTAGCAAGTTCTATTTTTTTATCTTGATGTGATATCATCACCGAATTCACCTGTCCGATGTTTTCGATCAAGAATAACTTGTCATCAAATGATGAGCTGGATTGCAATCCATCGGTAAAAACCAATCCAAGATTTGCGACCAAGAGGATTGCGATGACAACGACATATTGAAGTGTTTTTCCCTTCATATCAAGCAGCAAATTTTCGTTTTCTTAAGTACCACTTCGCTGCACCGGCAATGAGGATCAAAAGCACTGGTAATCCCAGGTTTATCAGCTGCCACGTTGCCCTTTCCTGCTTAACCTTTACCCTGTCGAGAGGACGGATTTTCAGTTCTCTGGATCGCGTTGCAATCAAGCCTGAATCATCGACCAGGTAGTCCAAAATGTTTAGAACCAGTTGCTCATTAGCGTAGGTAGCCTTTGTGTATGCCTCTACACCTAGTGCCAGTGGTTCGTTGCTCTCCGGATCAAAGTCATTTATGATCATGTCTCCATCGGCGAATACGATCACCTTACCCTCTGCCCCTTTCTCCATGAATTTCGACTCTTCAAAACCCCTGGGGACCAACCGATTTGCATAAAGGGACGTAAACTTTCCTTCCAACAAGTAAGCGATGTTCTGGATTCCTCCATTGAATCTCTCAGGATTTAGCTCATCGCGGAGATCATTCAAAGCTACTCTGACTGGTGGTCCCAGCACCCTGGAATACTGAGTGGTAGAAGCAAGAGGCGTCTTTTTTATGCCCATGGCTTTTACCGTATCGATGGTGGAAGTAAATCGTGTAAGAAGTGCGTCAAGGTTTCTGACGCTGGGATGCTTTGAATAATTCGTGATCAAGGGGAAAAATGGCCAGGGAAGCATCTGAATTTGAGGCTGATCTCCGAAGTTTCCAGTATAAATTGGTAGCTCCCCGCTGTTGACATCCAATACAAAATTTCGATTTACTCTGACACCATACTTAAATAGCAGATCTTCGAGGTTCGTCTCATAAGGAATGGCCACCGTCCCCTCTTCGAGCGCACTATTGATATCAACACTTAGTGCATCCAGAAAAAAGATCAGTCGACCACCTCTCATCAGGTACTGATCAAGTAAATATTTCTCAGGTTCGCTGAATCGATCTCTCGGCTTTGCAATGATCACCGCATCGTATCCTATTAATTCCTTTTTTCCTTCAAGCTTGACATCAAATAGATCATACTTAGTCAAAATTGCATTTTTAAGCCCTGCCAATTGCTGAGCTTCAGGAGAACCATGCCCGGTAATAAAAGCCACTTTTTTAAGCCCATCATTACCGAGCTGAGAAATGGCAGAGGCCAACTCATACTCAAGACCTTCTATTGCCTGATTTAGAAATTCTTCGTGTCCTGATGCTCGATTGCCCTTGAGCAGGTTTACGGCTAACTCATCCATCCCTTGTGAAGCCAGTGCCGCTGGAAATATTAATTTTTGAAGATTATTTCCCTCCTGTACATAGTTGAGGTTGGTTGGTTGGAGCCCTTTTTCCATCAAGGACTGATAAAACTGATTTCTCGCTTGTGTGGATTGCGCCTGCGCCGGATCTGTAAACTTGTATTGGACCTGACTATTTGATTCTTCTCCAAACTGCTCTAGCATTTCTTGTATTGAACGACGAAATCTTTCGAAATTTGGTGGTAAATCGCCTGCCAGATAAACCTCAAAAAACACCTCTCGATCTAAGCCACGCAGTAGAGTCTTCGTAGCATCAGAAATGGTATATCTCTTTTCTTCCGTCAAATCAATTCGTAAGTTCAAACGATCGGAAAGTTGGTTCGCCAACCAAACGGAGAGAATGACAATGATCGACTGAAGGACAATATATGTTTTATGCTCGCTCATCCTTTTTGCAGGTTCAGTACAATTTTGGTCACATAAAGAAAGAATGCAGAGAGAGAAAGCAAATAGACAACATCGCTGATATCGACAAGGCCCTTGCTTAGTATTTCGTAATGCGCTAAGATTCCAATTCCACCTATTATCTCAGACGTTTCAGACCAGGTATTGATACTGGCAAGAGACTCAAAACCAGTATAAAAGAAGAAACAGAGAAAAGCTGCAAGTATGAATGATACAATTTGATTTCCTGTCAGCGCTGATGCCATCACACCAATCGAAGTGAAAATTGCTGCCAGCAAGATCAAACCAATGTACGATCCGGTGATCCCCGCCGTATCAAGATTTCCCACTGGATTTCCCAGATAGGAAAGTGAGAAGTAGTAAACCAGCGTTGGTAATATGGAAAAAAGGACTAGAAAAAATCCCGCAAGAAACTTTCCAGCAACGATATGAATTTCCTTAAATGGAAGCGTGTAGAGTAGCTCGATTGTACCGTTGCGTTTTTCTTCAGCAAAAGACCTCATCGTAACTGCGGGTACTAGGAACATAAATACGTATGGTGCCAGAGAAAAAATGGTCTCCATACTGGCATAACCATAGTCCAGGACATTTGTCTCGGGGAACACCCACATCAACAGCCCCATTCCAATGAGGAAGATACCAATTACCACATACGCGATCAGCGAATCTAAAAATTCATGAATTTCCTTTTTTAGCATTGAGATCATCTATTCACAATTTTACACCTCTGTTGTCCCCTCAAGGGGACAAATGCAATTTCCAGAGAGAAGCGCCGAATGCTCTCAAGAGCAAATCCCCCTTCGAAGGGGGTTAGGGGGATGTTGATGTCCACACTAGTATTCATCGTTTCGTCAATTCCTGAAACACATTTTCCAATGACTGTTCATTCTTTGAAACATTGATGAGAGGAAGCGAGTGCTCTCCTGCCACTTTCATTATTATTTTCCGAGGATCTTCCTCGCCTCCAATCGCGTATTTGTTACTTCCTGACGGCTTGATCTCCAATCCCTCCCTTTCAAATAATTCAACATTGATCTCTTCCTCGAATTCTACTGTATACGACTTCATTTCCCTCCTCTCATCCTTTAAATGCTGAACCTTGTCATCGGCAACTATTTTGCCTTTGTCAATGATGACCACTTTGTCACACAATGCTTCTACTTCTTGCATGATATGTGTTGACAAGATGACGGTCTTTTCGCTACTTACGGACTTGATCACCTCTCTGATTTCGACAAGTTGATTGGGGTCAAGCCCACTCGTGGGCTCATCCAATATTAACACCTCAGGATCGTGAATCAACGCCTGAGCCAGGCCAACCCGTTGGCGATACCCTTTGGACAAAGCCCGGATCTTCTTGGTTTGCTCAGCCTCAAGTCCACATAATTCCACCATCTCTCCAACCCTCTTCCTTACATCCTTCTGACCATAGGCACTTGCTACGAAACCCAGGTATTGCTTGACGTACATATCAAGATAAAGAGGATTGTGTTCCGGCAAGTAGCCCGTAATTTTCTTTACTTGAAGTGGCTCCGAGGATACATCGATGCCCTTAACCAAAATCGTCCCTGAAGTAGCTGAAATGTATCCTGTTGCAATCTTCATGGTCGTAGATTTTCCAGCTCCATTTGGGCCAAGAAAACCAGTAATAGACCCCTTTGGAGCTTCAAAAGAAACCTCATCAAGTGCTTTTTGTGATTGGTAAATTTTAGTTAGACTATCTACAACGACTGACATTGAATTACTGAGGCTTCTTGATTTATGAATAGTGCCTTTCTTTGCACAAGTTCTCTGTGACTTTCAGAAACGCAATATTCGTTCAATTATTTCTAATAATCACAAATGATCACAGTCGTAAGCGGTACGAATCGGAAAAATTCAATCACACGAAAAGTGTCAGCATTTTACGAGAATCTTTTGCAATCGCTAGGACAGGAAACGAATGTGATCGATCTGGAGGACCTTCCACATGATTTTACTTATTCCGCTCTATACGAAAATGTTGGCAGGAATGAAGCCTTCAACAAGCTTCAAGATCAAATAGACAGATCCGAAAAACTCGTTTTTATCACACCAGAATATAATGGCTCATTCCCCGGAGTATTGAAAGCGTTTATTGATGGTATGAGATTCCCCGGAACTTTTGAGGGAAAGAAATGTGCTTTGATCGGAATATCAGCTGGTACTCAGGGTGGTGCTCTTGCAATGAGTCACCTCACAGATATTTTTAATTACCTTGGAATGAATGTACTTGCCAGCAAGCCCAGACTGCCGCTTTTAGATACTAAAATGGATGGTGATCAGATCATGGATGGTGAATATATTCAGTTGCTTGAGGAACAAGCAGAGCAATTCATTGGTTTCTAATTCATGGTAAAGCAAATTTTATATGCACACATGGTTGATATGGGAGGAATTCCCGTACGCCAACCTCTTCCGACCAGCAACATCGAACAGATAGATCCCTTTCTCCTTCTTCACCATCACATCGGTAATTTTAAGGAAAAAACAGATCCTAAAAATGTAGGTGTAGGCCCTCACCCGCATAGAGGGTTTTCACCAGTAACATTTATTTACCAAGGGGATGTCCATCATCGGGATTCAAGAGACAATAGTAGTGTGGTTAAGGCTGGTGGAGTTCAATGGATGAATGCAGGCATGGGAATTATTCACAGTGAGCGCCCATCAAGTGAACTAACCGATCAGGGAGGAACGCAGGAAATTATCCAGCTTTGGATCAATACTCCACAATCTGGAAAAATGAACCCACCGCAATATCAAGCTTTTCAAAAAGCAGATATGCCAAAAATTTCCGCAGAACTCTCGCTGGTTGCCGGGAAACAGGGCACCACAACCGGGCCTGCCAAGTCGGAGATGCCTGTTGTCGCCGTGATGGGAATAATCAAATCAGGGGAAGAAATAAGCATCGAAGCTCCCTTCGAACACTCCATGCTCTACGTACTCAACAATTCTGTCACCATTTCCGGATACGGGCTTGTAGAAGAACATAACCTGGTTGTTTTCGAAAAAGAAACCAACAAGTTAGAGGTAAGAGCAGATTCGGAGGTTAAGATTCTGTTTCTTTCAGCTGATCCGCTTAATGAACCCCTGGCGACTTATGGACCGTTCGTAATGAACACACAAACGGAGATCATGGAAGCTATGCGAGATTACCAAATGGGTAAAATGGGCGTTTTAATAGAAGAATTCGAATGAAAGTTGAAAGTATCTTAAAACTGTTCAACTATTACAAATCACTGGGCGAACGAACTTTTGAAGCACTGTCTGATGAGGAACTACACTGGGAGCCTGCGCCTGACGCAAATAGCATCTCTATTATTGTCAAACATCTGTGGGGGAACATGCTCTCGAGATGGACCAATTTTTTGACAGAAGATGGAGAAAAGGACTGGAGAAATCGGGACGATGAGTTCAAGGAAACGATCAAAACACGAGAGGAGATGCTGTTCAAATGGGAAGAAGGCTGGAAATGCCTTCTCGGAGCAGTCGGCAATCTAAATGAGGAAGATCTTGAACGAACGGTATACATCAGAAATGAAGGTCATATAGCCCTGGACGCTATTCACAGGCAGTTGGCCCACTACAGCTACCACGTTGGACAGATTGTCTACCTGGGAAAGTTGATCAAGGGTGAAGAATGGCAATCCCTCAGCATACCGAAAGGCGGCTCGACGAAGTACAATGAAAAAAAGTTTTCATCTGAGAAGAAAGATCGCCACTTTACAGATGAGGTGTAGGTAGGGAATTTCCTAGTCGATCTGTAATATCAGTACTCAAGAAAAATGCTATGAAAGGATATCTGACTTTAATAATCGGTCTTGCAACAGTTTTCTCGTCTTGTGAAGAAAACAATGCAGCCTCTGGAGATCTTCTAGGCGTCTGGCTGCTTACAGAAGTACTCATCGATCCGGGAGACGGAAGCGGCACCTTTCAACCAACTGACGATGACTATAAGATTACATTTTTAGAAGACGGCAAACTATGGATGGATCAGGGTTTGTTCTGTGCTCCAAGTTTAAAATTGTTTATTGATTCAAATGGAGCATACGATACGTCTAGAAATGTCATTGTATCACATGAATGTGCGACAAGTGAATTTATACCTGAATACCAATACGAGCTCAACGATCAAAACGAGCTAATCGTCCGTTTTCCACAGTGTATTGAGCCATGCGCCAGTAAATTCATAAAAATCTCTTCGGAATAAATCGTCACGATCCCTCCTGCTAAAAAAATCGAATCTTTTTGAAACTATTTATTCGACATTTACGAATATTATATTAATTTCGGTTTTGTCGAATAAATAATTATGAAAGGAACACATTTAGGAGAACTCGAAGAAATAGCGCTTCTGGTTGTTGCAAATCTTTTTGACAACGCTTACGGAGTGGCCATAAAACTTGAAATCGAAGAGAAATGCAATCGATCAATCACCATCAGCACAGTTCACAATGTGTTGCAACGGTTGAGTGAGAAGAACTTTTTGGAGTCCAGGTACAGTGAGCCCACGAATGAGCGCGGCGGTAAGAGAAAACTACTTTTCAGAGTGACCAAATCGGGCCAGGCTGCCTTGACAACATCCAAAAAGCTTAGAGACAATTTATGGTCAGGAATACCCAAAATTGCTTTTGAACAATGACATCACCTCCAAAATGGATAGGTCAACTTCTGGCGAAGTTTTGTCAACCCGCTCTATGGGAGTCCATTGAAGGCGACCTGCATGAGCTCTTTCTGAGCGATCTAAATGAAATGGGGAAAAGAAAAGCAAAAATCAATTACGTGTTCAATGCAGTCGCTTTTCTCCGCTATCACAGACTAAGGAAACACACTAAAACTCAAAATAATATGGTCTTACTCAAGAACTACCTCAAAGTCTCTGTACGGGACTTAAAAAGGAATAAAACCTTCGCTACAATCAATTTGATTGGACTGGTGGCTGGAATGACGGTCTCCTTGCTCATTCTCCAATATGTCCTGTTCGAAACCAGTTTCGATGCACATCTGGACGACTCAGATCGCATTTATCGAGTGATCAACGATCGTTACCAAAATGGGGAATTGATCCAGCATGGTACCATCACCTACCCGACCATTGGTCCGACAATGGCCGCTGACTTTCCTGAAGTAGAGGCCTATACCAGGATGATACCTACATTCAGAAACTATGTCACCTATAATAATGAGCAATTTCTTAGTAGTCAAAGCCTCTATGCAGACAAGCACTTCCCCTCTTTTTTCTCTGTTCATTTCATCAATGGCTTGTCAAAAAATTCATTAGACGGCACGTACAAAATCATGCTGACCGAATCTTTCGCAAAAAAACTGATCAGAAATGGATCTGCAATGGGCGATCTTGTGGGTCAGCCGATCCATTTGAACGGCAATGGCCCATTTGACATCACAGCTGTTGTCAAAGATCCTCCTGCAAATTCTCACCTACAATATGAGTTTTTGATCTCGTACGAAACCTTTGTGGAACTCGCTGGGGAGGGCGCAAACAGTAGCTGGGATTGGTCAGACTTTTACCACTACATAAAGCTGAAGGAGGATGCTTCTATGTCAGCTTTCAACCTGAAATTAGCAGACTTTGGGACCAGGTATTTTAAAAGAGGTGAAGTTTCGGGTGGCACTGAGAAATTCTACCTGCAGCCTCTTCTAGAAGCTCATTTGGATAGTTCAATGGAATATGAGATCGGACAAGTGACTGACGGACAGATGGTCTGGCTCATGTTAGCCATTGCCATCTTCATCATTCTAATTGCATGGATCAACTACATCAACCTAAATACTAGCAGAGCTATTCAGCGTGCAAAAGAGGTGGGAATCAGGAAATCCATTGGAGCTGTAAAAGGTCAAATTGCGAATCAATTTTTAATTGAGACCTTCGTTTTGAACGGAATTGCACTTGCTCTCTCAATCCTATGTGTCCTTTTCCTTCAACCTGTATTCAATCAACTCACAGGATTGGAGCTAAATCTGCTGACATTGCTTACTGCCAAGGTTGGTGTCGTTTCATTTCCAATCATTCTGTTTTTAGTCCTAATAGGATCATTGACTATTATCTCGCTTTACCCGGCATTTATCGTGACACGCTTTAGTACTCAGGATATTCTAAAAGGTAGCTTTAAGCTCAAGGGTGAAATTGTCTGGTTGAAAAAAGGCCTGGTAATCTTTCAATTCATCATTGCGGTTGTCCTCATTTCCGCATCGATTATTGTTGCACGCCAAATCAACTACATGATCAATCAGGACCTGGGTTTTGATATGGACAAGACGATGGTCCTATATGCTCCCTCGCAAAATGATTTCGATAGTGTATTTTTCAACAAAATTGATCTCTTCAAACAGGAAGTATCAGGTCTCTCGGGAGTAAAAATGGTCACTGCTTCCAATCGTGTATTCGGGAGCAAAATGGGTCGAATTTTTAAGATCAAATCCAGCGCTGACCCGGAAGCTCGTAATTTGACGTCCAACTTCATCAATACTGATCATGATTTCACCAGACTGTTCGGTATAGGTCTGGCGGCAGGACGAGCTTTTGAGTTTACCGACCATAATCTAGACGGAGATAAGGTCAAGAATATTCTTATCAATGAGTCTGCAGTGGATCTACTAAAGTTTAATGACCCAAGCGAAGCGGTAGGAAGGACCATTGAATTTTGGGGTAAGAACTGGACGGTAGTAGGTGTCATAAATGATTTTCACCAGCTCTCCTTACATGAAAAAATTGAGCCTATAATCTTCATCCCTTACTATTCGACGTACCATGGGTTTTCGGTTAAGCTGGAATCAGAAGCTACAGAGGGTCTCACTTCGGCCATACAGAATGTCTATGAAGAAACTTTTCCAGGAAACTACTTTGATTACTTCTTTCTCAAAGACAGATACAATCAACAGTATACGGAAGACATTCGGCTAGGTAAGATATCCAATGTCTTTACTTTCTTGTCCATTCTCATAGCAGTACTTGGCCTGTATGGACTTGTTGTAATGACCCTCGTCAAGAAAACCAAGGAAATCGGAATGCGGAAAGTACTCGGAGCCAACCTGAGCCAACTTCTGATCTTACTAAGCAAAGACTTTCTTTCCCTCGTGTTGATAGCCATTGCCATAGGCGGACCTCTCAGCTATTTCGCACTTATACAGTGGAAATCAAGTTTTGCCTATGCACTAGATATTAATGTAGGTCTGATTGCAGCAGCGTCGGCTGTTCTGATTTTGATCTCAATCCTAACGATCATTTTCCAGACCAGGAAGATTGCCAAAAACAACCCCGTAGAGTCTCTTCGCTGTGAATAATTGAATTATAGTTGTTCTTTTGCCTTTCTAGGCCTCTAATCTAGGAAGGCATTTTATTGGCAGCTCTCTTTTCACTTAAACAATGTTTTTTTGTCAAGAGGCATTCTGTTCGTTGACTTACTTAGCATGGATTTGTTTTAAAAAATCAACGTCCCGGGAAAGAGCAGTACCTTTATTCAAAATGAACGTTTACACCAAAATGAACATTCGACTGCAGAGTACGATTATTGTTTTTAGTGCGCTTTCAACGGTTTTCGCGCAACAAAAACCATTATTCAATATTGACAAAGAATATTCAAATACGGGTGCGGAAACCTACGAAGAGATCAGGTCGCTGATCTTGGACTACTACTACTATGATGGATTGACAGAAGACGACCTTTATTGGGCATCTATAGAAGGCATGTTGAGACATATCTCGCCGCCCGAAAACCCAAACCTGGCCCAGCTCTGGACGGATGAAGAATATGAAGAAATTCTAAACTCCTTAAAAGGAATCAAAGTATCTCTTGGATTTACAAGTTCATTTAACTCGGGTGATGGAAGCCTTACCGTAACGAGTCTGACAGAAGGGTCTGAGGCAGAAAAGAAATTGAGAATCCAGGATCGCATTGTCCGTGTTGATGGAGAAGTATTAAAAGGTAAAAGTGTACAGGAGGTCAACCAGTTGCTTGACGGTGAGGTCGGTCAAACATCGGAGCTTAAGGTTGTGAGAGATATTTCCGTACTCGACGTGTCCTTGACCCGAGACACTCTGAAAAACAAGAACCTTATCATTACAAAAATCCCAAATAGAAACGTAGCGTTGATCGAGGTGAAATCTGTTTCCATAGGGATTTCCAAGGAGCTTGAAGAGGGCCTGCATCAATTGAAATCAGATGGAATCAACGCGTTGATTTTAGACTTCCGAAACAACTTGGGTGGAGTGTTGAATGAGGGAATCAATATCGCTCGACTTTTCATGAATCAGGGTGACATTGTGCTAAGAACACGAGCCAGATCGAAAGCAGTAAGTAATTATACTGGTTCCGAAAACAAATTCACAAATTTCAAGATTGGTCTTCTTACCAATGAAAAAACCGCATCAGCAAGTGAAATTGTGGTTAGTGCCCTTAAGGACCACAACCGTGCATTCATTGTTGGAAAGAAGACCTTCGGAAAAGGAGTAATCGAAAATACCTACAAGCTGGCAAACAACTATCGTGTGAAATTTATTACCAACGCTATGTATACGCCCAAAGGTGTTTCCTGGCAATCCGTGGGATTACTTCCCGACTACTTTGTTGATCAATCCGAAAACAGCTACAAGAGTGTGATTCAGATGTCAATCGATGAGCGTCTGAGAAGTGATCTGCACTTGAGTACTGCGCTTAAGATACTAAGTCAGTAGATTGTTCAAAGAGAAATCTAAATCAGTGATCAAGAAAATTCTAGCTTCCTGAGTAATATTGCAGAGATGCCTGAAAATTCAATCTGCGATGAGCAAGTCTATCATGAAATCTATGTTTCCAATGCTGAGAAGCTACGAAATTTCCTTTATTACAAGTGTGGAGATGCGGACCAGGCAGAGGACTTGATGCACGATACATTTATTCGGCTTTGGAATAAATGTGCAGAGGTCGTTTTTGAAACCGTAGTTGGGTTCCTGTATAAAGTTGCTAACAACTTATTTCTAGACCAGGCACGATCGAAACAGGTCTCACTAAAATTTGAAAAATCCCTGCTTCCGCAGACTGATTCAACAGATCCTTTTTTTCATCTTAGAACAGAAGAATTCAGAGAACAAATCGAAGGTGCTATCTCCGGGCTACCCGATGGGCAACGTGAAGCCTTTCTCATGAATAGGATCGACAAAATGACTTTCAAGGAAATCGCCCAACAGTTGGAAATCAGTGAGACAGCAGTCGAAAAGCGGATTTCCAAAGCATTGCTGAACCTGAAGGAAAAAATTGCGGAACTTAAACAACGTAAGATCTAGGTTGGGTATTGTATACATGATATCGTCAATGAGTAAGAAGTGAGCAAAGAATCCAATTATACCGACCTATTAGCCCGCTGGATCAATGATGAGTTGAGTGCAGAGGATAAAAGGCAGTTCGAGCAAGAGGACGAGTTCCAAGAGTTGAAAACGGTAGTTGAAGACATCGATTCCTGGAAAATTTCACCATTGGACATTAACACCAGTTATTCTACTCTTCAAGAAAAAAAACGACTAAAGAAGAAGGCCAAGGTTGTGCCGATGACCACATGGTACCGTGTTGCAGCCTCTGTGGTACTTCTAACGGTTGCTTACCTTGGCTGGGACTACTTTTTAAATACAAATGTTCTAATTCAAACCAACATTGGTGAGAAAAAGGAGATAGTCCTCCCGGATGGATCGAAAGTAACACTAGATGCAGCCTCCTCGATTGCTTATAAAAAAAGAAATTGGGAAGAGGATCGTAACGTTGAAATAGTTGGTCAAGCCTACCTGGATGTAGAACCAGGAGAATCTTTTATTGTCTCAACAGAAAAAGGAACGGTCTCAGTACTAGGAACACAATTCAATGTTAAAGTAGCAGGTCCAATATTCGAGGTGAAATGTTATGAAGGCAAGGTACAGGTACGATCAGTTAATCAAGCGGAAATTTTAGTCGAAAACGAGGGAGTCAAACTCGTAAGTAATGAACTACAAAGATTTCGGGTTGAGGCGGAGTCAGATTGGGTTCGAGGCTTTAGCTCATATACCCGAACACCCTTGTCAGAGGTTGTTTCCGATCTGACAAAATACTACAAACTCGAAATCAACCTACCAGATAAGTTTTCTGATCTCCTTTTCACTGGTCAGTTTAGTCATAGTAATCAAGATCAGGCTTTACGTGCTGTCTTTTCAACCATGGAGATCCGGTACAGAGTGACTGACGGTAAGGTTGATTTTGAATGATATTCCGTTGAACTTTGCTCCATGCCATTAGCCAGATATAGAAGAATCCTTCTTTTTCTGTTTGTGATCGTTCATTTTACACCCCTCCTTGCACAGGAAAGACGCACGATGAGTTTTTCAAATTGGATATTGGAGATGGAAGAAAAATTCAATATTGGCTTCACTTATAATCACAGTCTTCTCGATAATCTCACACTTCATGTAAGTGATTGCCACGAATTGAACGACTGTTTAGCTGCTCTTTCACTCGAAAATCCATTGCAATTTGAAAGGTCAAACAACGAACAATTCCTGATTTTTCCAGTTCGGGCGCCAGTCGTCTTCAGCGTGCAGGACAGCGAAACCAACGAAACGGTTGAAGCCCTGCAAGTCTCAATAAATAGCGGACAAGAACTATATCTACTTCCAAGGCAAAACGAATATTCAATTCCTGATCTTTTCCCAACTGATTCGCTTCTAATTCGCTCTCGATTTTATACGTCCACGTCTGTTTCAGCACAAGATCTGTCTGAAATGAGTGGGCCAATGCTACTGTCTCCTGATACCATCTACTTGCAAGAAGTGGTCATTGAGGACTACCTTTCTAATGGCGTGGATTCTCGATTAAGCGATCACAGCATGCATGTGGACATGAAAAGCCTTGGACTTCTGGCTGGCGAAACAGATGGTGATGTCTTAAATGTGTTGAAGAGTTTGCCAGGCATCCGCACCCCTGACGGTAAGCCAGGAAGTTTAAATTTCAGAGGAAGTACATTCGATCACACACTGATCATATTTGACGAAATCCCCATCTACCACTCTGGGCATTTCTTTGGAACCATTTCACCCTACAATCCTGCCGCAGTCAGTCGCATCAGTATCCATCGTGGTACTTTACCCGCCAGGTGGGGCGGTCGTGTCGGTGGACTGATCAACCTACAGACCGAAAATACCATTGCCGATTCCTCTCGGTATTCTGCATCTGCAAATACAGTCTATGCCGGCTTGACACTGAATGCTCCTGTAAAGAAAGAGAAGCTCGGAGTTTCAATTGCAGCTCGGTCCAATTATCCTATCGACTATTTGCCACCGAAGCTTGACGCCTTTAGAACCTTGAATTTCCAGGGAAGCAGAATTGATCCCAACCTACCTGGAATAGACAGGGCTGTCGAACAGTTTGATATTCGATTTCAGGACTTCAATGGGAAACTCATTTTCAAACCGAACGAAAGAAATCAAGCCACTCTTAGCTTCATCAACATTCAAAATCGCTTTCTCTATGTCTTTGACGCTCCCAACTCCAACTCTCGGGAACGGCAGGTGTCAGATCTTGATAACTGGGGAATCACCGGAAAATGGAAGACTACCCTCTCAGATGGATTGGATCTCGCAACTGGTGCGACTACATCTTCGCTCACTATTTTCGAAAGCAATTCGGAGAATATGGGCGGAATGCCAAGAAGAGGTGAAGATATTTCTAACACCATCGATGATCTTCGATTGTTTGCTAATGCGAAATACAGAGTTAGCGAGCGATCTACATTTGATGTCGGATACCAATTTGTCAATCAGAAAGTGACATTAGATGAGCAGGAAGCTCTGAATCGTCCCAGGAGCAACAGAAGAGATGATGCACAAATTCATTCATTCTACATAAACTCACAAAGCAATTGGGGAAATCGTTTACTGACGAACGTCGGAATTCACTCATACCACTACTCTCCGCTAAACAGACAATACTTCGATCCTCGCGTTTCTTTAAGCTTCATGGTCTCAGAATCATTCTATTTGAAAGCTTCAGGAGGACGGGCCCATCAGTTTATCAAACGGAAATTCAACAATGATTTCGACGACTTCCGTCTTCAGAATCAATTTTGGTCGTTGGCGAATCGAATGTCTCCAGTCTTAAAAGGCACACAAGGCATGATAGGTTTTTTATATGATCGCTCCGGATGGCTGCTTGACGTGGAGTTTTATAGCAAAAAAACTAAAGGTGTTACCAGACAGAATTCTCCAAGCATGGACCTCAATGGAGACCTGCTCACGACTGGTACCGACATATTCATAAAAAAACGATGGACAAGGTTTGAAACATGGATTGGGTATTCCATAAGTGATGTTCAGGTCGACTTTAACAGCACCCTGACCGCTTTCTTCAATCAAAGGCACCTATTGAATCTCACAGCTATCCATCATTTTGATCGGTGGAATTTCGCCGCATCGTGGAGTTATCAATCCGGAATGCCCGTTTTGATTCCTCCACTAGATCCAAACGACCCAGGTTCGAACGGTCAGACAATGCTAAGAATACCGTACTCCGGGACATTTCCATCTCAGCACCAACTGGATCTCTCTGTGACTTATAAGTTTCTCAAGCGTGAAAATCAGTGGCGTGGTGTTCTGGGATTATCACTATTAAATGTCTACGACCGAAAGAATGTCATTAACATTTTCCAGAATAATCCACGGGTTCAACAGCCCTTTCGCTATGCAGTCGGTTTCGCACCTAATTTTTCAGTGGGCCTAAATTTCTAATTTTTTTCATTGTGGTGGTTGGGTACGGAAGACCTTATTCCGTCTATAAATCAAATCCCAATGGTAGAACACATGAAAAATTCAGTAGTTACAGTTTATCTCTTCGTCACCATATGTACAACTACTACAATCCAGGCTGGACATAGGCATCTGAAAACCAAGACTCCAGACAAGACTTGGAGTTTAGAAAGTATCACTATCGTGACTGGAGAGACATTTAAGTCGTCTGACGAGGAAAAAGCCTACTATGAAGATAATTATAGAGAGCACTCACCAGAAAGGAAAATCGCCACGATAGATGCTGTGGTCTTAAATGGCCTTGATGGTCGCATTCTAGGAACTCCTTCAGCGATATCTCTCAATACAGATACCTTCATTGGAATAGGATTCTTGATTTTTCTTGTAGGTATTCATAGAAAAAAAGCGCCCTTACAAACATTGACCGGTCCAACAGGAGCGGAATAACAGCACGCTGTGGAAAATGGAACTCACAAAGCAATAACCGATAGCTGAACACAAGCGGTGTTTTACGTTTATATAGGGTGATTTGGTAGCCTCGGATTTTTTCGAGGCTACTTTTTTCACATACTTTCGATCTATAGCCTATCATGAAAAGTGTCAGCGCTCTCACTCTGGCATTACCCTTGGCCATCGACCTTGACAAAGGAAAAGTGAATAGAGCACCTTTTTACAGAAAGTGATCCATGTATTTTGAAGCGTTACCGGTGTTGATCAGTAATATCTTTTCGTTTTTGGAAATATCCCCCAAAGCAACAAGTTCCAAAAGTCCGGCCATCGTTGCGCCTCCTTCAGGGGAAAACGAGATACCCTCGGACCGGGATAATTCCTTCGCAGTTCGTAGAATACTTTCCTCGGAAACAGCGATAGCACTTCCATTCGAGTCAACAACAACTTTTTTGATCAGATCCTTTCCAAATGCTTTAGGTACGGCCAAACCGTTGGCCTTTGATTCGCCATATGATTCGTGTGTTTCGTTCCCATTCACAAAATGCACCATTGGTGAACAATTCAACGACTGAACCACAACCATTCTTGGTAGACTGGTTCCTGCAATCCATCCCAAAGAGATCATTTCCTTGAATGCCTTCCATATGCCGATCAACCCTGTTCCGCCTCCTGTGGGATACACGATCACGTCTGGCAACTCCCAATTCATTTGCTCAGCAATCTCATAGCCCATCGTCTTTTTCCCTTCTAGTCTGTAAGGCTCTTTGAGAGTGCTCATGTTGAAGGCTCCTGTTTCATTCTGAATGGATGAAGCAATTTCGCCACATCGGTCGATTAACCCGTCAACCAACATGAGCTCCGCTCCAAAAAGTCTGCACTCATCCTGAAACGGCTTGGGTGTATGCCCCGGCATGATAACCGTTGCTTTCATTCCCGCAGCTGCACAATATGCACCCATAGCACCACCGGCATTCCCGGCAGTTGGAATAACACATTCCGTAACTCCAAACTCCTTTGCTTTTGAGACGGCCATACTCAGTCCACGGGATTTGAAGGAACCAGTTGGATTCAACCCTTCATCCTTTACAAACAACCGCTCAAATCCATATTTCTGAGCATATCGATTGATCGATACAATTGGTGTCATTCCTTCACCGAGACTTACCTTGTTCTTTTCATCAGCCAAAGGGAGCATTTCAGAATAACGCCACATTGAATTTTCCCTGCCAACTAGTTGACCCCTTTCGAAAGAGTGATCAACCGAATAATTAACAATGAGCGGCTTCTCGCAACAACTGGAGAAATAGTGAAGCGAGTCTAGCGGATAATACGAATTGCATCTTGAGCAAGTGAGATCTTTCGCAAACGAATCAAGGTGGAGTGTTGAATCCATAGCTCAAAAGTCGAACTTAAATCATAACCAGTCAAATGATTATTTTTTATATGTTATAACTAAGAGTTATAGATGAATTTCGCTTCCTTAATGAAGGCTTTTGTTAAACCAGCAATCTCCTCACCCTTTCTCATTACAAATTCAAATTTTCGATTGATCTTCAGAGATTTGATTTTTACCTCTTGGAGAGTTCCAGACTGCAATTCATTTCTCACTGCTAAACGAGATAAAAACCCGATAGAATTGTCTTCAACAAGGTAGTTCTTGAGGGCTTCAGTCCCACCTAGTCGAGCTGTTATGTTGAGGCTACCCATTTTCAATTTGTGAGCTTCCAAGTTTTGCTTTACTATGGCATGCGTTCCGGATCCTCTTTCCCGAAGTGAAATTGGAATTTCTTTCAATTCTTCCAGGGAAATCTCACTTTTGGCAAAATGACTATGCTTCGAACAAACAGGTATGATCTCATCCCTCATGAAAGGTTGGAAGTGGACAGCATTGATTTTATAATGTGCTTCCACAATCGCAATATCTATTTCCTGGTTGATAAGTGCTTTTAGTATGTTCTCGCTATTTCGGTTAATCAAAAGCAACTTGACATCCGGGAATTTCCTTCTAAAGGAGGAAAGAATTTTCGGCATCACGTAAAGAGAAATGGTAGTGCTGGCACCGATTTTTAGTTCTCCCTTTGCGGTCTGATGATTCTTTATGATATCAATATCAGATTGGATTCTTTTTTCGATCGACTTAGCCTGACGAACGTACTCAAGCAAATTTTCTCCGGAAGAGGTGAGCTTTATGGTATTGCCTTGACGTTCAAACAGAGCGATTCCTAGATCGGACTCCAGCTTTTTTATCTGCTTACTTACAGCTGGCTGAGAAATGTACAGAACTTCAGCCGCCTTGGAAAAACTAAGATGGGAGGCCACCTCGAAAAACACATCATAGGCTACAGCTAACATACAAAATCCTCTTAATTATGATCTGAGTTGCGATTTACCCGAGTCGAGTCTAAAGTTAGGTAGTTTGCTATATTCACTAAATGAAAAAGCTTAACCTAATACCTTTTATTCTACTGATCATTGCTGCTTGCACTTCTGGGGAAAGGGCTACAACCTATCCCATTGGTCAAATCAAGACTCCTCAAGGTGAAATGCTATTTTGGTTGTATAATGAAACTCCTATTCACAAAGCTAGTTTCATTGAATTGGCCAATGCGCAGTATTGGGATTCGCTGACATTCAATCGTGTAGTGGAAGGTTTTGTCATCCAGGGCGGATGCCCCGACACGCCTGAAGGTTTCAGTGATTCTCCTTATCTGCTAAAACCTGAGTTCAACGAAAAAATCAAGCATGTTTACGGTGCAGTGGGAGCCGGTCGTGATGACAACCCCCAAAAATTGTCTGCAGGGTGCCAGCTATACGTTGTTCATGACAAAAAGGGCATTCCTCGCCTTGATGGCGAATACATGATTTTCGGTCAACTGTTCAAGGGATTTGATGTTCTTGAAGCCATAGCAAAAGTCGAAGTAGATTCAACCAACACGCCCCTAAAAAATGTCACGATGGAAGTCAACGTCCTTGAACTCACGAAAGATGAGCTAAAGGCACTTGGATATGATCTGGACAAATAACCTGGCGAACCTCCGCATATACAAGTTGGTGTGAAAGAAAAAAATAGGGTCTGACTGCGCTCAGCTGTATTACAGTAGGACCACAATAATGAGACAGTCACTATTAGTATTTGTAATTTTTCTATTCAACTCCTGCGAAGACAGTGTTAGCGACAGCTACATACGACTGAATCACTTCGAAGGAATCAACACAGGTTTCATCACCACACTTTGTCCGTTCTTCCAAAACCAAAGTGATTTCGGTACCGATAATTGGAGTTCCGGATGCCTAGAAATACGTGGCTTTGAGTACGAAAGAGGGTTTATCTATGAACTTCGTGTGTTGAAACAGTATCATGACAAATACCTCGCAGATAGTTATCAATTCTACTACGAATTGAAGGAGGTTGTATCCAAAGTCCAGGCAAATCAAGACGCTACATTCGAATACCAATTGAAGATCATCCAGGGTGACCAACCAGTAAACTATTTGACTGGAAATCTTGAGGACGGTTATAGTATTTTGGGAAGGGCTGAAGTAGTTTGTGAAAACTGGTGTGACGAATTGACTGACAAAATTGAATCAGAAGACAGGCTCACAGGCACGTTCGAGCATGCTGAAAATGGAAAAATACGTTTGATCGGCTTAAGATCCGAATGACTCACATCGCATCGTATACGAGCTTCACCATCTCAGACAACTTGGACGGCTGCAACCATCTGGTAACGATTACCATATCAGCTTCCTGATCTACAACAATGTAGTTCCCTCCAAAACCAGCTGCATAGTATACATGACCCGGAACACCATCTCCCAAATTCCTTGGTCCTCTGTTTAGCCACCACATGTACCCATAGCTCTCGAAGGCCTCCGCTGGTGTTTGGATCACTTGTGTCCATTTTTCTGAAATCAGTTGACTATCTCCCCATTTGCCTTTTCTTGCAAATAATAATCCAAATCTTGCATGATCTTGGGCGCTAATGAAAACCCCTCCACCATGGTGCCCTCCACCACTTACAGACTGCATTTTCACTCCATCGATCACGGTCCAGGTATTATTGTATCCGTGCCATCTCCACGTAGTGCTTGCTCCAATCGGATCCATGACACGTTCCTTCAAGACCTGCGGAAGGGGCTTTCTCCATACTTGCAAAGCAGAGTAGGCCAGAACATTTACACGGACGTCATTGTATTTGTAACTGGTCCCCGGCTCCTTCAGTTCACGATAGCGCATATCATCAATTTTGTGATCTCTTGCCGGTCTGTCCGTCCAATCATATAATCCGAAAAGCGCTCCGGACCAGTCGGAGGTTTGCTGAAGCAAATGTTCCCAGGTGATCTTTGAATTGTGCTCTCCTTCAAATGTTCCATCCCAAACATATTGATCTACTTTATCCTGTACAGAACGTATCAACCCATCATCTAATGCCAAACCAACAGTCGTGGATAAGTAACTCTTGGTTACACTAAAGGTCATGTCAACACGATCAATATCTCCCCACTGAGCAGCAATGTAGCCGTCCTTGATAATCATTCCAGCTGGTCCTCCTCGCTTCTTCGTCGGTCCCTGAATGTCGTGATAAGGTTCGCGCTGAAATCCCTCAAGGATCGCCATACGAAGGTCTTTGTGACCAGAGTACTCATTAGACTCTGCAAAATCAACCGCTTCCTGTAGTTTACTGCTTTTAAAACCCAGCTCTTTTGGGTCCTTCACTTGCCAGTCCGTGCGCGAAGGATAGTAAGTCTGGGCAAAAGTGCAGATTGCAAGGAATAGAGTAAATACTGATATTGATCTTCTTAACATGACTGGTTTTTTTTTTGATGAGGCATGCTAAGATACTTTTATTTCAAATTCAAAAAAGTAGATGTTCAAATGAATTTCGCAATTGATATCACCCTTACACTTTACCTGATAATATCGGTGGACAGGGCTTTCTGCTTGAACCGCTTATTCAATGGTGGATAGAGCAAAACAGAGGCAAGAATCAATCCCGTTCCAAGATAGAAGCCGGAACTCATCTCCTCACTTTCTCCAAAAATTATAAGAGCTAAGATAATACCGTATACGGGTTCGAGATTTACGGTGAGATTGATGGAGAAAACAGAAAGTCTTTTCATTAGCTCTACCGAAACAGAATACGCATAGACGGTGCAAAAAATCGCTAAAATGCTTAAAAACAGAAAATCCAGCATAGTGCCTGTCAGCTGCAGTTTTTCAACGTATGTTCTGGTGTAAATCGGGAAAAAGAGTCCTATCGACACCCAGGCTCCAATCATTTCATAAAAAGTGATCACGTAGGGGTCATACTTCTTTGAAAGTCCGGCATTGATTACAGAGAATAGAGAACACAGAATCGCTGAGACGATGGCAACCAGTAAGCCATAGAAATAATTGAACTCTGTCTTGAAGATTATGACAATTCCAATCACAGCCACTATGCCAAGCAGGATTTCATAACCTTTGATCTTTCGTCCCATTGCTAGGGGTTCAATCAATGCCGTCCATAGCGAACATGTTGCAAAACCTGCCAAGCATACAGAAACGTTGGAGATCCTGGCTGAAAGGAAAAATGTAACCCAATGAGCAGCAATCAAAAAACCTGTGCCCAGGATTATCCAATAATCCCTGGAGTGATCAATACGAAAGCTCTTCCTTCTGACTTTAATCACTATGTACAGACCCAGGGTGGAAAGCAATGTCCTATAGAAAACAAGCTCCACTGTGGGCATTTCAATCGCCAAACCGAGGATTGCTGCAAAACCCCAGATCAGTACTATGAAGTGAAGGTGAAGATAATCTTTTGTCTCTCGGGTCATCTAGGTACAAACTTATACAGGACCACTCCTACCAGGGAGAAAAGGATATTCGGGATCCAAACTGCCAAAATCAAATTCATTGACCCAGCTTCTGCAATGGATTTGGCAAGAATAAAAGTGATAATAAAGGCGAACGCGATAAGAAATCCGAGAGCTATTTGAAACCCCGTTCCCTGCCGTGATTTACGCGCAGATACAATTACCCCAATAAACATCAACACGATTACTGTAAATGGTTGCATATACCGAATGTATTTTTCGATGCGATATAGGTCGACATCATCTGCTCCTCTGGATTGTTGCAGCTTAATGTAAGCATTCAATTCCGTCATCGTCATGGTCTCTTGATGACGCTCCTTGCTTGTAAAGTCACTGGGAGATAGGTTCAAAAGTGTATCAAGCTGTTTCCCGGATTCTATCAGTTCCTCATTATCCAGAATGGTCCTTTTTTGCCAATTCTTTAAGGTCCAGAATCCAGCGGTATCCCATTTTATTTGTCTGGCATTGATTTTTTCGATCAATTGCTGATCTCTGATTCTTTCCAGTGTTACCACATTGCCTATGTCCCTGCGGTTGTCATATCGAAACAGGTAGATATACCCTTCCTCACCTATTTTGAAGTGAACATGTTTTCCTGCATAGTAGAAGGGATCTTTTAGATATTCCAATTCGAAAGAGATTCGGAACTTATTTGCGTCAGGGATAATGTAGCTGTTCAGGTAGAAGCTTGCGGCACCAAACATAATCGCACCGAAAAAGTAAGGAAGCATTAGTCTTCTAAAACTTATTCCACTAGCCAGGATCGCAACAATCTCCGATTTTGCTGCAAGCTTTGCGGTCACAAAAACTGTGGTTATAAATACGGTTATGGGAGTTAGGAGGCTAGCTATGTATGGAATGAAGCTCATGTAATACTCCATGATCAGCTCTCCGCTCACCTCATTCTTAATAAAATCATCATTTTTCTCCGTAAAATCTATAACACAGATGATTAGCTCGAGCAAGCCCACCACAAAAACAAAGGTGACGAGCAGTTTCTTCAGTATGTACCAATCTATTTTTTTCACAATCTCTTGGAAATGCTCCTGATCATTTCATCTTTCCAATTGACGAAATTATCGCTTAATATTTGCTTTCTGGCTTCACCGACCAGCCACAGGTAAAAACTCAGATTTTGAATGCTCGCAATTTGCGCGCCAAGAATCTCATTGCTGATAATCAAGTGACGCAAATATGCTTTGGAGTAAAAAGTACTTACATACCCATCCAATCCTGGATCAATTGTAGAAAGGTCATTTTTCCATTTTTCGTTCCGGATATTGATGACCCCTTCCGTTGTATAAATCATCCCATTCCTCGCATTTCTTGTGGGCATTACGCAATCAAACATGTCTACACCAAGCGAAATGCACTCCAATATATTTGCTGGTGTGCCAACCCCCATCAAGTAACGTGGTTTATCAGCCGGCAAAATCTCACAAACCAGATTGGTCATCTCATACATGTCTTCAGCTGGCTCTCCAACCGATAAACCGCCAATTGCATTTCCTTTTTGCCCCGCATTTGCAATATATTCAGCTGACCTTTTACGCAGATCCGGATAAGTGCTTCCCTGCACAATCGGAAATAGACTCTGATTGTATTCATACAAAGGCTCAGTCGAATTGAACTGCTTTATACATCGATCCAGCCAACGATGTGTCATCTCCATTGATCGTTGAGCATAATCATACTCACAAGGATAAGGTGTGCACTCATCAAACGCCATGATGATGTCAGCGCCGATAATGCGCTGAGTATCCATCACATTTTCAGGGGTGAAGAAATGTTTGCTTCCATCAATATGAGATTGAAACTTCACTCCTTCCTCCACTATCTTTCTGCTATCTGCTAGTGAGTACACCTGGTATCCACCACTGTCTGTCAAAATCGGACCATCCCAGCCATTGAACTTATGCAACCCCCCGGCTTGACTAAGTAAATCCAAACCTGGTCGCATAAACAAGTGATATGTATTTCCCAATATGATCTTAGCAGCTACATCATCCACTAATTCGCGCTGATGCACGGCTTTCACTGTTCCTGCAGTACCGACAGGCATAAAGATTGGAGTCGGAATTTCTCCATGATCTGTCTGAATCGTACCGGCTCTTGCACCTGATTTGCTATCCTTGTGATGTAGGTCGAATTGCATGGTGCGCAAAAATAGGTTTTAGAAGAATGATTTTTAGTATTTGGATTTCAGCAGTCATCATACAAGTTGGAATTGTAATTCTCCTTTCCACACAATTTGCTAGATACAAGGATAGGAAGTCTGCCAATGTCCCCTCGACCTCAATAGTGATAGCAGCGCACAATGAACTCGCCAACCTTAAAATACTCGTACCAAAACTCCTCGAACAGACCCACAGCCACTTCAACATCGTCATCGCGCTGGATCGGTGCACGGACAAAAGCGCTCAATTCCTTGCCGGGCTGCATAGTAAGAAATTAGAAATCGTCGAAATTGAAGAAACTCCTCGGGACTGGGACCACAAAAAGTACGCACTGACATACGCCATACAAAATTCAGAATTTGAGTGGATTGTTCTCACAGATGCGGATTGCATACCTACCTCTGATCAGTGGCTAAATCAAATGACCAACAGAATCAATCACAACACTGAAATCATCCTGGGTTACTCTCCATATACCAGTGATCGCTCAGTTCTTCAAAATTTCATTCAATATGAGGCATTTATCACAGCATTCAACTATCTATCATTTTCAATGCTCGGAAAGCCATACATGGGAGTGGGAAGAAATTTAGCGGTAAAGCGATCTTTCTTTGTCGAGCAAGGTGGCTACTCTGACTTCAAGTCCATTGTGGGCGGTGATGATGACCTTTTTATACAAAAAAACGCAACGTCAAAAAATACGGACATTCTCATAGGGAAAACCTCTTTGATGTTCTCAAATCCCAAAAATACGCTGAGTGATTACATCCATCAAAAGACTCGACACCTATCGGTAGGGACCAGATATTCAGCGCTAAGTCAAACAACGCACCTATTGTTTCACGGGTCGCTACTGCTGACATGGATCTTGATTCCATTTATTTCTCTCGAAAAAATCCTACCGATTGTCTTTTTTTATCTCATTGTTAAGTGGATCGGATATAGATTTGCTCACAGCAAAATGGGAGTCGGGTTCAACTATATCTGGCTTCCGCTCGTTGATCTTATGTACGCAGTTTTCTTACCGACTATTGCGATAAGGTCAAAACTTGTAAAGGACATCAGATGGAAGAACTGAACCGTCAATTTTCAGATAAAGCAATACGTGATTTTAAGCTTATTGATCTTGCTACGCAAGGCAACGATGATTCTGCGTATGCTGAGTTGATGGATCGTTACAAAAAGCCTGTTTACCACATGATTCTAAAAATGGTCAGAAATGTGGATGATGCGGAGGACTTGACCATCGAAGCCTTTGCAAAAGCGTTTAAAAACCTCGGACGATTCAAAAAAGATTATACGTTCAGCACATGGTTGTTCAGAATTGCTACCAACAATGCTATTGATTTCATCAGAAAAAAGAAACTGGATACATATAGCTTAAACAGTTCCTTTACTGATGACAGCGGCGATTCTGTAAATATTGATGTGCAGGACAAGAATCTTACCCCTGATGAGGAGACCATAAAAGGTCAAAAAATCGAACTGGTGAGGATGTTTGTTACAAAGCTGCCGGCCAAATACCAACGCCTGGTCAAGCTTCGATACTTCGATGAATTGTCCTATGATGAAATCGCAAAGGAAATCGAAGCTCCTCTTGGAACGGTGAAGGCCCAGCTACATAGAGCCAGGGAGCTTATGTACGAATTGGTAAAAGACAAAAAATCGCACATCTGATTTGGATGTCGAAATCATTTATAAGTACTTCCCAGACCTTTCTGCTCATCAGAAAAACCAATTCGAACAGCTTCATCCAATTTATTTGGACTGGAACAGCAAGATCAATGTAGTTAGTCGAAAAGACATAGATCAACTTTACCTGAGGCATGTTTTGCACAGCCTTGCCATTGCAAAATTCATTGCGTTCAAAAAAGGAACGAAGGTCCTAGATATTGGAACTGGCGGGGGATTTCCTGGAATACCTCTGGCTATTTTCTTTCCGAATGTTTCTTTTCATCTGGTAGATTCTGTTGGTAAAAAAATCAAGGTGGTTGAGGCAATTGGAGAAAAAACCAACCTCAAAAACCTAAGAGCTGAGCATCAGCGTGCTGAGAAAGTCAATGGCCAATTTGATTTTGTAGTTTCAAGAGCCGTCGCTAGGGCAAAGCCCTTGTATCAATGGACAAAAAAGAAAATAAAGAGGGATGGCTTTAATGAACTGAAAAATGGATTTATTCTTCTGAAAGGTGGAGATCTGGCAGATGAAATGAAAGAACTGGGAAGATCTTTCACTCAAGAAAACTTGAGCGCTTACTACGAGGAAGATTTTTTTGACACAAAAAAGATCATCTATCTACCGAGTTAACGAATCTTGTCTCATCAAAAACAAAAAAACCCCTCATCTTTATGAGGGGTCGCACTTCTATTTATAACCAAAAATGTAAAGTGCTGGTGACTTTAGTAAAGTTCAGTTTACCTAACACACACGCATACGCAAATACGTAGGTCAGGTGTTCCTATTTAGTAAAGTTTTCAGCAGTGTGTTGTAAACATTCCAGTAAAACCAAATTGTTTACAAATCTCAAAATCACTCCGAATTGACCAATTGTAGCCATAGCGGTCCGTTTAGCCACTATCAAGTCAATACGTATTTATATGGTTTCAGATACGCTTTTACTAAAAATAAAGTCGAAATCCAGCGGTCGCCGCTAATGTCGAACGGTTAATGTCACCCGTTCCGAGCAAGTAGTTCAGGCCAGGTTCAATAGCCACATTTTCACCTAGCCATACGGGGTATCCAGCTTCCAGCAACAAATTACCACCGTCAAATTCATTGGTGGTTGTAGATCCGTTTTTTGATTTTCCACTTGTTGTGGTGTATCCAGCGCCCACGTAAAAGACCCCATTTATATAGTATCTGGCAAAGGGACCAATTGAAGTAGACGATGTCTTCAGTTCTCCCTGCCTGGAAGCTCCGACACCTAGAGTCAACCCTGCGGCGAGATTGTCCATAATAAAATAACCAGCCTGACCGGAAAGGTGAACATTCGAAATATTGTCGTTTGCCCCATCCACATTAGTTGAGCCGAAAGACAGGTTGGAAGAAACACCAACCACCCAACGCCCCTGTTCCGTCTGCGCGCAAGCGACCGTGAAGGTCGCAACAATTAAAGTTGTAAGTATTAGCTTTTTCATTTTGAGAAAATTTAGTTGTTTTAAGCATTAGTCTATTCAATTATTGATAACGTTGCGAGTTACTCACTGGTTGATAAATAGCTTAAAAACAAAACGTTACACCCATTGAAAAAAATTGTTGTTCTTACTGGTGCAGGCATTAGCGCTGAAAGTGGTTTGAAAACTTTTCGCGATTCAGATGGCCTATGGGAAGGTTATGATGTAACTGAAGTGGCGACACCAGAGGCATGGTCCAGAAATAGGGCTCTCGTCCTGGAATTCTACAATCAAAGGCGTAAACAGGCACTTACTGCCGAGTCCAACCCCGGGCACAGGGCTCTGGCAGAATTACAAAAGAATTTTGACGTTTCTATCATTACGCAAAATGTAGACAGCCTTCATGAAGATGCTGGAAGCAAGCAAGTGCTGCACCTTCACGGTCAGTTAAACAAATCCAGAAGCACTGTTGACCCTACACTGGTTTACGACGTGGACGGATGGGAACTAAAAGAGGGAGACACCTGTGAAAAAGGTTCGCAATTACGACCACATATCGTCTGGTTTGGAGAAGCCGTTCCAATGATGGAGCCAGCAATCGAAATAACACTAAAAGCAGACATATTCATTGTGGCAGGGACATCGCTGGTTGTATATCCAGCTGCCGGACTACTTGACTTTGTCCCACCTATCGTTCCAAAATATATAGTTGACCCCAAAATTCCCGACGTTCGAACTGCAGAAAACATGTACTTTTATGAAGAGCCCGCCTCTACAGGGCTTGAAAAAGTAAAGGAGCATATTATGACCAATCATCTATGAGCAAACAAACCCTGGAAATGTTTTATGAGGCGTTCAAAGATCATGACGCAGCAAAAATGGCCGATTGCTATCATCCGAATGCCACCTTTAGCGATCCTGCTTTCCAAAACCTAAACTCAGATCAGGTGAAGGCCATGTGGGCAATGCTGATAGAACGCTCAAAGGGCCAGTTGGACATAGAATACCACTCCGTACTTGCCGATGGGGAAGTAGGGCAATGCACTTGGGAGGCAAAGTATTCTTTTTCAAGGACAGGAAATGAGGTCCATAATATCATTCATACCACTATGGAGTTTGAAGAGGGGCTTATAAAAAGACATGTGGATAGCTTCAACTTTTGGAGGTGGTGTTCTATGGCGCTAGGAACACCTGGAAAATTGCTGGGCTGGACACCCTATCTAAAAAAACAAGTGAGAAAAATGGCCATGAAATCACTCGAAGAATACCTGGAAAAATCCTTCTAGTTCTCGTCAAATAACGTATCGAGTATCTCTTTGTCCTTCTTCTTGGTTAGCCCTAGCCAATCCAGAGTTGACTGGTAGAATATGTTGTCAAGGTCTTGCTGAGACAGGTCCATTTCCTCGATGAACTTGCCGATCTCCAGATCGCCCAGCGGAAATGGATAATCTGAGCCAAGGCAGATCTTTTCGGACCCAATCAAATCAATGACATATCTTAGGTAGTTAGCATCATGCGTGATACTATCCACCCAGAATCTGCCAAGATATTCTCGTGGATTTATGTCGTTATGCACAGCTACAAGGTCAGGTCGACAATTGAAGCCATGTTCTAATCTTCCTATCGTCGCGAGCAGAGATCCGGCAGCATGAGCAAAACAAACCCGAAGTTTCGGACATCTTTCGAAAACCCCGCCGAATATCATGGAGGCCGCGGCTCTGGCAGTCTCGGCTGGCATACCAACCAACCATGGTAACCAGTACTTTTCCATGTACTCCCTCCCCATCATTTCCCAGGGGTGAATCAGCACGGCCATCCCAAGGCTCTCGCAGGCTTGAAAGAACTCAAAGAAAATCGGTTTGCTAAGGTTTTGATTATTAATATTCGACCCGATCTGAACGCCAGGCATTCCCAGTTCCTTGCATCTTTCGAGCTCTTTTATAGCAAGAGTCGGATCTTGCATTGGAATGGTCCCAAGTCCTATATAATTCCCTGGATGATCAGAGACAATCTCAGCGATATGGTCATTCAAGAAAACAGAGAGTTCCAGACAGTCGTAAGGTTCCGCCCAGTAGCTGAACATCACAGGTATGGTACAAATGACCTGAACCTTGGTGTCAAATTCCTCATATTCCGCGATCCGTGCACTTTCATCCCAGCAATTTGATTGAATCTCCCTGAAAAATTTATCACCTTTCATCATCCTCGCCGCTCCAGGCTTATGATGTAGCAATGAAATGAAATCTCCATAGCCAAACTTCTCTGCAAAATTTGGAATTTCTTTAGGGATGATATGCGTATGCATATCTATTTTCAAGGGAGTCTTTGCCATTAAGCAAAGGTATCCAAAATTAGATTTTACTGCGTCTCACAGTGTTTTTCAATCTGCGGAGCGGCTTGTTCCATTCCCAGCTTCTCAGACTTTTTTAAGCATTCACAGCCACGATCGGTCTTATCTACACTTAGATAAGCCATGGCTGCATTGTACCATACATTTTTGTATCCCTGATCAACAGACAGATATCGCTCATAGAAGCCAATAGCATCCTCAAAATTCTGCTCATAAAAGAAGGAGTTTCCTATCAGAAAAAAAACCTCAGTATTATTTGAATTGATCTGCAGAGCTTTTAGGAAATCTGTCCTTGCTTGTCTGTATGCTCCCGTTTTCAGCAACGACTTTCCTCTATTGAGGTAGGCCAGTTCCTCTTCCGGGTTATTTTCAATTGCCTTTGTAAGGTACTTTGAAGCGAGCGCGTATTCCCCGCTCTCATAGGCATTCGCACCTAATAGGTTGAGCATGGGTGAAAATTCCTCATCTTCATACAGATATTTGGGTAGCTGTGCTGCCTCATCTAACAATGCGAGATTATACCAGGCGAGGTAGCTTTCTGGTTCAATTTCGAGGGCCTTCTTCAAATCACTAATCGCCAGGTCTTCCTTATTGATCTTCGTATAAAGTTGGGACCGATTTATATAGAAATCAGCCAATGTGTCAAACTCGAATGACTTGTTAAAATCCTCAAGTGCCTTTGTATCATTTCCCAATTTCTGATAAGCCAGTCCGCGATACTGATATACGGTACCGACCATAGACTGGAGTGAGGTCATAAAGGTTCCTTTTTTACCAAAAGGATCATTTCCAAAATACACAGCATTGGTGTTAGAATTTCCCTGATGGTCTATTACATAGGTGAAATCCTTGATTGCTTGCTCCGTGCTTGCAGAATTGTAGTAGATTAAGCCCTTTTGAAAGTATGCCTCAATGTTGGACGGCTGCACCTTCACGACAGCTTCGTAATCAGCAAGTGCACGCAAGCTTTTGTTTTCCCTTTCATGAATCAGCCCACTCAGGAAGTAGTCGTCCGGCTGTGGATTTCGACGCAAAGACTTGTTGATATAAAAGCGAGCAGAATCAATGTTATTCTCTGAAAAATACTTCCGCGCAAGGTCAAAATCATCCTGAGAAAAAATAGCATATGAGGAAAGGAGAAGTACGAATCTAAGTAAAGGTTTCATTCGGGTCGGAGAGTGTATTCTCCAAACGCAAAACAAGAAGTTATGGTTACTAGAGAACCCGCTGAATCTGCATCCCGCTGCCCTTGTTTAGGTGAACAAACTTGCCAGATTCATACTTGTAAAAACTGACAGCCATTACCAGGAAGAGACCAGTACCTTCAGGTATTATCCTATCATCAATCGAGACCATACCTGTCATTGGTTCGGTAGGGATCTTAAGGAGCGGCAGCATTGCACTTTCGTACGTTCCAAATTTACCATGCAGGTCCTTGTTTACTGGTTTGTATCCCTGACTTGACTGATCAAACTGATAATCAGATAAAGCAATTAGCCTGGCTGTAATCTTGAAGTTTGTTGACTCTTTCGGATGCTTGAAAGTTTTTGCCGGCACAAAAGCTGGAAAATGCAAAATCACCTGACCTCTCTGAGATCCAGGCTTAACAAAGTACTTCGCACCAAAGATCTTCTCATAAGGGGCCGATGAATTGAATTCAAAACCATTTAGGAGATGACCATGCTTGCTCAGGAACAGCGGACGAGTCCCAGTTTTTCCCTCCTCCATCTTGGCAAGGTTTCTGAATTGTGCCGTAAGCTTTCCAGAAATGTAAGTCTCACAAATTTCAGACATACCCTCTGAGAGGGATTGCCTTAATGTCTTGGCCATTTGTGATGCTACACCAAATTCCTTCTGATTGTTTCTTAGTTCCTTGTAAGAAGCCTTCGTCTTTATTTGCTTGGCTGTCGGTCCCCCCTTCCTTGCTATTATCGGGTGATTGACCCCCTTTAAACTGTATTTTCTATATCCTTTTGGTACTTCTATTTCTTTGGGGGTTTCGGAGACGTTCTTCATCAGCTGGCTAGGATTACATTATTTTTTTAAATCGGGGAGAAAATTTACAAATTATCCCGTAACAACCAAAATTTTATTGATAGTAATCCTTGATTATTTATCAACCTTCTAGTTGAATCTTAGCGACTTATGAATCAGTCTCCCGACACATTCTAAAAAATCGTATATAAAGGGTTAGTACCATACAATATTTTTACTTTCAAATTGGTTAAGTAGATTTAGAAATCTATGACTAAAAAGGTAATGCTTGCTTTACTTTTCCTGTGTTCAGGACTGCTCTTCTCAGGATGCCAAAGAGGAAACACTGTCACAGTAGTTAAACCCAAAAAGCACTGGTTCCCTTATGATCAAAAAAAGGATCGAAGAAAAAAAAGAACCAAAACTGTTAAAATGAAATCCTAGCTGATAGTAATGAAAAACGTCACGTCCTTTCTCATGGCATTGATCCTTCTTGCATGCCAGACTAACCAAAAAACCGTACAACCAAAGACGCCCGTGACAGGAGCGCTTGGGGAGAGTGCAATGGTCTCCTCGGCCCATCCACTCGCTACCAAAGTTGGTGTCGATATATTGAAGAATGGTGGAAATGCTTTCGATGCAGCTATCGCTGTACAATTCGCACTGGCTGTTGTTTTCCCAAGGGCTGGAAATATTGGAGGTGGGGGATTTGCCCTGTATAGAATGAATGACGGATCGATCGGATCGTTGGACTTTCGGGAAAAAGCCCCGTCCGCTTCAAGTCGAGATATGTACCTAGACGAGTCTGGTGAGATTGTTCCAAATCTAAGTGTCAGAGGTCACCTTGCTGCAGGTGTCCCGGGATCTGTTGATGGCATGTTCCAACTACACGAGAAGTTTGGAACTAGACCGATGGCAGAATTGATACAGCCAGCCATCAATCTTGCATACTACGGTTATGTTCTAACAGAAGATGCTGCCTATCAACTGAATCAAAAAAGTGAAGATCTTGCAGTTGTTAATGGGGATGATTTTTTTCTGGTGAAGGAAGACGGTTGGCGCGCCGGCGATTCAATAAAGTATACAGAGTTGGCTTCCACATTAGTTCAAATAAGAGATAGAGGAGCTTCTGGTTTCTATGGTGGCATTGTTGCTGATCAAATAACGAAGGAAATGCAACGTGGGGGAGGGCTCATCTCGAAGCAAGATCTTCTAAACTACAGTTCGAAATGGAGAACCCCTGTTACAGGCTCATATAGAGGCCATAAGATCATTTCGATGCCTCCTCCATCGAGTGGTGGTGTGGCAGTCCTTCAACTATTGCAGGGAGCCGAAGGGTTTGATATCAGTTCGATGGGTCACAACACGAAAGAAACAATTCACATTTTAACAGAATTAGAACGCAGAGTCTACGCAGATCGGGCAACTCATTTGGGTGACCCGGACTTTTATGATGTACCGGTGGACATGCTCTTAGATAAGGCTTACAACAATAAGCGTTTCGCTTCCATTAAGAAAAATGCAAAAACGGATTCCCAAGAAATTAAGGAGGGAAAAGTTGACGTTATTGAAAGCGTTGAAACCACACACTTTTCTGTGGTTGACCCGGATGGAAATGCGGTGGCGATTACGACAACACTCAATAGTTTTTTTGGGTGCAAAGTTTACGTTAGAGGTGCAGGTTTTTTCCTAAATAATGAAATGGACGATTTCAGCTCCAAACCAGGGGTCCCCAATCAATTTGGTCTCGTCGGTGGTGAAGCCAATGCGATTGTTCCTGAAAAAAGGATGCTGAGTAGTATGACGCCAACAATTGTTGAGAAGGATGCTAAACTAAAAATGGTTGTTGGAACTCCTGGTGGGTCAACCATAATTACCAGCGTCTTTCAGACCATCATGAACGTAATTGATCATGGAATGAGCATGCAAGAGGCAGTGAACGCCAAAAGAATACACAGCCAATGGCTGCCGGATGTGATAATTGCTGAAAAAGAGGGTGTACAGAAGGCTGTATTGAACCAACTAGAAAACATGGGTCACGTTATCCGGTTTAGAGACTCCATGGGAAGGATGGATTGTATTCTTGTTAGGGAAGATGGCAAGTTGGAAGGTGGTGCTGACTATACCAGAGGAGACAATTATGCTGAAGGTTACTAAAGTTTCTTTTTAGAAGCGGCTAATGAGAAAAGCAACACCCAAAATAGACGTGGTGGTTTTCCAAAGGTCATTGAAATCGAGCTTCCGCCTATCAGACTTTCTTGGTACAACGATTTCGGATCCAGGCTGGACCCTAGGGTATTTTCTGATCCATAATATCCTCTTTGTGCTCTCGGCCTTTCCATTGTAGTGGACGAGATACACTTTCGATTGCTTGGCATTTTGCGTGAAGCCTCCTGACGACTTGATAAAGTCTTTGAGCTTCCAGGACGCATCATAGGGAAGCACAGATGGATACATCAACTCGCCTCTCAGAAAGACTGTCCCTTGCACAGGAGGGATCAATAGTATGTCTCCGTCTAACAGTGCTAGGTCGTGATTGCCTCCAGGGTCAGCCAGAATTCTCCTGAGATCAATTGAGACTATCTCCTCTGCTGCATGGCCTTCGTCCAATAGTCGCGGATATCGTCGACTCAGCAATGCTAGGTTTTTATCTTGAACAACTGAAAAATTCTTGCTTCTATTGGAAGGTCGCACGAGAAAAGCACCATCGACGAATGCTTTTTCTTTTAAACTACCACATCTCTTCAATAGGTCCGAAATTTGATCTTTCTCACTGAGAATTGCGTACTCCCCGGGAAAATCAATCTCCCCCCTAATGAAGACGGTTTTCAAACGCTCGTAACCAGATGATTTATTCACTTTTATTACATCTAGTGGTTTAATTGGAGTTTCTTTATCTTCCGAACTTATGTCTAGATCTTTGATGGGAAATCTATCAAGCACAGACATTAGCGACTTGTCCACAAGAGAATCACTGTTGATTGCTCTCGAAAGTTCAACAAAGGACCCATTCGAAGATCTCTTGACGCCCCCAGCCATTAGCAGCACGTCACCAAGAGTCATATTTTCATGATAGCGAAACTCCCCAGGATGCAGTACTTCCCCCGTAATTCGAATTTTGTCCCTTTCAGACATATCGAGTACTGATCGTATAATCACACTATCTTCCTCCTGTAAGGTCAGATTACCCTCTCCCTTGGAGAACACATCGGACAAACTAAAATCAAGAAATTCTGTCTTCATGTCATCCCTTAAACGAACAATTAAGCCCCGATCCAGATAAGCATCCCCAGTAATTCCATCTGCTTCACTTATTAAATCTCTGACGGTCATTCCTTGCTCGAATCTGTATGTTCCTGGTCTAAACACTGCGCCAGAAATTCTCAATCTATTTGAGTACCGGTTCAAAACCTCATTTATGAATAGTTTATCACCATTGCGCAGAGAGAATGACCCAAACTGATCTTTATAAACCGTCACCACTTCCTTTTGTTTTTCCGTAAATCGAATGTTCAAGATCCGGTCGGTGTAAGCCTTAGCTGTAAATCCACCTGCGTACCTCAATAAATCCTTAAAATTCTCATTATGAGTTAGTTCGTAGTACCCTGCTCTCTTAATCTGACCCGAAATATGAATCCTGTTTTTATAATTGCGAATGTTAATAACGTCCTGATCAAAGAGTCGTATATTCTCACTCTCATCCCCAGACATTAAAAACTTGTATATGTCCATCGTAGTAACATGAACCCCTCCACGGTAGACTTCAATGTACCTCATTGATCCGTTTTTGCCAGGCCCGTTGGCGGCATAAAGTGCATTGAAAACTGTTGACAGCGAACTAACTGAGTAAGTTCCCGGAACCTCAGCTTCGCCGATAATGTTAACCTTAATGTTTCGTAATTTTCCTAGTGTCACATCTGCATAAGCCCGATTCCCGTCCGCCTCACCAGCTCTAAGACCTGAGTAAATCTTCACAAGCCTATTTATAATCCTCTTCCTCGATTCTTCGATAGTGAGTCCATTAACATAGATCGGACCGATTCGAGAAATCCTGATAGTTCCCTCACTGGAGATGGTTTGCCGATATGTTTTCTCTGATGAACCCCATATGTCAATAATTATTTCATCTCCGGGCCCCAATATATAGTTGTGGGGAGTCGGTATGTTTTGGGTGGGTGAAAATGTTAAATTGGGATTTTTAAACAAGTAACTGCCAAATATCTCAGACCTGTCAAAGTTCTGGTTTTCTTTAAGGCTGGCAGTTGCTGAAGAACCTATCAAACTAGTTTTTCTAGTCTGTGGAAATGCCTTTGTGTTTTCGTCGCGCAAGCGAACTGAAGCAGCTTGATTCGTCTGATCGGGTTTTAACCGTCTCATTTCACTTCGAATTTGCTCAACTCGTGCCTCGGATACACCTTGCAATTCCGCCAATCGAACAAGTTCTTTTTCAGAAAAGCCTCTACTGTTAGCCCTGGTGACCAAGTTTATTATCTGACCATTTTCCAGTGCTGATTTGCTAAAACCATCCAAATCCACAACCTGCGCTCTAGCGAGAAAATTTAGCATCAGCATCCAGCCAGTCAAACCACTTACTAACCCTGACCTAAAAGAAAACCCCATGAAAGGGTATCCAGACCTCCAGAAGCCACCTTTAATGACAGGCTGCAATGGAAACAACAAACGCTTTTTACTAATTTGCCAGGACATATATTCAATGGATAAAACGCGACACCAGGATCGAATTGCTCTCAAGCTATGCATGATCTGAGATGTGCTGCGTTTTAAATGGACGAAATCTACGGCCGCATACTACATGTAGACTGAATCTTAGAACTTCTTGCTAAATTCCAAAAGAGAGATGTCACTTTTCAGCAGAATGGAATCGGGCAACCCTCAGTCTTCGATTACTTCGAATTCTACCCTTCTATTAAGTTTTCTGGTTTCTTCAGTATCGTTGCTTGCGATCGGAGCATTGCCTCCATAACCGACACTTTTAATTCTATAGGCATTGATGCCTTCGCTTATCAGATATTTTCTAACTGCTTTAACTCTTGCCTCGGATAATCGAAGGTTTAGAGTCGGATCTCCTTGATTATCCGTATGCCCCTTGAGCAAGATCTTTATATCGGGATTGTCGTTCATCATCTCAACCACCAGGTCAAGCTCTTTTTCAGATCCCTCTATCATCTTGGAGTTCCCACGATAGAAAAGAACATGATTGAGGGTTATTGTAGATCCAATTGTGACTGGTTCCAATTCAACGATATTCTCCCCGAATTTTAAGTCAGAGTTTAAGATCAAGTTTATAGGTAAATAGCCCTGCGATTTTATCTCTATCTCCTCATTCGTCAGAGCCTCAACAACAAATGAACCCACAGGGCTTACCTTGGTTTCATTTTCACTAATTAGTTCAGACCATATAGAGAGTCCTGTTTTTTTATCCACAACTTTCAACCTGATCAGGTCACCTTCTGAGACGATTGCCTCCTCTACCGAACTGACGGTATCCTCCTCTATATCGGACTTTATTTTTATTTTGTACATGTCTCCATATCCATCGCTATCCTGTGAACTCACGAAATAAGCCCACTCATCTCCTGCTAAAAAGGAAAAGGAAGTTTCAGCTCCTGAAGTGTTCACGGGAGCTCCAATATTAACAGGTGTCGTCCAGTTTCTCCAGGAGTTATCTAAACGTCTGGAGTAGTAGATATCAAAACTACCTTCTCCTCTTCTACCATTCGTTGCAAAAAACAAGGTACGGTTGTCTTCGGCAAGAAAAGGTGTGATTTCCTGAAACTCCGAATTGATTTGTCCTCCCAGATTTACTGGACTTTTCCACTCTTGATTAGACTTCCTTTCAATCATATAGAGATCTTCAACCCCATAGGTATAGTTGGACTCCATACTCAAAATCATATATCTACCATCTTTCGAAAGACAGCCGCTCTGATGAGCGGACTTGCTATTGAGAAATGGCACATCAATATAAGCTACTCCGCCATCATTCAAAAACTTGGAGACTCGTCCCGTATAGATGCCCTGAACATATGACACCTCGCTGAAATATTCATTTCCATTCAAATCAAATCCGATCGGACTGAACATCCCTTGCTCCTGCTCCCAATTGGTAAAAATTCTTGGCGGATGCCAGGTGGAATCAAAGGCCTGAAAGAAACGCTCTATGTAATCTGCTTCAGACAACCCCGTACTACTTCCCTCCTTTGTAAAGGCTATCATCTTTTTATGCGGATTAAGTACTAAATAGTTTTCGCCCTCAGAAGTGTTTAACTCTAACAGGTCAATGGGCTCTCCGGTAAATTGGATCTGTGCATTCGATGGCGAACTAGAAAAAAAGCATGCGCTGAAGATCAATATGGTAGCTATATAATTTTTCAACTATATTATTTGATTTTTTTTATATTTTTTCTTGTAAATAGTATTATTTTGATATATTATTGTATTGGTAAATTCTCTATTATGAGAGTTGGTTGACATACAAACTTACAAACAGCTAACTGGATATAAGTTTGTGGAGCCCGGAGTTAATCCACCCGGGCTTCTTTTATTTTGCTCACATATTTGTTCCCCTTTATATAAAATCTCCATGGTTTAAGCGCATCTTCTTGTGCATATTCAATACCAATCCTCGTATCAATTTCAATATCAAAATCTTTTTCTATACCAGGAGTCAGCCAAATACTATCCCCTAGCAAATCAAGTCCTGTCATACTTGACTTAATACCCATAGCTTGCGTGAGCACTCCAGGGCCTGTGGTGAGGTTAGCCCTGTTTTCTCTTCTCAATTTCATCTCCTCAACTCCATCTATTGGTTCCAGTGCACGAACCAAAACTGCATCTGCCAATCCCTCATTGTTGGTTACAACATTAAACAAGTGATGGATTCCATAGCAAAGATACACATAAGAATGACCTCCTCTACTATACATGACTTCAGTTCTTGGGGTTCTCTTGTTATTTGCGTGACATGCTTTGTCATTTCTGCCACTGTAAGCTTCCGTTTCAACAATCATACCAACTGTAAAAGCGTCGTTTGAACACGTTACAAGGTATTTTCCCAATAAATCTTTCGCCACCTCTACGACATCTGACCTTTCATAAAACGATCGATCAAGTTTTTCGTACAGAGATATATTAATTTCGAAACTCATAAACCTTTACAACATGAAAGAAAGAATAACAAATCTAATGGCATTGTGCGTGCTAGTCTCATTTGGCGTAACTGCACAAATTCAAACCCCTGCTCCTAGTCCTGCAGGATCTGTTAGCTCCACTGTGGGTCTTACAGAAATAAGTATTGACTACTTCAGGCCTGGTGTAAAAGGAAGAGAGATCTTTGGTACCGGAGATCAGTTCCTGGAGCAGTATGGTGAAATCTGGAGAACCGGAGCTAATGCGGGAACAATTATCAATTTCAGCACCGATGTGAAAATTGCTGGACAAGATGTGAAAGCAGGCAAATACCAAATCGTATCTATCCCTGGCGCGGATGAATGGCAAGTGATGTTTCACACTGAAATGATTGGTGGTAACATGAACAACTACAAAGAGGAGAATGTTGCTGCGAAAGCAACTGTGGCGACGATGAAGTTAGGCAACTCAGTGGAGCGAATGACCTTCCAAATTTCTGATATTTCAGAAGACAATACTTCTGCAAACATCCATTTCTCATGGGATGACGTGGCCTTCAAGGTACCTGTCTCAGTGGATTTTGACGAAACGGTGATGAAGGATATTGCGGCAAAAACACAGGTTCAACCAGGAAACTATGTACAAGCTGCCAATTACTATCTGGCTACTGGAAAAGACCTTGAACAAGCTCTTGACTGGATGAATCTGTATTTGGCTATTGAAGGAAATGCCAATCAATTCTGGAACGTCCACACAAAAGCAAGGATACTTGCAGCCATGGGCAACAAGAAAGAAGCTATTGCGACTGCCGAGGATTCACTTGAGAAAGCAAAGAACAATGAGAACGGAGATTTCGGTTACATCAAGCGAAATGAAGATCTAATTGCAGAAGTGAAGAAAAAGTAAGTAGCGTCTGGAAGTAAACAACATCAGGGCGTGAGTTTATCTCACGCCTTTTTTGTGCCCAAAAACATCTGAAAAATAATGCTAAGCAGCATAGTTCCGCCACATCCAATTACATTGTACCAGAGATACCCAAGTTCGAAATAGCCGGCCTCAGTGAGGAAATGACAGATAATCACCCCCGTTTGAGCGAGAATTGCGGCAAGGAACACAGCCGTGCCTCGAATCCACTTCGTAAAGAATGCCACAAGGAAAATCCCTAAGACCGTTCCATAGAATATCGAACCAATAATATTAACTGCCTCAATCAGATTTTCGGAATTCTTAGCCAGTATGGCAAAGAGAATTGCCAAAACACCCCAAGCAAAAGTTAACCCCTTGGATACATTCAGATAATGATTCGCACTTCCGTCCTCTTTAATAATTCGCTTGTAAAAATCGACGGATGTGGTTGATGCTAGTGCATTTAGCTCTGATGATGTTGAGGACATTGCTGCTGAGAAAATCACCGCAATAAGTAAACCAATCAGACCATGCGGCAAATAGGTAATGATAAACGTCAAAAAGACGTAGTCGGAATCCTTCGTCTTCAGAGAAGCATCAGCCTTTGATATTAACTCCTTGGCTTTCTCCCTAATCGCAAGTGTTTCCTGATCAGCATCAACCAACTGCTCAGTAAAGATTTTCTCATCATATTCGGAGAGATTCCTCGAAGCAATTTTCAATGCTACTTCTTTCCTTTTATCCAACGCCTCCACGTACTCCTGATTCAGATTACTGTATTCCTCATGGTATTGCGACTCCTTGACTATCTCCACCGATGTCTCTTTGAAGTGCATTGGAGGCTGGTAGAAAATGTAAAAGATGTACACCATCACCCCAGTAAGGAGAATGAAAAATTGCATTGGGATCTTCAACAAAGCATTGAACATCAAACCCATCCTGCTCTCCGAAGCATTTGTCCCCCCGAGGTATCGCTGCACTTGTGACTGATCTGTGCCAAAATAGGACAAGGACAGAAAAAAGCCACCGGTCAGACCTGACCAAATGGTGTACCGCTCCGTCAAATCAAATTCAAGATTCACCACCTCAAGCTTACCTAAGTTACCTGCGATCTCAAGCGCTCCCCCAAAAGTTGTATGATCGGAGATGTATCCCACAATCATGAAAAAGGCTGCAAACATGCCCCCCATGATCACAGCCATTTGTTGTTTTTGAGTAATAGACACCGCCTTCGTTCCTCCAGATACCGTATAGATGATAACAAGCACCCCAGTGCATAGAATAGTCAACGTCAAGTCCCATCGAAGGATTGATGAAATAATAATGGCAGGAGCGTAGATCGTGATACCAGCTGCAAGTCCTCTTTGCACAAGAAACAAGAAAGCACCTAAAAGTCGTGTTTTCTTATCGAATCTTGTCTCCAAGAATTCGTAGGCAGTAAAAACCTTGAGCCGATAATATATTGGTATGAAAACAGCTGAGACAACAATTAGAGCTATGGGCAACCCAAAATAATTCTGAACGAATCCCATACCACTGTCATATGCTTGGCCGGGCGTGGAAATAAAGGTTATAGCGCTTGCTTGAGTAGCCATTACCGAAAGACCAATGGTTCCCCATTTCATACTATTCCCTCCTAAGAGATAGGCCTCTATATCCCTCTGGCCTCTAGTTTTCCAAACTCCATAAAATACAATGAATAACAGCGTACCAAATAGTACGATCAGATCGAGTGTATTCATTAATAGGAGGTGCTAAAAATGGTGAACATTGTGATCATAAAGACAAGCCATGCTACCACAAACAGGTATAAGAATCTCCACTTTTTGAAGAGTGGAGGTTTCTCGATATTCTTTTCTGAAATTAGTTCAGTCATTTCCTAGGGATATTAAGTTAACGAATAAGCGGTAGGCTCCCGGGACACCAGCAGGCAGATTTCTAAACCAGGAATATCCAGAATACACATAATGACCCTGACCGTATTCCGCTACTAATAAGCCACCTTTTTTCGGAGTTTCACCGGGATCATTGCTGCTCAAAATAGGTGTGAATTCATCTGACCATTCGTCCGGAAAATACAGGCCCCTTTCTTGTACCCAATTTTTGAAGTCCGAATTCGTAATCTTGTTGGGGCCCAAAATAGCAGGATGCTGCTTGGCAAGAATCTCCACCGGAGCTTCTTCAACAGTTACTCGATCTCTTGACAACTTTAGGTCGAAGGGAGCAATATCTTTTGTCACAAGGCGATGGCTTGTATTGTACTGATTGATTAGTGTACCACCTTCTTCTACATATTTAAAAAGTTCAGTGTTTTTGTAGGCCAACCAAGGAACGGTATTCAATGCACGAACCCCTAAAATGATCGCGTCGTACTTCTTCAGGTTCTCAGATGTCACATCGTCTTTCTCGAGATACTCCACAGTATATCCAATCTGAGTTAAGTTTTCTGGGATAGCATCTCCCGCTCCTTCGATATAACCAATCAAATCTCCCCGCTTCTCCAGATCTAATCTGACTACCCTGGATGAAGCTTCCGAATAAATATTTTGTTTTGGTATGTGATCATAGCTAATGGAAGAATAGCCTTTGGTGTATACTCTATCATCATACGTAAGTGCTATTGTGATTTTGCCATCAGATGCTTTTTTGGGTGGGGTGATCTCGAATGAGTAAAGGTGTTCCTCACCTTTTTGCATCAATGAATAGTCTATGGTCTCCGGAGACACATTCCATCCTTTAGGTGCTTCCAAACTCAAGGTTCCATTGGCATTTTTTCTTCCAGCTATTACTCGAACATCAACCATTTTAGAGTTTCCATCGCCAAAAACCAGCACTTTTGAGGACAAGTTGGCCATTACCGGGGGAGAAATCGCAATTGGCTCATAAACCTCTCCTTCCACTGGGTCATTTCGCTTAAAGACTATTGGAATATTCAAGGTGATTTCCTCTCCATCAACCGAGATGGTGACCGTTCCTGATAGTGCAGGGTCATTTTCAGGCTTTCCACGTTGTTCTTGGTCCTCCACAGTGTACATCCCCAAGGTGGCTTCTCTTCGCAACCAATATGGAGTCGAAAATGCTATTCCACCTGGTAACTTCAGATTCATTGATGTCGTGAATTTTTTATTATTTGCCAACGGACTGCTTAGTTCAAATTCGTTGATCCAATGATTTAACTTCACTCGCTCAGCCTTCATGTTGATCGAGCTCCTGTTGACGATCTCAAGAGAGATTTGGATCGAGTCACCAGGGACGTATGAGTTTTCGCTAGCGACAAGCTCTACATATAAACCTGAGACTGCCTTAATTAAATCTTCGATCTCCAGAAGTTTTATCCTCTTCCAGAACTCATCTTCAATTTTTCCAATTGCCCTTCTTGTCAATAAAAGAGTTGGTAATAGCTCTGAGGGATTTGAAGGATCAAACTCCTCTTTCATTTTCTGAATAAGAAAGGACACTTCTTCCCCACCCTCTACACGATCCCAGGTCGTCTGAATACCATCTAGGACCTCCTCGCCCTCCTCTCCATTGGAATGAACCAGATATTCTATCGCATCGCCTCTGCGACCGGTAGACCCAAAACCCTGGCTCTTATGCATACTACGACTCAATGAAGAAATTTCGGTGTATGACTTGCCTAGCCTGGGATTATACTTCCCAATATTTACAGTAGCTAGACCAGTTGTGTCCATTTTCTGCCCCGTATTTCGAAAGTACCACCAGCTGGCATTCCAAAAAATTCTTGTGGGTTGCCATGGTTCTACAAAGTCCAACTGATCAGGATAAGCATTTGGATCTCCGCTGAGCTTAAAGGCTTCGTTAGCTAGAATAGCACTTGCCGTATGGTGACCATGGGTTACTCCTGGGACCGTTGTAAATCTCGTTACAACTATATCGGGCCTAAACTTTCTGAAGACCCAAACAAAGTCCGCTAGAACCTCATCTTTGTTCCATATAGTGAATGTCTCATCCGGATGTTTTGAGTAACCAAAATCATTTGCTCTTGAAAAAAATTGTTGACCTCCATCTGTTCTTCTGGCCGCCAAAAGTTCTTGTGTCCGGATTAGCCCCAATTCTTCTCGAATTTCGGGGCCTATCAAATTTTGCCCACCATCGCCACGAGTTGCAGACAAGTAGGCAGTTCGCATATGCTTCTCATTGGCGAAGTAGGTGATCAGACTTGTGTTTTCATCATCTGGATGTGCTGCGACGTACAAAACCGTCCCGAGAACATCCAGTTTTTCCAACATTTGCTGGGTTTCGCCGATATGCGGTTTTTTTGGAGCCTGTGCATTTAAATTGCAAGTAAAAAGAGTAGCCAGGACGGCACTCAAAAAGCAAGACTTTTTCATGGATAGGTTTTCGTTGGGGTTCTTTACGAGATAGCTAATAGAAGGTTATTCATTACCATATAAGTGGCGGCAAAATTAAGAAGAGAGATCGAGAGTGAACTTAAATATGGTTCCAGCTGGAAAATTGTCCTGCAGCCAAATTTTTCCTCCGTTCTGAGTAACGAGATCTTTGCAAAGCGCCAGGCCAACACCGGTACTTTTTTCATTACCAGTTCCCACCCGCCTATTTGCTGACTCCATATCAAAAATGGTTGGTTTCATTTCATCAGGTACACCAATGCCTGTGTCGGCAACAAACACTTCAATTAACCTACCCTTTCTTTTAAACCCTGCCTCCACAACACCATTTTCTCCAGTGAATTTTATGGAATTGTTGATGAGATTTCTAAGTACAACCTTGACAGAGTTAATATCGGAGTTAACCAAAACCGGAGCCTCCCCTTTTGGGTCAAATTGTAAGCTAATGTTTTTCCTTGTCGCTATGTCATCAAAAATGATTAGAGCATCCGAGATCAGCTTTTTGATATCAACTGGTTCCTTGAATATCTTGACCTTCGATTCCGAACTGGCTTTTGTCCACTCCAGCAGATCATCCAGCATGTTGAGAGATCGATCTAGATTTAAACCAATTTTTTTTCGAAGATCAATAGATTGTTGTTTCGAAATGGAATCGCTTTCAACCAGTGCTAACATGGTCTTGAGGCTGATCATCGGTTCCCTGAAATCATGACTCACAATCTTAATAAAACGCTCCTTTATAAGGTTGGATTTCGACAGTTGTTCGGTTCTAGTTGATACACGTTCTTCAAGTCCCTTATTTAGTCTCTCGTTTTCGCGGAACGATTTTGCATAAATAGCCGAAAGTGATATAGATTGAAAGAAAAAAAGCAGCAAAACCCCAGTATTGACAAGGTTTGGCCCTTGAATTTCAAACTCCGGTGTAAGGTTCGATCTTTTAACCAGTTCAACAAACACAAAAACGAAGCAGACAATCACTCCGTAAAAAATATATTTAGCTCCTACCTGCTTACTTAGTATCGCTTTGTAAACGATTACAAATACCAGGACAAAAACCCCAACAACTGAGATATTGAAAACATTATGTAGTCCCCTCACCACTTCGAAAGGAACCAAGGGAACCATTGCTATGAAGACAAACCCTTCTATTTGGAAAAATCTTACATATTTTTTTAGTGATGGGAATCTATAGAGGTCATTGAAAAAAAGAGGGGTAATCACGAGTGTAGAAAAAGCCACAAATGCTTCAATCTTGCGCCCAGTGAAATGGTCCAATGATGGTAAAAGCTCATAGAGCAACCCAGAACCATCATCAACCAACATAGCTCTGGTGAGAATCACCACGCCCAGCAGAGCCAAATACAGGTAGTGGTACCTTCTGACCTGAAAAAAGAGGATTACATGATATGCGGAAAGAAACAGTAGACTGCCCAGTTGAATTAATTCAATATTCTGCTCGCTCATTACCTAGGTGATACTTTGCGGTAAAAAATCTGAGTGGAACAGGAATTAGGGGCGGTTTGTCAGAGGACAATAACGTCTAAAACTAAGACAATATTTCTCAAATAAGTAAAATCATTATCTTTATTTCATCTTCAACCTAATATCATAAATATGTATTGCATTCTTTGGAAATACGACGTGGAATCATCCAATCATGCTGAATTCGAGAAGGAGTATGGTCGATCGGGAGCGTGGTTCAAATTCTTTGAACCGTGTGATGACTACTTCGGCCACGACTTATTAAAGAATACCGATGGCAATTCCTACACGCTAATTGATCGATGGATGTCAAAAAAAGATTATGAAGGATTTCTAAAGAGCAACAAAGCTGAGTACGATCAAATGAATGAGAAGTTTAGTGGATTGTACACCAATGAAACCTGCATGGGTACTTTCGATCTAATCCAGTAGCAGTTTAAACCCACAGGTGGTGGGAATCGTTGCTTAATCATAGTACACTAAAACCAAACTCACTTAAGATGAAAGCAACAATCAAGATTTTACTCATTTCAGGTATCGGAGCCTCCATACTGGCCTTCACAGCGAAAAAGGCAGAGGAAAAAGAAAATGTAGATGCCGTGAAAGAATTAGTATTGAATGCATATGTAAATGGCGCATTCAATAAACTAGATGCAGATGCAATGCAAAAAGGATTTCATGAAGACTTTTCGATCTACAGCGCAAAAGGCGAAGAAATTAGCAAATATCCAATCGGGGAATGGGTTGCCGGGGTGAGGAAGAGAAAAGCCAATGGCTATGATCCTAGCGAAGATAAGAATAAATGGGAACCAACTTTTGCCTCTGTGGATGTAACCGGAGGTGCGGCTCAGGTGAAAATTGAGCTAAGAAACCAGGGCAAGCACGTCTATACCGACTACTTAAGTCTTTTGAAATTTGAGAGCGGGTGGAGAATTGTGGCAAAAGTTTATCACAAGCATTGATTGGTTTGTCAATCGGGTGATTATAAGCCTACCCAAATGAATTTTTTGAGAGGTTATCACAAAACATGACGAGATTTCCGTTTGAGATAACCTCTGTTTTCGTCCTTCTGTTTTACTCATTCAGTCTTTAGCTCCTTTATAGACTTCTGATATCTCTCATAGAAAAAATACGGAACTGTCGTGACTGAAAAAAGGAGCATCCCAGCCATGATCAACAGCAGAGTTGCATCTCCGCTTAATATTTGAGGTATTCTCAATGCCAACCCCATCAATATAGCAAGTACACTGATGTAGGAAGCGACAAACACTAGTTTTCGTAGCATAACATTCTTTTTAATAGTTAATAAATAGTTTAGATCTGTTTGGATTTTCTCAGGCCCCTCAGGTGCGATTTTTTCAACAGCATCAGAAAACGAATGATCGAAGGACCGACCCTCTTCCAAACTCTCTTCAATTGTGCAACAGAAATGATCCAACAAATCATCTTGCAAATCAAGATTTGAAACACCATTCCCAATTAGGTAACCTCTCACAAAGGAGACTTGATTTTCGTCGATAATCATGATGCTATAGGTTTGGATTCGAAAATGACTTTTAAGGTTTGAGCAAAATCAAGAAGTTCGTTCAAAGCCAACTGAACCTGACCTGTTCCTGATGATGTCAGTTTATAATACTTACGAGTTCGATTACCTACAGAAACCGACTCTGTCTTCAAAAAACCTTCACTGGTTAGGGCATGAAGTGCAGGATAAAGTGAACCTTCCTTGATTAATATCTTATCGCCAGAAATTTCCTTGACCTTCTGAACAATCTCATACCCATACATTTTATTGTTCTCAGAAAGCAGTTTTAAGATAATCGGCTTAAGAATCCCTTTTAGTAATTCTCTTGAATACATAATACATCATTATACGATGCATCAAATTAAAAGGTTACCACTCTCGAGCTAAAGGCCTACATCTCCCCATGTAGAGCTTTCCGCGTATTTGAAAAATCCATGTTCTACCTGGATAGGCGAGATAATATTGTTATGAAAGAGATTCCCTGTTCCGAGACCGTGATGTTCTCTATTCTTATAAAGACTTACAAATTGGGCGATGGCGTTCAACCCAATATTTGATTCAAGGTACGAGGTAATCCACCAGTTAATGCCTTGAATTTCGGCAAGGTCAATCCAGTTACTTACAGTGGAAAAGCCACCATGCAAAGTAGGTTTCAAAACCAAATAATGAGGTTTCAACTCCTGCAGCAGGTGTAGGCGCTCCCTTTCACCTTGAATCCAGATTAACTCCTCATCAAGGGCAATAGGTATGTCGCTTTTCTTGCATACAATTTCCATTGCTTCGGGCTGCATTGGGAGAATAGGTTGTTCAATAGAGTGAATGTTGAATCTGCTTAATTTATTGAGCTTCATCAATACCTCATTGGTTTGAAATGCGCCATTTGCATCTAACCGAATAATGAGCTCATTGGATATTTTCCTTAAGCTCCTGATAATGTCAATCTCAGTCTCAAAATCCAGGCTTCCAACCTTTAGCTTTATGCAATTAAATCCCTGATCCAGTTTTTCCTTAATCTGCTCTAGCATGAAATCCTGATCACCCATCCAAACAAGGCCATTTATCGGAATTCTGATACAACTAAGATCTGTTGCGAAAATCTTCTTTTCCCCTCCGTTTAATAAGTCAAACAATGCTACTTCCAATCCAAAACGAATGCTTGGAAGTCTACTTGAAACTAAGGATTTTGCAATTTTCCAGGCATCTTCGTCTGTCGTCGGACGCTCTACTCCAAAGATGCTGGTCTTGATCTTTTCAAGCTCAGAAGACACATCTTCTATCTCCTCCGGGCTCAGTCGCTCTATTGGGGCAACTTCCCCAATTCCGGTTCCTCCATGCTCATCTGTGATCTTTAAAAACCATACTTTTCGCTCACTCATACTGCCCCGACTGGTCTTTGCCTGAAATCTAAAATCAAGGATGTATGATGTATATTCGAGCCTGAGCATGGACTTAAAATTAGACGATTTTTTATTCGATCTTCCGGAAAGTAAAATAGCCAAACATCCACTCGAACATCGAGCAGATTCCAAGCTCCTCTTTTATAATAAAGGCAAAATTTCACATCATACCTTCAGTGATGTGCACAAGCTTGTTCCAGATGGGTCACTGCTGTTGTTCAACGATACTCATGTGATTCCAGCTCGTGTGGTTCTGTACAAAGAGACTGGTGCCCGTATTGAGATCTTCCTACTTGAACCTATATCTCCTTCAAAAGTGCATGAAGAGGTAATGGGTTCATATGAATCGACAACCTGGAAATGTCTAATCGGCAATGCTAAAAAATGGAAAAAAGGAACTTTCCTAACTCACACAGACCTACGCTTCAAAGCCACAAGAGTAGGTGACGATGAGGTTCAATTTGAGTGGGAGCCTGAGCTTACCTTTTCAGAGCTGCTCCTTGAAATTGGAAAGATCCCACTACCCCCATACATCAATCGTGAAGCCAACAAAAATGACGAAGAAAGATATCAGACGGTATACTCAAAAGTTAAGGGAGCAGTTGCTGCACCAACTGCAGGGCTTCATTTCACTGAAAAAATCATCGACGACCTAATTAAAAAAGGGATACGAACCGATTACCTCACTCTGCATGTTTCAGCAGGCACTTTCCAACCGATCAAAGAACAAAACATAGTGGATCATCCGATGCACAACGAGAAAATATGGATTTCCAAGAATAACATTGAAAATATTTTCAGTGCCAGTAGGTTGATTGCTGTAGGTACAACAGCAATTCGAACAATAGAAAGTCTATACTGGTTTGGGGTCCGGCTTTTAAATAGCGAATCTGAGTTTTTCATCAAGAAGGAAGATCCATATCAATTGAAATCAGTCAGTAAGGAGGAATCGCTAAATGCCGTCTTAGATTTTATGACAAAGCAACAGATGGATAGAATTGGGGGGCAAACGGAAATTTTTATTTACCCTGGTTATGCATTCAGACTCTGTGATGGCCTTATCACAAATTACCATATGCCAGCTTCCTCCCTTATCCTACTTGTAGCAGCCTTCGTGGGGGAGGATTGGAAGACTATATACCAGGAAGCGCTTTCCAATCAATATCGGTTTCTTAGCTATGGAGACAGTTCACTTTTAATCCCGTAGTGTCAAATCCAATCTAAAATCAGCTGTTCGTCGATTTAATAGGTGGTAATTGTGGAATCATGATACACTTGCAACAAAAGTCAAATTATGAAAAACATATTTCTTGCCTGCATTTTCTCACATTTCATCTTGACTGGTCAAAGCCAAGCAAGATTAAGCACAGCTGATAGCTTAAAACGAATAGGCCTCCTGATGCCTGCTCTTGAAAAGTATGCTCAGGTGTTCAGGGAAAACCCCAACCCTGAGGTATCGTACAGAATTGCCACAACCTGTGCTCTGCTTTGGACCTCTCAAATGAGAGACACCGCCTTCTTTTTCCTCAATCATAGTTTAAAGGAAGATTCCACCTTAAAGCCGCTGTATGACCCTCAATTTCTGAGCTTAATCGACGATCGCAGGTGGAAACATTTAGAAAATGCTCAAATAGAGAAGTACGAGGTAAACTATGGACAGATCAAAAATGAGGAATTCGCTCGTGAGCTTTTCAGAATGATTGTTCGGGACCAGGGGTTCATGTATGCAGGTAACATCGAACGGAGAAAGTATATTAAAAATGGAGGATACTTCAGTTCACCATCCATTTTTCCCGTTCTGGCTTTGGAAGAGAAAAACGTATCAGAAAACACAGAGAGACTTTTAGAGCTTCTTGATGAATATGGTTGGCCCACCGCTACTCAGGTAACGGAATACGCGGCAGCTGGGGCGGCGCTGATTATCAACCATGCCTCCTACGAGTTGCGATCAAAATATTTTCCTTTGTTAAAAGAAGCTTTCGAAAGAGGGGAAGCTCAACCACTTCGCTTTGCAAAAATGCAAGATCGTCTTCTCGTCGAGGAGGGAAAACAACAACTTTACGGCACGCAAATCAAATTTGAGAATCTGGAACGAACACCTTATCCAATCAAAGAACCAGAATTTGTGGATAAGCGACGGGCAGAAATAGGACTTGGGCCCTTAGCTCCCTATCTGAAGGCTCGATTTGACATCGATTGGGAAGCATCTCAGAAAAAAAAGTAGCAGTTGAGGCTAAGCCTGAGCCTCTATTTTTTTCCTTCGATAATCCAACGAAAATCGTCCGCCTCCCATAAAGAAAACTAGGATTAGCATCAATAGAGCAATAATCGCAAGGTCCAGTTCCATGTAATTACCAACATTCAGCAAATTCTTGTAGTTGAAGACAACAGCTCCCGCCAGAATCGGAATGTTAACCATACTCATAATCCTCGTTGCTGCCCCAAGCATTAGTACTATTCCACTAACAAGGTGGATAAAAAGTATAGCATGTGCCAAATGCGCGGCTACTAACACCCATCCTACCGAGGCAATATTTTCAGTAAAGCTCTCAAAATTGTTCGCAAAGATGATTCCCTTGTAAAAAATGAACGCACCAACTATGATTCTTATCGGATCTACCCATACAGGTGCATTGATAGAGGTTAACCAAGTTATAAACTTATTCATGGTGAGATTGTGATTGATGAGGTATATAAGTTACTGATAATGAAGGAGAAAAGCAATTTTTCTAAACAGGAATGCACTTCTCTGGCGACCTTGCTACCAGTGAAAATTTCGATCCTCAACCTTGACATTTTCGGGGACTAGAATATCTGTAATAGTTGTAACCTTGCTGGAAAACTGCTTGTGACGGAATTGAAGTATTAGTTCATTATTGGAAAGGTGGAGAATTTTAAACAATTTAAAATCCTCCTCAACATTCAGAAGTTCGGGAATTCTATCACTCGTGATCTTTAAATAATAGTTCTGGCCTTTATCTTTTGCAATATTCCAGGTTCCAATCAAGGATTTCCCGCAATCGGGAAACTCCTCCAGGTTATCGCGAACATTCCCATCTGCACTAAACGTTTGTTTGTAATCGAGAAAGCATCCAGTCATGTTCATTCGGGTGCTGTTGTTGAATCTTCTGGCCAACTTCCAGGTTTTGGCTGAGTCACCTGCTATTAGCTTAAGATGGTTTCCCGGTATCTGATATGGTGGTTTTTCAGCTTCTGAACATGCAAACAGCAACAGTAGAAAAGGTGTGAGGAATTTCATTGTGAAAGGTTAAATTCTCCACCATTCAAAAATCATTCCCTTTTACAGCTAGTAACCTATTCAGTTTTTCTTCAGAAAAAATGTGCTGTGCTGCAACCTTCAAAAAAAACAGTGGTCTACTAGTGTATTACATTTACATTTATGAAAGAAACAATTCTAATCTTTCATAAATAAGCTCTGACGAGAGTTGAGATGTAATAAAACTCAGTACTGAAAATGAAAAGTAAATCGTATCAACTGGGTGAGCTAGAAGAGCTCGTACTCATGATTGTAGCCATTCTGCAGGAGAATGCCTACGGAGTAAAAGTAATGGACGAAATATTTGACCAAATTGGTAGAAAAGTGAATATCAGCGCGGTTCATACCGTACTTGATCGCCTTGAGAAAAAAGACTTTGTGACCTCCTACATGGGTGGTGCTAGTTCTGAGCGAGGTGGCAGAAGAAAACGTATTTTCAAAGTCACCACGGCAGGGTCCAAGGCAATAGAGTATGTCCATCAGACTCGAAATGAGCTCTACAGCAAAATCCCTAAAACAGCTTTAGGATTTCAATGAAGAAGAAAAATCCGCCAAAATGGGCATTTGGTCTTCTCCAATTACTATTCAAGGAACGATACCTTGAACAGATTGAAGGTGACCTGCTGGAGATTTATGATCGTGAAAAATCATATTCAAAGGCCAGGGTGTCTTTTTGGTGGAATACAGCTCGCTTCTTCAGGCTCAGATACCTAAAAGGACTAGATGATTTTGAACAATTAACCACACTAGCAATGATCAAGAACTACTTAAAAATAGCAATCAGGACACTGATTAAACAAAAGTCCTATGCCGCTATTAACATCGTAGGTTTGGCCATAGGCTTGGCCTCTTGCCTGCTTATTTTCATGTATATAAACCATGAAAGAAGTTACGATAAATTTTATAAGGACGTTGACCGGATGTATCGAGTAGCCAATGGCGAAAGAGGTCGTTTTACGCCTGCACTTCTGGCATCAACCATGCTTAAAGACTACCCGCAAATTGAGTCGGCCACAAAAATTAACGGGCTTGGCGATGGGAATTTTCTAATCAACAACTCAAACATTATCCAAGAGGGCGGATGCTGGGCAGATAGTGAAGTCTTTAAAGTCTTTGAGATGAACTTCATTGCTGGTGATCCTGAAACTGCATTAGTAGAACCAGACAACCTTGTACTGACTGAATCACTGGCAAGGAAATTCTTTCCTGATGAGCCAGCTGTTGGCCAACTTATTGAATTGGATGGGGATCCTGTAAAAATTACAGCAGTGGTGTCAGACCCACCAAAAAACACCCATTTCCCATTCAAATTCCTTATGGCAAACCCAAATGATCCCAACGACACCTACAACTGGACGGGAAACAATCATTGGACGTATGCAAAAATACGTGAAGGTGTGTCTCCCGAAGAAGTGACTGAGAAACTCCAAGAGCTCTATACGCGATATGTGGGACAAGAAATTATAAAGTTCAGTGGACATGCTTCTTTTGAAGAATTCGTGAAAGACTATCCTGATCGCTACTATGGATTCACTCTACACCCCGTTGATCGCATCCATTTGCATGAATCCTGGTTTTCAATGGGACCACGCGGTGACTATAAAAATGTAGTCGTATTTACATCAATCGCTTTGTTCATTTTATTGATAGCCTGCGTGAACTACATCAACATGTCAACGGCTAGATCAGCCATCAGATCAAAGGAAGTGGGCATTAGAAAAGCGCTTGGTTCTTACAGAAAAAACATCATTTCACAGTTCCTTACAGAATCCTTGCTAATCACCTTCATCGCAATCTTACTGGCATTGGTTGTTTCAGGTGCTTCGCTTCCCTATTTCAATGAGCTGACCGGACGTCCTTTTGAACATACTGACTTGTTTTCTGTTTCAAGTGTGCTTTCAATCATTGCTCTTCTAATCATCGTTGGAATTTTTGCCGGAGCATACCCTGCCTATATTATTTCCGGATTTTCGCCACTAAAAGCGCTAAGAGGTCATATGCAACAAGCTGGAAAGAAGAGCCTTAGAAGTGGTTTGGTCGCATTTCAGTTTGCCATTTCCATCTTCCTGGTGGCAGCTACACTGGTGATCTACCAACAAGTTCAATTCATGCTATCCCAAAAACTAGGTGTTAATATCGATCAGACGCTGGTGATGTACAACGGGCGCCAGCTAGATACCAAGTACGACCTCTTCAAAACCCAACTAGAGCAGAGGTCAGATGTAGTTTTGGTTTCAAAAACGAACGGTGTCCCATTCCACGGATTTGGAGACTGGACCTATCAAATTCCCGCTGAAGACAATCGAAGAACCGCTCCATTGAATTCATTTGTAACCCCTGGGGTTGAAAAAGTGCTGGATCTAGAGATGGTGGAGGGTCGGTTTTTTGAGGAAGGTCGAGCCACGGATACTGCGGCAGTCGTAATCAATGAAGCCCTCGCAAGGGAGCTCGGTTGGGATGAACCGCTAGGCAAAAAACTAGCAAGACAGATCGAGTTTACAGTGATTGGGGTGATGAAGGACTTCAACTACACATCACTAAAGCGAGAAATCAGGCCTATGATTTTCAGATTCGGAAATGCAGAAAGTGAAATTGGAATGTGGCATCAGAGATATGTGATAGCCAAAATCAATAGCACTGATGTGTTGAAGACACTTAGTGAGATTGAGGGGTTATGGGATCAACACGTTTCTGATTATCCATTTGATGCAGCATTTCTAAATGAATCATTTCAACGCCAGTATGAAGCAGAGCGTAAATTCGGACAAGTTTTCACCACATTCTCATTACTGGCTATCTTCATAGCCTTCCTGGGATTGTTTGCATTAACCACATTTGTCCTACAGAAACGATTTAAAGAAATAGCTGTCCGAAAGGTACTTGGAGCATCCGTCTCTTCCTTGCTTCGAATGATGATCAGGGATTTCACAAGACTGGTATTAATCGGCGGTGTAGTAGGCATTGCAGTAGCATTCTATTGGTTAAATGATTGGCTTCAGGACTATACCTATCGAATTGAGCTATCCTGGTATCTGCTGGCCCTTCCAGTAATCTTGATCCTTTTGTTAACCTGGCTTGTAGTCAGCATGAAGTCGTACAAAGCAGCAGTAGCTAATCCATCAAATGCCCTAAAAGAGGAGTGACTTAGACCTTCGGGATGATTTCTGATTCTTTCATTAGCTTTAGGAATCATCCCTTTTCATGGAGGCGCTAAAAAACATATGGTTAAATATTCTCGATTTCCTGAAAGGTGTAGGTGAACTTTTCACTACCACCCTCTTTAAGCTCGGCCAAAGCGAGATCAGCCTAGGAACCATCCTTTACTTCCTGGTTGCATTCATGCTCCTCTCCTACTTATCCAGGAGATTCAGAAACCTTTTGGTCAACAAAGTTCTTGTTCGCGCAAATTTTGAGCTGGGAGCAAGAAATTCGATTGGGATGATTGCTCGTTTCATTTTCCTCTTTATCGGTGGAATTGTGATCATTCAAGGTGCCGGGATCGACTTAAGTTCTCTCAGCCTTCTTGCCGGTGCTCTTGGCGTGGGAATCGGGTTTGGCCTTCAAAATATCACAGACAATTTCATCTCAGGTATCATCATTCTTTTCGAAAAACCAATTAAAGTTGGAGACCGAATCGTAGTGGGCAGTACCGAGGGCGATGTTATTAACATTTCCGTCCGCGCAACAACCATTCTAACCAATGAGAATATTTCCATCATTGTCCCAAACTCCGAATTCATTTCATCGCGCGTTATTAACTGGAGCCACAATGATCGAAATATTCGTTTCGACATACCCGTTGGAGTCAGTTATTCGGAAGATCCCAAAGTGATCAGGGAACTACTATTGCAAGTCGCCGACGAAAACCAGCATGTGTTGAAAAATCCCAAACCACATGTCTTCTTTGATGAGTTTGCAGACAGCTCTCTGAATTTTACATTGGCTATCTGGACTTCTTCACATACGGACAAACCTAGAATACTAAAATCAGAACTTTATTTTTCCATCTTCGAAAAATTCAAAGAGCAGGGAATTGAAATTCCATTTCCTCAAAGAGATGTTCACATTAAATCTCAACCTGAAACTCACCCTGTCTAGTTATTTTTTTCAAGAAAAAATGCAACTTTTATTCTCAGGTCTGTTCTTTTGACTAAAGAAACAGCAGCCGATTATTAAAATACTACGATTATGCGCTACTCAGCAATATTAACTATTGCATTGTCATCAATGCATCTAGCTTATTCACAGTCAAGAAACTGTGAAAAATTAATTGAAGCTTCGAGGTCTGAAAATATTGAAAAAGTGAAAAGACTACTAGGAGAAGGTGTGGATCCGAATTGTGTCTATAGAAAGAGTGATCCGAGGACGGCATTAAACCACGCAGCTAGAACTGGGAATACAACAATTGGGAAATTACTAATTGAAGCAGGGGCTAAAGTAGATTTCCAAGCTGAAGGAGATGCGACACCGCTGATCTCCGCAGCAAGAAAAAATCAACTTGATTTCGTTAAGCTTTTGGTTGAAAATGGGGCAGACGTTACCACCAACGTACGTGGCGATGGCACTGCACTGCTTGGTGCTGCTGGAACTGGCAATTATGAAATGGTTAAATACCTTTTAGACAAAGGGGCAAAAGTAAATGCTATCTCTATAGGTGATGGAACCCCTTTGATTCATGCTGTCAGGAGAAATCAACTTGATATTGTCAAGCTACTTTTAGACAATGGAGCTGATGCCAATCTGGCCTCTCCCGGTGATGACAGTCCCATGATCTATGCAAGCAAATCAGATAACCCGGACTTAATGCATCTCTTGCTTAAGAACGATGGAGACGTTAACAAAGTCACACGTGGTGATGGAACCCCTTTGATCATGGCATCACGTCAAGGCAACCTTGAAAAAGTAGAACATCTGGTCAGTCTCGGCGCAGATGTAAACCTTGCTGTTGAAGGGGACGGAAACCCACTGATTGTAGCATCCAGGCGCGGACATATTGACATAATGGAGTTCTTACTGGAAAATGGCGCTGAAGTAGACGCACTAGTAAAAAGCGATGAAACGCCATTGATTCAAGCAGCAGGAAATGGTAAATTGGAAGCGGTCAAGCTACTTCTGGCAAACAATGCGGATATCAACAAGTATACCTACTACCGTGGTGAGCTAAGATCTCCTCTAAGCATGGCCAAAAAAAACGGTCACAGGAAAGTCGTCGACTTTCTGATAGAAAATGGAGCCACGAAATAGAGAACAAAAATGTTAGGCCGCCTTGGTCTGTTCTGATGGTTCAACTCCGGCCTGAATTTGTTTTACGGTTAGAGTTGAATTATCCGGACTCCATCCCGGAGGCCCGAAGATGTACATAAACACCTCTTTTAAGCTCTTTGCTTTCTTCAGGTCTTTGAAAATATCCTCAAAAACGTGAGTATTTAGTCTTATGGGATTGTACGTTTCAGGATCTTTCAAGATTCCATATTGAGGAGCTACCCCTTTAATGATGTTCTGCCAGGTACCAAACATGTGATCCCATATCAGCAAAATTCCACCATGATTCTTATCAAGGTACTCGACATTGCTTGAGTGGTGTACGGCATGGACATACGGATTGTTAAAGATGTTCCCAAACCACCCTAAAGAGCCCAGAAGTTTTGTGTGTAGGAAATACTGGTAGGTACCGTTGATTATTAGCGCAGTTCCAATCATTACTGGCTCAAATCCAATACAAGCCATCCAAATCCAGAAAATAGGTTTGTAGAGGGTAATGAACCAGCCATTCCGAATGCTTACCGCAAAATTATAATTCTTAGAAGAATGATGTGGTACGTGACACGCCCATAGTATTCTCACCGTATGACTAAATCGATGATGCCAATAGAAACTGAAGTCATCGGCAACGATGGCCAAAGCCCACGCCCACCAGGCAAAACCAATGGTTGTGTATCCGAAGTACTGAGCTCTAAAAGGTTCGAGAACATCGAAAAACCATTGAAAGACAACAACTACAGCAAATACTTTTGTGAAAGAAGCAACGATAGAGGATCCTAAGGCGATTCCAAAACCCGCAAAAACGTCTTTACGTTCGTAGTTCTCTCTTGCAACTAAAAATTCGATGATCATAAACCCAATCAGAATTGGGTAGATGTAAATCATTCCATCCGTGGGATTAAACTCTGGCATGGTATCTCTCAGGTTAGGTTAGTCGGTTGATTATATGAACAGGCGCAATAATAAGTCAGAATCACGAGATTACTCTTTTTTATGCCCAAATTGAAACGCCAGCCCTACTCCGATCACGCTTTTGAATTGGACTCTATCTCTAAATTCCCCGTCCGCTTCAAGGATCTGGCCATCGCCATTGTCATCGGCTCCAATCTGAATGTCTTTGTCATAAATAAGCTGTGTGAAAAAATTAGTTGATAAGACTTTAGTGATCTGCATCACCAAAGCATTTTGCCAATTGATATCCACGTCACCAAAATTCTCAAGGTAGTTGGTGAACAATTCAAGCCTGCTTTCATAGTTGCCCTTGTGATATTTTGCTCTAAAAAATGAGCCCAGTTCCGCTCGGGAATTTTCACCATCTGTCAATTTATTACCATTATCATCAAAGGTCGCAGGTGTTACTCCGTAATCCCCGTTATCCGCAAGCTCCTGCACCCTCACGAAAGTGAATTTACCGGTGATCGGAACATATGAAAAACTCAAAAATTCACTTGGATGGTAATCTATTCCCGTTCCGATAACCAAATATCCGGGTGCCATAAAATCTGAAATTAGCGTTTCATTATCCTCTGGATCGAATCCTTCCGCGAACTGAGTCTTAAAATCCATCAGGGCGCTAAAAAACCATTTGGAGTTCGCTGTATTGATCTGGTAGCCAATTTTCGTATGGACATCAATTTTGTCATCCGATTTTTCAAAATCATTCGACCCTTGCTTGATTAGCCCGTAGGCAATGTTTAATGAATTATGCCACTTAAGTCGGTCTTTGTTATGATCCATAAACATCCCGTAATGAAAGTTGATGGCAGCTGAATTCTGACCGCCTGCGGCCCAATTTGTTAGTGAAACCTGCGAAAAGGTTAATGCACTAACTCCTCCCACTTGCCAATAAGAAGTGGTGTCAGTATTTTGAGATTTAGAATAAAAGGCCAGCGAGCACAGAAAAAGGGCGATAATTATTTTTTTGTTCATTAGGTGTAGGTGTTTTTCTTAAGGTCCTCCTCTTTTAATATTCTCCTCAGTATTTTTCCAACATTGGACTTAGGAAGCTCATTCGTAAACTCCACGTACTTTGGCTTCTTGTATCCAGTCAGCTTTTCTTCGCAGTGTGCCAATACCTCTTCCTCCGTGAGACCCTCATCTGATTTCACAATGTAAACTTTGATTGCTTCAGTAGACTTGGGATCGGGAACACCGATTGCTCCAACCTCGAGTACCTTATCTATCATGGCGATGCAATCTTCTATTTCGTTCGGGTAGACATTGAACCCTGAAACGAGTATCATCTCTTTCTTTCGATCTACTATTCTGAAATAGCCGTCCGCATCCATGGTAGCAATATCCCCTGTCCTAAAGTACCCATTGATAAAACAGTTCTTGGTCTCTTCTTCTTTTTTCCAATACCCGCTAAAGACTTGTGGTCCTTTTGCACAAAGCTCCCCTTTCTCCCCTTCACCCACCTCATTTCCATCATCATCAAGTAGCGCGATATCACTATCTGGAAGTGGCAGACCGATTGTTCCAACTCTATTCTCTCCCACCATCGGATTAATACACAAGCCAGGTGATGTCTCGGTCAGCCCATAGGCTTCCGCTATCCGATTGCCGGTCACTTCTTCCCATTTGTCAAACACTGCTCTTTGTAGTGCCATACCTCCTGCTAGTGCTACTTTAACAGTGCTATGATCCAAATCAGAGAAACCAGGCGTGTTCAAAAGTCCATTAAACAGCGTGTTTACGCCTGTGATAAATGAAAAGGGATGTTTGCTCAGCTCCTTCACAAATCCTTTCATATCCCGAGGGTTTGTTATGAGAATATTTTTGGCTCCAATTTTCATTGGTAACAAAGAATGAGCGTTCAAAGCGAAAATATGATAGAGCGGCAGAGCGGCAACAAAAATCTCCTTTCCTTCTTCGAGATTGGTCGGGGACAGCCATGCTTCGATCTGTTGTAGATTTGCCACCAGATTTCGATGTGTAAGCATCGCCCCTTTTGACACTCCGGTCGTACCACCCGTGTACTGTAAAAAAGCCAAGTCATTCGGTTTGAGCTCTGGTTTACTTAGCGTTTGCCTACTCCCTTTGGCCAGCGCATCTATATACTTGATCGCGCCATCAATTTTGTAGGCAGGCACCATTTTTTTAACGCGTTTAACGACAAAATTTACCAGCGAACCCTTCAGTCCGCCAAGCAAATCTCCCAACTGTGTTATGACCACATGTTCTATTGAAGTCTCAGAAATTATCTCCTGTAGGTTACAAGCGAAATTCGCCAGGATCACAATTGCTTTCGCCTCCGAGTCTTTGAACTGATGTCTCATTTCAGACGGTGTATACAGTGGGTTTGTATTCACCACGGTCAACCCAGCCTTCAATGCACCGTGTATCGCGATCGGACTTTGTAGAACATTAGGCAACTGAATGGCTATGCTATCTCCCTTCTTTAATCCCAGATCATTTTGCAAGAACGCTGCAAAATTGGTTGATAACTGATCCAACTCCCCGAAAGTCAGAACCTTTCCCATGTTTTCATACGCCGGAAGAGACGAAAATTTTGTCTTTGCTTCTTCGAAAAGAGCAGGCAAATTCTCGTACTTCTCCGGATCGATAGATTTGGGAATATCAGGGTGATAAATATTAAGCCACGGTTGGTTACTCATATAGTTAAGCGGTTATTCCTCGAACATTTCAATATACTTCCAAAACGGAATGAACAATAATACAAAAAGGTCCCGGCACCCCTACCAAGACCTTTTAAAAATAAACAACATTAACCCAAAAATGTAGAGTAGAGCGAGGGCTCGAACCTCATATGCTGCCTTCTCAATTTCTCTACTTGACGAGTAGTATTCTGAGTTCAAAATTAACAAAAACGCGTAATTATTAAAATTATACTAACTTAGTAAACCAATAATTGCATATTTAATAAAAAATTAGCCTAATAATAAATATTTCATAATTAAGAATAATCCAGATGAGTAAAAATTATGAGATTGATAATGTCGATCTAAAAATCCTGAACATCTTATCAGAAAATGCGAAACTTCCATACACCGAGGTAGCAAAAAAGGTGTTTGTTTCTGGTGGAACGGTGCATGTCCGTATGAAAAAAATGGAGGAACTGGGGATAGTTAAGGGTGCTACTTTAAAGATTGACTATGCAAGATTAGGTTATGACATCACTTGTTTTCTTGGCATCTACCTAGAAAAAAGCTCTTTGTACGATCAAGTAGTTTCAAGGCTTAAGGAAGTAGAAGAAATTGCCACCATACGTTATACCACAGGTGATTACAATATTTTTTGTAAGATATATTGCCGAGACACCCTCCATCTTAGAGAGGTCTTGCATGACAAAATTCAAAAAGTAGATGGTATCGAAAGGACGGAGACATTCATCTCACTAGAGGAAAGCGTCAATAAGCACATTTCTTTCTAAAAAAACTCAATTAGACTGAACCTATTATCCGATTACTTGTTCTTATTTAGAATTGGTATAAATAGTAGCATTTTTTAGTAGTATTTTTGCAGACCAGATTCCGAAGTGAACCTATGAGCGCAGACGAAGAAATATTAGAACAATTTACGTCAAAAGAATACGAACATGGATGGTCTGTGGATCTCGATGCAGACGAGGCTCCTCCAGGCTTGAATGAAGATATTATCCGGTTCATTTCAGCCAAAAAAAATGAACCTGAATGGCTTCTTGAATGGAGGCTTAAAGCCTTCAGAAAATGGGAGTCTTTGGTGGAGCCAAGATGGTCTAATGTAAAGTATCCACCTATTGACTATCAGGCCATAAAATATTACTCGGCACCCAAGCAAAAAAAAGCTGAAAGTCTCGATGATGTTGACCCCGAACTTCTTAGAACATTTGAGCGTTTGGGGATTTCTCTCCAGGAACAAAAAAGACTTACAGGAGTCGCTGTTGACGCTGTTATCGATTCGGTTTCAGTAGCAACTACTTTCAAAGAAAAACTTTCAGAATTAGGTGTAATCTTTTGCTCATTCAGTGAAGCCGTTCAAGAGCATCCGGAATTAGTGAAGAAATATCTCGGATCTGTTGTGCCAGTTGGTGACAATTACTTCGCGGCATTGAATTCTGCTGTCTTTTCAGATGGATCATTCTGTTATATTCCTAAGGGAGTTAGATGCCCGATGGAGCTTTCTACCTATTTTAGAATTAACGCTGCAAATACCGGTCAATTTGAACGAACATTAATTGTTGCCGACGAGGATTCATACGTCAGTTACCTTGAAGGCTGTACCGCACCTATGCGTGATGAGAATCAACTCCATGCAGCGGTAGTAGAAATTTATGCTGCCAAGAACGCAGAGGTTAAGTATTCTACCGTACAGAACTGGTACCCTGGAGACAAAAATGGCAAGGGTGGCATTTACAATTTTGTCACCAAGAGAGGAATTTGTTCAGGCGATCGTTCGAAAATCTCCTGGACACAGGTTGAAACTGGATCTGCAGTCACATGGAAATATCCATCCTGTATTTTGAAGGGTAACCACTCCGTCGGTGAATTCTATTCTGTTGCAGTGACTAACAATCACCAGCAGGCCGACACGGGAACCAAAATGATCCACATAGGGAAAAATACGAGATCGAGAATTGTTTCCAAAGGTATCTCCGCTGGTCAATCTCAGAACAGCTATCGAGGGCAAGTGGAAGTTATGAAACGTGCAGAAGGCGCAAGAAATTTTTCTCAGTGCGATTCATTGTTAATGGGAGATAAGTGTGGTGCACATACCTTTCCATACATTGACATCAACAACAAGACGGCACAAGTGGAGCATGAAGCTACTACTTCTAAGATTGGTGAAGATCAAATTTTTTATTGTCAGCAAAGGGGCATTGATGAAGAAAGCGCGGTAGCACTTATTGTCAATGGTTTTGCAAAAGAGGTGATGAATAAACTTCCTATGGAATTTGCAGTTGAAGCGCAAAAGCTTCTTGAACTAACCCTGGAAGGAAGCGTCGGATAATTTTTACTTTATGATTTCAATCAAAAACTTACATGCCTCGATTGAGGATAAGCAAATACTAAACGGAATTAATCTAGAGGTTAAAGCTGGAGAGGTACATGCCATCATGGGGCCTAACGGATCAGGTAAAAGCACACTGGCATCTGTGCTTGCTGGAAGGGAAGATTATGAAATAACTCAGGGCGAAGTCCTTTTTGATAATCAAGATATTCTTGAATTGTCTGTTGAGGATCGTGCAAGAATGGGCATTTTTCTAGCATTCCAGTATCCAGTCGAGATCCCAGGTGTAACCACTACCAACTTTCTTAAAACTGCTTTGAATCAAATAAGGGAAAGTCGGGGAGAAAAACCTTTGGATGCGGTCAATTTCCTTAAAAAGATGAAAGAAAAAATGAAGTTGGTTGAAATTGATCAATCGCTTTTAAGTCGCTCTCTGAATGAGGGGTTTTCGGGCGGAGAGAAGAAAAGAAATGAGATCTTTCAGATGGCCATGATCGAGCCTAGACTTTCGATTCTTGATGAGACCGATTCAGGACTTGATATTGATGCTCTCAGAATTGTTGCGAATGGAGTCAACACGTTAAAAACCGCAGAAAACGCTACGATTGTTGTTACTCACTACCAAAGATTGTTGGAATACATTGTCCCCGATTTTGTTCATGTTCTTTACAATGGGAAAATTGTAAAAAGCGGCGACAAACATTTGGCTTTGGAGCTAGAAGAAAAGGGTTATGATTGGATCAAAGGAGAAGTAGCTGAAACCGTATGATCAAGGAACAATCCATACTACTTGACAAACTGCAAGGAAGTTTTAAACCTGGATCGGAGATCAGGGAAAAAACCTGGAAAATGTTGTTGGAAATTGGATTACCCTCAAAGAAGTCCGAGGCTTATAAGTATACTCAAATAACCAGCATCCTAGAAAAAAACATTGCTCTGGAGGTTAATGAGACTCCGACATTCAATAAGAGAGAACGATACAAGTCAGCTGGCACCCACTTGGTGGTGCTCAATGGCGTTCTTTCGGTAGAAAATTCGGAAATTGAAGATGGAGTAATTATAGAATCAAAGGATGTCAGCGAAGGGAAGCACGATCCGTTTAGCTTACTTAACGCTGCGTTCTGCCCGGAGGAAATTGAGATAAGTATAGAACAGGCGAGTTCCCCAATTTTTGTTTACCACGTCAATACCATCGGCTTCTCTAATCCAAGAATTCATGTTTCGGCAAAGGCAAATCAAGAAATTGATGTTGTTGAAAAATCGTTTAATAATGCTGGAACATTCACCAATTCTTACATCTCATTTGATTTAGAAGCAAATGCCAAGGCGAGCTACTCCAAGATTCAATCGTACGGCGAAGTGTCATATGTTCACGAGACAATCTTTGCAAAACAACAGCGAGATAGTAGGTTTTTTTCTAACGTTTTCACCTTTTCAGGGTCACTTGTAAGGAATAATATCACAATTAATCTCGAGGACGAGAATTGCGAAGGACACATGAATGGACTTTATCTGTTGGATGGGAAATCACACGTCGACAACAACACATCGGTTGATCATATCAAACCAAATTCTTACAGTGACGAGTTGTATAAGGGAATTTTGGATGAAAAATCAACGGGCGTTTTCAACGGGAAGATATATGTAAGGCCAGATGCCCAAAAAACGAATGCCTTCCAAAGCAACAACAATATTTTGCTTTCAGACAATGCAAACATCCACACCAAACCACAACTTGAGATTTGGGCAGATGATGTCAAATGCTCCCATGGTTGCACCTCCGGTCAGTTGGATGAAGATGCTATTTTCTATTTGAGATCGCGTGGAATCTCTGAAAAAAAAGCAAAAGCTATGATACTGACTGCTTTTGCAGCAGAAACGATTGCAAAAGTTCCAGTACAGGAAATGAGAGATGAACTTGAGCAGTTAATCGCACTGAAGTTGTCATGATGGATGTTGTAGAACGACCCCTTGATGTTCAGGCGATTCGCACACAATTTCCCATCCTTGATCAGGAAGTAAATGGAAAGCGTCTGATCTACTTTGATAATGCAGCTTCCTCTCAAACGGAAGCTAAGGTTGTTGAGGCGTTGAAGGGTTTTTACGAGAAAGATCATGCTAACATACATAGAGGAATTCACACCCTTGCAGAGCGATCCACAACTGCATATGAAAACACGAGGAATCGAGTCCGGACATTTATAAATGCGGGTGAAATCTCGGAGGTCATATTCACAAAGGGAACTACAGAGAGCATCAACCTCGTGGCACACTCTTGGGGTTCTGCAAATCTTCAGGAAGGAGACGAAATTTTGATCTCCCAGTTGGAGCATCACTCTAACATTGTTCCCTGGCAACTGGCTGCGGAAAAGGTAGGAGCAATTGTGAAAGTCATACCGATTAATGATAGTGGTGAGATCCTTTTAGAAGAATACAAAGACCTTCTGGGTGAAAAAACAAAAATCGTAGCAGTAAACTACATTTCTAACTCTCTTGGAACAATTAATCCGGTTCACGAATTAATAGCGGAAGCTCGGAGTGTTGGTGCTATTACAATGATCGATGCTGCACAAGCCGCTCCTCATGTTCAGATTGACGTTCAAGCTTTGGATTGCGATTTTCTGGCCTTTTCAAGTCATAAAATGTATGGCCCAACAGGCGTCGGAGTCCTTTACGGCAAACGAAAGTTGCTAGAAGATATGCCACCGTATCAGGGAGGTGGAGAAATGATAAAAGAGGTTTCTTTCACAGGAACCACCTACAATGAAATTCCATACAAGTTCGAAGCAGGTACGCCAAACATTGGCGATGTAATCGCTTTCCGTGAGGCAATGAACTTCATTGAAGCGGTTGGGTATAATGCAATTCAAGCCCATGAGCAAAGTTTACTCGACCATGCAACAAGTCAAATTGCAGTCATCCCTGGTGTAAAGATCATTGGATCTTCAGGCTCGAAAGCAAGTGTTCTTTCGTTTGTTGTGGATAAAATACATCCATACGATATAGGTCAACTTCTGGATTCGAGAGGAATTGCTGTCAGAACAGGACATCATTGCACTCAGCCACTAATGGACTTTTTTGGAATAGAGGGAACCATTCGGGCTTCTTTTTCTGTCTATAACACAATAGAGGAAATTGATTATTTCTGTGAATCTTTGCAGACGATTGTATCGAAATTCAATTGATGGAATTAATAAAATCAAGGCAGGAGGAGATCATTGATGAGTTTTCTGTGTTGGAAAATGACATGGAAATGACCCTTGATTACATCATGGAGTTAGGAAATGAATTAGACGAGTTGCCAGAAATGGATCGCACGGAGGAAAACATCGTAAAAGGGTGTCAGTCAAAAGTATGGATGACGGCAGCATTGGAGAATGACAAAGTTAGATTTAGAGCTGACTCCAACACGGCAATAACCAAAGGCCTGGTAAGTCTACTAGTTCGGGTTCTCAACAACTCAACACCTGATGAGATCATACACTCGGAAATCTATTTTCCTCAAAGAATTGGTATGAACAGGTTTATCGGCACGCAAAGATCGAACGGGTTTAGTGCCATGATCAAACAAATGAAAATGTTCGCGTTAGCTTTCACAGCAAAGGCAAATCAATGAGTGAGTCCGCAACAAATATTGACCAATTGAAGCTCAAGGAAGACATCGTACGTGCAATCAAAAACGTATTTGACCCAGAAATTCCTGTTGATGTTTATGAATTAGGACTTATCTACGAGATAAACATTCTTCCTGTAAACAATGTGGAGATCGTAATGACTTTGACTTCTCCATCGTGTCCTGCAGCAGAATCTATTCCAAGCGAGGTGGAAATGAACGTGAAGGCTGTTGAGGGTGTTAATGACGTAAATATTGAACTAACCTTTGACCCACCATACGCCACGGATATGATGTCCGAAGAAGCAAAGCTGGAGTTAGGGTTTATGTAAGAGAATTTAAAAACAAAATTGACAGATATGTATCCAGAAGAAATAGTAGCACCAATGAAAGGTCAACTCACGCAGGCAGGCTTTTCAGAATTAACCTCTGCAGAAGAGGTTGACAATCATCTAAAAGATCACAAGGGAACCTCTCTTGTTGTAATTAATTCCGTATGTGGTTGTGCAGCGGGCGCAGCAAGACCTGGTGTTTTGATGGCGCTTGAGAACTCTGATAAAAAGCCCGATCACCTTACAACGGTATTTGCAGGATTTGACATAGAAGCAACGGAGAGAGCTAGAGAATATACGCTCCCGTATCCTCCATCTTCACCTGCAATCGCATTATTTAAAGATGGTGAGTTGGCTCATTTCGTAGAGCGGCATCATATTGAAGGAAGGTCTGCAGAAATGATAGCGGGGCATCTCGAGCAGGTTTTTGAAGAACTTTGTTAAGCAATCAAAAAATCAGAACATATTAGAAGAAAGTCTCCTTTATGAGGAGACTTTTTTTTGTTATATGGAATGTAAGCCAAATTACATTTCTTAAAAATTAGATTATCTATTTTAAACCAGGTAATCTCAAAAAGCGTGCTATCACGCACCAGCAACTAAAAAAGAAAATAGTTATGATGCGTATTCTACTGTTACTTTTTCTACCATCATTCGCCTTCTCCCAAACATTTTTTGAAAGTGTAAACCAATTTCTGATCGACAATGTGGAAGACGGAAAAATTGACTATCAATTTTTGAAAGACAATCCAGCCTCATTAGACAATCTGGTTTTAAGCATTTCAGAATTCTATTTAAATGGGCAAGACCAGGACTTTAAAACTGCTTTCTATATCAACGCTTACAACCTGTTGGTCATCCAGCAGGTCAGGGACAATTTTCCAGTCAACAGTCCAATGGATATTCCCGGGTTCTTTAAAGAAAATACATTTCTTGTGGCTGGTGAGATACTCACACTTGACAACATTGAATTTGATAAGCTAATTGGTCCGACCAACGATCCCCGAATTCACTTCGCGTTAGGCTGCGCTGCCAAGAGCTGTCCATTTCTTTATGACCAGGCCTACACACCTCAACACATTCAAGAACAGCTCCATTTCAGAGCACAACTAATCATAGACAGACCTAACTATGTTCGGGTAAATAAGGGCAAAAGAGAAGTGATGCTTAACAAAATATTTGACTGGTACGGTGAACAATTTGTCGTGTCTGGAGAGTCAATCTTAAGCTACATCAACAAGTACAGATTCTATTCTGTTCCTGAGGAATATGAAGTAAAGTTTCAGGAATACGATTGGTCTCTCAATTCGCGCCAGTAGGGGTAAGTTCTTGGTTAGGTGTATTAACTATAGGCCTAACTATGAGTTCTCGAAAGAAAATATTGGCACTAATCACAGGAGTTATTACCGCGCTACTCCTTTTGTTTTATGCTTTTCAAGATTTCACAAAAACAACCAGCTCGCTGGAAATAAAAAAGCCGGCAACAAGTGCGCCGGCTTTCAAGATCTTTAAATAACTCTTCGACTTACTTACCTAATTTGAATAGGCTATATCCAATCGAAACTTGGAATGTGCTGTTTTTAACTTCTTCTTGACCTGCTACATCATTAATGTCGCTAAGCCCTAAGACGTAGCGTACATTGGCTTGTAGACCAAAAGGAGCATCCCAACCGGCTCCAAGTGCTGCACTCAGGTCAGAGCTTTTATAGAGATCCTTGATGTCCGCTCCAACTTCGTTTTCAGCATTTGTTAGAATGCCAAACTGAGGCCCAGCTTGTAAATTAAGACCACCTGGAAAGTAGATTTTTAGCATTACCGGAACATTCACATAGCTAAAGTCAATTTCACTGGCACCACTGAGGTCACTTCCCTGCTTCGACACCAAAACCTCTGGTTGAATACCAATGTTTGCAAGTTTAATGAGTCCATACAGTCCTCCGTGAAATGAGGTTATAGACTCAGCATTATCAATATCTGTATTGGAAAAATTTGCTCCAGCCTTCAAACCTATTTCTAGTTTCGCTTGACTGACACCAATCAATGCGATAAGGGATAGTGATAATGTAAGTATCGTCTTTTTCATAATTAAGTATTTGTTATTCTGTTAAGGTAGTTTTTTTTACGAGTACACCTAAAAAAGATGTCTCCTTTTTAGGACAATGGATTAATGTAAAGGTTATCTGAAGAGCTGATGAATACATACAACTACTTACCTATTACCCGACAACAGCAAAATCAAAGTGCGATTCCGATAAAGGATTTGAATGCCAGTCCCATCAGCCCAGTAATGATCATGGTTATGCCAAGACCTTTTAAGCCATTAGGAACATTAGAATATTTAAGTCTCTCTCTGATTGCAGCCAAAGCTATAATAGCAAGGAAAAAACCAGTCCCTGATCCAAATCCAAAAGCTGTAGCTTCTACGACCGTGTAATCTCTTTGAACCATAAATAGAGAGGATCCTAGAATAGCACAGTTCACAGCAATCAATGGAAGGAAGATACCTAAAGATCCGTATAGTGCCGGAGAGAATTTCTCAATAACCATCTCCACCAGCTGTACCATCGCGGCTATCACCGCAATAAAGATGATGAACTGTAGAAAAGTGAGATCTACACTCTCAAAGCCAGCCCCCATCCAGGCCATTGCTCCTTCTTTCAGTACCTTTTCCTGAATAAGCCAGTTAAGCGGAACCGTGATCGTCAATACAAATATGACGGCAGCACCAAGTCCTAGGGCTGTTTTTACTTTTTTAGAAACGGCTAGAAAAGAGCACATGCCTAGAAAATAGGCGAAGACCATGTTGTCAATGAAAATACTCTTTATTGCAATATTCAGTGCTTCCATAATCTTAGTGTTCTACGTACCCGTTTTTCGTTCGCTGTATCCAAATAATGATCCCCAGGATCATAAATGCTCCGATGGAATCTACCATCAAACCGTTCGTTTGAAGAGTTACCCCAAGCATATTACCTATCGGCTCGTAGATCTTTACATTTAAGATTGATCCTGATCCAAACAATTCTCTAAAGAACGCTACTGCAAGAATGATCCAGGCGTACCCAAAGCCGCTTCCCAATCCGTCCAGCACAGAATCGTAGGGTTTATTCGCCATTGCAAAAGCCTCCAGTCTTCCCATAACAATGCAGTTGGTAATGATGAGACCAACGTAAGCTCCAAGAATTTTGTACATATCATAGCTATACGCTTTTAGTACCTCACTTACCAAAGTCACTAAAGTCGCGATGATCGCAAGCTGAACAATAATTCGGATCCTACCCGGAATCCAGGTTCTAATCAATGAGACAATAAGATTGGAAAACACAATCACAAAAACCACCGCGAGTGACATGATAATGGTCGGCTTGATCTGAACTGTTACCGCAAGTGCTGAGCAAATCCCCAACACCTGAACAGTTATGGGATTATCTTCATTTAGAGGATCAGCAACAATTCTCTTTCTTCTCTTCGATAAGAGCGCCTCTGCAGGTTCTTTTACCTCAATGGGAGCTTCTGCAACTTCCGTACTCATTTCTTTAGCTGTTTTGAGATTTTACTTTTTCAATATAAGCTGAGTAGCACTCTAAATAGTGCAGCAGCATCACGTTAACACCTTTTGTAGTCATCGTAGCACCGGACAAGCCGTCAACTTCGTAGTCAGAAAGACCTGTATTCCCCTCTCCCTTCACTACGGTGACACTCAAGAGGTTATCACTGTCATCAAAGATCTTTTTACCAACAAATCTTCCCTGGACTCCTGGCTCGGTAAGTCTTGCTCCTAATCCAGGCGTTTCACCTTTATGGTCAAAAGCTATTCCTTTAATCGTATTAAGATCCTTGCCAAAAGCTACATAGCTGGAAATCCAATCCCACAGGCCTGCTCCAAACGTAGGAAAAATGTAAGCTTCAACTTCTCCGTTCTCGATAAACATGAAGACGGGATATGCCCGATCTTTGGGATCTAACTTCGAATTTTTCTGAATATTCACATTTTCTGCTACGTACGGATTCCCCTTTTGATCGGTGGTTAATTCGTTTCCATCCATGTCAACCACCAGGGATTTTACTTTTTCACCGTAGATCCTCAATATTTCGTTGGGATCTTCAATATTAGAAATATCCATAACCGCGCCAAGAATTTTCTTCTTCGTATCCAGTTCTACCTGCTTATCCTGAAGGGGCTTAAGCCCAACTGAAGTTAGCGATAGTGCCCCCCCAAGAACTACTGTTAGTCCTACGGCAAAGAGAATAATGTATGTGTTAGACCGTTGCACGTTTTAATCTTCGTTTTTTGTTTGCTTCAACAACATAAAAATCTATCAAAGGAGCAAAAACATTCATAAACAGGATTGCAAGCATTATGCCTTCCGGATAAGCCGGATTAATCACCCGAATCAAGACTGTCAAAACTCCAATTAAGAAACCATATATCCACTTCCCGAGTTCAGTGTGAGCCGCGGAAACCGGATCTGTAGCCATAAAAACGGCGCCAAAAGCAAGTCCACCAATCACCAGGTGATGATGTGCAGGCATTTCCATAAAGCTGTTTCCTCCGGTGAGATTGAATAGGCTTCCCATAGCAAATGCTCCGACAAAAACACTTAGAATTATCTTCCAACTGCCAACCCCGGTAGCAATCAATATGAAAGCTCCAATCAAGCACATCAAGGTCGATGTCTCTCCTATACTTCCGGGCATGATGCCAATAAACATGTTCCAGAATTCAAACATTCCTGCAGACCAATGACCAGCTGCCAACTCCATCATATCGGTATTGTTCGTTGCAGCTTCAGCGCCATAGGCCAGGATTGTGGCACCGGTAAAACCGTCCACAGTCGGGACGTCACCTAAATAGGTCCAGACATCACCAGATATTTGAGAGGGATAAGCAAAGTATAGGAAGGCTCTTGCCAAGAGGGCGACGTTAAGGATATTCATCCCGGTGCCACCAAATACTTCTTTTCCTATAATCACCGCAAAGATGGTTGCCATACCAACCTGCCACAATGGAATTGTTGGAGGCATCACCAAAGGGATCAACAGCCCAGAAACGAGAAATCCCTCCTCAACAGGGTGTTGCCGTATCACGCAGAAAGTGAATTCTGTCAGCAGTCCTACTCCATATGAAACAACAATAATAGGAACCGTTCTGAGGGCGCCAATTACGAATTTATCAAGATTGGTTGCTTCAATACCTGTAGCACCATAATGCTGATGTCCGACATTCCACATCCCAAATATCAAGCACGGAATCATCGCAATAATGACGGTGAACATCATTCTCTTGAGATCATTTCCATCCTTTATCTGAGCTCCTTTCTTACCAGTAACCAGATCTGGTGCGAAAAATATAGTTCTATGGCCTTCGTAGATCGGATGAAACTTCTCCCACTTCCCTCCTTTTTCAAAGTGATGCTTTATTGAATCAAATTTCTTTTGCAAAAACTTCATTGCAACTTTTTAACTGTGTTTAATTAGCTGAATACCTTCCCGCAATATGTCTTGAAGATTATGCTTTGAGACATCTATAAATTCACAAAGGGCAACATCTTCCTCAACCAGTTCATATATCCCTAGCGCCTCCATGTCATCATAGTCTTCCGCCAAAATCGCCTTGAACAGATAGTTAGGAAGAACATCCATTGGTAATACTTTCTCAAAAGCGCCCGTCATTACAAAGTTCCTGTGTTCTCCATGTTGATTGGTATCAAGTACGTACTCTTTTTTCTTTCCACCGAGGTAGGAAAGCAGACCGAAGGCCTTGTGAAAACTTAACTTCTTCGTACTTGGCATAATCCAACCAAGTAGTTCTTCGTACTTACCTTCTGGAATAACAGTGATCTGCTGATGATAGAAGCCTAAATATCCCTCCTCCCCAACATCTTCTCCTGTCAAAACATTACCTGAAACAAACCTGTTTTCGCCCTCTTTGCAATTGCCAGTTACAAGTTTATTGAGACACGCTCCGGTGTAAGTTTTGACGTAAGCAGGATTTTCAACTTGAGAGCCTGTAACCGCAATAAGCCTGGAAGTGTCGTAAACACCATCGAGCAGCAGTTTTCCAATCTCAATTACACCTTGCGGTGCTACCGTCCATATGATATCCCCTTTATTCACTGGATCAATATGATGAATCTGAATTCCTACATTTCCCGCTGGATGTGCACCAGCAATCTTGTTGTGCTGGACGTTCTCGGCCTTTGCAAAGATCTGAGGAAGTTCAGCATTTAAATCGGTATTTAAGTGAATTTTACCAGAGGTGAACTTCTTAAGAACATCTAATCCCAACTGAAAATATTGCTCGCAACCTTCAAAAATGAACCCATAATCTGGTGCCAGAGGATGCGAATCAAATGCGGATATAAAGATCGACTTTGGAGTGTCCGTTGGGTTAGCAACGCACCCGTAAGGTCGTTGAATTATATTGGGCCAAACACCGCCTCGTGCCAAAATGGACTGAAGTTCCGTTCGATCAAGATTGGCAACATCTGAACTTGAATGCGACTTTGACTTTTCATACTCCACTTCCTTATCCGCTAAAATGCGAATCTCTAGAACTTTTCTCTTTTCCCCTCTTTTGATTTCGACAATCTCGCCACTAACAGGAGAACAGAAAAGTACGTCCTCCATTGTTTTTTCAAAGAAAATCGGAGTACCAGCTTTGACATTCTCTCCCTCATTGACCATCATCTTGGCCATTGTAAGATGGTTGAATTCGGCTGGTTTTAGTGCAAAAGTTTCCGGTTGATCGGTCTCTGAAATTTTGTTTTCTGCCTTCCCGGCAAGGTTGATATTAAACCCCTTATTCAGCTTTATCGTCTGAGACATGTCGTAATTTGGCGAATCCTCTTAAAAACGTGGCAAACTTAACAAGAACGGCATTAACCTGATAGTGAAAGGTCATAAAAAAAGTAACGTTGAAGACGCTCAAAAAGGGGTAATCATGACCCATGCTTGCTTGTCAAAGTCAACTAACTTCTGCCTCAAGTGAACTGCTCTCTATAAAATCCGCAACCTGCTCCATGAGCCAGTTCGGAGTAGATGTAGCACCGCAAATCCCAATCGAGTCTTCAGGTCTCAATAGAGTGATATCCAGATCAGCTTCACTTTCTATAAAATAGCTCCGCGGATTGTTAGCAAGGCACACGTTAAAAAGTGCTTTCCCGTTTGAGCTTTTTTTGCCCGCTACAAAAAGAATTACATCGTGTTTTTTGGCAAATTTTTCCATATTCGGCTCCCGATTGGAAACCTGTCTACAAATGCTGTCATGTGCGCTGAACTCCGTCAAAGGGATTGTTCCCTCCTTTTCAATTCGATCTTCAATAATGGATTTTAATTCATAAAAACCCTTGGTGCTTTTTGTTGTCTGACTAAAGAGTGTTACAGGTCTAGAAAAATCAATTTCGTCGAGATCTTCCTCATGCATCACCACAATAGCATTGTTGTGTGTCTGCCCCGTAAGACCAGTAACTTCAGCATGGCCGTGCTTTCCATAAATCACTAATTGACCATTGTTTCTAACAGCCATATCATAAGCAAGCTTTACACGGTTCTGAAGCTTAAGGACAACAGGACAAGAAGCATCAATGAGTTCTATATTGTTTTTGATGGCTATTTGGTAAGTTTCGGGCGGCTCCCCGTGGGCACGAATCAAAACCTTGCAGTCTTTGAGATTCCGAAGATCCTCATGAGAAATAATTCTTAGGCCTTTTTTGAAAAGTCGCTTCACCTCCATCGAATTGTGGACAATATCTCCCAAACAGTAGAGCTCTTTCCCCTCTCTCATTTCGTCCTCTGCCATCTGTATTGCAAACTCGACGCCAAAGCAGTATCCCGACTTTTCGTCTATCTCAATTTTCATTGATTTTCTCTTTTGCAAGTGCAACCACCTGAACAACTTGTTCCTCCAAAGTTATGTTGGTTGTGTCAATTTCTATTGCGTCTTCGGCCATTTTCAAGGGACTATCTACTCTTGTAGAATCAACTAGATCACGATCTTGTAAGTTCTTCATTATACTTTCTAGTGGCTCATCAATTCCTTTAGTCGAGAGTTCCTTTTGTCTCCTTACGGCCCTGATTTCCATCTCTGCAGTCATAAACACCTTTAACTCCGCATCAGGAAAAACTACGGTTCCTATATCTCTTCCGTCCATCACAACGCCTTTGTTAAGGCCAATTTCTTGTTGTTGTCTTACCATTTTTCGCCTGACAGCTGAGATTGCACTAACCTCGCTCACATTTTCGTTTACCTCCCTTGATCTGATTTCCAGGTCAACATTTTCTCCGTTCAGCAAGATTGACTCATCCACAAAATCAATGGAAACATGGTTGAGATGATCTTCTACATTGTTTAGGTCTTTGATATCCGCCCCTCGATTTAAAAGATAAAGAGTCACAGCCCTATACATACCTCCGCTGTCAATGAAAGTATAACCCAGACGGGAAGCTACTTGTTTTGCAGTAGAACTCTTGCCACAAGCGGAATACCCATCAATTGCAATGACTATCTTCTTCAAATCAGCAATCTTTAATCGGACAAGGAAGCGGTTTTCCACGCTTCACTTTTTTCTTGTTCTTTTTGTGGGAAGCCGTAGGCCCTTTCCTGCATCCCTCCGATCCAATCAGAATAATTCCAAGAAAAAGGATAAATGTGATCTTGCTTATTTTCATGAGATTCCAGAAACTTCCATTTCTCTATCTACTTTTTTTACTAAACCCTGAAGTACTTTTCCAGGTCCACATTCCGTAAAACTGGTTGCCCCATCAGCAATCATATTCTGAACAATTTGTGTCCACTTCACTGAAGAGGTTAGCTGGAGCACGAGGTTATTTTTAATGGTTCCAACATCTGAATGCCCCTTGGCATCTACGTTCTGGTAGACCGGACAACTTGGTAAATTAAAGTCCGTCGCCTCAATTGCATCAGCTAGTTCTTCACGCGCCGGCTCCATTAATGGCGAATGAAATGCACCTCCCACGGGTAAAATCAGAGCCCGTCGCGCCCCCGCCTCACTTAGCTTATTGCAAGCATCATTCACTGCTTTGACTTCTCCACTGATAACCAACTGTCCAGGACAATTGTAATTGGCTGCCACAACAATCCCTTCTGTTACTTCACAAATTTCCTCGACAATACTATCTTCCAAACCTAACACTGCGGCCATTGTCGACTCCTGGGCCTCACATGCTTTTTGCATGGCTTTTGCTCGTTTCGATACCAACGACAATCCACTTTCAAAACTCAGGGTTCTATTAGCCACCAATGCGGAGAATTCTCCCAAGGAGTGTCCGGCAACCATATCAGGCTCAAAATTCTCAGAAGTTAGCGCTGCAACCACACTATGAATGAAAATTGCAGGCTGAGTGACTTTGGTCTGTTTTAGTTCTTCATCGCTTCCGGAGAACATGATGGATTTGATATCAAAACCCAAAATGTCATTTGCCGAATCAATATATTCTCTTGCTGAAGGGAAATTATCATACAGATCTTTGCCCATACCTGAAAATTGTGCTCCCTGTCCGGGAAAAACGTACGCCTTGCTCATAAACTAAATTTGATGCAAAAATATCAAATCAGTTTAATCAAGGAACCGATCTTTCACTTCAGGACTCGGGATCATGCATTGATCTTTCTTCCCAAACCACCTGTATCTGTTTTTCGCAACGATATCGTAAATGAAATGACGAATAAATGGAGGAATTATGATAAAAACGTATAGAAGCGGCCAAAGACCATTGAGCCGCCAGGCTATAGATAGAGCAGCTGAGCTCTTAATATTCAGTTTGTTGTCCAGTAGAACAAGACTGGGCAGAGCTTTCCTGTTTATAAACTCCGATGGTAATACCTTTGACGCATAGTTTCCCTGCAGAGATGAGAACCTGAAGTATTTCTTTCGATCTCTCTTAATAATAAAATTGACAGAGGAATTACATAAGTTGCAAACTCCGTCAAAAAATATAACGGGATGTTCTATCTGAGTATTTGTACCCATCCACTAAAAACCTCAACGGCGTCCTCTGGGTTCAATCGCTCGAAAGTAACTTCAGCCGAATAGAAGTAAGCGCCGGCGGGCAAATCCTTTCCTCCGGTCGTCGTTCCATCCCAATTGATAAGAAAATCATTTTCATTGTCAGCTGAATTGAACTCAAACACGGTGGCGCCTGCACGATTAAAAACCCTGAAATCAAGCGATCGAACAAATCTTGGGCAAGTAGTATTTTGAAATCCTTCTATATCCCTTCCAATTCGATTGCCAGAATAAAATGGTCTGAATAAATCATTCACTCCATCTCCATTTGGTGTAAAAACATTAGGTAGAATAAACTGTGGACAATTGTCATTACACAACACCTCAGAAAGTTGACTTTCATTGCCAGAGCGATCGACAGCAGTGATCATATAGCAGCCGGCATAGGAACTCAGACCATCGTGAACGAAGAAGGTGTCTTGGGTCTCTGATAAAACTAAGAAGGTTTCATCTTCGCCTGATCGTGAAAAATAAACCCGATATTTGGTGATATCATCATCACAGACCAACTCGTCGTCTGGTTCCCAGGACAATCGATTTTGAAAATCGTTGAAATCGCAACCCTGATCATTGCTATTTGTTTCGCAACTAAATGGAGCAGAAGTATCAAATGAAATCGTGACGGGTGTGCACGGTGGTATGGTGTCATTGGGTTGAGTACAGGCAATTTGGGTATTATTTATAAGTGGTGCCTGAATCAAGGCGTTACCATACGAACCTTGTGTAGATACCCAATAACAATATTCTATTTCCTCATCCAAATTAACCCCGTTAAAACGTCCATCATCCAAATAGGTCAGCCCCCCAATCGTTACCTCAACCGAATCAATCAACTGTATGGCCGAAAGATCTGAATTATCAACATGATCTCGATAAATGTAGTGATAGGGAAATTCTTGCACGCTGGTCGACCAGGGAGTATTTCCTCCCCAATTCAACTTGATAGATCCGACCTGCGGTATCGGTTCTAGACGTATGGATGAAGCAACAGCGGACGTATCCAGCGGGACCCCCATATTATCATGGAGAACAATTTTGTATGCATATGCCAAGTCATCTGTGTTAAGTCCAAGATCAAGAAGAAAAGTGTCGGCCTGGCTCATGGAGACTGGAGTAAATGTCCCTGAAGGACCTACACCCTCTGTCCTCAGTACGGTGTAAGAATAGGCTGGCGGAAACTGCGTCATGTCGATCTCAAGCGGAGGGGTCCATCTCAAGTTGATTTGACCATCCGTTTCACTTGTCGAAACGATATCGACGTTTGTAATCAGGGGAACATTGATGGTTAAGCTATCGCATGCCTCTTCCGAAGCGACACTCGAGCCACCAGTAGGTTCAGGGAAAGTAGCTACCAATCTATAGCAATATTTGGAACCTGGTGACAGTCCGACACCATTGTTGTCATCTATATATGCTGTCTCACTTATATCCAGAACATCAACCAGTTCATATCCTGAGTTTGCTGGAATGCCGGGGTTGCAATTTGGGTCGATTGCGAATTCATCCACTCGCCTCCACACCTCCATTGCATCGGCATTGGGACAACTGTAAGAATCCCATCCCAGTTGGATCCTTCTCCCTGCTATCGCATTGACATTGAGGCCCGTTGGAGGTGGACCTACCACAGTAATTTGCCAGGTTTCAAAGTTTGCAGATCCGGGGGCATTTCCTAGCAAAGGAATGTTTGGATCATCGGTAGCTTTTAGTTGAACTTCATATGGTCTCTGTCTTACCTGACCGCAAGCGGTCGTCCAGTCAAAAACAATAGATGCAGGAGATGGTTGAAATATCGGTGGATTGTTTGGTTCAAAAGTTGCTGTGGGCGCATTTACTTCAAAAGGACCACCGAAAGCTTCCAGCTTTACAGGATCCCCATCTGGGTCCGCGGCTGTAATTACGGTTACAATCCGATCGCCAGCAACTACGCAGGTATCCTCAGGTACCTCAATTTCAGGGGGTTCATTGTCAAAATTCCAGACGATAATTTGCATGTCCCTCGTGACAAACCCTAGCTTGAACCACTCTCCATTTATCTTTCGCCACTCTTCCACGACAAATGCCACATTGAATTCTCTGTTTTCAAGAGGTGGGATCGTTGCTCCGCCTGGAGAATCCCAGACCATAGTCCCGTTGATAGAATCCAGGGTCAGAGTAGGTCTCGTCCCATCCTGACTACCTGTCGTAAAACTGTCATAGAAGGACGGATCAATCAAACTGCGATATCCGTCTACCTCAGTGGCCTCCGCCTTCTTAGGTATTGTGAAAAAGTAGGTAAGGCTGTCTCCATCCGGATCAAAAGCTCCGGGATTGTGCTCAAATCGAAAACCTACAACACCCTGATCTATTGGTGGAACCGTAAAGAACGGTGTACTATTGGGAATCAATGCATCAATCACAACAAGAGTCTCAACATAGAAAGATGTATTTATTGACCCAGTAATATTCTGAATAGCGGCATTCCGAAAATCCTCAGTATAACTGACAAGGTAGTTGTTCGGGGCCTGATAGGTATGCGTCAAGCTAAACTCCCACCTCTCAACGCCATTCCCTAGATCGGTAATGTTGGTCCACGGAATGGGTTCATCCTGGTCATCTCCAAAAATATCTCCATCACCAAAACTAAACCGACCCTGGCCGAACAAAACTCCTTCCTGATCCCTGTATCCAAAAAATGTGAATTTGTAAGTAAGCGCAGAAATCCGCTCAGCAATTACTTCACCAGCACGAATATGCGTGGCTTTTGAAGCAATGGCCATCAGTAAAAAAATGAATAAAAAAACTAATTTTCGATACCTCATGCGCTATATCAATTCCAAGACCCTGTAAAGTAAACGTATTTTCGATCCATTTTTTATACATATCTGCAACAAGAATCGTGCTTACGTTGTTATTGAACAAAACATTTATTGAAGTGTCTTCACTTAGTCAGATGAAGTATTTAAAATCAATTAAAATAGAAATTAAGATTGGTAAGCAGTAATTCCGAAATTACCTTTGGCTCGTATCGTATAACTTAACCAAATTCATGGGTTGGACTAAGCAATTTTTTTCTAGTTCCATCGGTCGAAAGTTCGCCATGGCACTATCGGCACTGTTTCTCATTATCTTCTTATTGCAACATTTCACAATCAACGTCACATCAACTTTCAGCGCCAATGTTTTCAATGAGTTGTCCCATTTTATGGGCACCAACCCTTTGGTCCAGTTCGTGCTTCAACCAATCTTAATAGTCGGAGTGGTTTTCCATTTTATGATGGGATTTGTCTTAGAGATTAAGAATAGAAATTCAAGGGACGTCAAGTACGCAATAAATAAAGGCTCTGCCAACTCAACATGGATGTCGCGAAACATGATATGGAGCGGACTGTTCATACTATTTTTTCTGGGATTTCATTTCTACGACTTCTGGATTCCTGAGATGAACTATAAATACATCCAGTTTAAGCCCGAGGATCCAGACAGATACTATGAAGAAGTAGTCCATATGTTTTCAAACCCTGTAAGAGTTATCATTTACTGTTTGTCTTTCGTCTTTCTGGCGCTCCACCTCCTACATGGATTCCAATCTTCCTTTCAATCAATTGGTGTGAGACATGACAAATATTCGCCAGCAATCTTGAAACTGGGAAAGATCTACGCAGTAGCTATTCCAGCTGGCTTCATTTTTATTGCTGCTTACCATTATCTCAATTTGCTTTAACCTAGGGGTATGTCAAAATTAGATTCGAAAACACCAGAAGGTCCTCTTAAGGATAAATGGACCAATCACAAGAACAACATTAAGCTTGTCAATCCTGCCAATAAGCGTCTGATTGACGTGATTGTGGTAGGAACTGGGTTAGCTGGAGGATCGGCATCAGCGACACTGGCAGAATTGGGCTACAATGTAAAGGCATTTTGTTATCAAGATTCACCTCGTCGTGCACATTCCATAGCCGCCCAGGGCGGAATCAATGCCGCAAAAAACTACCAAGGTGATGGCGACTCAACCTATCGGCTCTTTTATGACACGGTGAAAGGTGGAGATTACCGCTCTCGTGAAGCCAATGTTTATCGTTTGGCAGAGGTATCGGCAAACATTATAGATCAATGTGTAGCACAAGGTGTACCTTTTGCAAGAGATTATGGTGGCCTTTTGGACAACCGTTCCTTCGGTGGTGTTCAGGTATCGAGAACTTTTTATGCAAAGGGTCAAACCGGGCAACAGTTGCTCTTGGGTTGCTACTCAGCCATGTCACGTCAGATTGGTAAGGGCAAGATCCAGATGTACAATCGCCACGAAATGATGGAGATTGTTATCGTCGATGGAAAAGCAAGAGGTATCATAGCCAGGAACCTGGTCACAGGAGAGATCGAAAGACATTCTGCTCATGCTGTAGTCATCGCTTCAGGTGGTTACGGAAATGTTTTTTTTCTGTCTACAAACGCCATGGGATCCAATGTTTCGGCAGGATGGAAGATTCACAAAAAGGGTGCCTATTTCGCTAATCCATGTTTTACACAAATTCACCCCACATGTATCCCGCAGCATGGTGATCAACAATCGAAGCTGACCTTGATGTCTGAATCATTGCGAAATGATGGACGGATTTGGGTTCCAGCTAAAAAAGAAGATGCCGAAGCTATTCGCGCAGGTAAACTAAAGCCGACAGACATCACTGAAGAAGACAGAGATTATTACCTGGAGCGACGATATCCATCTTTTGGAAATTTAGTGCCGCGTGACGTTGCATCGAGAGCTGCAAAAGAACGGTGTGATGCTGGATTTGGAGTTGGGACAAATGAGACAGGTGAAGCTGTCTACCTGGATTTTAGTTCTGCCATCATGCGATACGGAAAAGAAGACGCAAACGTACATGGACATCCGGACGCTTCAGAGGAAGAAATAAGGCAACGTGGTGAGAAGGTGGTGGAGTCAAAATATGGAAATCTTTTCCAGATGTACGAAAAAATCACTGCAGATAACCCCTACAAAACACCAATGAAAATATACCCAGCAGTACATTATACAATGGGTGGTGTGTGGGTTGATTATAACCTCATGACTACCATTGACGGCTGCTATTGTATAGGCGAAGCGAACTTCTCAGATCACGGCGCAAACCGCTTGGGAGCTTCTGCGCTGATGCAGGGTCTTGCAGATGGTTATTTTGTTTTGCCGTACACAATCGGAGATTACCTGGCAGGAGACATTCGTACTGGCACGATTCCAACAGACACACCTGAGTTCGACGAGGCAGAAAAATCGGTCAAGGATCGAATCGACTTCTTCATCAACAACAAAGGAAAGCACTCTGTTGACTATTTCCACAAGAGATTTGGTAAGGTGATGTGGAACAAGGTAGGAATGGCGCGAAATGAGCAAGGACTTAAGGAAGCGATCGAAGAAATTCGCGAAATAAGAGAAGAATTTTGGAAAGAAGTCACTGTTCCCGGATCTGCGGATGGAATCAACCAGGAACTGGAAAAAGCCGGCCGAGTGGCTGACTTCCTTGAGCTTGGAGAGCTTTTCGCCAGAGATGCCTTGGAAAGAAACGAGTCATGTGGTGGCCATTTCAGGGAAGAGTATCAAACAGAGGAAGGTGAGGCAGTACGTGATGATAAAGGATACACATATGTTGCCGCATGGGAATACAAGGGGGAACCTTCTGATGCAGTGCTGCATATGGAGGGTCTTAAATACGAGAACATAGAATTGAAAACGCGATCTTACAAATAGAATATTATGTCAGCATCTGAAGGATTGAACCTCACACTTAAGGTCTGGAGACAGAACGGAAGCAAGGAAAAAGGAAGTATGGAAACGTACCAGGTTTCAAATATCTCTCCTGATAGTTCCTTCCTTGAAATGATGGATATTCTGAATGAGCAACTTATTGATGAGGGAAAAGAACCCGTAGCCTTCGACCATGATTGCAGGGAAGGTATTTGTGGAATGTGTTCTATGTTCATCAATGGTGAGGCGCATGGTCCAGGTGAGCAGATTACCACGTGTCAACTTCACATGCGCGAATTCAAGGATGGAGATACCATTCATATTGAACCATGGCGTGCCAAAGCATTTCCAGTTATAAAAGACCTTGTCGTTGATCGTGGTGCTTTCGACCGAATCATGGCTGCTGGGGGATTCGTGAGTGTTAACACCTCCGGAAATACTCAAGATGCAAATGCGATCCCTATCGACAAACATGACGCAGACAAGGCGTTTGATGCCGCTACATGCATTGGTTGCGGAGCATGTGTTGCGACGTGCAAGAACGCTTCGGCAATGCTCTTTGTTTCTGCAAAAATCTCACAATTTGCTTTGCTACCACAAGGTAAAGTGGAAGCCAGAGAGCGAGCAGTAAACATGGTCAACAAAATGGACGAAGAAGGGTTCGGAAACTGCACTAATACCGGTGCTTGCGAGGTAGAATGCCCGAAGGGGATTTCGCTTGAAAATATCGCTCGAATGAATCGAGAATATCTGAAAGGCAGCATCAGTTAACCGAATCTTTCAAGAATTTCACATATACTTCTTCTGACGATAGAGTTTTCAACAAACCAGCAAAGATTTGGTTACAGCAGTCAAAAAGGTGTATTATTGCTTAAGCTGATGGTATTTAATGCACTGATACTCACTCACTACTCACTATAAAATCCTAGTGCATTTGAATTTTATTGGTAGACCTATCTAAGTCAGCATTGGCCTGGGGTAGGTATTATGACGAGTTGGTTTTACGTAAGCGACGGAAGTGTAGAACCTGTTTGTCAAAATTAAATTTGCATTTAAGATTAACCAGCAATGATAGAAGTAGCCAGCATGGAAGACCAAAGACGCCTGGAAAGACGTGAAAGACGACTTAGGCGCGAAAGACCGGTAAGAGCAAAGAAGGAATTCTCTATTCTTTATGTAGACGATGAAGCACCCAATCTTCGCGGCTTCAAATCCACCTTCAGAAGGTTGTACAATGTTTATGTTGCTATTGGTCCTGTGGAAGCACTGGATATTATCAGATCTGAAAAGTTAGATCTAATTGTTTCGGATCATCGCATGCCTCACATGTCTGGAGTTGAGCTTTTAAGAGATGCCTACGAATTCAATCCTAACATAAAACGTATGATCTTAAGTGGTTTTATCAAGCGCGATGAATTAGACGATGCAGTAGGTGACTTTGGCATTCACGACTTTGTAACAAAACCCTGGAACTTCGACAACCTGAACGGGATATTTCAAAGACTTCTTACTACCAATCCGGAAATCAAGGATTTTAGCAATCTGGGATAGTTACCCTCCCTGAAACGTCTTCAACTGGTGCTCATAGTGAGCAACATCCTCTTGTAACTCGATGGCCATAATGATCGCTTGCTTTTCGAGTTCGATCGCCTTCTTCTTACTACCAAGCTTGAACAATAATGAAGCATACGTGTCAATCGAGGATGGTGAAGGATTTTTGTCTATTATACCCTTAACCCAACTACTAGCCAATCGAAGTTTCTTTTCATCATCAACAAAAAGGTAGAATTTCCATGCTAACTCGTTCAACTCTTCTTCATCGTCAGAGGTAGTCATGCCGACCCACTTGATCGCTGTCTCGGAAAAGGTCTCCCAATTCTCCGTGATTTCACTGTAGTGCAGATTCGCTATTGTAAGAAGGGTATCAGAGCCAACGAATGTGACTTTGCCAAGCTGATCCAATAAAGCACGCATACCAAAAACATGGAGTTCCTCCGAAGAGTACACCTCCTGGTATTGGGCAAGAAACGTATTGAAGATCTTGTTTTGCACCCGCTCCCGCCCAAACGCCTCCTCAAACAATTCTGCACTATCCAGCATGTATCGGAACTCGCGACTGTATATGTTCCACTGAAATTCCTCCATCAGTACAAATGACGCTTCACTTGTTAAATCTTCAAGCTTAGTTTCTGACAAAAGTTTCTGTGCAAATCCCTCAGCATTCAGACACCCTTGCTCCATAAGTCCCAAATAATTACTCAAGAATACTGCTTCTCTCTCGCCTTGCAGGAATCTCTCACGGAACGTTTGCCAATTGTCGTCTCCGATTGCATCTCTTCCTAGAGCCAACAGTTCTCCTGCATCCATAGCGCCACAACCCCGATGAACAATAGAACTTTCTGCATTGATAAAAAGCAGGGTAGGATACGTGCTAACTTGATATTTCTCAGCTAGACCAATTCCTGGATACTGCTCCATATCCAGGCGGATATTTATGAAATTTTCATTGTAAAAGTTTGCTACCTCCAGGTCAGAAAAAGCATACTTCTCAAGTAGTTGGCAAGGTTCAGACCATGTTGCATAGGCCTCCAGGAAAATGGTTTTTTCTTCCTCCTCAGCCTTTTTCAAGGCCTCCTCCCACTCAATTTTTTCAAAATTTACCTGACCATAAGTATTGAGCACGTTTCCAAGGAGGATAACAAATACAATTCTATGCATACTGCAAATTTCGCTTAAAAGGAGATAGAACGAACGAATTTAGCTAAATCTCCTTGTCTATATGTGCACAATAATTTGTGCGTTTTTGAACAAAAAGACTGGAGTAAAAATGACATAAAAATCTGTAAATCAGATATTTATATGAATTGGCACATAGATTGGGAATACAAGTGTAACCAAAACCCAAAGGCCATGTTCAAAAACTATCTACTCACGATTATTCGTCAGATCTCAAAAAACAAAGTTTTCTCGTTCATAAATATTTTCGGATTAGCTCTTGGCATGGGAGCATGCCTGGTTATTGCCCAGTATGTTTATTTTCATACTTCTTTTGATACTTCTATTCCAAACGCTGATAGAGTCTTCCGATTGGAAGCAGAAGCATTACGTAGTGGACAAAATTTGGGACAGCAACTCGAATCTCCCTCCCCACTATCTGATTTACTACTAAATGAATCCCCAGATATTGAGCTTCTCAACCGCTTTTTTTACTACGGTTATGCCAACACTTCCATCATTTACAAAAGAGGAGATCAGCAGGTCAATTTTGAGCAAGAAGGAGTTTATGGATCTGGTAAAGATGCTTTTGAGCTGTTCGGCTATGATTTCGTTGCAGGAAATGGTGAAAAATTTGACGAACCCAACAAAGCCGTCCTGACATTAAGTGCGTCCAAAAAATATTTTGATTCTCCTGAAAATGCGATAGGAACCTCCTTTACCCTTAGCGGCAATGATGGTGCAGCAGAATTCGAACTTGTTGGGGTTTTGGAAGATATTCCTAATAATTCTCACATAGATTTCGAAGTGCTTATTTCAATGCCTTCGATTGATCGTATCACAGAATCAAGAAAAAATTGGTCTACATCTATGCTTACGTATGTTAAGCTTAGAGATAAATCGAAGACCGAAGATGTCCTAACCAGTGTTAATCGAATCTTTGAAGAAAATGCTGCTGAGCTTTATCAGCAAAGTGGCTACAGCATGGATTTCTACTTTCGGCCAATCCGTGATATCCATTTGAATTCCAAGAGCTCTCAGGATTTTACGTCTGGAATTGATAGTAGGATCATCCTTGCACTAAGCATCATTGCGATCATCATCCTGGTCATCGCATGGATCAATTACATGAACCTTTCACTTGTCAGAACCATAGATCGACTAAAGGAAATGGGAATCAGAAAGTGTCTTGGTTCTTCAATAAAACAGATCATTTTACTCTTTCTTCTTGAGGCCCTGGTGATGAACGTTATCGCCCTGGTTCTAGCTATTGGTGGAATTCAACTGTCTGAAAGCTATTTGTTAGAATTAACCGGTCTACCCCTGACAGCATTGATGAGTAGTGATGCGATATCCCTTCAGTTAGCCCTGGTACTCCTAGGAACTGTAGTGGTCGGACTATATCCCTACGTCCTACTTAAAACTATGAGTATAGTAAACGTGCTTGTTGGCAAGCAAAAAAATATGGGTGGTTCCAAAATGCGAAAATCATTGGTATTTGTTCAATTTGCAGTGACTTTCCTTCTAATAGCGGGTACTTTGACAGTTTACAATCAAATCAATTACATGCGGGAAGCGGACCTTGGAATTGACATTGAAAATATTTTAGTCATTAAATCACCTCCAGGTGCAGTACATGATGAAGAGCGTCAGGATGTGGCTCGTTTTAACACATTAAAAACAGAACTTTTAAAACACTCCGGTATTGCCGAAATCACGAATGCTGGGGAGATTCCAGGCGAACCCATTGGCTGGAAGGCCAGTTTTTACCTAAAAAATAAATCAAAAGAAAGCTCCGTATTGACCAGTCTTGTATCTATGGACAATGATTTCCCAAAGTTCTTTGGTATAGACCTACTCGCAGGACGTGAATTGAAAAGAGGCGATGATCCCTGGTCAAAAGGCGATGTAGCAATCAATGAGAAGCTTGCGACCGCATTAGGTTTTGACAACCCTGAAGACGCAGTGGGCGCGGAGATTGACGGTTTCTATGGTCCTACTCTGACCGTAAGAGGTGTGATGGAAAATCATCATCATACCTCCCTTCACAATGATTATGAGCCGATTGCCTACATACTAAGCTCCTGGACTGAGTTCTACTTCATCAAACTTCGACTCGATGAGAGGTCTCAAAATGGAAGAGCAGATCAATTGGGTGGATTGGTTAAGACAGTAGAAAACGAGTGGGGCAACGTGTTTACCGATTACCAAATGGATTACTTCTTTTTGGATCGCGCATTTGACGCCCAATACAAAGAAGATATCCGCTTTGGAAAGATATTCAGTGGATTCTCAGGCTTAACCATACTTATCGCTTGCCTTGGCCTCTTCGGGCTAACCTCGTTTACTATCCAACAGCGAACAAAGGAAATTGGTATAAGGAAAACATTGGGAGCAAGCATCGACAACCTGATCTTGCTGTTATCCAAGGAATACCTCTTGCTTGTCGGGGCGGCCTGTGTAGTAAGCCTTCCTTTTGCTTGGTGGATCATGAGAAAATGGTTGGAGGGCTATACGTTCCGAATTGACCTTGGATGGTGGTTTTTTGTAGTTCCGATTATATTCGTCATCGCATTAGCTCTGATGAGTATAATTTCCAAGATACTAAGCACAGTAAGAGCAAACCCTGTTGAATCTTTGAGATACGAGTAGAAGCAATATGCTTAGAAATTTCTTTGTAACTGCCGTCCGTAATTTCAGAAAGAATCTTTCTCATACACTATTAAATATTGCGGGATTGGGTTTGGGTTTAGCCTGTTGCCTGGTCGTCTTCACAATTATCAATTTTGAGTATTCATTTGATAACTGGCATGAGAAGAGAGACAGGACCTACCGGTTGACGAAAATATATCATGGTGATAACCGGACCAGCTACGGTGGAATCATCAACTATCCCACTGGAAAGGCTATCCGCGAAAATGTTCCTGACCTTGAAAAGGTAGTAGAATTCCATGGGCCCCAAAATGAAAAACTATCCTTTACGGATGCACGAGGCAACTTCCAGGTTTTTCGCGAGAGCGGAGTTTTGATGACTAATCGAGACTTCTTCGATGTGCTGGATTTCAAGTTGTTATCCGGAGACATAGAAGCCATCAACGAACCCAATAAAATATACCTTTCGGAAAAACTGGCAGCCAAATATTTTGAAGACAAAGATCCTATTGGTAAGATCCTGAAGCTGAATGGAGAGACCAACCTCGAGGTTGCAGGTGTAGTAGAAAATTCTCCCGATGATACTAATCTTCCCTACTCCTGTCTTGTTTCAATTGAAACATTGCGACAATCAGAGCCTACAATCTGGAACAACTGGGGAATGACTTGGGCCTATTCGGTATATGTACTAACTAAACCAGATGCTGATATTCCTACATTGAACACCAAAATCGATGATGTTATTGACGGCCTTGCCAATCCGGGTGACGAAGAAGAGCATGCAAAGACCGAGGTAGCACTTCAACCATTGCTTAGCATCCATAACGACGAGCGTTATGGCGATGGCTACAACTATGTAACGCCTAGCTTGATGATTTGGGCATTTGTATTTCTTGGAGCCTTGATCTTGGGCACCGCATGCCTGAATTTCATCAATTTAAGTACTGCTCAGGCGATCAGAAGATCAAAGGAGGTTGGTATTAGGAAAACACTTGGCAGCTCCAAAAAGCAGCTGGTTTCCCAGTTTTTGACAGAAACATTTGTTATTGTGCTCTTCGCGATGGCAATTGCCATTAGTCTAGGTCAATTTCTATTAGAAAGGTTCAATCAGATGTTGACATCTATAGGCTACGATCTTGTTTATACAGATAAGGTCATGGCTTTTGCACTGGTCTTAGCTGTTGCGGTCACAATACTAGCAGGTTTCTACCCCTCATTAATCTTATCTGGCTACAAGCCTGTGGAGGCGCTCAAAAATAAGGTTACCATTAAGCGTGGAAGTGGAAACTTCAATCTAAGAAGGTCTTTGGTTGTGATTCAATTTGCATTCACTACTATCATGCTAATTGGAACACTCATAATAGCAGCACAGGTCAGTTTCATGAAGAACAAAGACCTTGGATTCGATCATACCAATGTAGTCAATATTGACACCCCTGATGAATCTGAAGTAGGTCCGAATGCTCTACTTGAGGAACTCAAATCTAAAAGCTACGTAACCGAAGCGTCCCTGGCATTTACTTCGCCATTAGCTGGTTCAAATTGGAACAATTCCTATCGCATACAGGGCGAGGAGTATATTGATGGTAACAATGCCAACATGAAATTTGTTGATGAGGACTACCTCGGCTTCTACAAGATCCCGTTAGTTTCTGGAGTTAATATTACTGAACAGTTCATCAATGACTCTGCTTATAATGTTCTGGTAACGCAACATCTTCTGACTACTTTGGGGTGGAAGGAACCATCGGAGGCTATTGGACGAACTCTTACATCGGGTGGCGGTAGAAATCAATACAAAATAATTGGTGTAGTCGAAGATTTTAATGTCTCATCCGCCCATAATGAAATCCGCCCATCGATGCTAATGTACAGACCCGAAATGATGAATCAAATTGCATTGCGACTATCTTCAGAAAACATTAGTGAATATATCGGCGATATTGAAACGACATTCAGGGAGTTTTACCCAAACGAGCTCTTCGAATTTGAAGTTCTCACGAATTCCATAAATGAACGATATCTGATTGAGGATCTACTTCACAATGTGATTCGCTTCGTTTCCTTGTTAGCAATTCTCCTCAGTATCATGGGTTTGTATGGATTAATCTCCTTTATGGCAAACAGAAACGCCAAGACAATCGGGATTCGAAAAGTTTTTGGAGCAACTACAAGCAACATTCTCCGCATCTTCACCACCGAATACATCAAACTGATGCTTGCCTCCTTCATTTTTGCTGCACCTGTTGCGTATTTCTTAATGGACATCTGGATCAGAGAATTTGCCTTTAGAATCCCCTTGAGTTACAGCTACTTCTTGCTTGGATTTTTGATCACGCTAGTAATTGCATTGTTGACTGTGGGATATAGATCTTTTCTTGCTGCCAAAGCAAATCCGATCCAAAGTTTGAGATACGAATAAGAAAACCCTGATCACTTGTATGTATTGAGCCTCGTCCAGGACGAGGCTTTTTCTTAGTATCTATTCGTCCTTCAAAGTTGAAGCAGGGTTGATTTTCGACAGTTCAACCGACTTAAGTCCTAGCAGGATTGCAATAATCAAAAATGCAAGTAACCCGGCAGCAAGAAAAGGCAAGATTCCCACCGTAATCCTGAATGAAAAATCCTGCAGCCACCGTTCCATCATAAAGTAACTGACCGCACTAGCAATCACAAAAGCAATTGCAATTATCTTAACAAAATCAGCTGATACTAGGAATATAATCTGCATGACACCTGCACCCAAAACTTTTCGAATACTGATCTCCTTTGTTCGCTGCGTTAACATGAATGATACCAATCCTATAAGCCCTAAAATGGTAATAAATAGCGAAAGTGACGTGAAATATCCCATGCTTGTGCTAAGCTTGGTCTCCTTCTGATATTGCATTTCAATGCTTTCGTCCATGAATTTGCAGGTAAACGGTACGTCTGGCATAAGCTCGTCCCATGACGTTTCCAGTGCTTTGATCGTGCCAACAAGATCTTCACCTGAAAGACGAAGAATTATATTACCAAAATCACTGTCAGTATAGAGCATCACCGCAGGATCAATCTCGTGGTGAAGCGATCGGAAATTAAAGTCCTTAACTACTCCAACCACACGACCCGGATTTGTTTCCTGCTTTCGCCATTCAAATTCGTCAAAGCTTTTTCCTATTGCTTCTTCGGGAGACCATCCCAGAGATCTCGCTAAAGTTTCGTTTAATAGTACGGCATTCAACGAATCACCACGGAACTTTCGGGAAAAATCCTCACCGGCAATGATTTCTCCACCAAACACCTTAGCAAAATCATCATAAGTCCAAATTGTGTTAAAGGACTGCCTTTCCTTCGGAAAGCCTTGCGGGTGATAGGACCAGGATGGGCTGGTTTTCCCAGGTAAGCTACCTGCCGAAGCAGTAGCGGAAATCACATTAGGATGACTTCTAAAAGCCTCTATTATGACTTCATTTGATATGCTACGTGGTGGTCGATTGACTTCGACCAGTTGTGAAGTATTCACTCCAATATCCTTGTTGCGGATGAAGTCCAGTTGATCAGAAATGATAAGTGCACTAGCAATAAAAACCATTGCAGCAACGAATTGCATAGTAACTAATATTCTTCGAAGGCTCAATCCTCTACCAATCGCAAGAAGCTTTCCCTTAAGGATGGCGGTGGGCTTAAAGGACGTTAAGAAAATTGCAGGGTATGTGCCAGCTATCAGCGTATTGATAAAACAGAGGAAAACACTGATCAGAACTGTGCTCAATGCAGTCGACCTGTCCAAAGGTATATCGACGCTCATTATGTGACCAAAAGGCTGCCAGATCAGGAACAAGACCAGATAGGCAACAATGACCGCCAACAAATTCTGGACAAAAACTTCAAAGTAGAATTGTCGAATAAGTTGAGTTTTTTCAGCTCCTACCACCTTTTTGACACCTACCTCCTTCGCTCGAATGGTTGACCGGGCAGTGGTCAAATTGATAAAGTTGATACTAGCTATGAAAAGAATTAAGAGCGAAACTGTTCCAAACACGACAAGCATCGTTTGATTGCCATTGGCCTTAAATTCTCGTCCAATGTTGGATTTAAGATGGATGTCGCTGACCCGCTGAACATAGTGATGAAAATTATCATTATCATCAATGATCCCCTCAGGGTATCTGTCTACCACGAAAGTGGCGATGTCTTTTTCCAGTTGGATCACGCTTTTTTCATCTTTCAGCCTCGCATACGTCCAAACTAGTGGGCTAGTCCAGTCATGATCAAACCCATCCCACTGCTTCCATCTTATGTCGATCATGAAAGCCATAGGTGATAGTATATCAAATTCCAGATGGCTTTTGTTATGGATATTTTCGACTATTCCTGTAACCACCATATCGTACTTCCCCTCAATGTTCATCACCTCGCCAATCGGATTTTCTGAACCAAAATATTTCTTAGCTGCCCGCTGGGAAAGCACCAAACTCAGAGGATCGGTCAAGGCACTTTTAGGGTCCCCCCAGAGAAATTGAATGTTGAAGATCTCAATGAACGACTTATCAACCGAAATCATTTTTTCTTCAAAAAACTTCCTGTCACCAATCCGGACTGGTATACCTGATCCATCATCTGTTGTAATCTTGACGCACCTGAAAAAATCGTCCACGTATGAATACTCATCGAGCAATGCAGGTCCCACTGGAAATGGTGTTTTTGCGTAGTTGCCGATCTGAGCCCAGTGTGAACTTACCCGAACAGTGGTTTTTGGGTTCACAATAAACTTGTCATATTTATTTTCATGTTCTATGTAGATCCACGCAAGTAGAACCGACGCGAATCCAATTGAAAGGCCCAGTATATTGATCGATGAGGTGAACCTGTCCCTGATCAGTACACGCCAGGTGATTTTCCAGTTATAAAAGAATAAGTCCATTTTATTAAGCGTTTTGTATCTATTCCTTCTAAAAATTTTTATTCGAAGCAGGCTAAGAACGTCCACGAAATAGTTGAAGCTTGCCCATGTGGAACCGTGTTTTATAGCTTTTTCCTTGTACAATTCAAGCAGGTCCCCTTTGATGATCTCAGCTTGCTCGCCGCTAAGAATCTTATCGAGAAGCCAATCAAGCCAATATGGAGGTGATTTTTTTCTCACTTATTTGGTTTGATTGCTAATCCGGGAATCATATTGAATAGTTCGGAACGTATATCATTAGCGGCAACCAGCGCCTTCTTTCCCACTTCCGTGAGCGAGTAATACTTCTTTCTTCTGCCACCTCTCTCTGCTGTAGCCCCGCCAACCCTTGATTCAACCATACGCTTGTCCTCCAAACGGTAAAGTGCTGAATGTAAGGCACCAACACTAGGGTTCCGTCCGGTTCTTTTTTTTATCTCGTTCTTGATGGACACTCCATATGCCTCTGATCCTAGAGCGCCGATTACCAGTAGAACAAATTCCTCAAATTCTCCAAGGTTAGTTCGTTTCATTTAATATATTTCCTAATTGCAAAGTAAATATATTATTTTCCTAAATGCAGAGCAAATATTTATAACGAAAATTGATCCGTATTTATCTTTTGAGAACAATTTGAAATAACGGGCAGGTACCTCTTCAGATGGCTACAGGAATACTGAAAGACCAAAGAATGATCCCAAGGAGAAATAACTTCAGTATCACTTGAGCGAGTTTTCTGTTTGATTGCTTTTTCATTAACCAATGGGTTAGTAATGACTTAATGCCTCAATACTTCTTTTGTCAACTCGAAGCAGGTAAAAAAATAATTATGTATGAATTACTGATTTCGAAAAAGACCTACAGGAAATTCATCACGTCAGTATACGGTAATCCAAAGGCATCAGACACTCCCTTGTAAACGACTTCACCATTGATTACATTCAATCCCAATCTCAGCTCCTTGCTGTCCTGACAGGCTTTTTTCCAACCTTTGTTGGCTAGGTCAATTGCATATGGTAGCGTCGCATTTGTGAGAGCTAATGTTGAGGTGTAAGGCACAGCTCCTGGCATATTTGCTACGCAATAGTGAACAACGTCATCAATAATAAATATTGGGTCCTGATGCGTAGTAGGCTTACAGGTTTCAATGCATCCACCCTGGTCTACTGCAACATCAACCAAGACAGTTCCAGGCCTCATTTCCTTAAGCATATCTCGGGTTATCAGGCTTGGAGCTTTGGCTCCCGGGATTAACACTGCTCCAATAATCAAATCATGACTTCCAATCAATTCCCTGATATGATATTCACTACTCATATATGTGTTGACATTCGCTGGCATAACATCATCCAAGTATCTAAGCCGCGGAAGGTTCAAGTCCAAAATTGTAACATCAGCCCCCATTCCAGCAGCCATTTTCGCTGCATTTGTACCAACTACTCCCCCTCCTAGGATCATCACTTTTGCTGGACGCACACCAGGAACACCTCCAAGAAGAATACCCCTCCCTTTCAGAGGTTTTTCTAAGTATTTCGCACCCTCCTGAATTGACATTCTTCCTGCAACCTCGGACATTGGTACTAGAAGAGGAAGTGAGCGATCCTCCTTTTCTACCGTCTCATAAGCCAGACAGACAGCTCCACTATCAATCATTGCCCTTGTAAGGGGCTCGTAAGAGGCGAAGTGGAAATAGGTGAAAAGCAATTGATCCTTCTTACAAAGTTTATATTCAGGTTCGATTGGCTCTTTCACCTTCATGATCATTTCAGCCTTTTCGTAGGTTGCTTCAATTGTTGGAAGAATTTGAGCGCCCGCATTAGTATACGCGTCATCACTGAAGCCACTTCCATCTCCAGCAGTCGACTGTACATACACTTCATGCCCTCTCTTCGTCAGTTCAACCACTCCCGAAGGAGTCAAGGCAACTCTGTTTTCATTGTTTTTTATCTCTTTTGGGACGCCAATAATCATGATAGTTCTCGTTAAGGATGGCAAATATACGTGGTGTGAGTCAGAGAAAAAGTATGTATTCCGAATACAAAATTTGCCCTATTTGTTTTATATCAAAAATGAAATATTATTTTGATTAATAATAATACACAGAATTTTATACCTAATACTTTCCATAATTTAATATTTACCGTATTTATATATTGATGTCTCACTTTAAAATGTGCTCTCAATTGTGTATATTTGGAAACGTTCTCCACATTGTGCATCTCAAAATTTTGAAGTATGGGTAAAGTCACGAGCAAAGTCAGTCTTCAGATTTCCAAAGAGGAAATTTTAGCTGATTATCGGCTGGCGATAGAAAGCCGGGAAGCAAGTTTGATGGGAAGGAAAGAAGTATTTATGGGTAAGGCCAAGTTCGGAATTTTTGGTGACGGCAAAGAGGTTCCACAGATTGCGATGGCCAAGTACTTCAAAAATGGTGATTGGAGATCTGGCTACTATCGTGACCAAACATTCATGATGGCCATCGGTCAATTAACCACTCAACAGTTCTTCGCCCAACTCTATGCTCACACTGATGTGGAGGCCGAACCTGCGTCAGCTGGCCGAATGATGAACGGTCACTTTGGAACGAGGTATTTGAATGAAAAAGGGGAATGGCTAACTCAAACTGATAAGAAAAATTCGAGTTCTGACATTTCCCCCACTGCAGGTCAAATGCCCAGATTATTGGGCCTTGCCTATGCCTCCAAATTGTACAGAGAAAACAAAGAACTTATTGACTTTGAGGATTTTTCAATAAACGGAAATGAGATCGCTTTCGGAACGATTGGTAACGCTTCCACCTCCGAAGGCCCATTCTGGGAGACAATGAATGCGGCAGGAGTACTACAGGTGCCAATGGTAATGTCAATATGGGACGATGAATATGGTATCTCTGTGCCTCAAAAATTTCATACCGTTAAAGAAAGCATCTCAGAAGCATTAGCTGGATTTCAAAAAACCGACGAGAAGGAGGGATTTGAAATTTTTACAGTGAAAGGCTGGGACTATCCATCCCTATTGGAGACTTATCAAAAAGCGATTTCTGTCGCAAGAAAAACCCACACACCATGCTTAGTTCATGTCACTGAGATTACCCAACCGCAGGGACACTCGACCTCTGGTTCCCATGAACGGTACAAGTCCAAAGAACGACTGTCCTGGGAAAAGGAACACGACTGCATCCTGAAGATGCGAGAGTGGATTGAAGTCGAGAAATTAGCAACACCTTCCGAACTGGACGAAATCGAGAAGGTGGCGAAAAGTGACGCAAAGAAATCCAAGGAAATTGCCTGGAAGGCCTTCATAGACGAAATCAAAAAGGATCAACAGGAAGCGCTTGACCTTATTGGGAAAGTAGCAAATGCATCAAAAAAGAAGTCAAGTATCGAAGTTATTTCCAACGAGCTAAGGAAAGCTTTAAATCCAGAAAAATCAGATGTGATGAGAGCATCCAGAAGGGCTCTCCGGATCTCAAGAGATGATCAAACGCAAGAGTGGAAGAATCTACAACAGTGGATAACCGACCAAAAAGAAAGATTCCAGAAACAATACAGCTCCTTACTTTATAGCGAATCAGCCAATTCCTCTCTCAATGTCGAGACTGTAGAAGCGACCTATTCTGAAGAGTCAAAGCTTGTAGATGGCCGTGAAGTACTAAATGCATGTTTTGATAATATTCTGCAGAAAGATCGAAGAGTGTTTGCCATTGGTGAGGATGTGGGCAAAATTGGGGATGTAAATCAGGGCTTTGCAGGATTGCAGGATAAATATGGTGACCTGCGAGTCACTGACACGGGAATACGTGAAGCAACCATCGTAGGGCAGGGTGTCGGGGCAGCCGTAAGAGGGCTTAGACCGATCGTAGAAATTCAATACCTCGACTATTTACTTTACGCAATCCAAACATTGTCAGATGATCTTGCTACGCTTCACTACAGGACTTTTGGTGGTCAGAAGGCTCCACTGATCATTAGAACTAGGGGTCATAGACTTGAAGGGGTGTGGCATTCCGGGTCCCCGATGGGAATGATTCTGCACTCACTAAGGGGAGTAATGGTACTGACGCCAAGGAACATGACACAAGCCGCTGGATTTTATAATACACTTATTCAATCTGACGATCCTGCGCTTATGATCGAATCGCTAAATGGATATAGACTCAAAGAACGAATCCCTGAAAACCTCGATGACTTCAAACTTGCATTAGGTGTTCCCGAAATTTTGCGAGAAGGAACCGACGCAACAATTGTTACATATGGATCTACATGCCGGATTGTATCTGAAGCTGCAAATCAGTTAGCTGAAGAAGGTATCGAGGTAGAAGTTGTTGACGCTCAGACGCTCATCCCATTTGATAAATATGGAATCGTACTCGAGTCTCTCAAGAAAACAAATAGACTTGTGGTGGTTGACGAGGACGTAGAAGGCGGTGCATCTGCATATATCTTACAGCAGGTGTTGGAAAGAGATGGGGGGTATTTCCACCTGGATTCAAAACCAAAGACGATCACAGGTAAAGAGCATAGACCTGCATACGGTAGCGATGGCGACTATTTTTCTAAACCAAACGTTGAGGATGTGGTCGAGCAAGTCTATGAACTAATGACAGAGGTGAATCCTGAGAAATTTAAAGATCTCTACTGACTGATAAGGTCTCGTAGCACAAAATCGGGTGATTCAGCGACATTACTCTTATTGAGACTTCTGTCATACACCCAAAATCTCAATTGAATGGTATCATCTAAGAATGAAAGTCGGAATAACTGAGATAGCATAGAATAGGTAATGATTCCTTCCCTTCCATTGGGATCATAGAATGGGATTCTTCCATTGAAATTCCCTAGCTCACAATCGTCACTTTGAAAGATCTCAGCGAAATCTATTTCCGAGTAATTTCCATTTCTCTTCTGCATAAATTGTATGTGAAAGTTATGGTAGAATTCATTCCTTACAACATAGGCGGTATCTGAATCAATTATCTCGTAATTCTCGCAATCAAATGGTGGACGGTTGTCGGTTTGTGAAAAAAGCACCTTTTCTTCCGTAAAAAACACTCTGGCAATTTGTCCATTGTCAAGAGTGGCTATGAATACCGGAGCATGATATAAGGGTAGTTGAAGTGCGCCATCATCAATGAAGACGACACTGTCCTGAGCATCTATAACAACGCTGTACACCTGATATGGAGCCAGAAGATCGTTTACATCATCATTTAACCCTAAATCGGCATCTCCATCCTGAAAACTAAAGCTCAAGACCAAAGAATCAAGTCCTTCGGTATCAACATACTTCAACGACTCAAACTCGATTAGAGGGGTCTCGGGAAACTGTTCTTCTTCAAAACAAGAGCTTAAAAATGACAGTATAAAAACTGAGAATAATAATTTAGCAGCTCGCATCATATATCAGAGACAAAAATAGAACAAGAACCCCTTACCAAATAAAACTCATGCATTTCGCTGAAAGTTTTAAGGAAATAATTTTTACAATAAACGAGAAAAACTTCGCATCGTATTGTCTTGAAGTTTTCAAATACCAGTATTCTCAATGCCCTGTGTATCACACATATTGCAACCTACTCGACAGAAACCCTAACAATGTCAAAAGAATAAGTCAAATTCCCTTTCTACCAATTGAGTTCTTCAAAAATCATGCAGTAAAATCTGGAACCTGGGACGAGGAAAAGGTTTTTAAAAGCAGCGGAACTACCAAATCGGGAAGAAGTCAACACTTCATCAAGGATCTCAACTTTTATCATCGGCTCACAAGAAAGACCTTTGAAGACTATTTTGGTCAACTTGAGACCGTTCAAATTTTAGCCTTGCTACCATCCTATCTGGAAATGGGTGATTCTTCGCTTATTGCCATGATCGACGCTTTCTTGACCAAAAGTGCACCCAATTCAGGCTATTTTCATGATAATTTTGACGATTTAACCCAGGAATCGGGCCCATATAGTCCAAAAAAATTACTTTTTGGCGTTTCTTATGCTCTTTTAGACCTTTCAGAGAGGTATAAGAAGCCTCTTCAAAACATCAAAATAATGGAGACGGGTGGAATGAAAGGTCGTAGAAAAGAGATGACAAGGCGTGAATTGCACCAAAATCTTCGTAAAACCTTCAAAATAGACGATATCTTTTCAGAATATGGCATGACGGAGCTAATGAGTCAGGCGTACGGTAAAAATGGTGAATTTCGCTTTCCAGAATGGGTAAAAGTGCTCATACGCGATATAAATGACCCTTTTAGCTACCTAAATAATGGAAAAACGGGTGGAATTAATGTGATCGACCTGGGAAATATCGATTCGTGTGCGTTTATTGAGACAAAAGATCTAGGAAAAGCTCAAAACAGGGTATTTGAAGTGTTGGGTCGTTTCGATAATTCCGACATTCGTGGATGTAATTTGATGTTTTAAAGAAATTAGTGAAATATTTTGGACTAATTCGTGTTGTATAGTTGATTAATTCCTATATTTTTGAATTGATAAGGCTGAAAAAGGTCGTTTGAATAATATAAGTAACACTCATGAAGTTGAAATTTGCCATCGTAGCTGTAGTAATTTTAGGTCTTAGCGCTTGTACTCAGAGAACTTGTCCTACATACGCTCAAGAGGACGTTAAGCAGGAGAAGCCTTCTCCTGAAGTTAACGCTTAAACTTCTACATACTTCTTCACATCCGCCCCCTTGATCGTGTTATTTGACATGATCACCAGTCGTTCTACAACGTTTCGTAGCTCCCTAATATTTCCAGTCCACTTATGATCTTCCAGAAGCTTAACTGCATCTGAGTCGATTTCCTTTCTTAGCGCTCCATACTCCTCTGCTACCTGCTCCAAAAAATGATCCACCAACAATGAAATATCCTCAGTGCGCTCCCTTAAGGGAGGCACGTGTATGATCATCACACTCAATCGATGATACAGGTCTTCTCTAAAATTCCCTTCTTCGATCTCCTTCTTTAGATCCTTATTAGTGGCTGCCAGAACGCGTACATCAACTTCTATTGTTTTATCTCCACCAACTCTCGATATTTTTTTATCCTGTAAAGCTCGTAAAACCTTTGCTTGGGCAGATAGACTCATGTCTCCGATTTCATCTAGAAACAAGGTTCCACCACTGGCCTGTTCGAACTTCCCTATTCGTTGCTTGTGAGCTGAAGTAAAGGATCCTTTCTCGTGACCAAAAAGTTCGCTTTCAATTAACTCTGAAGGAATTGCCGCACAATTGACCTCTACTAAGGACGCTTTTGATCGATCGCTTTTCTCGTGAAGCCACTTCGCAACGAGTTCTTTACCAGTACCATTTTCACCAGTAATCAAAACCCTGGCTTCCGTAGCAGCCACCTTTTCGATCATTTCCTTGATCTCGTTGATCCTCGAGGAATCCCCTACGATCTCATTACCCTTACTAACTTTTTTACGGAGCACCTTTGTCTCCTTTGTTAATTGCGAATTGTCTAGCGCATTTCTGACAGTCAACAAAATACGATTAAGATCCGGTGGTTTTTGAATGAAATCAAAAGCACCCTTCTTTGTAGCTTCTACCGCAGTATCAATTGTTCCATGTGCAGAAATCATGATAAACGGAATGTCATAACCTTCAGAAGAAGCTTTCTGCAACAGTTCCATACCATCCATCTTTGGCATTTTTATATCGCAAAGCACCAAGTCTATTTTCTCAGCCGATAGCTTAGCAAAGCCATCTTCTCCATCCTCGGCGGAAACCACATCATACTTTTCTTCGGACAGGATATCACATAAGGCGTCTCGAATGCTTTTCTCATCATCAACAACCAGTATCTTAGGCATAATTTTATTTTTCGAATCATTGTTACAAAAAGCAAGCCAATAAGCCGGGTTCTGTTCTATCCCATCATTTATCTAGTCCCGTCCCGATAGCTATCGAGACTGGGATCAAACGACCTACCCAATCCTACTCAAGCGAGACACTTTCAAATGCAGGACCTATTTGGTCTTTCAGCACGTAAGGTTTACCTAACTTCAGGTATCACTACCTGAATGGTGAGCTCTTACCTCACCTTTTCACCTTTTCCCCTTCCCGATAAATTTCGGGATAAGGTAGTCTATTTTCTGTGGCACTATCTCGATCCGGTTCCAAACTTTCGGAACTGGACGCTTCCATTTCAGAAGTACGCTTCTCTATGCTGCCCGGACTTTCCTTCCCGTTCCTGATAGCTATCAGGGCCGCGACGATGGGTCGGCTTGCATTGCAAAAATATCAATGAATATCTTTTCCGGTAATTCTAAACTCCCAACGATCCGCGACATTGGCAACCTCGACAATCATCTCTTTCACCATTTTTTCTTTCAAATTGACAAGAAATGTTGACGCTTCCACCTTTAGGAAATCATCCTCCACAACAAACTTCGAGTAAGGTAAATTAGTACTCTCCGCCAGGACATCGTTGTATGGTATGTTTTCATCAAGTCCACACACCTTTGTCTTAATCTGGACAACCTCTCGATCATAGTCAGGATGAAGAACAATGTGTCCGGTTATCGTCTGAAAACGGCCACCTTCTAATGGAAATATAATTACGGACCGGGTTTCATCATACTCCCGGTACTCGCCACCGATTTCTCCGGCATACTTCTTACTAAACGATCTAAAATCCATGATAACCCGTTAAGTTTCTAGTAAGTTAAGTGTTTGCAGCCCAAATAAATAATGATAGGAGTATTACTCGTAGGCAGTATCCAAGTCACTAGCCGAATCTGTACCTGCTTTGCTTTCTTCCAACTTTCTTTTCAATGCTGCCTTTCTTCCGCTTGTTATCAAATCTTTGAATTCATTGAACGAATGAACGAAGCGCAAACTGACACCAGTCTCAAAATTCTGCTCACCCTGGTTTGTGGATAGCTGTTGGTTTGTGGCTCTGAAAACTTTAGCTCTTAATCGTCCGTCTTTGGTCAGACTGTACTCCACTGACCAGTCACCAACAATATCATCCAAGAGCTTGTCATTTTGGTTTTGTGCGTTGTTAAAATCACCACCGCGCGTTACTTTAAGTCTTCCATCTAAAAACGTATAGGCCAGCCGAAGCTGGAAGGTATTGAAGGCGTCTCCATCCAGAGAAGCCAAATCAACTTCCACCTCGAGGTTTTCATCTAGTTGACTTACCAGATAGCTGACCTGGTTGGAAAAAAATTCACTTACGCTATTTCCTACATTGCCTCCACCCCCAAGGGTGAAGCTTGATTGCTGTGAAAACCTTCTAAAGAAAAGTAGACTTATGACCTGTCTTTTAAGTTCTTGTTCATTGCTTGATATTTGGGTCAATTTGCTTTCGCGCCAACTGGTTTCATCGATTTTATCTGCCAATTGAAGATCAAAACCAATCGACGGGCTTAATATTCCCTCGCTTAGGTTCAGGATTACGTTCACACCAACTTTAGTGTCAGCTTCACCTCCATCATCCTCACCTTCTAGCAACAATGGGGTGAAATCCGCCCTTTGCAAATAAGTCGCTTTAAGGTCAATAGTCCCATTATATGGATCCCCAAACCAAGTAACTCTGGCTCCAGGTACCACTTCAAATTCTTTGTTTATAAAACCGGGCACGGTGAAATTATACGCCCCATCTGTGATCTCTAACGGTCCGAACATATGGAATTCCCCATCGGTATCCAACGAAAGTTTAATATTGCCCCTTCCCCTGCCCCTGATTATATCACCCGTTTTGATATCAAAAATTAGCTCGCAATAAGCTTCAGGAGTCACCTCAATATCAAAATCAACTGTAATTCCCTGAAAGTTGTACTCGCTCTCTCCTAAGACCTCTGTTGTGTCGTTGAAGTCCAAGAATGTTATGTAGTCTTGTTGAGAAATGTCCCCGTCCTCAGTGATTGGAACAAAAATTCGTGTATCGTTCTCGGTCTTTATAGAGGCTTTAACCAAAAGGTCATTCAATGGACCAGTGATATTCACCTCACCAGTACCGTTCGCAGTACCATAGTAGAGGCTATTGTCTGCAGTGGTGGTATTTAAAAATTCAAAATTCTCAGCCTCGATTTTAACATCAGTAAGAACATTTGTGAAAAAATCATGTGATATCGTTCCACTAACCATTGACTGAGCGCCCTTTCGGTCTGTTAATAGGAAATTTTCCAATTTCAACGTGCCGGGTATGAATGTCAATGGCCCACCAAACGCATAGATAGTATTAAGGTAATTTACTCTAACACTGCCGTCCGAAACTACACACCTCCCATTGATCTCTGGTGCGCTCAACGAACCGGTGAGGTTCATTTTTCCGTCGGCAAATCCTGTTAGGTCTGAAACACTTTCCTGAAGAAATTGCTGTGCTATCCCCAGATCGGCGTTCTCAAATTTCATCTCGAAATCCAACTGATTATCACTGTCGAATGGATGGTAGTATCCGTTAATGTCAATTGTATTGAAACTTTCTCTGTCTACCTTGACCTGGGAAAAAATGTTCCTTTCAATGGAATTCCACTCAGAAGTACCACTGATGTTGCCTACGAGGAATTTGTTTAGGATCAGGTCATTCAGATCAAATCCGCCGTCAAAACGAAAAGGTTCCTCTGCCGTCTCCCTGAATATTAATAGCTTACTCTTAAGCAACCCATTTATATCTATATCTGTAAAAAGGTTTGCTTTTTCCAGGTTTAAATTGTTCACTTCAACTTCAATATTTGTGGCATTCAGTGCTGAATAAATTCCGCTCAGCTGAAGTGATTCACTCGCATCATGAATGCTGAAATCTTCAATTCTTATCGTATTTGGATAGATTGTAACCTTATTCTTTCGATTAAATATCCATTCATCATCAAATGCAATGATCTTGGAAGGTTCCATTCTTATCGTAATTGAATCCCGAGACAAAATTGCATTTGTTTCAAATCGCATACTACTCTTTGTAGCTTCCTGACTTATTCTGGTCGTCAGGTCAATGTTATTGTTGAGCCAGATACCCTCAATTAGTAGGTTTTGTGTTTCCGGAATTCCTGAGAACTTTTGTCTGTCAGATTCAAGGATAAAGTTGGTCAATACTGAGTTCGAGCCGATCTCCTTAGAACCATTAATTTCCAAAATCGGGTTGTAGACCATGCTTTTTCCCACCTTCAAATAATCGGCTTGGGCATATAAAAACAAATTTGAGTTTTTACTTTCTCGCAGAGTTGCTTCCAGAAAGGAGCCATCAGGAATCTCAACAGGAATTCTCAATGAATCGAAATATCGTGACAGGTTATCGAACTGTGCGAATAATTCCAATTTATAGGTTTCGTGGCTTTCCTCTACATTAGAAGAATCACTTGTCAACTGAATCTTTGATACGTAGTCCGTGGCAAGTGCAGACAGATCGCTTAGCGCCTGCGTAATCTTAAAATTTCCATTTACCTCAGCATTCACACCTGGCAGGGTGAGTTTAAGATTCCGCTGTCCATCCACTAGTGTCGCAGTGAACTTTATAGAATCGACTAGTACTTCATTGTTGTTGGCTCTTACAAATCCCGAGTCGATTCGAGCTGTCCCAGTAAACTGATCCAAATCAAGATTGACAATATCAACACGAAGTTTTCCTCCAGTAACTAGTGTATCCAGCACTAGGTTGAGTTCATTTAAGTGAGTAGAATCCACATTGAGATCTACGCGCATAATTTCTTCTTCGAGGTTAAAATCCAAATTGGCATTTCCTGATACCTGACAATTGGGATCGTCAACCGAGAAAGTCCCCTGGAAGAAATTAGAGGCAAATGTTCCATTGGCCGTTATGGAATCATATGAGTAGCCATAAAAACCAGAATGGTAGGCCTTGGCATTTAGGTCAAAATTGGCATTTTCAGGTGTGATTCCTTTTCCATCTACCCTTCCTTTAAGATTAACTTTCTGAACTAATTTTTGATTTCTAAAAAATGCCCCTAAATCAACATTTTTGAGTTCCAAATTACCACTGTATTGCATTTCATTCAGATTGCTTGGAATCTTTATGTTTATATCTGAATGCACCGAGCCCTTCTCAGTCACGAAATCACCTCTTGCGACAAAATCATTTAGAAATCCGGCAAAGCTTCCGGTAAAATCAAGTCTACCAAGTTGGGCAATGTTTTGCGACAGTTCACCTACGTAGGGTTCTATATCTTCTGGCACAATATGTGAATCGGTAATATCTGCCAGCACGAAGGTGCTGGAGAGGTTTGGCAAACCAAATGTACTGATGCCACCCTCAATGTAGGACTCGTTTCCAAAACCTATTTTGGAATCGTCCATATTGAAATCCTCTACTTTTCCCCAGATGATACCATCGATGCTAATGGGAGATTTGAGGCTCTCTATTCCAGTAAGTATTTTCAAATCTCTGTCAGAAATTATCGTCTCCGAGAAATAAAAGCCAAACGAAACACTATCCACAAAGTGTGAAAGGTTTTCAATTCCATTGTAATAGAACTTGACACTATCGGATATTTGACTGGTCAAGGTTTTGAGCCTTAGCTTAGTAAGACTCAAGGACTCATTGTTAAGCTCTATTCTACTACTGAATTCCTTCAGCTCTAATCCATGTGCTCTCTCCATTCCTCTGACCTGAATGACATTCATTTCTATAGTATCACTTTTTAAACCAAAATCAGAAAATTGGATCTCGGAAAAATCAATGCTCATATGAGACACATCTAATCTGCTCTCAATCCTCTCTCTGGTATTGTTATCTATTGAAAATTCAACATCTGAGAGAAATACTTCTTCTACATTGATTGGCCTATTATTTCTGTTAGGGTTCTTGAGCGCATTAATAAGTTCGGAAAGGTTCAAGCTTGACGTGGAGTCGTGTTTGATAAGTTGCAGTCTAAGCTGGCTAGCCTGTATCTCCTCGACATTTAGAAATTTGGAATTTAGCAGATCTGCAACCCGATAGTTGACAAGAATTCGCTTCGCAAAAACTAGTGTATCTGACTTCCGATCAAGGATCAGAAGATCGTTTAATTCCGCTCTGTCCAACCATGCAATTTTTACCGAAGTTATTGAAACTTCATGTTGTGTTTTCTTTGAAATCTCGGTTAGAACCCTCTTGGTCAAAAAAGTCTGAACTGGTTTGATTTGAGCAAGCAAAACCAGCATGACGATCAAAATTGAAAAATAGAAAATCAATCTTGCACTAATTTTCCCAACTAATTTGCTAATTCGCAATATGGTATCTCTATTTTTCAAAAAGTTGGTTTTGTGGCAACAATACTTGGCATAGAGTCTTCATGTGACGAGACCTCTGCGTCCGTGTGCATCAATGGCAAAGTAATCAATAATGATATTGCCACCCAAGCAATACACGAACAGTATGGAGGTGTGGTTCCTGAACTAGCATCACGTGAACACCAAAGAAATATTGTGCCAATTGTTGATCATGTGATTGAAAACGCCGGAATTTCCTTAAAAAATGTGGATGCAATTGCGTATACGAGAGGGCCAGGTCTGTTAGGGGCACTTCTCGTTGGATCCAGCTTTGCTAAGTCGCTAGCTCAGGTTTTGGGTATTCCGATCATTCCTGTACACCACATGAAAGCACATGTGCTAGCCCACTTCATAGATGAACCCAAACCCACTTTTCCATTTATTTGCCTTACCATAAGCGGCGGGCATACGCAACTTCTTCGAGTGAATAGTCACTTAGAAATGATCGTTCTTGGAGAGACCATTGACGATGCTGTTGGCGAGGCCTTTGATAAATCGGCCAAACTCCTTGGCCTTCCCTACCCAGGCGGCCCGATAATTGATCAGCTGGCATCTAATGGTGACCCTGGTAGATTTGAGTTCGCTAAATCTGAGGTTCCAAACTTGGATTATTCGTTCAGCGGAATCAAAACTTCGATACTCTATTTTTTAAGAAAGGAGATGAAGCAAAACGAAAATTTCGTTGAAGACAATCTGAATGATCTGGCCGCAAGTATTCAGTTCACGCTAATTGAAATGTTGGTCAAAAAGTTGAAAATGGCCTCCGCACAAGAGGGTATTAACCAAATAGCTATTGCGGGAGGCGTCTCTGCAAACTTTGGATTAAGAAAACGCTTAACCGAAGAGGCTAAGAAAAACAACTGGGAGCTTCACGTGCCGGATTTTCAATACTGTACGGACAATGCTGGCATGATTGCAATTTCCGGGCATTTTCTGTTTGAGAAAGAACAATTTGGACAGCTAACCGATAGTCCTCTGCCCAGAATGCCATTTTAGCGCTATTTTTAACCCTTATGAGTAAGGATAAGGGAAGATTTAATCAAAATGTGCAGATCAAAAACAGGAAAGCAAGCTATGAGTATGAGTTTGTCGAAAAGTTTGAGGCGGGCATTATTTTGAAGGGGACGGAGATCAAATCAATCAGAGAAGGCAAGGCGAGTGTGCAAGAAGCGTATTGCTTTATAAAGGATGGCGAGGTTTTTGTAAAAAGCATGAATATCTCTCCATATGCACAAGCCAGCTTTAATGGGCACGAAATGGTACGTAATCGTAAGCTCCTACTCAAGAAGAAAGAAATAGAAAAGTTGAGGTCAAAAACAGAGGAAAAGGGATTAACAATTGTTCCAATTAGGATTTTTATCAATGCGAGGGGATATGCGAAGCTTGAAATCGCGCTTGCAAAAGGAAAGAAATTGTTTGATAAAAGGGAAAATATTAAGAAAAAGGATCAAGATCGTGAGTTGAAAAAATTAAGAATCTGATGAATTCGGTTTTAGTGCTAAATCAGGATTATTCACCACTTACCATTTGTTCAGTGCAAAGGGCATTCCTCCTTGTCTTTTTGAAAAAAGCTGAACTGCTGAATAGCGTCGAAGACCGAGAGCTACGATCTATTTCCGCAACCTATCCTTTTCCCTCGGTTATTATGATCAACCGGTATATACAGTTGCCTTACAAGGGTGTTGTACTGAGTCGTCACAATATTTTTAAGAGAGATGCTCACAAATGTCAATATTGCGGAGCGAACAAAGATCTGACACTTGATCATATCGTTCCTCGATCAAAGGGTGGCAAATCTTCATGGACAAATCTTGTGACCGCTTGTAAAAAGTGTAATGCTCAAAAAGGTGATTCTACGCTTGAAAAAACAGGACTGAAGCTACAAAATGCACCTATAAAACCCTCTTATATTTCATTCATCAAAATGGGAGTAGGTGCACTCCGAGAAGACTGGAGGCCTTACTTAAGCCCCAAAAAAGCTTCCGCTTGAATCCGGAAATAAAAAAGCCCATCCTATTACGAATGGGCTTGAAGTTATTGACTAATTCTTACTAGTTCTAGTTTGGCACAGTTCCTTTTCGGATAGATTTGTACAAGATTTTAAGGGCGTTTGCTTCCCTCAATTCTTGCTGAACGTCCGATACAATACCCATCTTGACTTCCTGATCGACATTCATCGCCATGGTTATTTTATCACGTTGATTTTCATCTAATTTGTCCTTTTCCTGATTTACGAATTGGACAATATCCTGAGGCTCAACAAATACGTCGTTCGTTTGGATTTTGGGCTCAGATCCATATAAACCTGTATTTTTTGGCTCACCGATAAAAATGTGACTCACAAGGGATTTCTTTTCTATTTTCGTGAGCTGATCTGCTTTTGGCAAAAGTTGCTTCACTAAAATCTCGTCATCCCGCATCACAGTTGTTACCATAAAAAAGAACAGTAGCATAAAAATGATATCAGGTAATGCCGCCGTTGGGATTTCCTGTCCTGCCTTGGATTTCTTTTTAAACTTTGACATATTCTTTTCTATTTATCCGGTTCTGCAATAGACAATGCTCTTGGAATGTTTGACCTTGCTTGTTGATAAATTCTACGCTGAGTATCATCTTTTAGGTCAATTGCCAGCCACTGTTCGGCTGTTAGTCCAACTCGCTCGCCATAGATCTCGTTGTAAGCAGCGTTCATTGCATCCATTACTTCAATGTAAAGCTCATAGCTTGTACCCCTGTTTGCTTTGAACGAAACAATAGCTTTTGTCGGGTCGTCGGAAGATTCCGGATTTTGACCTGCCTGCACCTTCATGGACGACGGAAGTGAATTGTATAATTCAATTCCCTCAGGTGTTGGATTTCCAAAATTCAGTATGAACGTTTTTACTTCATCTTTCAGATCGCCTATCGGTCGTGTCCAGGGTTCATCTTCCACCAAAAGTTGATCTTTAGAATTCGCAAGAATTTTAAAGATATTTCTCTGCTGAAATTTAACCTCCGGAGGTGGATCGTTTGGATCTGGTTTAGGAGGCAGCGAAATGGCAATTCCCTTATCATTTGCAATTGTGGTCGTAACCAGGAAGAAAATTAGCAAAAGAAAGGCAATGTCGGCCATAGAGCCTGAGCTCACCTCAGGAGTGCCTCTATCTTTGTTTCTAGCCATTACTCTAGCATTTTTTGGATCTCAGTAAATACTATCCCGGCAATCGCAAGTATGGCCAGGATGTACATGGTTATCAGCCCGGCACCTACCATCTTGGCAGTACCTGCTGTTGCTTCCTTGTAAGCAGTACCATCTGCAATTACATAGGATATAACAAAAACCACGACAACAACTCCGACCCCCATTCCCATTTTCTTGAGAGACTGAGGATCCCCAAATGCCTTTACTAGAGGCATTCCGACTGCTGCCAATGCGCAAACTCCTACGAGTATATATGATAAAAATAATCCTACATCAATCATGATTAATTTGGTTTAAGGATTATCTAGATAGGTTATGCTTAACTAGTAGGTCTACTAGTGAGATAGATGCATCCTCCATGCTGTTTACAATCGAATCTACTTTAGAAACAAGGTAGTTGTAAAACAACTGAAGAATTACCGCAACGATCAATCCACCAACAGTTGTCAAGAGTGCAACTTTAATACCATCCGCCACAAGCGCCGGAGACACATCACCAGCCTCAGCAATCGCATCGAAAGCGTCGATCATACCAATTACTGTTCCCATGAATCCAAGCATCGGAGCAAGTGAGATGAAAAGCGAAATCCAAATCATTCCTCTTTCTAATCTTCCCATTTCTACAGAACCGTATGCAATGATTGATTTCTCAACCATTTCAATTCCTTCAGACATTCTCATAAGACCTTGTGTGAAGATCGAGGCAACGGGACCTCTTGTATTTCGGCAAACTTCTTTTGCTGCTTCAGCTCCTCCAGAACCCAATGCATCTTCCACGTCTGACAATAGCTTGTTTGTGTTCGTTGAAGCCATGTTTAGGTGGATAATTCTCTCAATAGAAATTGCCAATCCTAAAACCAGACATGCGAGAACAATACCCATAAATGTTGGTCCACCATCAATGAACTGTTGCTTTACAACTTGGTGGAAGCCAGGCGAGCTTTCCTCTTCAACAAATACTTCTTCAGCTGCTACCTCTTCAGGTTCTTGAGCTTCTTCCGCAAAGCCATCTCCTGCTACTGAGTCAGCGGCCACTTCCGTTGAATCCGTATCAGAAAAATCCTGTGCGTGTACATTTAATGCGGTGAAAGTGAATACACCTGCCAACATTAAGAGTGTCAATAACTTTTTCATAATTCAGTCTAATAAGTTAGTCTTCGGTTTAAGTTAAATATTCAAATTTTTAATCAATTCCATATCAAAACACCACCCTCACATTCCCTTTTCCGTATAAACTGCAGAGAGGAAGGGATTCGAACCCTCGATACCCCGTAAAGAGTATACACGCTTTCCAAGCGTGCGCCTTCAGCCGCTCGGCCACCTCTCTAATCAGC
>JANQOR010000023.1 GCA_028285685.1 Cyclobacteriaceae bacterium | reverse complement strand
TTATACTCCACCATTGGGTAGAGGATTAGGTTCGGCTCAAATCCCTTCCGAATAACCAGTTCGTTAGTGGAGACCTCAGGGAGGTTGGTTTTAATCTTTGCAGGTAAAACCAACCTACCCTTGGTATCCAACTTACACTCATACTCGCTTGTAAAAAACGCCATACTGAGCCTTGAAAAATATAAACCACCGGAACAAATGTAACCGAACTTTTCACATTTTCAACCACTTTCTCCCACTTTCCTACACAAAAAAGAAAAAAAAGTGCAATTATAGGCTTTCAATGACGATCAAAGGGTGTTTATTACGGGTAATGATAGTTAAGATGAAGTGTGTATATGACGTGATTTGGGTGTTTTTGCTGCAAATCAGCTTGTGATTTTAGGATTTGGTGCTTGTTTTTTGAGGATTTGAGTGAAGTGGTGGGAGAATGTGGGACACAAGTTACAACTTTGCGTCAGCGGTGGTGTGACTTTTGCCCTAATCAGGTTACCATTCTTTCAATGACAATACCACAAGACACAGATTTGCGGTAGTTGGAGGGCCAATAATCTTACAAATTAGGAAATCCCAAACGAAGTCTTGAAATTAGAAGAGTCAAGAACTTCGGTTAACTTCTCTTTGAGATGTTCTCTGTCTTGGAAAGGTGAATCTTTAAAAAGGTACGCATATTGCTTGTCTATTTCGTCATCCATCATAGCCTCTTTTTCAGGAAGTACCTGATAGATCTTTTTAGTGAAATCAGCATTGAATTGAAAATTTCCAGGATCTACAATTCCTTCTTTGATAAATGCTCTTGCTTTTTTATTACAGCGACATGGATTGCGCTTATTCACTAATCCACATTTTTGATCCATGAACTGGGTTAATTGATATCTGGCTCTGCTTAATTTTTGTCTGAAATTATCTTTTGAGATTGAAAGGATTTCGGATGCTAAATGGTGATCTACTTCAAAAATCGCACCCAGAATAAAAATTAGTCGTTGCTCCCTGTCTAAACACATCAGCATGCCTGCAGTGCAATTATATTTCACCTCATTTAAAATAGCCTCTTTTTCAGGTGTGATGGTTTCTCCCAAGAAATCGCTATTGGGCATTCTATCCAGTTCTTTTCCATATTCATTGAAAGTGCCAATTAGCACTTCGCAGTGTTTCTTCTTCATGTTAAGAATATGATTTGTAACGATGCGATAGAGCCACGTTCTAAATGAAGAATCGCCTCGGAAATTTGACAGATTGGTGATCAGCTTGATAATTATTTCCTGTGTAACATCTTCTGCATCAGCGGGCTCAAGCACCGTTTTTAAAGCTACATTGTAAATGAATTTGTAATGCCTTTCAATCAGTTGCTCCAGGGCGATTTTGTCCCCCTTAAGAGCAGAAGACCTTAAATCAAGATCTTCTGTTTCATTGTGATCAACATCCACTAGCGTGCCTCTCATTTATCCTCCTTCATATATTGTGTGATCATTTCTTCTCTCCCATTGAAAATTAAACTCATTGCATTTTATCAATATAGTTTTCTAAAATTTTGCCTCCGAATTTGTTGATAAGATTTTTGGCAATATCTGAATTTAGAGCCGTTTCAAACGATGATAGATTCATTTGAATGATTTCTTTGTTTTCAGAAGTAAAGTGAACATCCCATGTTAATATGGTATGATCTCCTGTGCTTTTAAAGGTCAAGTAATTTAGTGATTGCTGTAACCCAAAAACATTAGGCTCATGAGCTTGTGAGGCATAACCTACATTGGGCTCGTACCATTTTATCACTTCATTATGTGTCTCCTCTTTACCACCTTCAAAAAACGGGAAAAAGTAGCAGGTATATCCAGTGCCTAAATTCGAGTCATCATATTGAGCATCTACCTTTCTAAGCCCCTTACTATATTCTGGCATACGTTCAAGCTTACCAACCAATGCCCATACCTCAGGCACAGGGGCATTCAATTCCAATTTAATTCTATTTCTCAAAGGGCTTTTCACAAATTTATCTGCTGAAGGAAGAATTGAATTTGTGGTTTGTTCCATTGTACTTTCTGACTTTTTTTCCATTTTGTTTTCATTTTGCTGAGCCGTACAACTAACCAATAAGATTAGCACCGGCATCATTAATAATTGTTTTTTCATTTCCTTTTTTGTCTGTTTGAATGCTTAGACAATTTCAAATGATGTGTGTGACAAAACTTTTTTGGAAAAAGAATCGAGAGCGAATCGTTCTGTGCTACATAGATTAAAAATAAAAATCAGTTATCTTTCATATTGGGTAGATATCCTCGGCACAATCTTAATATCTGAGCGAGTTTGACCCTAATTAGATTTTTGACAGTAATTCGAACTAAGAGATAAAAATGAGCAACTCAGAAGATGATTACCAGCAAGGGTCATATACCGATGACTTTCAATACATGGCCCCTCCAAGTTCAGCAGCATCAAATAATTTTAACAACTGGTTTTGGGAAATTTACCCTCAGATTTCTATGCCCGTTGACGAATGGGTAAGCTTCCAGTATCGCATCCCGGCAAACGATAAGAAAAATCCGAAGGCCTTGTGTAGTCAGGTGACAATCAAGGGGAACGTGCCTAATGTCGGGGATAACGGTCTAGATGCTGAGATTTTTAACAATGCAAATATTCAAGGAAAAAAATCTAAGTCGTCTATGCAACCTCCAAGTAATACCCCATTCCCAAATGGCCGCTTAAAAAATGTTCTTGTACCATACAAAATGACCGACTCATTGGCAGACGAAGGTGCTTTGTATTTGTCTAACAAGTTTGATAAACCTGGTACAAAGAATACACCATATTACCCTTCAAGTACTGTTCCATATAGCATCAAAATGAGAATAAAGACAGATGGTTGCACCTTTGGGACTCGAGGCTGGGGCTTTTGGAATACAATAATGCTCCCGGCGAAACCAATTTATTGCGCGTGGTTTTGGGAATTCGGAGTTCAATGGGATTTGTCAGACAACCTTGATAATAGTCAACTCCCTCTTGTAATTCCTATTGTAATGACTATGGCTTCTGATGGAATTCGTATATCTGTTCTGATCAAAGAAGATGATTTTGTGAATTTCTACCAATGGAATGACTACCAGATTATCTGGAGTGAAAACCAAGTCCACTACTATGTGGATGATCAGCTAGTTGCCGTACATGACGTTGCACCCCCAATTGGTAGCGCAGGCGGAGGGATGGCCTATCACTGCTGGGTTGATAATCGCTTGTTTTATGAAAAACCAGAACCGGGTTTTAAATACATTGGGCTTCCAGTCGATAAGACAAATTCTATGCAGCAGTTTGAAGCTAGACCTCACAAAGAACCTATTCCATCAGGCACCCCAACCTATCAAACCTATCCCATAACATTAGCCGATGTTGATTTCCGAGAAATCGTATCAAAAGTGAAAGAAATCTACCTTAAGGTAAAGGGAGTTGAAGGAAAGAGTTAGACCATAATTCAAAAGAGATTAAACATAAGCCAAAAAAAAACGGACACTTACTCATACTGATACCCGATTCTTTGTGTACTGCATAGAAGTTGAAAGAAATCACAAAGCTCAGGTTGAACTATATTTAGTCGCACGTAAAACGAATTCGTCATCAAGCAGCAACCTTTCAATTTGGCTGGGAAAACAGTATTTGGAAGAGCCATATTCACTCCTCCCTTTAAGGCCAATTCACCTTTGACCAACGAGGCGCGTTTTGTCTATGTGGTCAACGGGAACTCCAGGCTGCATTCCCCCACTGAATCAATCGAACTTTCATCCGGTGACTGCATGATCATGAAATGTGATCAATTTGTCAATCATTGGAACGTAAACGAAGACGGCTCGAAAAGCGAAATCATCATCTTTCAATTTTTCCCAGAAGTGTTGAACCTCATCTACGATGGGAACCTACCAGAAGAACTGCAGGACTTAGGTACTGCTCCAGTAAGTCCATTGGTAAACATTGGATCGAACGAGTTGCTGTCCGGGTTTGTGTTGGACCTGCTCAGATACTTTGATCAGCCAAAAATCCTGACAGAAGAGTTAATCAAACTCAAAATTCGGGAATTGATTCATTTGCTGGTTTCACTTGGCGATCAACAAGTCAATGCCACCCTGAGGCAGCTATTCCAGACGCCGAGTTACCAATTCCAGGAAGTGATTCACTCCAACCTGTATGCAAACCTCAAACTTGAGGAGTTAGCTTTTTTGTGTGGCTTGAGTGTTTCGTCCTTTCAGCGAAAGTTCAAGTCTATCTTCGACACAAGTCCTAAGCAGTACATCCTATCCAAGCGACTTGAAAAAGGAAAATCACTCCTGGAAAAAACAGAGCTAGGTATTGCCGAAATCGCTTACCATTGCGGTTTTGAAGATGCCGCGCATTTCTCCAAATCCTTTAGTTCGTCGTTCCAAAAGTCTCCTCGAGCGTTTCGAGAATCAGTTTGACTTAATACCACCAGATTTTGACCAAAAATTCCAAGTCTTGATGACCAGCTACTAGGAATTTTGTCTGAGTAAAGATTAAGAACTATGAATTACTCAGACGCTCCGAGGTTCTCCATTGTAATCACCGTACTGACAGGGTTGATTGCTACAGCCTTGGGAATACTCGGATATTTTGCTCCTGAATCGCACCCGCAGTTTATTCCAGGGGGAATTAAGATCATGTACTCGTGGTCTGCAAGAGAGCTTGGGCTCGGCATTACAGCCTTGGTAGCTGTGACATTTTTTAGGAATTCGGAGGTGATCGCCATTGCGTTGCTTGGATCCTTGGTCCGTGAATACCTCGATTTTATTGATTTCTTCAGAGTAGAAGGGACACCCACTCGACTCTATTTCGTGGTGGGCACTTCTTCGATTTTGCACACCGTCGCATTCATCTTATGTTTTATTCGAATCAAAAAACAAACACTATGAAAATTGCAATTAAACTTTTAGTCGGATTGGTCGGTCTGTTTATACTGGCCAATGGACTCGCTTTTATGTTTGCGCCCGAAGTAGTCATGGGCCATTCGTCTATCACCGCAAACAATGCGTTTGGTATGAGTACAGTAAGAGGACTCATCGGTGGCTCCATGGCCGCAACTGCAATCCTTACGCTCGTGGCTGTTATTAAGTCAAAACCAAACCTTCTACATCCCGCAGCTCTGATCTTATTGAGCTGGACCGTAGGTAGAATCGTCAGCTTGGTGGCTGACGGTTTCGACAAAGGTGTCCTCGTAGGTGGGATTCTGATTTCCCTGTTGATGGCATTCATTTTAATGGGAGCACATAAGATTCTTTCAAAAAATTCTGCTAACAATGAATAGATCAACAAAAACTATTGACGTGAAGACTTTCGCGATTTTTATCGGAATGTGTTTCGGCATGCTAGCGGTCGACGCGCAAAGCCCATGGCTGTACAAAAAAGGCAAGGGATTCTTTCAGCTTCAAGCAACCTTTCTAGCCTTTCCGTACGAATCCGTCGTGGTTGGAAAACGAACCGAAACAGTCGACCTAAGCCGCGAAGTGACTACTACGGACATCAACGCATATTTTGAGTATGGATTGAGCGAAAAATGGAATATGATCGCCAAAATTCCTGTGCGGTTTGTCTCAACAGGGGAAGAAACGGGGTTGGTTGACAGTCCGATCCCTTTGCAAGAAGGATCATTGTTTGGCTTGAGTAATGTGGAACTTGCGCTTAAGCATCAACTAGTTGACAAGCGGATTAAGGTAGCTACCTCCCTGCAAACCATCTTCAATACGGTAAGTAAGGATCTGAGTAGGGGCCTGGTGACTGGCTACGATTACAATGCCGTAGGAATCTTTGGGCATGCCGGAGGGAGCGTGGGAGATAGAGGCTATGCTTTTGTGGATGCCGGATTTACGAAAACATCCAATGACTTTAGTGACTATTTCCGACAGCATATTGAAGGAGGTCGCCGATTTGGAAGAGCCTTTTGGGTACGACTCACCTTGGACATCAGAAAATCGCTCAAAAACGGATCATATGATAGCGGAACGTTGCTTCAAACCGGCTTGAGTCCCAATGACCAAGAATGGGTAGGGTTTGGGTTTGGGGTGGCTTACGAAACAGAAAATCAGCTTGGATTTAACTTTTCTTCGGGTGGAGCCTTAGACGCCAACTACATCGGTTTCGCTGCTCCGGTCACCTTTGGTCTTTATAAGAAAATTTAGTTAACTCAATCCTCGTTTGGTGAGACTCATCAATCCCATACCTTAAAAAGATACTCTCCAACTCGAACCAACTAAGGCCTAGTTGTGAAGCAAGAAACCACCGATTAACTAATTGTTTTTCGAAGTGGATCGAAGAACATGTTCATTCAATCACTTTCCCACCACTTTAAGAACCAATAACCTTATCCACTAACGCTTTGTGTATTTCTAATATTCTTTTTGTTTCAGATCTCATATTTGAGTACTTGGCTAGTTGTCTTTTGAGCTTAGTAATACTGGCATTCAAATATCCAATTTTGCATTCTTTCACAGATGATTTTTCATCATTCATTGTAAGGCGAAGAACACTACCACTATGTACCCTAACCTTAATTTCAATTTTCATTATGTCAGCCCAGTTTAAGAAGTTGAATTCTATAGATGCAATCCCTGATCTATTAAGAATAAGAACAGGTTTCTCATATCTAAGCTGTTGTATAAACTTATGCATAGCAAATGGTAAAAGAATTGAATAGATCACTACTGTCTCAGCAATTGGTCTATCCTTATAAGTTATTTGATTGAGGTTATCAAAAACTTCAAAAAGCAACATTATAATTAAAACCAAGAATCCCGTAACCAAGATGCTCACCCAAGAAATAAGAACTGGCCTAGAGTACCGACATGCAAAGCAATCATCTGTTACATAATTCGTAATGTCATGTTTTTTTTTAAAGAACCTCCTCCATCCTTTCGGTCCAGGAGGAAGGTCTGTTTTAAATTGATCAACTTCTGGACTCGGCTTGACAGCCTCACCTTGAATAGTATCTATATTTAGATTTTCTCCCCTTGGTGCAGTTACAATATCGTTATCGGAAAGTAATCCTAGATTAATTACTGATGTCTCACCTTCTTTCAATTCAATAACCTGAGAATAGTTATTGCCATCAATGTCTTCGAAATGAATCCTTATAGTAAGATCACTTGAATCCTTACTGTTTGTAATAGCTAATTCAAATTCATCATTGGCGCTATACAAATTGCCCAAAACTTTGCTGGAATCAACACATCTTAATCCATCATTCCCATCAAATGACACGTTATTTATGATGAGAGGATTAAATAATATTTTTATCTTAACTAGAACGGATTTATTTCCCTCTGTCCAATCAATACCTTCAAAGACCAAAAATGGTTTGATCTCTTTCTTCCTGTTTTTCTCATGAAGCAGGATCTGCTTCTCTTGAAGAGAAACTAATTTTTCTTGCGTTTCTACAAATTTCTCATTCATATTCCTTGCAATCTGAGATTCTTCATGAAGGGTAGAGAGTTCTTCTCTTTGCAAATAGATTTTATTAATCAGAGCTGAAATGATCAATGCGCAGAAGAAACTTAAAAAAATTGTAGTATCCGGCACACCAGATGAAAATTGAAATATTTGCTGAAGTAGGAACCATAATACCAAAAACCCTATCGAAAGGAATGTCCATGAACGAAGTTTTCTCATTGGCTAAATCTATTAAGAAATTTAAATGATTTGAATTTATGAGATCCACTTGTCTAAGTAATTGATTTGAGATACTTAAGACTATTATCCGGTTCGTTCTCGTGAAAATCCATTCAGCTTTCCATCCCTGTTTTCTAAATTTTAGATTGGAAAAATAGATTCAATCAAATTTAGGCTGGACATACCTCTTGAGCGTATTTGGTGGCCCATTACATAAATATTAGTAAAACCCTCGTTTGGTGAGACAGTCCAGTTTTTTAGTAAAAAAACCTAAAAGTGGGAATGCTACTCCATAGCAACAGTAAGATGTTTGTGCCAGCGAAGCGCCTAACTCCGAATATTGCCTATAACAGAATGGGGTATTGAGCGTTTGAGGCTGTTCGAACGAGCTGTATTATTCAGATTCAAGATCGAAGAGTCCGGATTTGACAAGCTGCCGGGAAATGATCCGGAGTTCATTGCTTTCAAAGTCAGTATTAGCAGTTCCGTAGTAGGCAATTACCAAATCTCTTGATGGAGATATGTAGAGACCCTGACCGCCATGTGCGCCCTTATAAAAGTCGCCATCCTCATAGACTTCATCCCATTGATAGCTACTGTATTTCATTTCATCTACAAAGCGTGACTTCATTAAGAGATTTTCATTTGCCGTACGGATCTTAGATAAGTACGCATCAGAAATGAGTGGATTGGGTCCCTTCCTTCCACTGGGTGTAAAAACAAGACCAAACCGGCCAAGATCTCGAAGTGTTGATGACAAGCCGGTGCCATAGGAAGCAGATGTTCCATTCTTATTCATTCCCAGTAACGCACTATATTCGGACCCGATCTTTCTCCATATTTCCTGTTCCAGAAAATCGTCAAATCGAAGACCACTCATTTTCTCAACTAACAGTGCTAATACGGCCGCATTGGCACCTGTAAATTGGAATTTCGTTCCTGAAGGAATAGCTGACGTTGCGGTACTTAGATCTTTGATTTGGTCGAAACTCACCTCATAGGTGGCTAATTGCGGACCGCCGTCAATTCCAGAACTCATGGAAAGAATATCTACCACTGGAACCCCTTCCCAGCCTGAACCTTTGAGGGCATCAAAGTAGTAATCAATCGGTTTGCTGGCATCGATTAATCCTCTATCTTCCAAAATGGCAATTGAAGTACTGACATAGACCTGTGTCAGTATCAAATTAAGATGTAAATCGGTCGGGAACATCCTGGGATAACCTTCAAAAATGATTTTGCCTTTGTGTATGATAATTAACCCGTTGACTTCTACCTGCTGTACATAGTCGTTCAGCGATAGCCCACCACCTTTCTTTAAAGCTGTCGAGGTAATAAAGTTTTTCACATCAGCTCTTGGCGCTTCGTTCAGGATTTTTGGTTTATCTGACCTGAGTATGCGAGTGTGGTTCTCGATTTCGGAGAAGTTTAGATAATAGTACCGCTCCTTATCACCCCATTCCGTCCACCTTCCCCCTTCGAAGATGTGTTTATGAAATGCGTAAATCTCCTCCGTGGTAAACCCTGAATAACCGTACGTTTCATATTTGGGACCGGTGGTAACTGATGTGTCAGGGTCTTCTTTCGGTACGTTTTTACATGCAAAAAAGAAAAGAATCAGAAGAAGTAGTGCTGCTTTGTTTTTCATGTTTTTCAGTCTCTGCGGTTGAAATGCTTGAAGGTTTCCCTCAAAATTTCGCTAATACGTGGTAGATGTGTGCCGTTTAATTTTCAAACTGCTCTATGGATGACTGAACCGCTCTAAGAAGGGTATGGCCAATTGGATTGGTTGCTATTTACAAAACCAATTCGCGCATATTCCCTTTCCTTCCCTCCCTGCTGATGCGAGCTTATCAGGCTGTAAGCTGATAAGGATATGAAATCTCGTAAAACATTCCGCGCTGGTGCTTTGACCCGCATACGCTCGCTTTGTATCAATAATCTTCGTGTAGCTTGATGCAAGTGACAGGCCTTTACAGACACATTAACAACTCTCGTTCTCTTCTGTCCAGGATCAGTTTAGTTCCTCTAGGTCACTCCTTGAATACTTGATCACATTTTCTCGCTCACTTACAGAAAGATCCGGATCATTGTCAGCAAGAGAGAGGGCCTTTTTGTAATGTTTGATTGCCTTCTCATTTTGACCTGTCAGCATGGAGTAATAGGCCAGGTTGTAATTCATTCGAGCGGATTCAGGATAGCTATCGTATCCAAGTGCATATAGTCGCTGACGGTACTTGTAATCTTCGTCTTTCTGCCAGGCAAGCCAACTCCGATAGTCTTTGTAGAAAGACATCGAATAAGGTTGGAGATTCCCATTCTCTTTTAAGTCCTTATAGATGCTTTCGATCTCATCAAATCCGTCTTTCATAAATAGATCTTTCAGGAGTGCAATGTTTGGTGGAGTGGGGAGTCCCTCTAAAACAAACGTGCTGTCAATCTCAGTCCGTGTGTTCAGGTAGGTAGCGTCAAGGAGCTCCTCAGTTTCACCCCCGCCTGCCAGAGTACTTGTACGGCTGGCAGGTTTGATTTTTTGGTTTAGAAATCTCAATACAAGCTGATGTGCTTCTTCGAATCCTTTTTGAGTGTTCCCCTTATGCTTACCCAGAATATTCGGAACAAAAGCATCGAACATCCCATAATTGAGCATTACGAACTCTGACATACCAGACAATCTCGCATAGTACCTGTCAGAATATTTGAGTTCAAAAGTGTATTCCGGATCAATAGATGGGTGATCTGAATAAATGATTAAGATGGGAGCTGTAATGTTCTCTGGCAAATAAAAGACCGATTCATTCAACAGGCCTTGCTCAAATGCGCTTGGAAGTCCTCCCTCCAGGCTGATCAGCGCTTTGATCTTGTCGTTTCTTGAGACAGCAGCAGCACCAACAGAAGATGAGATAGCATTAGCTAAAAAAGACACCCTGTCCATATCAACATTGGGTTGTTCGCTCACCTTTTCTAATACGAATTCGAAATCGTCAACTGCTACTTCTAGCCCTATGGTGGATATCTCCATTCCGGAAGAAAACCGACCCTTTGGTACAAAGGCTACCACTACATATCCATGACTTGCCAGGTATTCACAGGTAATGCTTTGAAATGCCGGGCTGCCACCGTTTGGGTATACCACTACCGGAAATTTCCCATTGATTGGAGTTGCATTGAGTCGACCATAAACTTCTAGCTTGAGCAACTTATCGAGGTGCTCATTGGTGAACTCCTCCTTAGTTCCTCCTATTACTCCTACGGTGACATTTCCAAGGCCCTGAGTCTGGTCAATCATCGTCTGCCTAGCAAATGCGCTCTGTTCCTCCGATTCTCCAAAATCTGTTTGTCGGCCCCTTAGGTTAACATAGTGTGAATAGTTGATTCGGTCACCTGAACTATGCTCTGCCGGGTACCAGACATTGATCTGAAACTGACGACCCAGTTCCACCTTGTGGTTATGGGTCAGGTTCCCATCCCAATCGGAATATGGTAGACCCTTTCTTGTTTCATCGTAGGTAAAGATGGTTTTGTACCCAACCGCATAGTCCCCCAAATCAAGGTCTCCCATGATGGGCAGACGCTCATTGATAACGGATTCTGTCTGACAACTGCAAAGTCCTATGATTATTGAAAATACAATGGGTAACTTCATTTTCTTGTTGGTATTCATGCTATTAATCCGTTTTAGACGCTTCATTGAGTTCCTTCATACAATACTCCTACCGTAAGCAGGCATAGGCCTTCTACTCTCAAAATCGTAACCCGTTTTATATGTTTCGATTTTGCCGAACATGCTAACATTACGAATGCATCAGGAATATGTTTCGGTTTTGCCGATGTAATCTAATTATTATATCGGCAAAACCGAAACTAATTTATGTCGTATATTAGTTTGGCAAAACCGAAACACATATGAAAGGGACATCTTTGGGTGAGTTTGAAGAGCTGTGTTTGCTGGCCGTTGGCATCTTACAAGAAGATGCGTATGGCGTGTCTGTAAAAGAAGAAGTGGAAAAGCATACCGGACGTAAATCCACCCTCAGCACGATTCACTCTACCTTGATCCGCCTTGAGAAAAAGGGATTTCTGGAATCCAGGATGGGCGGGGCTACTGAGTTACGGGGTGGACGAACAAAGCGAATTTTCCGGATTACCTCCCTTGGAAAAAAGTCTATGAATGAAGCTCGTGAACTTCGCAGCAGAATGTGGGATCACATCCCGAAGATTTTGTGGGAAGGAGGAGCCGTATGAAGAAGGATGAACCGCCGAAATGGATCACTCGACTGATCGAATGGTATTGTCATCCCGACTATTCAAAGGAGATAGTGGGTGACTTGCAAGAACTGTTTTTCAAATGGAAGTCAGAAAAAGGTCCTCTCAGAGCTAACATACTTTATGCCTTCAATGCTCTCCTATTTGCCCGCACATACAATAGCAGGTTCTTACAGAATTCCTCAAGGTCAAATCACGTAATGATGCTCAGGAACTACTTCTTTGTATCGGTGCGTGTGCTAATGAAAAACAAGGTTACTTCTGCGATTAACATTTTAGGGTTGAGCCTTGGCTTATTAGGCTTCACTTACATTGCCATGTTCATTGCCCGGGAACAAAGTTTTGACCAACACCACCAGGATCACGAAGATGTGTACCGACTGGTTCTCGGTCCCCTGGATCAAAATATTGGGAAGTACGCGATTACTGGTGCGGCGATGGCTCCAAGTCTACATCGAGAATACCCGGGCATAAGATCTTTTACCAGGTTTAGGCGTTTCCCGTCGCTTGTTTCACGAGATGATCAAATGTTTTATGAAAATGAGTTCTATTTCACTGACTCTTCTGTTTTCGATGTTTTCACGCACAAGTTTCTGGAAGGAGATGCAAAAGAGGCTTTGAAGGAACCAAATTCCCTGGTAATTACCGAGTCCCGAGCCTTAAGAATATTTGGATCAAGTAAAAATATTGTTGGCAAAACGCTTACGATTGACAATCAGCTCAATTATGTGATTACCGGTGTAATTGATGATGTTGAAGATAACTCGCACTTCAAGTATCACTATCTGGCTTCTATTGCCAGTATTCCAACGCACCACAATGAGCCATTGCGTACATACCAAATGACGTCCTGGTATGCACACTACTTCTACACTTTTTTCAGACTTGAGAAAAATGTCGATCCTATGCAGCTGGATCAACAAATTAGATCTGCAGCCAAATACCATTCGGATCCGGACAACTATGAATTATATGGAACCAACATGGGGCTTTTCCTTCAGCCGCTATCTGAAATTCATTTGGATCCCCTTTGGGGAGAGATCAAACAGCAGGGGAATAAGGATACTTTGTCGATCCTTGGCATTATTGCCATTGTCATACTTGTTTTGGGTACATTTAATTACACCAATCTTACCACTGCCCAATCCATAAAGCGCTCAAAGGAAGTTGGATTAAGAAAAACACTTGGGGCCGCTAAGGCCCAGCTTATTCACCAATTTATTATAGAATCCGTCTTAATCACCCTTGTTTCGTTGGGGATAGCAATTAGCATTGTGCAACTCACGATCCCCTACTTCAACAGTCATTTCAACTCACAATTAGCTATTTGGACGATAGAGACGCTTCCCATTCTGGTCTTCGTTTTTGTATGTTCACTGGCGGCCGGTCTCATTGGGGGTATGTATCCTGCCTTTATTATTTCGTCTTACAAGCCAACCGCTATTTTCCGAGGGATTGAAAAAAGTCGAAAAGGAATATCGTTCCGCAAATTGATCGTACTGGCTCAATTTGCCATTTCCATGATCTTAATTTCATCGACCGTTATTATCTACCAGCAGGTAGCATTTATGAAAAATACCGAGCTAGGAATAGATACTGAACAGATCATGGTCATTCCTACAAATGGTAATTCCAGTATCAACTCAACATTTGAATTGCTGAAAGAACGCCTGGAACAGATGCCGGAGGTAGCACAAGCGACTATTGCCGAGTTGACACCGGGAGATTTGTTTGGCGGCATCATTGCCAGGTTTGAAGGCATGGACAAAAATCGGAGTTTCCCCACGACAGGTGTCAGTTTTGATTATATGAAAACGTTCGGGCTTAAGCTACTAGCCGGAAGAGACTTTGATGTCACCATTACATCTGACTCTACCGAACGAGCAATTATCAACGAAACGTTGGCAAAACAATTGGGATGGACTCCAGACGAGGCTATTGGAAAATCGTACGATTTTGGTGGTGACAACGTCACTCCTGGGCGGGTGATTGGTGTAATGGAAGATTACCACTTTAACTCCCTTAAGTCACCCATTTTTCCTATTGTCCTGACGATTAGACCTGATTTTTTTGATAAGATTTCCATTCGTCTAGCAGGAGGAAATGTTGCCGATGGCGTTGAAAAAGTAAAAGAAATCTGGCAAGGTCAATATCCGAATTGGCCCTTTGAGTACTATTTTGCTGACGACCATTTTTACAAAGAATATGAAGCGGAACAGAAATTTGGAGGGCTGATTTTTTCATTTTCTTTAATGGCCCTTGTGATAGGAAGTTTTGGTCTGCTTGGAATTGTTCTGATCGATACCCGCCATAGACTTAAGGAAATTTGCATTAGAAAGGCCCTCGGTGCTGGTATTTCCAATATTCTAAAGGTACTGTCAAAGGAGTATCTTAAAATAATTACAGTAAGTATTGCCATTAGCATCCCGCTTTCCGCATTGTTCGCTCGCAATTGGCTTCAGGATTTCGCCTATCAGATGAAATCCTATACATGGATAATTTTATGTGCACCTTTCATCGTCGTTCTGGTGGCACTAGTAACCGTAATTGTTCTGTCAGTTAATGCTGCAAAAGTTAATCCGGTGGAAATTTTGCGAGATGAATAGAACATGGCTTTGTGCAAGTAAGACAGATACTTTTTCACATTACTATCAAATTGGCTTTTTGGAGACCAAACCTTTCAATTAGTTCTTTGGGAGGAGCGTACCAAAGAGGTGGTGAACAAATGAGGAGTTCAGTAAATCCTCGTTTTGTGAACTCACAAATCAAGGCCCTTTATAAGATTTTTATTCATCAATTGACCAGTTAGCAATACATCTTATGGAGATCTAATTCCAGTTTGCTCAGTTCAGCTTGATTGACCAGAATTTGAATGGTTACCTACACATTGTTCTAGTTATCCGTGTAGTCTTCAGGATTCCCCAAGTGCTTTCGATATCTGACACTTATCTGCTTTCGCATAGCACTTCTGAAATCAGCAAATGAAAATGTTGGCATTAGAAGAACCGCTAAATTGGTTTCGGATGCCGAATTCAGCTCGCCGTTTTTGAATAGAAGATCATAAATGTCGTCAATTACTTTTTCAGGATACTGCAACAGAAATATGTCTTCATTGATTTGATCTATTTTAACAGACCTGGAATCACTTCTAAATGAATTTATCAACTTCTTGATTTCTCCTTCTTTCCTGGCAAGCCTGGATTTTGTTTCTATTCCCTCATGAGAGGGAAAAAAATAGTTAAAAACCCACGGTTGCCGTTTGTACAGGCCTTGTCTCACCATGTCGAGCAGCAGGTAATCCTTTTTGTAACCCTTGAAACCATGAACATCACTCAATATTTTTCCAAACAAATGATACAGTATATAGAATTGCTCCTTCCCCTGAGGAAAGAGGGATAATATATATTGTTGAAAAGCCGAAAGACCTTCTCTCTGTTCTTCAAAATTCCGATATACATAGTGATAATATTTGTTTGGTCTTCTGGCATCTTTAGCTTCCGAGATGATTCTCAAATGACCAAAGAAAAATAGCTCGTATAAATCAAGGAAAATGTACTCCTCTGTCTTGAGTTTTGGATTTAGCAGGTATTTCTTCTGACCTGCCGATAAGTTTTCACTCTTAACCGTTTTTATCTTTGAGATCAGTATCCAGTCTTCAATCAACTTAACCAAAAACGAGGATAACAATACAATAGGTCGACCTACTATTATGAATAAAAGGTACACGACAATGATCTCTGAATAGTAGTAGACGTATTGCCAAAGGAAGATTGCACTTGCAGATATTATTGCAATACCTACAAACAGTTTCCTTTTTTGAGCAAGCCTTGTATAACCATAGTACTCCCAATACTCTGCCTTATTTAGACCGGCAAAGAAGATGCTGTGCAGTGTTTTCAATACATACAAGATCGTAATCCAAACAAACCATTTTATAACCGTATAAAAATGCGGGGACTGCTCCGGCTCCTCCTGTTCCCGGACTACATACTCCTCCAATTTCTGCTTTTCCAGGGAGTAAGATCTGATTATGTCATCTAACATCCATAGTATGGATTCCGCCAAATTATTACCGCTTATTCCAGGTTCAATAAAGAGATCATCAAGGTTTTGAAAGTACTCTTCACTCAAAAATTCATCTTTCTTGAATACTAATAAAACTGTTCTTTGTCCCTCATAATCAATGGTTACTTCAACGACTTTATCGAGATAGGTGGTTGCCCTGGAGTCGATCAACGTATCTGCTGACTGTATTATGAAATGGTAGCCGGTGGCATGTAACAACTCCCTTGATTTTTCTTCAATCAGCCTTATTTCTTCACTTGTGAATTCTTGCCGATTGAATGTTGACGTCTGGTCAAGCTGAAAAGTGAAGCATGCGGTAAAAAGAGTTACTATAGCGAGATTCATATCTACTGGCACCAAGGTGGCAATGATCGTAAATAAATGATTAAAGATGACACCTCTTCCTCTAGATCGTATCCACTTCGATGCAGAAACTTGCAAGAGTCATGTTATCACGCCTAAGCAGCTTAAAAGAACATTCTGGTTTCTTTAGTATCTTGAAAGCCACCATTACAAACCTATCAGTATGAAACACGCTCTTAATCCCTTTTGCTTTTCGTTATCCCTACTCATGCTTGGATCTACAGTTTTATTGGCGCAGGAGATTCAGCCGTCTGATTACCAAAACCTGACTTATAGAATGATTGGTCCCTTTCGAGCCAGTCGGACTGTTGGAGGTGTCGGTGTTCCTTCACAGCCAAATGTATTTTACATAGGCGTGAATAATGGTGGTGTCTGGAAAACAGATGATTACGGGCGCACCTGGGACCCCATCTTTGATAGCGCACCGACTGGTTCTGTTGGAGACATTGGTGTTTCGGAGTCCAATCCAAATGTTATCTATGTGGGAACCGGAGAAGGATTGCACCGACCGGACCTCAGCGTTGGGGATGGAATTTTCAAAAGCATAGACAGCGGGAAGACCTGGGTGCATGCGGGCTTGAATGATGTGCAGCAAGTAGGAAGACTGATCGTTCATCCGAGTGATCCTGATATCGTATTTGTTGCTGGACTTGGTCATCCTTATGGCTCCAACGAGCAACGAGGTGTTTTTAGAACGAAAGACGGAGGTAAGAATTGGGACAAGGTGCTTTACCTGGATCAATACACTGGCGCTATCCAGGTAGAGTTCGATCCCAATAACCCGGACATAGTGTATGCTGACATGTGGGAACACCAGGAGGGTCCATGGGAGAATGCCAAGTTTTCCGGTCCAAATAGTGGTCTATACAAGTCGACTGACGGTGGCGAAACCTGGAAGAAGCTAACCAAAGGGTTGCCCACTGCTGATCAAGGTTTAGGTCGAATTGGAATTGGCATCTCCAGAAGTAATTCCAGCTGGATCTATGCAACGGTCCAGGCTGAAGAAGGGGGCGGTATCTACAAGAGTACAGATGCAGGAGAGTCATGGACCTTCCTTCACGGAGATTACCGACTGTGGGGACGAGGTGGAGACTTTGCCGAGATCAAGGTACATCCAACGAATCCAAACAAGATATATGTGGGTAATATCGCTTCTTATACTTCCAATGATGGAGGCAAATCATGGATGTCTCTGAAAGGTGCTCCCGGAGGCGACGACTATCACAGAATCTGGATCAACCCAAGTAATCCGGATATTATGCTTTTCGTTGCAGATCAAGGGGCTGTGGTTACCGTCAATGGTGGGCGGACATGGAGTTCATGGTACAATCAACCAACAAGTCAGCTTTATCATGTGAGCACTGATAGCCAATTTCCCTATTGGGTGTATGGTGGTCAGCAAGAGAGTGGCGCCATCGGGATTGCCAGCAGAGGAAATGGCGGGCAGATCAGCTTTAGAGAATTCATGGGAGTCGGTGCCGACGAATATGCCTATGTGGCAGCCGATCCTAAAGATCCAAACATCATTTACGGTGGAAGAGTGACAAGGTTTGATAAGAGGACCGGACAGTCTCAGAATGTTGCTCCAGAAGCCGTAAGATCAGGAAAATATCGATTTGTCAGAACCATGCCGTTGATGTTTCACCCTGCAGATAACAATATGCTACTCTTCGCCACCAACGTGCTTTGGAAAACTTTGGATGGAGGTCAAAATTGGGAGCCTATAAGCCCTGATCTGACCTATGAGCAACCGGAAGTCCCTCTGAGTGTTGGCAAGTACAAAACGAAAGAAATGGAGTCCATGACGAGAAGAGGTGTGATCTACGCCATTGCACCTTCGCCATTGGATGTTGATCTCATTTGGGCTGGCACAGATGATGGTAAAGTACATGTGACGAGGGATGGTGGGAACAAATGGAAAGACGTTACCCCACCTCAGGTCAGTTCCTGGGATAAGGTATCACAAATTGATGCTGGTCATTTTGATAAAGATGTTGCTTATCTCGCGATCAATGCTATTCGCAAGGATGACATGAAGCCGTATGTTTATAGAACCACAGATGGTGGCAACACATGGGAGCTAATTACCGATGGCATGAATCCTGTTGGTCCAGTAAACGTGGTGCGCGAAGATCCAAAAAAGTCAGGTCTATTGTATGCGGGTACTGAACGTGAAGTGTACTTTTCCATCGATGATGGAGCCATTTGGCAATCACTTAGAAACAACATGCCTGCATCTTCCGTTCGTGACCTGGTAATTCATGAAAATGACCTGGTGGTAGGTACCCACGGGCGATCCATCTGGATATTGGACAATATTGCCTCGCTTAGAGAGCTGAAGGAAGCGACCAGTGCCGAGGCATTTTTGTTTAAACCTTCTGATGCAATTAGGGTACGTGACAACATGTTTTCTGATACCCCGCTCCCACCTGAGGAACCCACCGCTCAAAACCCGCCTGATGGTGCAATCATTGACTATATGATCAACAAGGAGGTCAAAACAGTGAAATTGGAGATTGTCAATCCTGTGGATGGAGCGGTCGTCCGAACCTACAGCAGCGATGATCCGGAGGAGCAATACGATACCACCGCCTTGCCGCACCCAACCTACTGGATTAAGCCTGCGCAGAAATTAGGAACAATCGAAGGTCAGCATCGATTTGTCTGGGATTTAAAATATGAACCACCAAGAGGGTCTGAAAGGCAGTTTGATATTGCGGCAGCATACAGAAGCACACCAAGTGTACCAGTGGGACCTCTGGTACTACCAGGAGAATATACCGTGCGTTTGACAGTCGATGAAGAAGTATTTGAAAAGGGATTGACAGTCAGGATGGACCCCAGGGTAAAGATCTCAAGGGATGAAATTGTAAAGCAAAGTGAATTTAGTCTAGTATGCTACAATGGGTATCATCAACTTCAGGAAATCAAGGAGATCATCGATACCAGATCTAAGGCATCGAAGAAACTACTCGATTTCAGGGGGAGTGGGATTGCAGGTGATCCGAACATCATGTATGGAAGTATCAGACAAACTCCTGTTGAAGATGAAACAATAGTCGGCCTGCAACATAAGTTTTTGTTTATGCTCAAGTTGCTTCAATCTGCGGATGCTAAAATCTCCACTCAGGCGGTGGAAGGTGTGGACACATTAAAGGCTTCATTGGAAGGAATGATGGAAAGATGGGAAAAGCTGAAGTAGTGACTATTGCATGTCAGAGGGAGTGATATCAAGGACTTAATCCAGAAATCAGCGCCTTTTCCTTCGCTGGAAGCTTTTCATAAATCAACTGATAAGACTGCTGAGCATACCTCTCCCACTCACTTAGATTTAACCTGGATATATCATCAACATGTACCCATTTGTATCTGGCAAGGTAGGGAGCAGGCATAAACCCTTCTCGTCCGCACATTATTTCAAAATCGTTTTCCGAAACTTTGAATGATGCCGTGACGGGGTAGTTATCGGGTGAGGTGACAAGGAACATCTTCCCTCCTATACTGAAGCAAAGATGATCCTCCCATTTTATATCTAAAGTGACACCCTTCAGATTGCTGCAAATTGATTGCAATTCCTCTACTGTCATTCGATCAGCTTAAAGCTCACAAATGGTTCTTTTCCTTCTGGAATGGTATTCATAGGCAAAAAATCTGCAACTAATGCCATTTTCTCCCAAATGTCCAGAACTGCAGGATGTTGATGGGCAGCTTCTACGGCATCAGCTGAAACCCATTCGAACACTTCAATGACCCTTCCATCAGAAGACTGTGCCAAATAGGGTTGTCTGCTTGAGGCCAATTCGAGTTCCCTGAGTTTTGGAAGATGATTGTCGAGAAGGTTCATAAATTCCTCTTTTTTTCCCTCTTTCGGTTTATAGCTGGAGAAAGCCATAATAGGGCCATCCATATCAAGTTGTTTAACTAGTTTGTTCATAATCTTACATTTTTATTAAAACCATTTCATCCAATTGTCAATAACCGCTTTCATTCGGACTGAATTAAGTGAGTAATGCTGCTCCCGACTTTTTTTATCCACGGTTATTAGCTTGGCTGTTTCCAGTTGTTTCAGATGCCTGGTCATCGTTGGCCATGCAAATGAGAACCTGCTCACAATATCTCCTGCTGTCATCGTGCCACCGCGGGATCGGAGAACGATAAGGATGTTCCGTCTCGACGGATGAGCAAGTGCTTTGAATATCAGGTCGAAATCCTCTAGCTCCTTCTCAGCCAAACTCTTCTTTATGTTATTTTGCTTATTCATATTTAGCTTAATTGCTAAATAAAATAACATTTAGCGAAAATGCTAATTAAATGTTAACTTTTTTCTATTTGCAGGATTGCATGCGTACAAGCACATGCCGGCAGGACTTATTTGGAGTGATATTATTTTGGATGTTGAGTCAGGATATTCTCTTTATGCAGAGAAAAGGTTTTAATCGTTTTCAGCCCATGGGTTGTATGAACCGAAGTTCCATACATATTCCTCAATATCCTTGCATGTATAGCCACGTCCACCGTACGCTTCGTCTCTAATTTCTACAAGAATTTTTGCTCCCGCAGCAACGGCTCTTTGATAATGTTCATCAATTTCATCGACTACGACATAAGGTGCCTGAGTATTACTTCCATTCATGCTTTCGGGCGTTGTCACCAGTTTTCCATATTCGTCTTCTTTTTCAGAACCTAGCATAATCATGGAGTTACCATAAGTCAATTGTGCGTGAGCAATTGTATCATTTTCTCCATCAACTACAAGGTGAGGTTCAAATCCGAATGCATTACATAGCCAGTCAATAGCTGTTCTGGCATTTTTATATCGCATTGTTGGGATAATGCATGCTTTATTTTCTTTCATACTTTTTATTCGTTTTCTATGAGTTCATGTTTCAACCATAATGGTTGTATTGCATTCACTTCCTCAAAGGCTTGTATTGAATTGTTAGTAATGATTGCTATCCGATTCGTCTTAGTGCTAATGCTAGGATTGGAAGTGATTTCTCCGGCCCCTATATCATCGTTGGTTTCATAACACCAACTTTTGCTTTCACCATGCTCTTAAAATGCTACTGGTTCGACAGACTCACGACCTGACGAATGACCTCCATCACAGGATCAATCCCAGCGAAATAGTCACTAGACTTGAGACTCACAGGAATTTCAGGAGCGATCCAAATTCTACGATCTCGAGAAGTCCATCCCTGATTGTATCCAGTCGCGATAGTTCCCATGAGACCGCTGTAGTTTAGTCTAAACTGCATTTCGTTCCCAAACCTATTTGGTCTTGAACCACTTGGTTCTCCCAAAAAGGTTGCATCGGTGAATCGCTCGAAACGATTCAGTAGAGTCTGGGCGGCTGAAAATGTGTTTCTGCCCATCACAACGAAGATCGTCCCATTTTTCTCGGATTCAAACCATATTGCAGTTTTCAACAGCGGCGGTATGAATCGAGCATTTCCGCCATTATTATATCTTAAATCGAAAACCAAGTATTCAGAATCCGTGCGTGCGAGCGAATCCTTCAATCGCAACGAAAAAGCGCTTAGACTTTCTTCTTTGGTATTTTGAATTTCGTTTATCTGTGTGTACATCAACTTGGATTGGTCATAAGACTTTAACCAAAACGCTTCATTATTTCTTGTTATTGATAAAGGGGATGTTTTGTTGTTGAGCTTGTTTTCCGAAAGCCGAACCGGGGCATTTGCGGGATTAAATGCCTTCCTGCTAATGTCAACCTCAATGGTACTCTCGCTTCCTGCTTCGTCTCTCAATGTTATCTCCAGCGATTTCTCGGAAAGAGTGGCCCCGGAAGCAGCGAGGTAGTTCGTAAACATTAAGTACATAGGAGCCACCCATTTGAATTCAGACGGATTGTCAGCACTAACATATGATTTCAGATTCTCGAGAATTTCAGTGACTGGCTTTCCACCGACCTTAATTACTTCTTTTCCTATATGATCATCGTACTTTTTACCACCGTCAATGATGAAAAGACCATCGGAAAACATATAAGTAATGATCGGATGATGAGCAAGCTGACCTTCATTCATCCCAAAAGGATAAATGAGGGTGTGGCCATCTCCTATAAGGGCCAAGGCTTTTTGTATTTCTATCACTACTTCGCTATCCGAAAGGTCTTGCAAACTATTGGTAAGTCTTTCAATCGTGTCTTGAAAGTCAGATGGCAACTCCACATTTCTGTAGTAGTAGTGAACTCGCTTGATTTCATTGACAAGTTGTGAAATGTCTGCCAACCATCCCTCTTCTCTTGATTTGTATTTGATTCGTTGCAAATCAAGAATTGTTTTGAATCGATCGCTCTTGAGCAAATCCGCAAATGCCGTGTCTCTTAAGATCGCCCCTTTGTATCTGTAACCAGCGCTCATACATTTTTTCAGCCATTCAAAGCCGGTTTCCTGATTTCCTAATGCAAAATATGTCCTTGACAACCTAGCCTCTCCCGCCCCAGGTTGATAGTAGCCCAAGCTCATTGCTGATTGGTATGCTGGAATCGCAGCCTCATAGTTACCCAGATGCATCCTGCAGATAGCCAGAAGGTTCCACAAGCTTCCATTATTGGGATCTACGTTGACTAGTTCGATTAATGCAGTTTCTGCCTGTCTGTGCTCATTTTCGTCCATTAATCTGCTCACCTCCTGAGCTTGTAAATAGAAGTCAACCGGTGAAAAGGGGGACTGCTCGCTTGCCGATTGAGCGCAAAGTTTCACTGATAAAAAAACAAGGAGACAATGAACAAAAATGAGTTTCCTACTTGATTCCATAATACTTTTTAGTCTTATAAATACCTTCTTTTCTATTGGATTCCTGGTTGGATTTCTATTTGTTGTAGAAAACGTGAAAGAAATCAAATTGGTTGCATAATTTTCATTTTGGAAGACAAGTGCAAGAATCTCTGATGAATGAGTAGTGGTACAAATACTAGAAACGGAAAAGGAGATTTGAACATCAGGAAAGTCTACTGTTCTTAAGACAGATATGAGGAAATCTACTTTGTTTCGTTTGATGAAAACGTTTGATCAGAGTCGGAAAATAGCTTAAATTGTGTTCAACCCACATCACTGCTTCTATGCTATCAAGTCGACTATGAAGTGGGTTACACTGTCCGAACCTAACTTACTTTTATGCCTACACGAAAGCTTCTCCTCCATAATCGCTTTGAACAAATCCGTCATGAACTGAGCATCAACAATCAGGACATAGCGAGTGAGCACCGTACACAGAAATTTGAAAAGATGGCTGCTTCACCCTATGCCTTTTATCGTGGCTCCAATCACCTTTACTGGGAAGACTTTTACAATGATTGGCGGATTAGTTTTTTCGGAGGGACTGCTGAAACTTTGACCTGGATAAACGGTGACGCACACATCTACAACTATGGTGCATACTCCAACCACCATGGAGAAGCAATCTTTTGCATGGATGATTTTGATGATTCGATTGTAGCTGATTATCAATTTGATCTCTGGCGAATGGCCATCAGCATCTTGCTTGATTGCCGGGAGAATGGTGTCTTTGGTGAAGTAGCCGAAAAAAAAGCGTTAAAGACTTTTGCTGAATCTTATCTGAAAGAGATTATTTCTTACAAACCTGGTGAAGCAGATGAAGAGGTTCACTACACACGGAAGACTTCCAAAAAACTGCTGAAGCGCTTCTTGAAAAAGGTAGAAAAGAAAAAGAGTCGCCTCAAAATGCTTAATAAATGGACGGTGGCTGAAAACGGAGAACGAAAATTTGATTTAGCAAACGATCGCCTAGCAGCACTCGGAAATGACGAATTTGAAACTATTTCTGAGGCATTCACAAACTATCAATCAAGCATCAACTTTGAGTTTGGCGATGCGCCTACACATTTTCAGATCAAAGACATTTCGAGGAGAGTCAAATCGGGAACGGGTTCTTTGGGTTCAGATCGTTACTATATACTTATAGAAGGAGATACGGATGCTCATGATGACGATGTAATTCTGGATGTAAAAGAGCAAGGAAAACCTCCTCTCTACCGGCACATGAATAAAAGTGAGAAAGAAGAGTATGATCGGTTGTATCCACATGAAGGTGAAAGACATGCTATTGCAACATTTGCTTTGGCTGAGCACCCGGACAAATATTTAGGCTGGTTGAGCCTGGGAGAAAAAGAATTTTCAGTGAAGGAGCGATCGCCCTACAAATCAGATTTTCCCACCCAAAAGCTCGATACGGCAGAGGCTCTTTGCTTTATGGCAGAAATATGGGGAACGATCTTAGCTTGTCGGCATAAGAGAGCCAGTTTTATTCTAAATGGTGAGGCTCACGAAATGCCAAAAAAAATGAAGGAACTTACCAAGGGTCAAGAAAAGGACTTCTGCAAATTTGTGTCCTCCGTTGCAATTCAGTATGCCCAACGTGTCAATCAGGATTATGACTATTTCCTTGAGGCGGTTGCTTTAAAATGAGCATAGTTCCTGTTCACTAACTGGAACTTGTTTGTATTTCTGCATCTATAGACAGGTAATAGAGCGATCATTCGACAGTTTTTCATTTGCATATCAACTGCGGTGATCCCAAGGAAGAGAAAACTTATCATTTTCCAGTTCCTCGTTTAAACAAGGTCCTGTGAAAATAATAGTAGACACAGCCTGTTGTTGTGAGGACTGCTGAATATTTGAAGAAAAGGGTTGAGAAGAGCTCAATGTCATTTTTCAGACCTCCATCCAGTACAGTTAATCCAATAGTAATTAGAAAGCTCAAAACAACCAGGCTTGAAATCCTGAAGCTTCTGTTGTCACGGAAAAGTCTAAGTCTTGATATGAAAAAATGATACAAAAGTGTAAACGCCAAAAAACCCAGCCGGCAAGAAACATTATGTAAACAAACAGGTCCAGGGAATTTGCTATTCTAATGTATCCATTATTTGAAAATTCCGATGGAATAATCAAAAAGGTGATAAAACTAAGGATCAGTATTGAGCCCACCGTGAGGGCAATAAGCTTAGTAAGAAGAGCGACCATCTTCATTGCTCTAATTTACAAAATCAACATTCACAATTTAATTAGATGATGATTTGCTATGTCTCTTCATTTGTCCTCTTTTCATTAAATTAATATCCGTGAGAGTAAACGTTTACGGCTTCATATTAGTCCTTTGTTCAATATGTTGTGCTTCCACAAGTGGTCAACAACTGAATGCAGAGATTCTTCTGACGGATGAAGAAAAGGCGGAGTTAAGGAAAAGTATGGAGACATGGTGGGAAGATGAAGACCTCGTTGGAGGTGAACTTCTCATCCTGAAATCTGGTGATACGTTAATACACCACACCGTCGGGTGGATGAACAGGGAAGAAAATATCCCCTTTCAAAAAAATACCATTTGCCGGATTCGATCAATGACAAAACCAATCGTCGGTACCTGCATACTAATGTTGGCCGAGGAGGGTAAAATAGCCATTGACAAGCCGGTTTCAACTTATTTACCAAGTTTCGCTAATTCATCATCTGGGGCGATTACGATCCGTCAGCTGCTAACGCATACGAGTGGGATTGAGGACCTGGGATATGAAGGGTATGTGCGGTCATCCAGAGACTTTAAAAACCTCGAGGAGTATGTAGACAGAGTGGGTGAACTGGGTCCTGTTTATACGCCAGGCACTAAATATCGGTATAGTGATCCAGGCACATCTACCTTAGCGCACCTTGTTGCCAAAGTTGCCGGAATGCCGGTAGAGGATTTTATCCGGCAACGGATCATTGAACCGCTTGGCATGTCACATACCCTATGTAACCTACCCAATGACTACCCGGACCGCAATAAGATCAGTTGTACGTACAGATTGAGGGGCGGTGGTTTTCGAAGATATTGGTCGAATTCACAGCCGCAGACTCATCACTTTTTTCGCGGGAGCGGAGGCATGTACTCAACTATTTCGGATTATAGCAAATTTCTAAGGATGTGGGCAAATGGCGGGACATTTGAGGGTAAGCGTTATTTGAAAGAAGAAACAATCAAAGAAGCTCTGCAGGGATCGGCTGTGAATGATTCCTATGGTTTTCAATGGAGTCTTTATTCATACGATGATGATAAAAACTCGAAATCCGCTGTGTTTGGGCACGGCGGCTCTGATGGTACCTGGGTAATGGCAGATCGGGATAGCGGATTGTCAGTTTTATATTTTACCCAGTCGCGAGGGGGATCCACACGTGGCAAGTTGAGAGAGTTACTCGAAGATTACTTTGACCTTGAATTCTAATTTTCTGTCCGTCGGACCTTAGATGCTGTAATTCAACATATTGAATAACTTAAGGGACAAACCATTGGTTTATACCACTCAAAAATCTTGCGAAATGAAACAAATTGCTCACCTCTTACTTCTGTTGGCTATTTGCGTTGGCTGCACACCGGAGCAAGCCTTCGAAGAAAAACTAATTATCGAAGAAAAAGTAGATCAGCTCGGGAGCCTGGCAAGGGAGCCCATGTTAGCTGAACATCCCAATGGTGACTTGTACGTGACCGGGTATAAGAATACCACTGAAAGTCCACAGCTTTGGAAAAGTACAGATTCCGGCAAAACCTGGACAACCGTGGATGTTGGATCCAAAGACCAAGGAGCCGACGGTAACTCCGACGTAGACCTTGTGATCGATGAGGAAGGGAATATCTATTTTCTGACCATGCGCTACACAACCGTTCCAGCAGACACTACCGGATTTGATTGGTCGTCGATGAAGGGCGAACACATAGCTGTAGGCATCAGTCAAGATGAAGGATCCAGTTGGGAGTGGACGTACCTGTCACAGAATGACTATGACGACAGACCCTGGATCGAAATTGCCTCTGATGGATCAGCTCATGTGATCTGGAACGATGGCAAAGGTGTTCACTACGTATCAAGCAATGACCTAGGAAAAACCTGGAGTCAGCGACGGGCGATCTCTTCGAAAGGTGGTTCCAGTCACTTGGCTGCGGGTCCAAATGGCAAAATTGCTGTGAGGGTAAGTCCGTCTTCCGCATCAGGATTTGTATTTGATGAAGGGTTGGACCTACTCATCCTAAGTATGGATTACGGCTCTACCTGGAATGAAGTAGAGCTGCCTGGTGAAAGAGATTGGAGCAGCGTATTCGGTCAAGGTACCCCTCGCTGGGTGGAGCCAATTGAATGGGATGAAAAAGGGAATTTGTATTACCTCTGGAGTGAGGGCAAGCAGCTGAATCTCAGTGTATCATACAACGACGGAAAGGATTGGAAGACATTTCCCCTCACCCATTCCCAAAAGCTTATCTATTACCCTTATTTGAACGTGGCTAACGGTGAGATAAGCTGTACCTGGATCTCAGGCAATGGAAACGAGCTCACCCACCACGCCGGGATAGCTATTATCCAAGGGGAACAAGCCTATCTCTCAGAGCTTGAGCCACTAACGCTTACGGACATCAAGATGCGGAGAGGTGGTGATGATTTAGGAGATGGTGGTGAATACTTCCCAATCATGCAATTATCAAACGGAGACTATGGCATGGTTACCACCATCCAAAATTACTCCGATAATCGTCTCGGCTTTACGTGGTGGAAACTGTCTAAAACGAAATAGTAGTACGCCATTAAACTTGATAGATGAACAATATGTCTGAGTTAGCTTAGGGAATAACTCAATAAAAAAGGCCTGGATGCGTACCGAGGCCTTAATATTTTCAATTCACAGATAATGCTCAAATTCCAATAGGAACTCTGACCATGGTGTCCTCCCAACCAATGATCATATTGGCACCATTGTCAGATTCTTCAAAGAAAATTCCAAGTGCCTCAACAGTAGAAGAAGTCTTTTCCGTCGGAACTTTAACACTTGCAACAGTGCTTTCGTCTTTCTTAAATCCAAAATGACCCCATCCATCTAAATCACTGCTGACAAATATTTCCCATTCAGATTCGTTTGGAATTGCATAAAGCGTATAACGCCCTGCCTTTAAGGTGGTCCCTCCCACCGTTGCGTCACCGAAGAAAGTGATTTGAGTAGATTCATTAGCTCCAACTCGCCACATCTCCCCATACTTCTGCAAGTCACCGAAGATGGTTCTTCCCTTTTTCTGTGGTCTTGAGTAAACGACTTTGATTTTAGGAATCTGGGCTTTTTTCTCTTCCTCAGTTTTAGCAAATCCCCTGAAAGCCGCTCTTGGCGGAAAGTATGCAGCATCCATAGGGCTGGCATCTACTTTCGGGAACTCTTGTGCATATGTGGCACCAATGATCAGCGTACATAGCAATGATAGTAAAGTGAATTTTTTCATGTTTGTTTTCTTGTTCGATAAATAATCTACCAAGATATCAAATCATCTTTCAAGGGTCTACTCTTCAGGCTTTTTCGTCTTCTAGATGACGTAGGGTTTGGAGACTTTGTTTTAATACATAGCCGATTGATTAAACTGCAGAGTTAGCTCTCATGCGTTAACCTGTACATTTCAATCAAAGTTAATGGTATCAAACTCAGTGAATGATTTAAAATAAAAAGGGTAGCCTAGCGCCTTTTAAGTTAAAATGGCTTTTAATAGATAGACGGCCCATCCGTCACGTCCTTAACCCTACCTAACTATGTTGGGTGATAAAGGAATGGTCTTCTTTTGGTCTGGGTCGTGCTGAATCCAAAGTATTGCACCTTTATTCTTAATAAATTCCTCCATTAATTCCATCGACCTAAGCGTCATTTCTTTGTTATAGTTAAATGATGGAACTCCTCCTATCCTTCGATTTTTGGCAAAATGATACAAGTCTCCTGACAATACGACGGGGCCTGTTTCAGGTAAGTCTACGAAAAGTGTCTGGTGACCTGCTGTATGTCCCGGAGCTCGTTTGATGATTACCGTGCCATCTCCGAATACATCCAGGTCTCCTGTGAGTTTTATTGCTTTATTTGATTTCAAGGAATCCACTAACGATAAAACTTTGTCTCCTTCGAACAAGGCGGTATATTCTTCCTGTTGCACGATCAATGTAGCATTCAGAAATAAGTTAGCATTACCTATGTGATCGCTGTGCCGGTGAGATACTGCCAGATAATCCACGCCTCTTGGATCTACACCTATCTCCTGCAACTGTTCTGACAGTTTTCTAGGCAACTTCGCGGTAAAGAGCGAGTTGGTGGTTCCTTCCGGAGAGTTTGCTAAATCATCTGAAAGGCCAGTATCCCACATCAGATCACCTTTGGGATGTCTGATTAGATATGCTGGACAAGCAAACTTCGAACTTTTCCCAACATCCACACCTGGACTCCAGTTGGAAATATCAAATACTTTTATGTCCCCAACATCGAATACATACATATGGAGCTTAGAAGGTTGGTTTCTACTTTGCGCTCTGGCTGGAATGAGTCCCGTGGAGGATAAGACAAGGTGGAGGACAATGAATAAGTTCTTCATTTTATAGGTGTTAATGACAAGAGGGACGAAATCTAACCTCAGTTAGTAGTACGGGTCATGGAGTTTTGTAGTTGTCGGTCCTCACAGCTTGAATCCTCGACTTGTTTAGGTCTTTCGTCATACACAAACAATTGCCATTGCTTACAAGTCCTCGTTTTGTGAAACAAAAACCCTACTCGTCTCAAGCAGGGTTTTACGAGGCTATGCCGACAAAATTGTAGTTAAAAACTACAAGTGGTGATCTTTTAAGGGCGGATTAATCCGTGGCGGAGATCAATGATAGGTAACGCAATAGCTGATTCGCAAGAGTTTTGGCTGATTTTTCAGAAAAATACCCAAAAGTGGGTAGTCGATTGCTGGTTTCATAACTATGAAACTTTTTTTCCATAAGCAGGGAAAAATTGGTTTGATACCTAGAGTAAAATTGGTCATTGTAAAAAGTCTTATCTCCATACTCTACCAGTTGCTGAATCATTTTCTCCCAATAAACTCAGAAAACGATTTTTTGTATGTTCGACTAATAGGTATAAACTGACCAGCGATTTCTACCTTATCTCCCGACACTCTCTGTATCCAATCTTTGTTCACAATGAAGGATTGGTGAATTCTCACAAACATATTTTGGGGTAACTCCGACTCAAGTTCTTTCATGGTCATGAGAGTCATGATGTTTTTGTGCTCCAAACAAAAATTGACATAATCCCCAGCTCCTTTTATATACAAGAGATCTTTGTATGTTATCTTCATCAGATCTCGTCCATCTTTGATAAAAAGGTAATCACTGGTGGTGTCGTCCTTACTGTTACTCTTTAGAAGGTTTGAGGCCTTATTGAAAGCTTTCAAAAAGCGCGTAAAGTCAAACGGCTTGAGCAGGTAATCGATGACATCTAATTCAAATCCATCCAACGCATAATCCGGAAAGGCTGTGGTCAGAATAATCCTCGATCGACCATCCACAATTTTTATTAAATCAAGACCAGTCAAATCCGGCATTTGAATATCCAAAAAGATCAAGTCGACCTTCTCTCTTTTAAGAAAATCAAGTGCAGTGACGCCATTGGAAAATTCGGCAAGGATTTTAACCTCAGGAATTCTTTTGCAGTAGTCTTGAAGTAGGTTGCGAGCCATTGGCTCATCGTCAATTATTACACCACTTATCATTAAGATCGTTTAAGTGTTAGGTTCACTGAAAACACCTGGTCTTTGCTTTGAATATCTAACGAATGGCGCTTGGGATAACTTAATTCCAATCGTTTTTTAACATTAGAAAGGCCAAAGCCAGCATGACTATTGACTTTTTCATTGGGTTCAGAAATGCTGTTTTCTACTTTCATTTGAATCTCCTGTGCGTCCGATCGCATGCTAAAACTCAGCCAACTTTCCGGATTTTTGTCTTTGATTCCATGCTTAAAGGCGTTCTCAATAAATGGTATCAATAATAATGGTGCAATTTCAATCGATTCATCTAGTCCCTCGGTATCAAAATCCATCTGGAATTCATTATTCAACCTGATTTTTTCCAGATCGAGGTAATCTTTGACATATTCAATTTCTCTACTCATAGGAACAAGCTTTTTGTCAGATTCCTGAAGCATGTAACGCATAATATTCGACAGCTTTATGACCACTTCCGTGGCTTCATCTTTTTTGGCCTGAGTCAGGTAATTTAGATTGTGCAGCGTGTTGAACAAGAAATGAGGATTCACTTGTGCCTTTAAAAACTTAAGCTCAGCATTTAGCTTTTGGTTCTCAAGCTCCTTCTTCCGGTTTTCCAACTCAAACCAGTCAACAGCAAATTTGATCATGCCAGTGAATATCATAAAGCTGAGATGATCCCAAAGAGCGCTAACTAATCGTACGTATCCAACAGAGTCATAGTAATCTGAGCTGGAGTATCGAGCTAAAATTTCATTTTCCGCAATGATGCTAAAGAACATAACTACCGCCAGCGTCGGTATCAACTTGATTAAATACGGGAGAAGTTTTTTTTCTCTGAGCAATTCTGGCAGGATAAAAAAGTAATGTGCGTAGCTGATCAAAATATGGAAGAACATTGGTAATCCGATCTGCAGAAAAGCTCTCTCCGCACTCATGTAGACCGTGTAGTCGTAGAATTTATAAATGAAGAAGATTACCCAAAACGATACATTCAACCAAAAAATACGATTCCTCAGAAAATGAAAATTCATAGCAATAAAACTAGTGTATCTCTAGTGCCACTTGTCGAACATAATCGATACTTGACCTGATTTGATCGGTAACTATCAGCAGACGTGCTCAATTGGTGAATTTTTAGATTTTCGTTATTCATCCTTCGATTAACGATAAAAATTAAAGGGGAATCATGGTAATTGGTCTGCATGAAAAAACTCCTGCTCACCAATATTCTCATGGTTCTTGCACTCATCAGCTCTGCACAAAGTGCCAGAGAAATCATCAACTCAACCATCCAAGAAATGGGTGGTATTGAAAAATGGAAGGGAATTAAAGCTATCAAGTCATCACTTGCAGGTCATAAGTATTGGCTTGAACAATCAGAAAGTCCTGATGGACCTTTTATTACTTCTTACGAGATCACTGAAGAAATTCGGTCTGTACACTCAAATAAAGGTTCATATCAAACTACTGCCTATCAATTTGCATCAGGAGGTGTCTCTAAGACCTCAGCGGTCATCAATGAAAACAATGCGATGGTGGTTTTTGGTGCACGGGCAATTCCAATGCCAGCATTTTTCAAAAATCTCTACGATGAAAAATTCAGGTATGCACCTGACTATCTACTTTTCATCGCTTTGAAGAGTAATTTGAAGTTGGAAAGGGACTCCATTTTGAACGGCACTCCTCATAGCGTCATTTCCTTCTCAAAAGACAGTCTCGAGCATTTCCTCTATATCAATCAACATACGAAGATGATCACCGAGGCCAGAATTGAGAGTTTTCAACCATATAGTTTGTACGATTATCCCTGGGGAAAATTTTGGACAACCATCAAGTATTCTTTGTACTGGTTGTATAAGGGAGGGCTCAGATTTCCGGCGCAATGGGATGTCTATAAACTTGATAAACCTTACCTCTCAACAACGCATTTAAGTATCGAATTTCAAACCGCTGAAGACAACCAACACTTTGCCATCCCTGACTCAATCAAAGCTCTTCCTTCCGGCCCCAATCAGTTGGTGAATGAAATAGCATTTCCAGCTGATATGATAATAGAAGTTGCGAAGGGCATTCATATGATTCCTGGGATGTGGAACGTAGGAACGATTGTTCAGGATGACGGAATATTCGTAATTGAAGCTCCAATATCATCTGGCTATAATGCGAAGCATTTGGATTGGATTAAAAAGACGTATCCTGATAAAAAAATCAAAGGTGTCATTACCACTTCGGATGCATGGCCTCATGTTGGCGGTATTCGCGCATTCATTTCCAGAGAAATTCCTATTTACGGTTTTTCTCTCAATGAGGAAATCATCCGGAAAATCTCTATTGCAGATCATTCCCTCCTCCCCGACCTCCAACATACGCTTAAGAAAGAGCCTAGATTTCAGTTGATCAGTAAAGCGATAAAAGTTGACGACAAGCACGTGCCTATTCAGTTGATTCCGATTAATGGAGAGGGAGGTGAACGAATGATTTCCATCTACTTCCCCATACAGAAAGTGCTTTACGCAAGTGATCTAATACAGAGAGGAAGCAAGAAAACGGGCAGGTTTTTTTCCCTTCAATACCTATCTGAAGTAAAGTCGGTTGTCGATAAGTATGATCTTGAGGTGGAAACAGTTTTTGCCATGCACCTGCCACCCACTCCGTGGCAATTGGTATCGGACGAACTGGCAAACGAGATTGTAAGGTAGGGACCTTGAAATCTCATCCCAATGACTAATTAATCTATTCTGTAAAAGGTTCAACCTTAAACCTCAGACTTTTTAATCCCTTAAAAGACATTGAATCTCCAGGTTTGACTTAGTAGATTTAAACAATGTCTTTCATCAACATCGCCATACTAACCCTGCTCCTGGTGCTTTCGCTGGCGGTGCTTGTAAAGGCTGGCAAAAGAATCTCGGACTACTTTCTTCTAAGCATCATCTTAGCTATCGCCCTATTTGTAATGTCTGCTTATTGGGCAAATCTATCCCTGACCCATAAAAGCTTTGCTCTTCTTAACATAGCAAGTTATCTTCCTTTCGCTCCCATTCTGTTTTATGGATTGCTCCTGACATCAAGTGATCAGCGACTTAACAGGTCCTGGTGGTGGCTACTCTCCTTCCATTTTGTCTTCTTCCTGTTTGTACTAGGTGATGTCTACTTATGGAACAACTATAACACTACTGAAATAAGGGCAATTTTTGAAGTGCCTCCCATGCGATATCAATTGTTTTACCAGGGACTTCACATTTATATGATTTCGGTTCTGATTTGGTTCTTGGGCAAACTGCGAGCGTATCAGTCTAAGATTAAGGACTACTACTCTAATCTAGAACGTGTTGATCTCAGCTGGTTCAAATATTTTCTGTGGGTGGCTATCATCTCTTATTCTTCGTCCTTTACGGCACTGATTTCTCTGAATCTTGGAATCATCAATGACATTGAGACTGTTTTTCTTTTTATCACAGTCGCTCTTTTTCTAGCTTTGATATGGATGATATATCATGCAGTACGGCAGTATTCTCCTGCTAACTTCTCTGAAACAACCCCAAACACAGAAAAGCAATCAAAATATGCCACGTCATCACTTACCAAAGAGCGCTCGCAAGAGGTTTTCAAGAAAGTTGAGGAACTCTTTGAAAATGAGAAGATCTACCATAATCCGGAACTAAAAGTTCAGGACGTCGCCAAGCAGCTAGGCGTCACCAACCACAACATTTCTCAGGCCATAAATGAGACAGCTGACAAGTCTTTTTATGATTTCGTCAACGACTATCGTCTTGAATATTTTCAAAGGCAGTTAGCGGATCCTGACAAAAGGCGATATACTATTCTAGCCCTTGGTTTAGAAAGTGGCTTCAATTCCAAAGCCTCTCTCAATCGTGTTTTCAAAAAGCAGATCGGAGAAACTCCTAAAGAGTATCAGCAACGCATGCTTGCATAATGAGTCTCAAGTTCTGATTAATAGGACTCAAATCAGCGTATGAGTCGATTAGGTCTTCCCGGTTGTAGTGATTTGAATCGAAATTCAAAATTCTACGATCATGAAAAAAACCCTATTAGCAGCAGTAGTTTTATTCATCTCTGCACAGTTATGCGCACAGTCTGACAAAGAACTAGAAGACCGAATAAGTATCGTTTTCGGTACCAGTCAATTATTAATAGACGGTTTCAACATAGAAGGAAATCTATTTTGGAAACGATTCGCCTTTGACTATTCGCATGGTATGTCCCTGGATCTAGACAATGATCTCCTTTCCGGAGATGCTAAAGATCAAGGTCTGGCGGCCCATATTCCTTATTCCACAGGATTTGGTATTGGATATCGATTCAACGACTGGTTCAATGTAAGAGCAGAACCGAAGTGGCATAGGTTTGAAATCTACTATGGTGGAGATACGCAGAACTCCGCCAACCTGATTTCAGCATACAACACCTTTACCCTCGGGTTAGGCGCATATGTAAACTGGTTGCCTTTTAAATCCAAAGACAACTTACTCAAAGGGCTGACCATTGCACCAAGTGTAAGATGGTGGCCTAACGTGTCGGATTCTATTGATGGTGGCTTTACCTATAATAACTCAATCACAGGACGGCAGGAAGAACACAAGGTTCTGAATATAGGTGTCGGGAACACGCCTCTCATCATCAATGTAAGCATCGGATATAGTGTGAAATTCTAACGAAGCAACTGACACTCTTTCTTGGTCCAGATCACTTGGCTCTTCTACCTAATTCTAAAGCAAAATTTAAATCGAAATGAAAAATTTAATCATTTATAGAACAGCGTTCGCAGTTCTCCTCTTCACGTTTCTATCGTGTAGTGATGATGATACCGTCGTGACTCCCGGGACTCTCGAGAGTAAAATCGATGAATATCTTGATCTCAACCAATCGGCAGACCAGCCCGGGCTGAGCATTGCGGTGAGAAGAGATGGTCAGGTTATCTATCAGGGCAATGCGGGTATTGCAAGATTCGATGTTGATCAAACGATCAACTCAAATACTCAATTTAGAACCGGATCGATCAGCAAACCGATTACCGCAATTGCAATTATGCAACTAGTCGAAGAAGGAGAACTTAACCTTAGCGATAAGCTACTAACCTTCTATCCGGAACTGCCGGCGAGCTTTGAAGAAATAACTATTGATCACCTTTTGTCACATCGATCTGGCCTGCTCGACTACATAGATGACAATTCAGATTTAGCTGCCTTGAATGATTTGAATATGCAAGACGCTTTGGACTTCATCAGCAGCCCAAGTTCTGGATTTGAGAACCTGGTATTTGAACCCGGAACAATGGGTAGATACTCAAACACCGGCTATGTTTTACTAGCCCTAGTTGTTGAGAAGGTCACAGGATCTTCTTTACCAGAATATTTGGATCAACACATTTTCCATCCAGCTGGGATGAATAACACCTTCGTTATATCAGAAGATGAACACCTCGGAGATAATGGCGAAAACTACGCACTTTCACTGGGCAACAATCTTAATGTTCTTGGTTTTAACTCGCTAATCTATGGTGCAAGCGGAGTAGTAAGCACTGCATCAGATATGATGCTATTTGTAGAGTCGTTGTTAGGGAATGAAATAGTTAGCCAGGAAACACTCGATGTGATGACGCAATCAAGAGGCTCAGTCCCCAATATCGAAACAGACTATGGGTTGGGTTGGCTCACAGGCACTGGAACCTACTGGCACACAGGCTTTATTACTGATCCCAATGATTTCTGGCATTCCGGTGGTTTTGACGGATATCAAACCGTTTTATCTATTAATCCGGACCTTGACCTTGAGGTAATCATTCTGACGAACGGGGGAAACGATACGAAGGAGAAGATGTGGGATATTCTAGAACTGACCAGAAATCACTATAAATAACTAGCACCACTTCGCAATAAACCACACTTATGAAACATTTAAAACTACTCCTACCTCTTGTTCTACTTCTTTTGGCAGCATGTAACGATGACGCTTCTGATCTAATCTCAGGTGCCGGTGTGTTTACTACTGTGTCGGGTGAAGCTTCCATAGAAGGAGAACTGTTCTTGCCGGATGGTCAAGGCCCTTTTCCTGTTTTGATTATTGTCCCCGGCTCCGGTACCGATACCAGGGAAAGTGTTGAACCTTTTGTCCCTGTATTCAACTCCATGGGTTATGCCCTCTACACCTACGATAAGAGAGGATTAGGCGGATCTACCGGAACCTACCCAGTGGAGACTATCAAGAATCCATTTGACTTTCTAGCAGCTAGGGCTGAGGATGTTATCGGAATAGTCGAGCTACTAAAGGAGCACATTGACATTCGCTCGGACAAAATTACTTTGTTTGGATCTAGCCAAGGAACTTGGGTCAACTGTTTGGTATATGAGCAAATGAGAACAGAACTAGCCTCAATGGTACTAACAAGCGGCGGTGCAGTATCTACCGGAGTTGAGCATTACTACGAGGAAATCTTGGAAAACAACAATTACTCAGTTGAAGAAGCGAATCAGATGATGCAGCAGTATGATGGTGAACCTGGATTCGATCCAGCACCTATCCTTCGGGAAACTACTGTCCCAATACTTTTCATTTACGGAGGTAAGGACGTCAGCCATCCCACGCAGTACGATCAGCAACTTGTTGAGGATATGCGAAAATCCAATTTTGTCATTCACTTTTATGAAAATGCTGATCACGAACTGGTTGATGTCACAACGGGGTCCACCCCGAGTGATTTGTTTATCAATCTTGAATCGTGGTTAATTTCAACCGACTAGGATCTTTAAGGCTGGTTAGGGTGTCTCTTACTAATCTATGAAAGTGCGAACTTGTAGCTCCTCCCCGCCTTAAACTTGAAGCACGAGCAACATGCTCGTGCTAGCGGGAAATCTTAAGAACCAGAGCGCCTGGTTTTTGATAAAGTCAAAGAATTCTGAATTTAACATCCAGTGACTAACCTCGAAATAATTTCAGATACCTTTTTTGGATGGTCCTCCTGCATATAGTGTCCTGAGGAGGTAACAAACTCATATGAAAATTGGGCAAGACGATCTTCAAGTGATTTCACCCTGTCCATATCAAACTCTCCCATTCCTGGTTGAGCTATCAGCATCTTAAATGGAATATCCACTTGATGAATATTCTCCTCAATGTCGGAGAAGAAATCCTTACTGAATTCAGGCTTACCATTAACAGGAATCAACTTCGGAAATTCTCGGATAGCCCTCCTTGAGGATACTGTAGGGAAGGGTCTTTTATAATTGGTCATCAGATCCTTTGTGATCTTGCTCTTGCTGTGAATATTCTCTGGCAGAAATGAGTTGAGAAATCCATTCATCACTTGAATCATAATGAATCCAAACCAGCTTCGCATCATCTTGAATGGTACCTTTATTCTTTTGGGGAAATCATCCCATGATAAATTCCACAGGAATGTATCCATCACCACAATCGCAGCTACATTGACTTTATAATCAATCGTGTATTTGACTGAAAGTGGTCCCCCCCAGTCGTGTCCAACAATTGTAAGTTCCTTCAGCTCTAAGGTTTCAATAAATCCCTTCAGAATGGAAAAGTGCTTATGTATGGTGTACGGTTTGTCAGGTTTATCTGAATAACCAAACCCGAGCAAATCCATGGCTATCACTCTTCGATCCGTACGCTTCACTAAGTCAGGAATGATATTCCTCCACAAGTAGCTGGAAGTGGGGTTTCCATGTATCAAAAGAATGGGCTTTCCACTCCCCTCCTCCACGTAATGAATCTTATAGCCATCAATCTCAACATAGTTGGGTTTGAAGGGAAAATTTGAAAAGTAATCTTTACTCACAATTTAATCCCTCACTAGTTTATCTGTCAAAATCCGTGTAACGGGATCAAAGCTGTACTCAAATGTGTAATCTCCAGTTGCCAGCAGTTCTTCTCCCACAAAGTCATTTGGCTGCCAACCAAACCTCTCCCCTTCGATTATTATGCTCACAGAACCATAACTATATGAACGTTCAAACGCTCTGTATTCAGATTTTTCTCCAGGAGCTAAATCTCCAAAATCCTCACCATTAAAGGTCATATCTCTAAAGTCTACATCACTTGCATTTGCTAGCCGAATATTAACCGCCGTAATGACTTCATTATCTGAGCACCCAAGAATGGCAACTACGATAAATAGTATTTGAATAATTTGAATAGTCTTCATCTTGAATAGTCTTCATCTCCTTGATTCCTTTGGTTTTTGTCCTTTAGTTATTGATCAATTTCTATGAAATGCTTGTACGTTAAAGATGGACTGAGAAGTCGTAAAAGCATCATCAATTTTCCTTATGCAATGCATTTAGTTAATTCATGCATTCTTTCAGATTATGTTACCGTAAAATTCTACTTTGTGAGAATGAAGAATACAACAAGAGTTCACGTGGCAATAAACGTGTCAGACTTTGAAGAAGGAAGAAAATTCTACAGCGAGTTGCTAGGACGAACCCCAAACAGAATGACGCATGATCAATTGGACTGGATCATTGATCAACCTCCAATTCATTTGTCCATCTACTCGAATCCAAAATATAGAATTGGAGTAGAACATATCGGGTTTGACATGGGTAGGGTTGAACTTAAAAAATACAGAGATAGAATTGGGATCAAGAACCTCTCGATCGATGATCCGGATGGACTGAAAATCGAATTTTACACTTCGGAACCCAATCAGGGATAGTAACAGTTCGACTGGCTATTTCTACTTATTTGAAGCATTCATTTCAAATGTCAAATTATCGTTAATTTGATTCGCTTATGTAACAGCCTCACAGCATCCGCTTATACGACTATAACCGTTTTATGTATTTAGAATTGAAATACTTCAAGCTTGTATCCGTAATTGCCAAAGAAGGGACTTTGGCAAAAGCCTCGGAAAAACTGTTTCTCACTCAACCGGCACTCAGCTATCAGCTAAAGGAAATAGAAACACAGCTGGGCACAAAGGTTTTCAATCGGGTCAACAAAAAGCTGATCCTGACAGAAACCGGGGAATTGATGCTATCATATTCCAATAGAATTCTGGGAGAAGTAGAAGGATTTTCTAGAGAAATTGAAACTCAGCTGAAGGGAGAAGTTGGAACCATCAGACTTATTGCAGAGAGCAATACGTGCTTCCACTGGCTACCAAAAATCTTAAAACAGCATCAGAGAGAGTATCCAAATGTGGAATTCAGATTAAGATCAACAGGAACAAGATCTCCAGATGAGCTCTTGCTCAATGGTCAAGTAGACATAGCAATTGTTTGTCGCAAGGCTCAAGATAATAATATCACCTATGCAAATTTATTTGCTGATGACGTGGTTGCATTGGTACCATCTGATCATCCTCTTGCGCACAGAAAATATCTTTCGGCGGATGACTTTAAGAACGTGACATATATAACACATTCTGAGCATTTGAAGAGGAGTGTTTTCTATGATCAATTTCTAAAGCCGAAAAAGGTGACACCAAAAAAGATATTGTACATTCAATTGACGGAGACTGTGATCGAAATGGTCAGAGAGGGCCTGGGAATTGCGGTTATGGCAAGGTGGTTAGTGAAGCCGTATCTCAATCGAACTGAAATTATTCCTATAAAACTTGGAAAAGGAGGACTCAAAAGAAGGTGGTATGTTGCAACACTGAAATCAGAGACTACACCAAAACCATTGCAAAGATTCGTTGAAAAAATTCAACTCCTGCAACCTACTGATTGATGAAAAACTTGAGCTAGTACTTCATCAATGTCAACACCTCTTCGATCTTGTCGAGAAGATAATCAGGATTCGCCTCGGAAAGTTTACTTGCAGTCTGGGTGCCAGACAGAACTGCGGCTGTTTTTACATCTGCATTTTTCCCTTCCATGACGTCAGCAACAGTGTCTCCAACCTTGAGGAAATTGGAGCCCCCCTGCAATTTTAAAGATTTGATCATATCAAGTATCATAGCAGGATCAGGTCTTGTTTTACCTAACTCACTTGAAACTCCGATGTAATGAAACGTCTCCTTTCCCCACTGTAAATACAAGAGGAGCTCATCAAACAGGTCTTTAGGTAAACCACTTCCAATACCCAACTTTATTCCGTTTCTTTTTACTGTATCAAAAACTTCGACCACATTTTCCATTGGCGCAAAATTGTTAAAGCTGTCCTTCACTCTCTCCTTAAAATCTTCAAATATCGGAAGCGACTTCTGCCTCGAAAAGTTGCAGCTATCTAGAACATTATTGATCATTTCAACTTTATCCTTCCCTCTATTCTGATCAATTACACTCTTGTCAACCACAACTCCATTGTTTTCAAATGCGGATTGCATGCACAGCGAAATAGTTCCCGGAACACGCTCTTTCACCGTCGTTCCTATTACATCAAATAATATTGCTTCGATTTTCATGATCAGTTATATAGTCTCCAATTCTTATCTAAATATTCTTCCTGGGCGAGCATTTGCTCAATCTCATTTCGAATGCCTCTAACATCCTTTGCAGTCAATGGTTTCAAGGACGCATATTGCTCGGGATGATCATCTATATGTGGAAAGTGACATGACTGGCCATACTTTTGGTTCACGGCACTCTTGGCTCGTCCTAAAAGATGAAAGTGTTGGTATGGACCTTCCTCCTTAAAAACTCCCCAATTCCCATTGTCCTGATAATTTATCCGTCCTATATCGACTCCATTTTTGTTTAAGATCCTGGTCATCGCCTGTCCAACCACCATCAACAGTCTTATTAGTTCGATGGCCTGAGGTGGTTTCAGCGCTTGAAGATCAACTACACGTTTCCTCGGATTAATTACAATGTGGCCGCCATCTCTCCGATCGACCAGTGGGTTGTCGACTGCTTCGACCGTAAAGTTTTTTGAATCGTAAATAAGTGACATATTAAGGTTTGTTATAATTGAAACTACTGTACCGTCGCCTCCTCGGTTAATTTTTTTAGTGCCAGCTTTATTCTCCGAATTGCCTCACGGAGCGTTTCCTCAGAAACGGAGTAAGAAATCCGTATGCAACGATCCTCACCAAACGAAATGCCTGGAACAACCGCAACATGAGCTTCAGCTAGCAAAAACTCACACATATCTTTCGAATTCTCGACTTTGAATGGGTGTTGAAGTCCGTAGTAACTACTGACATCGGGAAAAACATAAAAGGCTCCTAAGGGCTTGTTGACTTTGATGCCTTCAATCCCACTTAATAGTGATAGAATCAAATCTCTACGCTTCGCGTATTCGCTAACCATTTCATTCACGCACCTCAAGTCATGTTTCAGGGCTGCAATTGACGCCTGCTGTGAGATGGAGCAATTGGAGGATGATAGGTGGCCCTGCAGTTTTATTATCTCGGAGGCAATTTGGTCAGGTGCACAGAGATACCCGACACGCCAGCCAGTCATCGCATAGCCTTTGCTAAAACCATTCACAGTGATGGTTCGATCTAGCATACCAGGAAGGGAGGCAAAACAAACTCGATCCTTCGAATAATTAATGTGTTCATAGATCTCATCTGCGATAACAAGCAAATCAGGGTATTGAGAAACTAGTTGGGATAGTTGAGTAAGCTCTTCTCTTGAATATACAAGTCCGGTGGGGTTACTTGGGGATGAAAAAATAATTGCTCTCGTTTTACCGTTGATTGCTCTTTCAATATGGTTGGGATCAACCTTGAAGTCATTTTTTAAGTCCCCCTTTACGATCACCGGATTGCCGCCAGCAATTCGTATTTGAGCTACATAGCTAACCCAATAAGGTGCTAAGACAATTACTTCATCACCTTCAGTCAACAGGGTCAGCATTAGATTTGAAATAGCCTGCTTAGCACCATTCGAAACCACCACATTTTCAGGTCTGTACCCGACATTATACTCGATCACATATTTCTCTGCAATCGCCTTCCTAAGCTCAAGGTAGCCACCTGTTGGCGGGTAGCTGAAATAACTTCCAGAATCAATTGCCTGCTTCGCTGCAGTACATATGTGGTCCGGAGTTTTAAAATCAGGCTCACCATGAGAGAGGCTTAAAACCTCCTTTCCCTTAGATCTCAGCGCTTCTGCTTTTGCCGTCATTCCAGATGTGGCGGATGGCTCTACTGACTTTGCTCTCGATGACAATTTGACTTTCATATGCTGTAGAGCCCAAACATAAGTCTTGGTCCGTTGTCCCAGCTAATAGAATATTTGATGGAATACATGAAGAATTTTAAGCAATTGGCCTAATGGAGTTTTTTCGGCCTCCTTGCTGGTATCTGAACGCTGGCTTCAGCTACATAAGGATTCTTTTATTGTCTTCATTGGTCACTTTCATGGAAATAAATTGACGGTCCATACAGCATCCAATTGATTTGTGTCAATGGATACCATCCCATTTGTTCTGATAATAATCTCTTGTGTAACCCACGCTTATTGGAATTATCTGCTTAAATCATCGCTAAACAAGTATGTCTTCACACTGATGAGCAAACTTGCCGAAGTTGTCATTTTCCTGGCGCCGGCTCTTTACTTTTTGAGTTCAACTCAACTTGACAGCGATTACCTCATTCTGATCATCGTTGCATCTTCACTTGGACTCCTCAACTACATCTTTCTTACCAAAGCATATAAATCCGGGGACTTCTCTCTGGTCTATCCCATTTCACGATCCAGTATACTTTTTCTTCCGTTGCTTGCCTATTTGTTCATAGAGGAAAGGATCGATTCCGCAGGATTTATTGCCATTACGCTTATCCTCATTGGAATTTTGCTCATGCACGTAAAATCCTTTGATAGCACCGGATGGAAAAGATTCCTGGAAGGCATGCAAAACAAGGGCAGCATCTATGCAATCCTGGCGGCTTTGGCACTAGCAGGATATACATTATGGGATAAGATCTCAGTATCGATCGTGCACCCATTTCTCTACTACTATCTATATAACTCGTTGATTGGAGCTTTATTCGGAGTTTTTGTCTTAGGTAAGTTTCTTAAAAAAAAGATTTCATTAGAAGAACTAAAGGTTGAATGGCGGGTAAGTAGGCTTAAATCCATTCTGGCTGGCTTCCTCAACACTATTTCTTACATGTTAGTGCTTATTGCTCTCATGGGGAGCAAGGCGTCCTACGTAGGAGCGCTTCGACTACTAAGTATAGTGCTAGGTGTATTTTTTGCCTACAAACTTTTGGGTGAAAGCTTGACACCGACCAAAATAGCGGGAATTCTTATCTCGATCGTTGGAAGTTGTCTTGTCTATCTTGCTGGTTGATTAGTGAAAAAAGTACTTCAGTTTTTCTCTGATTCATTTGTACTTTCTCAGCTTTACTAGTACCTGCTTTAGCTTAGTCCATTCAAAACTCGAATGCACGAGCAACATGCTCGCGCTCAGGTTTGGAAATAAGCAATGCAGGATGAGATGTCCATCAAGTAAAATTTCCGGTTACATATAATCAGTGCGCCTTGCTAACTTGTGTTGCATATGAGCATATTTACTGTTCATCTTGTCAAGACAGATTTAGCCACAGCATTCAAAGCGATCTGGTTCCCTCCTAAACCTGAAGATGGATTGATTCATGCAGAATGCATGCAGTGCATGACTTTGGGTTCGCCACTTTTTTCAACAAAACGAATATTACTACGTCAATTGGTTGTTTTTGCTCAGTGGCAGGATGAATCAGCTATTGAGCGATTTCTGAAGCAACATAAGGTGGGAAAAGTCCTGGTTGATGGTTGGCATATCAGAATGACCTTTTTAAGACAATGGGGCAGCATAGACCAATTCAAAATCCCCAATGAAAGTAATGAACTTGACGATCCTGAAGCACCGGTAGTTGCCTTCACCCTCGCGCGCATGAAACTCTTCCAGGTACCAAGATTTGTCCGTTGGGGAAGGCCGGTTGAAAAGCTGGTTCGCGATGACCCAGCGACGACTCTGGCTTTAGCAGCCACAAGACTGCCAAGAACTGTTTCAACATTTTCTATATGGAAGACACAAAAGGACATGGTAAAAATGGTCCATGGCAGAAGTTCGGTTGACCTACCAAGGCGTCACTTAAATGCCATGAAAGAAAGGGACAGAAAAGACTTTCACTGGCAGTTTACCACCTTGAGGTTTAAACCCATTTCTGAACACGGAGCGTGGAGGGGACGCAAAAATTTTATTCCAGAAAAGTGACTTCAATAAAGTGAACTTCGCTCAGCCATTTCAGAAATTTCAAGACTGGATCACGCAACAATGGGTGATTATTTCAGGGAAGCAAATTGCGCCTGAAGACGCCTCATGGTTAATGGGGCCATTTGGAAAATTAGGCTTCATTGCTGATGATTTCGTGAAAAAGCTTGCTGAGGATGAGAATTTAATAATTGAAAGAAACAGCACCTCGCATGGACTGGTATCTTCTTTCGAAGAACTTGAATTATCTGAGGAAAGCTACGCCCTACTTTCAGAAGATGTCAAAGATTTTTACGAGAAGACCGGTCAGTATAATTTGAATTTAAGAGTTACGTGGAACCCTCTTTTCAGAATACTTGGAAAACTTGTCAACACCTTATTTAGCAGAAGAATTAAACAACTAAATGTTCCAACTGACAGCCTTGAAAATTCAAATGAAATAACTAGTGAAATAATAACACTTAGAGAATCAAATTCACAAGAGGTAAAGTATGTTATATGGTACCGAACTTTTGGTTCCAGTGGCAAAGTCCTCTATTCAGGAATATACAGTACTTGCACATTACCCTCTCGAAAGACCTGTGTCAAAGCTGTATTTCCATTACCTAATGGCAATGCTACCGTAATCATGTCACCAACTGTAGAAGAGGATGGTGAATTCATTCTCAATTCTTCGGGTAGAAGATTTGGCGACCCTGGTTTTTACTTCTTGTTGGTCGATTCAAAAGACCAGTATTGGTCTAGGTACATTAGATCGTTTAGAGATAAACTAACCATCAATTCAAGAGGTGGAAAAATTTTGGCTAAGCAAACCTTAAGCTTATGGCACTTGCGGGTTTTAACGTTTCATTATAACATTCAAATCAAAAACTGACAAACTGTAAGGCTTTGTGTCGATAGTTCGCTGTGGAGGAAACGCAACCTTGGTCGCTATCATGTGAGCTCAAAAGACGAAGCTAGTGCCAACGACTTCTTGTAAAAAGTACAATTTATTGTCCTTATTATATAGTCAAGCCTCGGAGCTATTCCCTGAATTTTGAGACTTAAAAAGCTTCACTTATGATTCATCATGGCGAGGAAGTTTGCTGGATGCAGCAATCACGACATGTGGCTCTATTTTCAAAGGGCCACTACCTGACACACAGAAACAATAAAGTAACTTGACCAATAGAATCTAAATCTGCTGATGAAATCTTGTGTAAACAAGTTCCACCCCGAACTCAATAAGGTCTATTTCATCAATAGACATTCCTTGTTTCATATTCTGGAAGGCAATGGATCTATAGAAGTAGATTTTAAATCTTACCTGGACTGGCATGACAAGCTGATCTACCTTGACAAGGGTCAGTATATAAAGTTCTTATCGGACAATTTCGTAGTCAGACGGATTGAATTTGAAGATTCAGACCTTTTTAAAAGCCAGGAAGTGCGAGTTTTGTTCAAACACCTGGTCTCCCTTGGCTACATCAACTACCAGGAATGTGAGGATTGTCAGCAATTCTTAGATAGTACCGTACTTGGAAAAGTCAAAAAGGACATCATCGATGTTTCCTCCGATCAATGGTTTTGTCAGAATCCTTTTGGTGCTGCCCAAGAGGAGTATCAGGTCATTTTCGACGTTAAAGAACTGATAGACGAGCATTATGTCAACCATCTCTCTTCGCAGGAAATTGTAGATCTTCTGAGTCTGAACGGGTACCACGTCCACGATTTGTTTCGCAATAAGTTGGGGCTATCAATCAAACGCTTATGGGCTAACAAAATGGTGCTCGAGAGCAAAAAAGACATTGCCTTCACGGACAAAACAATACAGGAAGTTGCCTATGAAAAAGGTTTTAAAGACCCAGCATATTTCAACAGGTTCTTCAAGCGCGAAACCGGACAGCAACCCGTCGAGTTCAGGAAAGCTTCTACTTATGAAGGAAGAAATCGCTTCGCTGAAGATGTATTTGAACTCATTCGAGCATTTCATAAAGAAAAGCACTCGCTTGAATTTTATGCGGGTCAGATGAATCTCTCCATCAAGACTTTGTCCAGGAAAGTCAAAAAGCATCTAAACACTTCACTTGGTCTTCTTATCAGAGATGAACTCGTTGCCTCGGCAAAACAAAGACTAAAGCAGGGTTTGAGCGTCAAGGAAATAGCGCACGAACTTCATTTCGAAGAAGCAAATCACTTCACAAGGTTTTTCAAAAACAGTACAGGTATTACCCCAACAGTCTTCCAGAAAAAGTACAATTAGTAGATCCTTTTTGATAGCCTGAATCAGGTCCCTCCTACCCATCTTTGATCCATTAAATTTTAACAATAACAAAGAAATGGATCTAAAGAAAACAGTGACTAAAATGGACCACCTTGTAGCAAAAGGGGACATTGTAAATGCAGTAGAGACTTTTTTTACGGAAGATGCTATCACGTCGGATTACAACAATGTAAAAACCACGAATAAAGCTCAAATGATGGAGAAAATGCTTGGATTTACCGATGCAATAGCAACTGTCAATCGTATTGAACATCACGGGACCATTGTTGAAGGGAATCTTTCAGCATCAGAATTTACGTTCGAATTTGAAATGTCAGATGACAGCAAGATTCTATGGCATGAAATAATCAGACGAGCCTGGAACGACGATGGTCAGGTGATCTCCGAAGAATACTTTATCGCAAATAATTAAATACAAACTATTAAAATAATCATATTATGAAAACGTCAATTTTATTTCTATTACTGGCAGCAGCTTTCTGTGTGAATGCACAGGATAAGAAGGCTAACAACATCGACAACAGCAATATTGCTTTACAGGGATTTAGCCCTGTTTCATATCTGGATTTGGGGATCGCCCAGCGTGGCTTGAAGCAATTCAAATCAGAACACGAGAAAGTGATCTACTATTTTACTTCGGAGGATCAAAAAAGGAAATTCGATGCTAACCCTGCAAAGTATCTTCCTCAGTACGGGGGTTACTGTGCTTTTGGAGTGTATGCCGGGGCTAAATTCCGACCTGATCCAAACAAGTTCATTGTAGAAGATGGCAAGTATTTTCTATATCTCTACAACCTGGAATTGGATGCGCAGCAACTGTGGTTAGCCGAGAACGATCACAAAGGGCTCGTTAAAAAGGCCAATTCGAATTGGTCGAACTTAAAAGGTACCTACAACTAGCTGATGAGTGGGTAGTGACCAGGGGATAACGGGAGCCTCTCCTCCCACCCCTGGATCTTACCTTAAAATCGAATTATTATGAAATCCATACTGACACTTACAGTTCTGATCTATTCAACATCTGTGATGGCTCAGAAATACTGTTGCCACGATGAACAAGAAGCTTCCTTTGACGGAAATGACCTTATTTCCTACTATGATGGAAAAATTTTAAAAGGCAACACTGCATACCAGGTGGACCATGAGGGGCAGATTCTCTTTTTCAACAGTAAGGAAAACAAGGATCGCTTTCTAGAGGACCCAAGTAGATATATACCTTCCTATGGTGGCTGGTGCTCCATCGCTATGTCACTTGATGCATTGGTAAAACCAAATTACAATTATTACAGGTTCGACAATGATGGCCGGGTCATGTTCTTTGAGGTACGCGCATTTCTTAACGGAATTACGCTTTGGGAAAAGGACACCTTAGGCAACAAGATCAAAGCAGATATTAACTACCAAAAACTCCTTGAATATGAGCAGTAGAATAATGCTTGCATTCCTTGCAATAACTCTCACTGGTTGCCAAAATCATAAAGAGAAGTTGGTGTTGTACTATTCCATCAACGAGCCCATGGGACAGATTGCGTTAACAATCCAGGAGATCCTCGAATCTGAATTAAACCTGGAAGTGGAAACGGTTATCGGTGAAGGATCATTAAAAGATATTGAGAACATCAAAAGAGATGAAGCCCACCTGGCTTTGGTGGAGAATCACATTGGATTTCAAAAAGGTGTAAAATCCATAACGCCAATCTATCCACAGATCCTTCATCTCTTTTACAAAGCTGAGCACGAGAAGACGGACCTGGAAGATGTATTGTATGGGAAGCGAGTCTTTGCAGGACACTCTGGTGATGGTTCACACCTGTTTGCCCTTCAACTTTTCAACTACTTCCACATCGATGCTACCAAGTTCGAGTTGACAGAAAATCCGTTCTCCGCAGATGTATTGATAGGATTTACCGACATTATTTCTGACGAAGATCTCGCTGGCCTTCAGGACTATCGTCTTTTCAGCTTCGATCATGCCAACAAATTTGGACATGGATCGAAGGTAGAAGGGTTGGCAATGAAATACCCGAAAGTGCGACCCATGCTTGTTCCCGAAAACATCTACCTCAAATTGACACAGAAACCGTTTCTTACGGTTGCATCAGATGTGGTCCTGGTAACCAACGAATCATTAGATAATCAACTTGCTTATGATATTACCAAAGCCATCTTCAGGAATTTGCAAGAATTCAACCATATAAGCCCGCTTATCAGTCAAGACCTAAACGAGGATTTTAAGCGTTCAAGCCTGAGTTTTCCGTTGCACAATGGTGCCAGGGTTTATCTCGATCGGGATGAACCATCCTTCGTGGAGCGCTATGCTGAGGTGTTTGGTGTCATTTTCTCAGTTCTTCTTGCCCTCGTTAGTGCTATTTATTCATTTGGTCGATGGGCACATCAAAGGAAAAAAGATCGAGTGGATGTCTTTTATCAAGATCTTATGAAAATAAAACGGATCACCAATCGCTTGTCGAGCAAGGAGCACGCAATACATCTCATCAAGAGAATCAAACAGGATCAGGAGAAAGCCTTCGATATGCTTGTCAATGAAAAACTTGAAGCCAACGAGAGTTTTCGTATTTATATGGAACTGTCCAAGGAAACCCTTAAGGAGTTGCAACTGAAATTGAAAGCTTTACAGATGAGAATGACCAGAGGGGACCTGGTAAATAGTGAACTGGTCAGCAACTAACAGCCAAAAGACTAATTGCAATCATCAATGGTACCCATTCGAAGTTTTAAGGAGAAGCGAGGAAAAATCGATTTGTATTTTTTAGAGAAAAACTTCGCCTTCTATGCAAGACCTTGTGGAGTTATCGGTCTGAAATTACTTCAGCAATATGTAGTAGAACTGAAGAGAATAGATCAGCTACACTCGGAAAAATTTCATCACATCGTAAATACGACGAATATCAGGATTGCTAACCCGCTTAACCCCCTCATCTTGCGGGCCATTCGAAAGCTTAACAACCTAGGGCTCTACATCGTGATCGTGCCTAATCCATTTATCAGGTTACTAGTATATTTATCTCGATGGATCAACAAACCGGACTTTGTTTTCAAGTCCCTGGATGAATGCACAGACTTCTTTAAGAAAAGAAGGATAAAGTAATCACCAGACTTATATTAGTCGATCCTGACAAAACCGCAATTAAACAGAAAAGCCGACTTGATACCGGGTTTTCATGCGTTTCGCGATTTAGATCTTTCAGGTAACCAGCATATCTATGTTTTTTAACTGAATTTCTTCAATTCGCTCCGTCTTGTGGTTTTCGAAATCGAATTCAGACTTCCTTGTACTAAAATTATGCTTGAATGCGCCACACTTCACCTGGCCAGACTTCAAATGACACCTGACCTTTTCATTAAACTTAAGTGTTAGAAAATCTTCCTCATCCATAGTTAGAGACGTTGGTGAAATTGTTGCCAAACTGAAGATTATCCACAAAGCAGTTTCTTGTGTGCAATTAAATTCCAGTAGTTATTGGAAAAGTAAATTTGATTTGTTGACAATCTCGTGAGTTGAAAGTTTTGATAATTACCATTAGAGTTTTTCTCACAACATACAATTTGTGTATTTCCACCCGAAGCATAAGCTCCTGATCAACTCTTATCCTCCTTTCTATATGATTAATCCCTTAAACCACATCCTCCGTAGAAACGACTTGCTCAGTATATTATCAATTGATAATTTAAGCGAGCGAAAACCCTTAATTAACCACAATCACTATGGAAGTTGGTGAAAAATCACAGATCCTCAATTCACCTAATGTTGATATTACCATTGATCCCCGATTTGGAGAAAATTGCATTCATTTTAAATTCAAGGAAAGATTCAGCAAAGAAGCATCAGTTCAAGCCACAGAAGCCTGGACAGATGAATTCGAACGTAACCCAGATTTGAATTACACGCAGATTTGGGATTGTTCCGACATGAAAGACTTCGAGTATAGCGCCAGAGATGAGTGGATGCAGACACTCTCTAAATACTCAAATCGTATCAAGTATGTTTCAGTAGTATCAGACTCGGTGCTGATAAGAGGTGCAGCCAGACTCATGTCTAAATTCTCGAGACTGGACTTGAGAACTTTCAAGTCAATTGATGAATTATATAACAGCCATTTATAAACCATGAGAGAGAGAATAATTAGAGGGATCGTTGGATCCCTTGTACTAATCGGAGTTTTACTAGGACTCTTTGTCAATATCTACTGGTACATCGTACCTGTATTTGTAAGTGTCAACTTATTACAGTCATCAGTCACCAGATGGTGTCTCCTTGACAAGATTCTAAAAAGCCAAGGAATTGTTGACTAGTGGAGAAAATCACATTATTTACAAATAACTAAATAGCATTATCATTTGATAAATAATGATTAGATTTAAGCTTCAATTAGGTACAGCACTTTTTTCCTGGAATTTGTTCTTCACTTCTACTTGATCCGTTACCTATGAGTGAAAAACAACGACTTCAAAAACTAGCTGACTATCACATTCTGGATTCGGATTCAGAACAAGATTTCGACGAAATAGTTGAACTCGCTTCACATGTACTAGATACCCCCATATCATTGATATCCCTATTAGATGTGGATCGTCAGTGGTTTAAGGCCTCCGTTGGACTTAAGGCAGTGGAAACGCCGCGTGAATATGCGTTTTGCCATCATGCAATTCAAAGGCCCAATGAGGTAACAGTCGTTAGGAACTCAACACTGGATGATCGATTTCATGACAATCCTCTTGTTGTTGGAGATCCAAAGATTCGCTTCTATGCTGGTGCGCCTCTGGTTAAAGATGGTTTTGCGTTGGGGACACTATGTGTCATAGACACAAAACCGCGTGATTTGGCACCACTGGAGGAGAAATTATTAAAGACACTTGCTGCAAGAGTTATCAAATTAATGGATCTAAGAAAGGAAAACATTCTACAAAAGCAAGAGTTGGCTGTAAAAGATAATGAGCTAAATCTAGTGCTCAATAGATTTAGAGAAGCCCAAACTACAGCACTTATTGGGTCCTGGGATTGGAATACAAAAAGCAATGCGCTCTATTGGTCAGATGAAATGTATCAGATCTTCAATTTGAGGGAAGGTGAACCCTTACTCGAAAACTGGCTCACTGTTGTTCACCCTGAGGATAGGGAGCTTGTTAGAGCTACAATTATCAAAGGTCTGGAATCAAAGGAGCCCGATACGATTGAATATCGCTTGTTATATGATGATGGAACCGAAAAATGGGTGGAAACGAAGGGAACTGTTCATGTAGATCAGCTAGGGACTGTGATCCGAATGAATGGAACTGTTCAGGATATTACAGTACGAAAAACTGCTGAATCAGAACGTCAATTCTATATCGATACATTGGAAAAAACTCTGTTCGATCTTTCACATAAAGTAAGGCAGCCCCTAACAAACTTTCTGGCTTTAACCAATGTATTGAATGATAAGCAACTGACTATAAAAGCTGTGCGCGAGTTCACCCCATTCTTAAAAACTTCCGCGATGAAATTTGATCAATTCGTACGTGAAATATCTGAGTTTATTTACCAAAACAAGATTGGAATTTCTAAAACCATAACCAAGGATTTCGAGATCAACAAACCGCTAACTAATGAAAATCGAACAACAGATCTGGACAAGCAAAGAAGGGTGGGCTAAGCTATCCGACAAAGGACTTCACGATGCACAACTGGCACTCGCTTTTGGCTCAAAAGAAACGGTCTCCAACACTGAACTTTTTGATGAGATCAGGACATTCTATCCAAACGCTGAAATAGCCATTTGTTCAACGGCAGGTGAAATCTTGGACAACAAGATCTCCGAGGACACGCTAAACGTTACAGCAATTAAATTTGAGCGAACTAAAATAAAAACCGCCAAAGTTTCAATTGGTCAGGCAGATGGTAGTTACGATGCAGGGTTAGAACTTTTGCAGCGATTGGAATCAGATGATCTGACCTATACTCTTATATTATCGGACGGACATATTGTAAATGGAAGTGAGCTGACCCGGGCTCTTGGAGATTCCTTAAGCAATGGTTCGGTGGTAACCGGTGGATTGGCTGGAGACGGACCTCATTTTACATCAACGTTAGTCGGGCTAAATGCGCCTCCGGGTGAAGGCAATATCGTTGGTGTCGGATTTTACGGAAATCAGCTTAAAGTCGGTCATGCAGCAAAGGGGGGCTGGGATTCATTTGGGCCTGAAAGAGTAGTAACCAAATCAGACAAGAATGTCTTATATGAATTAGATGGTCAGTCAGCACTCGACCTGTACAAGAAATATCTAGGTAACCTTGCCAATGAGTTACCGGGATCAGCACTTCTCTTCCCGTTAAGCATCAAGAACAATGGTTCAACACCATTGGTACGAACGGTCCTTTCCATTGACGAAGAGAAAAAAAGCATGACTTTCGCAGGAGATATACCGGAAGGCTCCATTGCACGAATGATGCGGTCGAATTTTGAACGACTGATAGATGGAGCATCATCGGCTGCCGATTCCGTAATCAGCGACTTTGGCACTTTCGAACCTGAGCTTGCGCTACTTATCAGTTGCGCAGGAAGGAAATTCGCCTTAAAAGATAGAGTCGAAGAGGAAGTCGAAACTGTGCGGGAGGTATTAGGTGATGAAACCGCTATAACAGGATTTTATTCCTACGGCGAAATATCTCCAGTTGTGAAATCCACTAAATGCGAGCTACACAATCAAACGATGACCATTACCACGCTATCTGAAGAACTCTAGCGAAAGAAATTGAACAGGAGACTAAAAAGACAGCTTTGGAAACTATATGGCGATGCAGCCATACCAGACAAATCCTTGCCCTTGGTGGAGCTTGTCAGTGACACGTATGATGACTATGAGCAGGAATATGAGTTCCTCAGCAGGACGATGGACCTCAGTTCTGACGAATTGATGGAAACTAACAAAGAGCTTCGAAAGAGAAATGAGGAACTCGACCGCTTCGTATACAGCACATCGCACGATCTTAGAGCACCTCTAACCTCCATACTTGGATTGCTACAAGTTATTGAGCTGACGGAAGATCCCCAGGAAATTGAGAAATTCCACAATCAGATTAAAAAGAGTACCCTGCAACTGGACAAGTTTATACAGGATATTGTTGAGTACACAAGAAATAGAAAACAAGATATTAATTACGAGAAAATCAATTTAAAGGAGTTAGTCAATGGTTGTGTGGAAAAACTTGATTTTATGGATAATGGAGGATCCATAGATAAAAAGATCTGCGTTGATCAAAAAGTTGATTTCTTTTCTGATGTAAAGAGAATAGATATAATTTTTTCCAACCTTATTTCTAATGCCATAAAATATCTTGACAATTCAAAGAGTAACCCGTTTGTTAAAATATCGTGCGATTGCTCTAATGGGCAAGCGAATATTCAGGTAAAAGACAACGGCATTGGTATTTCCGAGGCTCATTTACCGAGCATTTTTAATATGTTTTATCGAGCCTCGTCAGGGTCCAAAGGAAGTGGAATTGGTTTATACATCGTGAAGGAAATTGTAGAAAAGTTATCTGGCACCATTTCAATTGACTCTACTCTTGGGGAGGGTACAACTTTCGATATCGTCATTCCAAATAATGTGCCTGTGAAGGACTGACTTGCTACTGTAGACTAGCAATCATGAAACGACGAGGCTATTCCGGCAAATTGTAGTTAAAAACTACAAGTGGTGAAGGTCTTCTAAGAGCTGATTAATCTTTGGCGGAAGATCAATGATAGGTAACGCAATAGCTGATTCGCAAGAATTTTGTGCGATTTTTTAGAAAAATACCCAAAAGTGGGTAGTGGGTTTTAAGTTTCATACCTATGAAACTTTTTCCCTATAAGTATGAAATGAAGTTTTTGTAGTTATATAAACCGATTTACCTAAGTAGGAAAAAATGGTTTGATACGTAGGAAACCCCTTTCGTCAGTCAGCATTCATCTGACAGACAAACTTTCTAATTGAACGCTTTGTCAGACGGACTCACCGAGACAGGGAAATTCCATTTTTTGGAGTCGTCAAGGTCATCCTGTTGAAATAAAAGTCAAAATGCGCTAAAATTGGTGTATGCGTTTTTTGCATTTTCACCTTCTAATTATCGTCGGACTTTTAGCTTCAGCACAGAACTACCCTGCCCGACCTAACGCCTACAACGCTGATAGTCTCAGAAACGGTGAGTGGATCACCTTTTACGACAGCCTGGGAAATGAAATCTCGCGGGAGTCTCCCGACATTCATCATTACTGTCTGATGAACATCAAGGAAGGTAGGCCTCAAGGCAGGGTCGAATGCTTTTACGAAGATGGCATCCGTAGTTGGGTGGGCCGAATGGTGACAATTGATCCTGAAATCAAGCAGGGTCAGGCTACCAGTTATCATCGCAATGGAGCTATCTGGGCCAAGGCCTACTACGAGAATGATACCATCCAGGGCTTTTATCAAAGCTTTCACCCCAATGGCATTCTGGAAACCGAAGGCCAAATGGTTGATGAAAAGAAATCTGGCGAATGGACCTTTTTCTACGACAATGGGTCGCCCATCGGAACAGTCGGTCACAAGGATGGCATGGAGCATGGAAACGCGACCATCTACAACCCAGATGGAGGCCTAAACTCCAAAGGGGATTTCAAGAACGGGCTTCAGGAGGGGCACTGGGAAGTGTATCATCCCAACGGTGTGCTTGGTAATAAAGGCATCTACAGAGACGGAAAACGGGAAGGAGTCTGGGTCTACTTTCATCCAAATGGCGAGATAAACGAAACCGGACAATACAGCGAAGATTTACTGCACGGATACTATCGCAGGCACTATGAAAACGGGCAAATAGAAACAGATGGAACGTATGTGAAAGACATAGCGGAAGGCTACTTCACCTACTATCATGATAATGGCAACAAACATTCAGAGGGAGCTTTCAAGAATGACCTTCGCCAGGGGCCGTGGAAATACTACCATGAAAATGAGGCCATCGGGTCAGAAGGTGTCTACAAAGACGATGCTGAACACGGGCTTTGGGTCTACTACTTCGAGAACGGCACCTTCAACCGTCAGGTAAATTGGAAAAATGGCAAAGAGCACGGTGAAGTCACTTACTACTATGCAAATGGCCAGTTCAATGCCAAAGGCATCTTCCATGAAGGGGAAAAAGACGGACGATGGGAGTACTACCACGATGACGGCACCATCAATGGAATCGAGAACTTTGACAAAGGCGTTTTTCATGGTTCGGCTGAACGGTATCATCCAAACGGCAAGTTGAAGCAAAAAGGTGGCTACAAGAATGGCAATCGTGATGGCTTCTGGATGTATAAGCACCCCAATGGCTTCACTGAGTCCGAAGGCTATTATCTAAACGACCTGGCTAACGGCCACCGAATTTACTATCGGGATGATGGATCGAAGAGCAGCGAGGGGTACTACAAAGACCATCTAAAGGACAGCATCTGGACGTACTACCATCCAAACGGAGCGATTTCCGCGCAAGGTCTTTTCAAAGAAAACAGGTCAACTGGTCTGTGGAAGTACTACTTCGAAAACGGTGAGCTCCAGAAGGAAGGGCATGAAGAAGCGGACATCTCCATCGGTGAGTGGACCTACTACAAAAGAGATGGCAAGCTGAGTTCGAGAGGCTCTTTCACAGACGGCAAACTTCACGGACCACACTATTACTACGATTCACTTGGTGCAGTTAGCAATGTTGTCGAATACATTGCAGGTGTCGGACAAACGTTCAACAACTTGTTTGACAGTGTGGATCGGTTGAGTTTGTATGGGAAATTCGAAAAAGCGGAGCAAACCCTCTTTTCAGCAGAAAAGATCTACTACCGGGATTTTGACAAAAACGATCTAAAAAAAACGGACCTCTATGAGCTTTTCGGTGTCTACCATAGGCGGGCCGGTCAACATAAGAAAGCGCTCAAATACTATCAGAAAGCGCTGAAGCACATTCTCAGGCACAAGGACGATACGTCCACTTGGTATACCACCACGCTCGACGATTTGGCAGACACCTATACGGCAAAGAAAGACTACGAATCTGCCCATAAAACCTACCAGTCATTGCTGGAAAAGATAAGACAGCGTCCGGGAGGAATTCTTACCGATGAGTACGCTAGCATACTTCGGTATAATGCCGTCAGCTTAACTAATCTGGACAGACAGGATGAAGCCATTGCTGTCTTGAAGCAGGATCTGCAAGAGCGAAAAGAACTACCCAACCAGGAAAAGCGAATTGCAGCATTGTATTTCAACATCCTGGACGCGATCTATCCTACACTGGGCAGGGAATTAGACTCAATGATCATTGAGTCCTTTGAGCATCACGAAGCTTACGACCTAAGAGAATTCTATTCCTATCCCAGCACACACTACTATCTCGCCCGGAAGCTCTCGGACGAAAACCAGATGGACTCTGCCATGCATCATTTTTCCGAGTGCCTCACCTACAACCGCATCATCCACGACACACTCAATGTGGAGATGGCCACTTCACTCCTTCGATTGGGGAACTTTAACTACAACCGATCCAACTACAGCGCGAGCGGCGTTTATTTCCGACAAGCGTATAACATCATTCAAAATCCGACCATGCAGCAGCCATGGCTTATGCGCGATATCACGAAGGCGATGGCCAATCAGTTTTGGGCAGAAGATGATTATGAACAAACGATTGCGTTTAGCGAAAGGCAGATTGCACTCGGCAAAGACCAAAACAACCATTCGGTTGTTGGACAAGGTCTTAATGGTATGGCACTCGCCTACGCCCAGCTTGGTTCGGCATCTGAACGAAAGATCGAAGACCTGCATCTGGAAGCCATCAAGGAGCTTTCAAAAATAGATGGCTACCTCAGTCACTTCGCCAATGCAAACTTCCACTATGCACACTTTTTGCGAAAAAGTGGAAGGCGTCCGAAAGCATACCAGGTATTCAGAAACAACCTTCGCTATCTGTCCAGTTTTGACGAACCCGATACTACCTACATCTATCGTAACTATGCTGGGCTAAGTAAGAATTTTTACGATTCCTACCAGTACGACTCAGCGATCTTTTACAGTCAAAAGATCATTGATGGCCTTAAAGAAAACCCCAGCAAAAACATCCAGCAGTACCTGGAATCTTATCAAGCCATCGGTAACTGCCTGTCCTCCCAGACGCGTTACGAGCAGGCAGGATCGTACTTCATCCAGGCCATGGAAGAAGCCAAAAAGTACCTGGGCACAGAGCATGAACTTTACCTATGGGCCATGATAGATGTTGCCGAGAACTTTGTAGACCAATATAACTATACATCAGCCATTCAATACTATAATCCCGCGATTGAGTTGGGCCTCCGTATCCGGGGAAAATCGTTCATGCTACCCACACTTTTGGATCTCGCTGAGCAGTATATGAACCTGGAGAAATACAGCGAGGCAATCGCCACCGCAAGCGACGTGAAAAAGACTTACGAGGAGTTGGATATGACTGGATCGTATGGATACATCGATTGCTTGCAATCATTAGGACGGATGTATGAAGAAAAGAACGATTTGCGGGAAGCTGAAAACTATTTTTTGCAGAGCTTCGAAGTGACTAGAAAAGTCTATGCAACTAACAGCCATGATTACGCCCGGCATGTTCGAAGGGTCGGTCAGTTCTACCTAAGGAACTACGACTATGCCCTAGCATATGGATACGTTGCTCCGGCCATCGACATCATTCAGCAAAACTACGGAGATAGCATCCTCCTCTATGCATGGTATGCGGAAACGATGAGCCAGATCTTGTTAGGACTTGACAGCTATGCTGAGGCTGTGAACCTGCAGGAAAAAGCTGCTGAGATCTACCTCACACAGATCGGTGAGGAGCAAGATTACATGGATGCTCAATACACCCTCGGAGAGATCCTTGCCCAGATGGGACAATATGAGGCCTCCGTCCAAGCACTTGAAAAATCTAGAAATGCGGTCTTGAAAAAATATGGGCGATATTCTTTTGCCAACACCGAAGATACCAGAGAGATAGCGTACACGTACCTACTCTGGGATAAACCCGAGGAAGCACTTAGAGAGTTAAATATCGTCAAAAATCTCTATGATAGCCTGGGGGTCATCTCCTCCAATTACGCTGGGCTCTACAACCTGATGGGTTGGTGCAGCCTGGATCTTGGCAAACAGGGGGAAGCAAGGAACTATTATCAGCAGGCCATTCACATTGCGGATAGCGCATGGGGAGCGAACTCTGGCTCATCTAATACTTACCGTAACAATCTCGCATTTTACCATTTGCAAAAAGGCGAATTCGAACAAGCGGAAAAACTGTGGCTCGCAGTACAAAACTTCTACAATGACACGGATCTTGAGAACGTGCAGTGGATGGACAACATGGCACAACTCTATATGTCGTGGGGTAAGTTGGAAAAGGCCAAACCGTACTGGGATCAAGTCAATGGCCTGCTCATCAACACCATCATTGGCGATTTCCCACTCTTGAGTGAAAATGGAAAAGCAGCCTTTTGGGACGCTTATCGTGAAGACTTTGAGATTTTCAACACCTATGCGATCCAGGCCCACCTCAATGGGGATCGGGATGCGCTGGGGCAGATGTACGACAACCAGTTACAGACCAAGTCGCTGTTATTGAATACCAGTACTAAGGAGCGCCGACGTATCCTCAACAGCGGTGACAAATCACTGATTGACATTTACAAACGTTATGTAGCGTTGAAAGAAGACCTGGTCAAGTACTATGGGTATTCCACACAAAAGCTCCAGGATGAATCCATCGACCTGGATGCCTTGGAAAAGCAAGCGGACAACTTCGAAAAAGCACTAAGCATCTCAGGCGAAGGTGCTGGTAAGCCGCTGAAACAAAGCTGGAAAAATGTACAACGTTCACTTGGTCATGGCGAGGCAGCCGTGGAGATCATTCGCCTGCGTCACTACGACAAGCAGATGACTGATTCGGTCCTGTATGCTGCCCTGATCCTAACACCTGAAACTCGTCAGGCACCCATCCTGGAAGTGCTTCCGAACGGAACGTTTTTGGAGGAGCGAGCCGTGAAAGCTTATCGTTCTGCCATCAAGTTTAAGGTCAATGACACCAGAAGCTATACTTCTTTCTGGGCGCCAATCGACAAACATTTGGGTGACGTGAAGGAAGTCTACCTCTCAGGAGATGGCGTCTACCACCAGGTGAACATTGCAACCTTCCAACGACCCGACAACACCTTCATTCGTGATCACTACGACTTACGACTTGTCTCCAGTACGCGTACTCTGACCGAGGTGAAGAGAGCTACCCGGGAAAAGAAAGAACAGGTCGCCTACATCTTTGGCAACCCTCAGTTTGACCTCTCCCACCGATTGATTGAAAGTGATCTCAAAGAACGCGGCTTGACGGAGAAACGCTCGTTCACTCGCGCCACCTCGCTCGATGACCTTTCATTCTCAGAACTCCCTGGCACAAAGGTCGAAACGGAAAATGTAAACCAGGTTCTTGAGACCAAGTCATGGACAACAAATCTTTTTCTTGGTAAAAACGCGCTGGAAGACGAGCTCAAACAGATCAACAACCCCACCTTGCTCCACATTGCCACGCACGGCTTCTTCCTGGACGCTCCGGACGAAACCACTCCTGACACTCAACTCGGTGTGCAGGCCAAAGCCAGCCGAAGAAATGCACTGTTGAGATCCGGTCTTCTGATGGCAGGTGCTACACAGACCGCCAGAGGCAACCAAAGTGACCAAATTGAAAACGGCATTTTCACCGCTTATGAAGCAATGAACCTCGACCTTTCCTCGACCGAACTCGTAATCCTTTCCGCGTGCGAAACGGGGCTTGGCGAAATCAAAAACGGTGAAGGGGTCTTTGGCCTTCAACGCGCCTTCCAGATTGCTGGTGCCAGGTCCATCCTAATGAGCCTCTGGAAAGTGGACGACACAGCCACACAGCTTCTCATGAACTCTTTCTACGAAAAATGGCTGGCAGGCGCCACCGAGCTAGAGGCACTTCACCACGCCCAAGAGGTGGTCAAAGCGGATTACCCAGATCCGTACTACTGGGGTGCGTTTGTGCTTGTGAGTGGGTAGATCCGGAGTGGACGGCAAGTTATATCTATTTGCAAAGGCTGGTGCCATCAGATACTTTTATGAAAATTTGAAGAGTCCGGCTTTGATGACTGCTGAGACTTCACATACATAGCAGCAAAAATTGAACTGGATCAACAAACTCAAACAGAGAACATTGCCAACCGATACAAGTCCAGAACTCAAGCATGGGCAATTCAAGAAAATTCTGATTGATAACATGCGTAGTGAGCTACCTGACTTTAGGTTCGAAAAATATTCGAATTCAACTTATCACTTCGGTCGAACTAAAGACTTTGGAGAACATACTGTTTATGAAGATTTACATATCAACTTCTCGCTCAAAGAAAGAATCATAAGTTGTTCAATCTCTTCGAATATCAATCCAGCCTATAGGTTTACAAGCAGCTACGAGTCGAGCATGCTAAACAGCCATTTTGATCTGCTAACCCTGAAGCAAAAAACTGGAATCGCTCCTGTTAAAGAGGCATACTACTTTCACAACGGCAGAGTTAATTCCACGACAGAAATAATTGAAGAATTAGTTAAGGACTATTCAACTGTTGGAATTAAGTTTCTTGATACCAGGTCTAAGTTATTGCCGGCCAACAAACTCCTCAAAGTTGGCCTCTCATTCATAATGAGTCTTTCTTATCCAAAAGAAGAACTCAAGAAGGAGTTTGAAACTGAACTAAGAGTGGCGGGGCATCTAGTGTCGAGGATAAAGCATCCCCTGTACTTTCAACTGAAAAAACTGCTACAAGAAATTCCCGACCAAACTAATGAAGTACGTCAAGAAATCCCTGGCTTAGCTTTTTCGCTCCTTGAATACTACTACGAAAATAAAGCTACGTGACAGTCCGCAACCGTTACCCATTCTGAAAGATCGCCTTAGCTAATCCAACATGTTAATTGTGTTCGTACTAGCAGAAGGAGAGTTCTCTCATCAGTTGCTTGTCAGAAAGGATGTTGTTAGGTTTAGCAGAATGAACTCTGACAACTGACAATGGCAAACGTCTATTTTTATATCCCTAATCAGGTAATTCTCCTGGATTTAAGTGGAGTACTACAAGTCTTTCTGGAGGCAAAGCAACTGGGCTTTGACTACCAACTGAAGTTCGTAGGTAGTTCAGATACTACAGCCTGTGCCTCCGGCCTGGAACTTTCGCCCTTGGATCACTTCGCAAGATATGCCCCTACCGAAGACGACATTCTAGTGATCCCTGGGCTGGAGACCCAACAACTTGATCAAGCTACGATAGACGTAGCTTTTCATGAATGGCTAAGGACAGCACATAGTAAAAAGGTTACCATCTGTAGTGTTTGTACCGGAGCATTTCTCTTAGCTCAAGCTGGTATTCTCAATAACCAGGACTGCACCACACACTGGAAGTTTGTTAATAAGTTGAAAGCAAAGTTTCCGCTTGTAAACACGGTAGAAAACAGGCTTTTTGTAAAGTCTGATAACCTCTACACCAGTGCTGGAGTAGCTACAGGTATCGACTTAGCGCTCTTTCTCATTGAAGAGCGGCATGGCAATACTGTCGCGATCGAAATTGCGAAAGAACTAGCCATCTATAAACGGAGGAATGGCTCTGATTTGCAAGAGAGCATTTTTCTACAGTATCGAAACCACCATGACGAAAACATTCATAAGATTCAAGATTGGATAATCCATAATTTAGATAAGCCCGCTACAATTGAACGTTTAGCTGATCAGGTTCACATGAGCCCCCGGAACCTAACCCGCATATTCAAGAAGCAGATAGGAATAACTATCGCTGAGTATCGGACACAATTGAGAATCGAAAAAGCCAAAAGCCTAATGGAAAATACTGGCTACAAAGCGGACTATGTAGCCAGACTATGCGGGTTTAACTCATCTCGACAATTGAGACTTGTTCTTAACAAAGCAACTTCCGGTCCGAACAAGATGTGACTCGAAAGTTGTCTCAAAAGCTCCGCTCTTTGTCCTATTTGCTACATGAAGAGGCTGTTTCTTCGCTCCTAGATTGCTAACGTAATAATTAGGCAGATATGACACAAAGCACGATTGGTTTGACTGTCGCGGTTGCCATCTTGAGCACATTTACACTATTTACAGTAGATAGATTTCCTACAGTACCTGATAAAGGCACAGACAGCGCAAGACAGGACAGCAAAGAACACGCACATTGGAATTTAGCGGATCTATCTGATTCACTGGTATCGCTGCAAAAAAGTGAATTGGTCTTCATGGATGAGAAATCGATGATGGGAACATTCGTGGAAGTGAAAAAAGGAGAACCATTTCGACGGAAAGCAACCAAGGATGATCTGTACTATTTTCATAGCGGGACGTGCTCTGCGAAAATTGGGAAGCAGAAAAAAGAATTTTCAGAAGGTGAAATTCTCTATGTAAAAGAAGGATCGGAATTCACGATAACAGATGCCAAGGAACCCTTGCAGATCGTGATCGTAAGCATGAAGTTGTCGTCCAACTCGGCTAGACCTATTTGGAAGCATTTTTCCAAATCAGTAACCGAGTCCGGGAGAGACTCATCTGAAAATAGCTGGAATCCATTTCTCATGCATTCAAATGTGATGCTAGGACTCTACATGCTTCCACGAGAAGTTGATGGAGATGGAAGATTGGTTCATGAATGGCAAGAATTAAACATTGTCACCAAGGGTAGTAGCAAGTTTGTAATGGACTCTGGCACTATCGATGTAGCAGCAGGCTCCGTATTCTTCGTGGAAGAAGGAAACGGTCATTACTTTGATTCTCTTGAAGATGATATTGATATACTGATTTTGTGGGAACAGCGAAATGTTGATCACTCAAAATATTAGCAATAACTGAATACTGAAACCATTATGATAGAGATAAGAACGAATTGTGAGAACTGCAATAAACAGCTGCCACCAAATAGCGAAGCGGCCATGATCTGTGCTTTTGAATGCACTTTTTGCGAGGAGTGTGTGGAATCAATACTTCAAAACGTGTGTCCGAATTGCGGTGGTGGATTTGAAAAAAGACCGATTCTGCGTAAAGAGTACTTACCGAAGTACCCTCCTCCGGAAAAGGTAATATTCAAACCAGTAGATCAGGATGAGTTCAACAAAATACTTCGAAGGTTTAAGAATATTCATCCTTCACAACGATAGATTTGGATCACATCAAAATGCACCTTTGCAACACTGCTTATCCTCGGCTAGCACGAACATGTTGCACGTGCTTATGCAATGACCCATGCGATCTAAAGCGTCAAACGTAGTATTTTTTTATATCGTAGGTTACATACTCGTCAGAGTGCACTTCCAATGAAGTCAGATCAGAAAAGAATCCTATTAGGTTACCTGCTTGAAGCAATCTTGATTTTTGGTTCAGTTTATGGTGCTTTCCTACTTGAAGCACGAAGATCTACGGCATTTGAACGAGAACAATTAGTTGGATTCTTAGAGGTCCTGGTAGATGAGTTGAAATCAGAAGAGCTGAAATTTCACGATATGTACGAAGACATCGATTCAGCAGGTTACTTCCATGGAGATTTGGAACTCTACAATGATATCAAATACGATACTCTGGCAATTCAATTGTTGGAATCCAACAAGTCGTACCGTTTTGATACAGTTTTTCACTATTACTCCAATAGTAAGATTCTCAACACGATAGACACCAAGTATTTCAGAAGTTGGGAAACTGAACAATCTACTTTGTCTCAGGTATTCAACTTTAAACACCTTTTCTTGCAAGAGGAGACGCTATGGTTTCTAAACGCTTACAACGATTCCAGAGAGCTCATTATTCAGATTAACCTCGAAAATATCGAATTGAACAAACGTCTAATCGAAGAATTTGATACTGAAATAGTGTTTTATGGTCAGAATATCACCCCAATCCAAGCAAGAGAATTTGTAAGTTCTTCACTTTTCTTAAATACCCTTTACCGGAGAAGGCACTCAGATTTCCGAATGTATGCTGAAGCTAAGGGACTGGCCAACTTCTCACCCAAACTCATCAACAAGTTAGAAGAAGAGATAAGTAGCCAACGTGATAAACTGTAGGCACTCTAACTACCAGTGGTGGCATGGCGTTACTTAACGATCTGCACTGCGAAACACCCCGATTAACTGCCGCTAATATACCTTCTGCGCTTTCTGCCATACTCAGTTAGTAGAGAGCTTTTGGGATTTGTATATTGCGCGTGCATACAAGTGTAAGGTATCGTGAACGCTCGCTTAATCACCATTCTGTTTTCTATCTTTTTCAGCATCTTAAATGATGGATATGGTCAAAACCAACCTGGCACGGAATTACACATTAAAAAGGCTACGGGTACCATCACTTTGGATGGCAAGTTGGATGAATCCGACTGGCAGACGGCAGACGTTGCGGACGACTGGTACGCAAACTTTCCCGTAGACACAGTAAGAGCCCCTTTTCAAACGGAGGCACGTTTTACCTTCGACGGTGAGTTTTTCTATGCATCCTTTGTCTGTTACGATGATGAAACACCTGACATTGTCAACTCGCTTCGGCGTGATTTTAACTACAACCGAAATGATAATGTTGGATTCTCCATTGGGCCCTACAATGATAAATTGAATGGTTTTTTCTTTGTGATCACCCCTGCGGGCATTCAAATGGAAGGTACCGTTTCCGGAGGAGGCAGCAACGACAATTCCTTTAGCACCTTCTGGGATAACAAGTGGTATTCCAAAGTAGTGCGCTATCCCGACAAATGGATTGCCGAATTGGCCATTCCATTTAAAAGTTTCCGGTATAAAAGTGACATTAGCGAATGGAACATCTCCATGGATCGTTGGGAGCTAAAAAGAAACCGAAAGACCAGTTGGATCCACACCCCCATTCAGTTTGTCACCGCTTCATTTGCCTATGGCGGACAATTGGTTTGGGACGACCCCATCCCGGAAGCTAAGACCAACATCTCGATCATTCCCTATGTCACGGCAAACACTTCCACGAACAATGAAGTCGACCCGGTCGACCGAGATTCTGACTTCCAGGCTGGATTTGATGCCAAGATAGCGGTTACACCCTCACTAAACCTCGACCTAACTGTAAATCCCGATTTTTCACAGGTTGAGGTAGACGATCAAATCATCAACCTGACCCGTTTCGAATTTCGGTTTCCGGAGAGGCGCCAGTTCTTTTTGGAAAACAGTGATCTATTCGACCTGGCAGGGTTCCCGGGAGCGCGCCCTTTCTTTTCCCGACGGATTGGTCTGGCACGAGATTCTACAGGACTACTTAAGCAGGTTCCCATATCATATGGCGCCAGGCTTAGTGGGTCGCTTAGTGAAAAATGGCGGGTGAGTGTTTTGAATATGCAAACCAAGGAAGAAACCTCCATTGGATTACCCGGGCAGAATTACACCGTAGCTGCATTGCAAAGGAATTTCTGGGCACAGTCCAACATCACATTTAGTTTCGTGAACAAGCAGAGTCTGGGGGTTGATCCTGGTGATTCCACTAAATTCTTTAGCGATAACATTTTTCGGGAAGTGCAGATGGGAGGCCGCACTGAGTTAAGACCCAACACCTACAATCGGGTTTTGAGTGTTGACCTGGAATCTACAAGTACAGACAACAAATGGTACCACAGTTCTTATATCAGCAAATCTTTTGACGATTTTAACAATCGGGAAAACATGTCTGGTCTGGCTTTTGGCAGTTATTCTACCCGTCCTTTCACTGCTTTTACCGGGGTTTCGTTTATCAACGAGCACTACAATGCTGAGGCGGGATTCGTACCTAGCGCACGCGTATACCCGGGTCAATTTTCTCTTTTCGGCAACCTAGCCTATCAAATTTATCCGGAAAAAGAGTCCATCATTCGGATGGGGCCAACCTTTAATTTCCAACACATCTACATACCTGGCGGCACCTTGACGGATCGAAATTATACCCTTGGTTACCAGTTTGCATTCAACAATGCTTCGTCGCTAAGATTTAACTACAACTACGTTTTCCAAAGGCTCACCAATAGTTTCAACCTACTGGATCCGGATGAATATGTGGGTTTTCTTGAAGGAGAAGAATACGACTGGAACTCCTTCTCCATTAACTATTCCAGCAATCCCAGAAAAGCATTCTTTTATCAGATCAGCAGCAGTCTGGGTGGATTCTACAACGGGGATAATTTTAACTTGAATGGAGAACTTACTTATCGCTACCAGCCCTATGGGAACATTGCCATGCGTTTTGACTACAACGATTTGCAACTTGCTGAAAATTATGGCCAGGAGAAATTGTTTCTGGTAGGTCCCCGAATCGACCTCACATTTACAGACAAGATCTTCTTGACTACCTATGTTCAGTACAACAACGTTTTGGATAATATCAATCTGAATGGTCGTTTGCAGTGGCGCTACCAGCCGGCTTCAGATCTATTCATCGTCTACACAGAAAACTATCTGCCAGAAGATCTATTCAGTAAGAACCGAGCGCTGGTTCTTAAGCTAACTTATTGGTTGAATCTTTGATCGTTAGAGCTAAACAGCAAGCGATAACCAACAAGAGAAGCATTTTTTTATCTTGCATCTATATGCTAGACATACAACATTCGCAATGATCAATAAGGTTTTACATCTCCTGGCGATCGCTTTTTTGACGTTCAGCAATCAGGCTAATTGTCAATTCCGTTTTGAATCCTATGCTCTTCACCAGGTGCATTTGATAGACGTCAACCAAGGTCAGGTTGTTGAAAATCAAACGATCGTTATCAACAAGGACCAGATTATTGGAATACATGACTCACACGAATTCGCTGGCTCGGACACCATTCAACTTCTGAACTTTAAAGATCATTTCGTAACACCGGGGCTAATAGACGCTCATATCCATTTAGGGACCAACCCTTCAGGTAAGGATAATCTTGAAGACACAAAAAAGAAGCTCCGCCATTTATTGCGCAATGGAGTGACCACTGTAAGGGATATGGCCGGAGATACGCGCTATCTGAACTATTTATCCAGACAAGCCATGCTGGATGAAATCCTTTCTCCGGACATTTATTTCTCAGCCCTGTTCGCGGGTGAATCTTTTTTCAAAGACCCAAGAACAAAAGAAGCAGCCCAGGGAATGACAGCTGGCGAGGCTCCCTGGATGCGCTCGATCAACGATAATACCGATCTAAATCGAATCATTGCTGAAGCAAAAGGAACAGGTGCAACAGGACTAAAAATATATGCCGATTTAGATGAGAGCAACGTCAGGAAGATTGTTCAGGCAGCTCATTCTCAAGGAATGAAAGTCTGGGCGCACTCCACCGTTTTCCCGGCTAGACCCTCACAAGTATGTTCAGCTGGGGTAGATGTTATGTCACACGCTACATACATGGCTTGGGAGGGAGCAAAGGAAGTACCCGCTGATGCTTCAAACAGATTTAGGAAGCACGACCAATTCAATGCCGACGACCCGGCCTTTCTAAAGCTGGTAAAATTGATGGAAAAGAATCGGACCATTTTGGATGCTACCATTGCCCTTTACAAGAGATATTTTCCAGATTCAGCTCTCTATCAATACGGCGTTTCCTTGACAAAACTGGCTTATGAAAGTGATGTCTCGATAGGCGTTGGGACCGATATGCAAATAGATCTAACAACTACTGCTGCAATTTTTCAGGAAATGGCCGCTCTGCAAGAAGATGTTGGAATGGAACCAATGGATATCATCCGGGCAGCTACACTGGTCAACGCTGAAATGATCGGACAAGAAAATAGTATCGGATCAATTGAGGCTGGAAAGAAAGCCAATCTACTTGTTCTCAAGAGCAACCCGACAACAGACATTAGTAATCTTAAAAATCTAAAGGTGGTGATAAAGAACGGTCAGCTGTATAACCCAAAATAAGTGTCACAAAGACTATTCCTCAGCTAGATTAAGCCACCACCAAATTAGTACGGTCAGTGCGAACAACTTCCTTGTAAACATCTGTATGCAGTTACAAGTAGGATGATTTTTTATATTAGGTTTATATAGTAGTTAGAGATAATCTTCTCCATGAAAATAGTTTTCTGTTTAATTCTATTATCAACTCATTTTGCCTGCTTGGCTCAGCTTAGCGTGGACCTCGTGAGTGGTGATAAAATAACTTTCCAGAAAGCTAATGCTGATGCCTTCAAAACCACAATAAAAGGTGACTCAGTAATAATCAAGCAGCTCCTTTTTGACCGACTTGACGGTTTAGGATTTGACCTATCATCCAATCCTGAGAGTATTAGGATTAAATACGAACTGGACTTTTTTCAATACACAATCGATGACAATCCGTCAGGACCTATTGGATTATCTTTTTGGACGGACTATAAGGCTCTTAGTTCCTCAACTCTGCCAGACCATTATGGAAGCTATGAAAACAGTTTTCGAACATTTAATTTCTTAGGATTTAACAGACAAAGTGAGCTTGGAAACTTCTATTTTAAGTCATATCCGGAACTTAAAGCAAGATCATTAGAAGTTCAAAGAAACTTCTATTCTGGGCTTGTTGACGATGAGCAATTTAAAAAGTGCTGTCCTGAGTATATTAAACAAGCTACAGAATTCCTGAGCTCAGACGAAAGGTCATTTGAAAGTCTTGAAAGTTTGTCCCTTGAACTTGTATTCAAGTCAACTATAATGGAAATTACTTATCCAAGTGGAACTAAGTATGTAAGAATAAATAGGTAATCCTCTAACATATGCTAAAATCCATGCGCCAATGAGCTATTTGAAATGACACTTGTGAGAGTAACTTTAAAAGAAATTAACAAAGGCCAAGCCAACGGATTTTAGCCGGTGTTAGAGATCATGAAGCGCATCTATCCAATTATTACTGTTCTAGCTGCAATCGGATATCTTATTTCGGTGACATTGTATGCACTCACATTTAAGGACATTGATTCACAGTCACTTCCGATTTATTCATATCTCACATTTTTACTTTTTGGAACATGGATCATTGCCGTTCTTAAATTGAGTACGAGTACAGAATTGAAGGAATTAAGAACTAAGAAACAAAAGAACCCTATTACCATTTTTAAAGTAATATTCAACGGCACACCACTTTGGATTTCAATAATTGCTGGTTTGAGTTTCGTTTTTGCAATGGTCAGTTTTGGCATCATAATGTACACCCAAAAAGGTGTTGTATCAACGCTCGAAGGTGAACGAGTGATTCACAATCATGGTGACATAATCAAGACACTTACGGAAGAAGAATATAGACATGCTCTAGCTGTTCAAGCTCGAGGATTTGTTGGCCACTATCTAGCATTTTTCAGTGTTGGAGCAGCAATTCTTTATCCCGAAAAGATAGAAAGCAACGATCTCTAACAGCTGCTAAATTGCATCTCTCCTTCGTCAGGACAGGAGTGTCAAAGTGCGCCTAGCTACTCTCTTGCTATACGAACCGCAAAGCCACTCCTGTGCAAAGTGTCTCATCTCCTTTAGCGTTTTCTGCCATCGCCTCTCCCGATAGCTATCTGGACTTTCAAGACGCAGTTTCTTATTTAACGTGTTGTATCTGGGTCGCAGCTTTGCTAGCTTAGTTTTTCCCCAGCGGGTCGCGTAGACTCCCGATAGCTATCGCGATTGGGACGTACGCACTTTAGCTGGGTCGTTAGAAAAAATTGCTACAGTGAGAAAACTCCTATTCCTTATCATTTTTTTGATTATTCTTTCTTGTGGTGACGATAATTCATCAATCACTGAGCCAGTATTTCTCTCAACCACACCTGTGGAACAAATCACAGACTCCTCCGTCGTAAGTGGTGGAATAATCGCCAACCCCTCCAACTTAAAAATTTTGGAAAAAGGTATTTGCTGGAACACGCGTACTTCCCCAACCATAGATGATGATTTCGCCACTCAAATCACAGATGAATTGAATTACTCCATCGAAGCTGATGGTCTCACACCTGAAACTCGATACTTCTTAAAGGCTTATGTAAGATTGGAATCAGGAGAGGTGATCTATGGTGATGAAATTAACTTTATCACAGCACAAAGGCAACCCATTGTTCATCTTGGCGACCTGACCATTTTGACTGAAGATGAGATTAGTGAGTTCGAGGAAAAAGGATATGAAATCATATATGGAACCCTTAAGATTGGAGAATTGGGGAACCCCAATTTTGAAATCAGAAATTTGGCTGGGTTTAATAGCTTAAAATATGTCTCAGGAGGACTTTCTATACTAGAACTAAAAGAGCTTACAGATATTCATGGTCTTGAAAATCTCGAATCTGTTGGTTATCTGAGTGTTTTTTCTAATGATAAGCTTAACAATGTTGACGGATTTGAGAGTTTAAGAACAGTAGGTGGAAACTTATCCATAACCCGAAATCATTCCTTGGTGGATGTTTCTGGATTTCGTAACCTTCAGGTCGTACACTGGGCATTAATCATTCAGGACAATGATCAATTAGACAATCTTGTGGGGTTTGAAGGTCTAACCGAAGTGGATGGATTATCTATCTCAGATAATGATATACTACCGAACTTAAATGATTTGGAAAACCTAACAGACCTTGGAAATGGGCTAAAAATCATTGGGAATGATATGCTCTCTGATATCAGTGGTTTGAGAAATGTTTCTTCATTCGATGGGGATCTACTCATTTGGAGTACTATTCTTGAAAAACTTGATGATTTGTCAAGATTTACTGAAACTAGGATATTATCTATACGGGGCAATGACAACCTACTCAACATTGATGGGTTGGCAAATATCACCTCCGTTACAGACGAGCTGGATATCGTAGGCAATGCCAAAATCAAAGATCTGAATGGGTTATCTGGATTGAGATCTATCAGTAAAACAATAACGGTAAGATATAATGAAACCCTAACTGATTTCTGCGGACTTAGAACGCTGCTAGCAAATAATGATGCTTATGGTACTGTTGATATCAGAAACAACCTCTATAATCCTACTATTGAAACCATACTAAATGGACACTGTGCTGAGTGACAGATAACTTTTTCTAACAAACAATAAAATGAATGCGATTGCTCTCTTTAGTAGGAATTGAATCTTAAAACAGAAAGATTTGTGCTTCAAGCCAAACGTAATCACACTCATTTTATTTAGACGTTAGCCCTCATTAGATTATTCTAATAAATGATCAGATACTTTCGACATATTCGGAATGATTTGTTGAACAAGGAAGCTACTTGAAAGTGCAGTGTAAATCCGCTAGCTTAGAAGATACAAACAAAGCTCAGAGGCAGGTGCCATATGGCAGTCGTAAGCAACTGATGACAGCTGGAATTGTAAATAATGATGTGATGAAATTAGGTGAAGTAACAATTATTATCTTAACAATTTTAGGAGTAAGCTGTAAACAAGAAGATAGCATCCCTTTACCAGACAACGTTTCTATTCAGATAACAAGAGCAGATACAATTGCCAGGACACTTTATTTAAGTGCATCACAACCATTTCCTGGTCAATCCGGAACCTGGACAATTGAGAGTAACCATAAAAGAATAGGCGCTTTTTCTAATCCAGGTGAACATTTGACTACATTCATAGGGTTTCCATTAGAAAATTATTTACTAAGATGGACCATCACAAATGGAGAAACTTCTGTATACACAGAAATATCAGCATTTCTTGCTGCTGATTGGTCTGTTCAGGAAATGGTAGATTTTGGAATTACTTTAACTGAACTCCTAGAATATCTGGATCTTTCGGAAATAGTGTCAAGCTCCTTGTTTGAAGTTGAGGCCCTTTTGCAGAATGGTGTTTCGCCCGCAGATCTATATAATGAAGGTATATCATTAACATCTCTAATCCAAAATGGAGTTGAAGTCGAAGAGCTTCTCGAATTTGGTATTAGTGAAATGGACATTGCTGTCGAGCTTGTTCAAACAATAGAAGTTAAGACGTTGATTGAAATGGGACTTGACCCCATTACTTTGATCAAATCTGGCGCACCAGCGGTTCACGTATTAGCATCAGGAATCTCAATTAACACAATGATTTCAAGTGAATTAAGCCTTTTTGAACTGGCAGATGGAGGAATTTCTGTAGGGACTTTTGTCGAAGCTGGTTTTACTATTCAACAATTAAGGAATGAAAACATTATAGGTTCAGTTTCAGATATAGAAGGAAACGTTTATGATTGGGTGAAAATTGGAAAGCAACTATGGCTTAAGGATAATATTAGGTCAACACTAACCGATCAAAATAAAGAAATTCAAGATCTAGCGCTCTATAATGATAATGAAGAATATTTCGAAACAGATGGGTACTTGTACAATTATGCATCTTGTTATGATGCTTGTCCCGAGGGATGGAATGTTCCTAGTATAGATAATTTGGAGATGCTATTTCACAACCTGATGTCAAACATTAAATATACAAGCTCACTTACAATTAAAGAGATAAGTTATTATCCCAATAGGCCAAATAATTACGTAGACGGGCTTTCTGAAGAAAGTCGTGAATTACTGAGTTCCATTCGATCTGAAGTAGCATGTTGGGGATCTGCAAGTAATAGCAACTCAAATTCTCTTGGCTTCACTCCTTCAGGTACAGGTTACATTTGGGGGTATCGCGATTGGACATATGAAGGTAGATGTGAGGGGGGAGGTTTTTGGGCAAGTAATGGTCAAGCAGTAAATATTTGGCTTAATGGTCAAGAAATTCAAATTAGAACCACCACCGGCGAGGATGGAGACAGATCTCAACGAAAATCTTGTCGATGTGTAAAAGAATAGGAAACTGATTTTTGATATTGTAATTAAAAGATAGCTTACAACAAGCGATATAGCATATACCTCTGCGGAGACATTTGGCAGTGAAGTGGGAAACAGAAACCATAGTTATACTTCGAATGCTAGAGGCACGTGAAATCTCTAGACGTTAGTGGTCATTAAAAACGAACAAATGAAATATTTACTTTATGCAGGAATTTTGGGGTTTTCATTCTGGATGATTTCCGAGATAGTAGAAATTGTCAATGGATATAATCCAGCAGTATATTATTTAACATCTGGATATCATCTTTTAGCAGGAATTGGAATTTGGGGGCTCTATAAAGTGCAATCGAATGATAAAAATAAGTTAGGAAAAATTGGAGCTATTATAGCGTTGATTGCCTATCTAGGTCTTACTTATTTTCCAATCGCAGTTATGAATTCGGGATTGAATTTCTCTGAGTTTTTAGAAGCGAATCCTCTCTATAAAATTCCAGGTGGTTTTTGGTTCCTAGGTATGATATTGTTTGGAATTTCTTTAACTAAGACAAAATATTTTCCTTTATGGACAGCAATAGTTTTCATTATTGGAACTATAATATTTACAGCAACACCATTATTAGGATGGCCAACAATTCTTGCAAATATTACAAATATTATATTTTCACTTACGGTAATTTATATGTCTATCCTCGGATTAAATAAGTTAAATAACAACCACTAACAATGGCTATGAGCAATTGCTTGTTATCGACTACTTCTGAAAATCCTCGAGGATTTTCAACTTGGTGTGCACTTACCAAGTTAACCACTAAACCACACAACTACTCATAGCCGAGACGTCAGCTAGTATTTGAAGAAATGAACTTAAACCGAACTATGAACAAAATTTTCACAACTCTTCTTTTTATCACAACCCTGACCGTAAGCGCACAAACAGATTTTTTTGAAGGAAGGATTTCGCTTAAGCTTCAATATTTTGACTCTCTAGGAAATAAGCTCGAACCAGTAACAATAGGCCGTGATACAGAAATGCATTATTATGTCTCTGAGGGCAACTACAAATCGTTAAATGAAAAGGGAGAAATTACTCAACTCTTTAACAGTTCAACAAACCAATATTTCTTCAATAACCAAGGACAAGTCCAAGTGATGGATGCATCATTTAAATTCCCTCAAACCGGAGAAACAAATCACATAGAAGGTCAAGAAACAGTTTTGGGAAAGTACTGCAAGAAACTGACTATCAAAAGTGAAAGCGATTTTACCACTTATTATTATTCTCCAGAACTGACCGTCAACAAGGAATTTTATCAAAATCACAATTTTGGTAATTGGAATCTTTTTCTCAATTCAACTAACGGCGCACTCGCACTTAAATATGAAATTGAATACCCGAGTATGGGTATGAGCGTTATTATGGTGGCCTATGAAATTGAAGAAATTGATATGGAAGCGAAGGATTTTGACATTAATTCATACCTCGAGAAGTAAGCTCTCAAGATGCATATGTCAAACGGTGCCTGGCTACTTTCATGCTGCAAAATCGCGAAGCCTCACCTCTGGAACATTCATCATTTCCCTTAGCATTTTCTGCCACAACTTGCTAGCTTAGTTTTTCACCAGCGGGTCGCGTAGACTCCTGATAGCTATCGCGATTGGGACGTATGCACTTTAGCTGGACCTCAGGCATCATTCTTGTAACTCACAGATTATGAAACTTCTAATTGTTCTGCTAACTTCTTTTCAGACGAACTATTTGTCTGGAACGTACACGTCCAACTCCTATACTCTTGAGTTCTTGAACGAAAACAAGTGCACCCTAACAATTCCAACAGCGTGGCATGGATCCAAGGAACAGAAATTTAACTGGAGAACTAGTGGTGAGGATACAGTTGAATTAACCAAGCTAGGTTTTGTAAAATATTCCTTCAAGAGCGTACAGCACAAAGGACGAACTTACTTAGTTGATATCAAGAATTTGGATAACTTCAGAGCTAATTTATTGGTGGTTAAAAAGAAACCTTCCAACAGCGCTAATCAATCGGAATACGAAAAGTATCTAATTGCAAAAGAAAAAATTGACGAAACTCTTAGCAGATAAACAGTGTCCAACTCGAAGTATATCTTTTCATTTTTAATCCTTATTTCTACTTACTCAGCTAACTCTCAGATATTCTCGGAATTTGATGCTGGATTTGAAGACCTTGCTGGTCAAGTAGATTGGCTTGATATTGACTCGGATGGGGATTTAGATTTATTGCAAAGGGAGAATGGCTCAAGCAATCCAAACTTTCTTTATATAAACGAAGGAGGAAACACTTTTACAAAAGTCGAAGGTCTTTTTGGAGATCGGATGATAATTGTAGATTACAAAGATTTTAACGGAGACGGTTATGTCGATTTCTTAATAAGTAAAGGATCATTTTCTAGTGAAGGTATTACTGCTATTTACTTAAATAAGTTTAGTGAAAATGGATTGATTGAGTTAGAAGTAACTCTAAATGATTTTGGAGGGGATGGTCATATGATCGACTTTGATAATGATGGTGACTTAGATGTCATTTTCTCAGGCCAGAAATTAGTTCAAGGCAGAAACGGTGGTTGGTTTTTTAAAACTGCTATTTACTTGAACGATGATGGCTTCTTTACTGAGCATGAATTTGATGATAACCCCTATGGGTTTTACACTCAAAGTATACTTCCAATTGATTACGATCTAGATGGACAGTCGGAGATTGTGTTAACGGGAGCATATGAAGATATAGTGGAGGGAAGAGTTACAAATTCTGAAACCCGATTTTATAGAAACAATGGAAACTTTCTTGAAAAAGAAGTTCTAGATACATTAGGACTGACCAATGGAAATGGTAATCTCCAAGTATTTGACATAAATGGTGACGGTTTCCCGGAGATTTCAATGACCGGAGAATATAGACTACAAACTTCTCCAACATCTTTTAGAAAAGAATCTTTGACAAGATTTTATACCAATCAAAATGGAAACGGTTTTTCTTTCGACGATTCCAACCCCATTGACCCAACAATATTTGGATATCATTCAATTGGAGATTTTGATAATAATGGCTTTTCAGATGTTGCCATAATTGGAAACATATTTCAAGATAATTCGGATGTAAGGTTTGGAAAGGTTTATTCAAACGATAACGGCTCTTTTACTGAAGTTACAGGTGAGAATTTACCGGGAATTGCAAGTGGTTCTATAAAATGGGGTGACTTTGACAATGATTTGGATTTGGATTTGGCAATATCAGGTACGTATGAAAGTACCTTCGAAACTAAAACAACCTTAATATTTATTAATCAAGGTACACTCACAAATTCAGCCCCAACTACTCCTACAAATTTAATTGCTGAATTGGTCGACGATCGTTTTGAAATCAGCTGGAGTCCTAGCACCGATTCTGAGACCAATAGTGAAACACTCACTTATAATTGGTACCTCAGAACAGAGACTGACACAGTTATTTCATCAAATAGTTTCTCTTCTGGCAAGCGAAAAATAGTCGAAAATGGTAATCTTGGATATGGCTCTACACATTTCCTTAACAGATTCATGGAGCCTGGTGATTATTACTGGAGTGTTCAAGCCATAGATAATGGCTTTCAAGGCTCTTCTTTTTCAGAAGAAAGTTTTTTTCATGTCAACTTTCCACCAGTTATTAACTCAATCACGAAATCCTCTCAGCTAGAAGAAACCCCTTTTGACATAATATTTGATGACATCTCAGTTACTGATCCAGACAGTTCGTTTCCAGATGATTTTAGTATTATCATTCAAGGAGGAGCTAATTACATTTTTTCTGGTAATACCATTACACCATTGAAAGACTTTTTTGGAGATATAACTATTCCTGTAATAGTCAAAGACCAACTGGATGAAAGTAATACCTACGAATTAACCGTCACGATCGAAAATGTTAATGATGTTCCTGAGATTACTAATCAGATAATAGAACTGAGTACAGAAGAAGATACTCCAATTAATGTTTCACTAGATGCCGTTTCAGTCACCAACCTTGACGTCCCATTTCCAAGCGGCTTTTCTCTTGAGATCTTAGAAGGAGATAATTATTCATTTGAAAGTAACCTGTTGACTCCCGATGTAGATTTCAATGGTACGCTTGAAGTTCCTATCCAGGTCAATGATGGAGAAGATAATAGCCCAATATTTAACCTTGAAATAATTGTCACTCCTGTAAATGACATACCCGAAATAGTTAGTCAGGTTGATTTATCTACACACGAAGAAGCACCTATCACCATTTCATTAACCGATATCTCGGTCTCTAATATTGATGGAGTCTATCCGGACGATTTTTCAATGACCCTTTATGAAGGTACTAATTACACATTGAACAACCTTGATGTAACTCCAGATGTAGACTTCAATGGAATATTAGAGATTCCACTTACGGTTAATGATGGACAAGACGAGAGTAATCAGTTCATATTAGAAGTAGAAGTTGCTCCAGTCAATGATATTCCCTCTATAACGGGAACAGCATCAACACTTACTACACCTGAAGGCACTCCGCTTACACTCACTATTAATGATTTAATCATTGACGACCCAGACAATACTTTCCCCGACGATTTTATTCTGACTGTATTTGATGGTCAAAACTATTCTGTATCTGATAATGAAATTACTCCAGTAACTGATTTTGTTGGTGTAATTTCTGTGTTAATATCCGTTTCTGATGGAGAAGATGAAAGCGATCAGACCGCCATTGAGATAGAAGTTTCTAAAATTCTGAGCACAATGGATGGAGTTAGTGAACATACCTTTTCGATCTACCCAAATCCCTTTGCCAACCAATTGTATATTGAGTCCGGTGGAAGAGATAATCAATTCACCATTGAAATAACCAATCTAGGTGGGCAAAAAACAATAATTTTAGAGCCTGCAAAAATCGCCAACTATATTGACCTCAATTCTATTCAAGATGGAATATATCTACTTAAGATATCCGACAAAGGAGAATTGATTTTAGCCCAAAAAATAATTAAACAAAGTCGCTAACAAGTAAAATGAATATGAGAACTGAGCTCTTAGATACGACTGTGCGAATCGGTAACCTCAGGCTCCTAGCAACGGGGCGCATAAGCATTTTAGTTGAGCGTTAGATGCATTTCTCACAATGAAAATAATTCCCGCTTTCATATTTGTCTTTGCTTTGAATGTCAGCTACTCACAAGAACACTTCATAGGAAAAGCATTCAAGCTAACAACAGATTTTGACGAAGAGAACTGTCAAGGTTTAGGTCGCTGCGATTGTTGCTCAGCCGACTTAATCTTTGTGGCCAATAACTTATTTTACTACATCCCAACTTGTCAGGGAAGCACATATTACTATAGAGGTAACTACGTGGTGACTAAGGATTCCTTAACGCTTTACTTTGACCCAATAGAAGTTGTAAACGCATACAACTGGGAAGCCGAGGTTGACGAAAACGCGGAAAAGTTTCTATTGACTTCTGAGCGTAAAGAAATGGGCTCGTCTTTAATCGCAATTGAAAGCTGTAACGAAAAACTGCTGATTCGAACTATTACTGACAAGACCCCGGAACTTGGTTTAGAGAACACGAACTGGTCAACTTCTAAACTTATTGAATTGGAACAATCAGAGCCAATGAAAGTGCTTCTTAATAGGTAACGACATCTAACAATTGCTAGCTCGAATCCGCCTGAGCATCTTTCTGTCAGTTTCATCTGCGTTGCTCCCGCTACCCATTCTGAAAGTGTCTTCCTTTCTAGCAACTGCCTTGCTTCTGGATTTTTCTTCTGAACGTCTTTGTAGTCCCGTTGTGGGTGTTGGGCAGCTACGTTATCTTAGAGCTATTCACAGCTTGTGGGCGCACGCCCGCTAGCTAGACATTAGCGACAATTCCCCATGAGCAAGTTTTTGTCTGTCATTCTTCTTGTGCCCTTTTTCACACTTACGCAAGATGATTGTGTATTTAATAATGACTACGAAGGTCTTACAACCGATTGGATTGAAAGAGCCAATACCACTTATAAATTCACCTGGATTGAGGAAGAAAATATAGCAATTGCCAGACTGAGTGATGATGAGTCTCTTCAACTCCAGATGGGAGGATGCTATCATTTTACAACTTCTCTTATTTTTCGAACAACGAACGCGGTTGAGTTGGATAACGAAAAGTTTTGGTTATCCAAAGCACTTGAATTAACTAAATTGTTCGAAGTTAAATTCTTCAAAGAACCTTTGGAAGCAGGAGTAGTAGTAGAGAGTGAGAGAACGAATAATATGATTATATACACTTTTCCAATCGATGAATTCGGTAACAGAATTACAGAAGGAATTATCATAGAACGGAAGGAGAAAGCGACAACCTTGACACTGAGCTACTATTTTAATTGAAGGAACTACTGTCTCTAACCAACGCTAAAAAGCATATGTCTCCCGATAGCTATCGGGCTTGCACCTAGCTACTCCCCAGCTATTGGGCCCTGTCTTTTATACCGTAGTTTTTCGCAGATAATGTTGTGTTGGGGTCGCAGCTTTGCTAGCTTAGTTTTTCACAGCAGTTCGCGTAGATTCTCGATAGTTATCGGGATTGGATACGCACATTAGCTGGGACCTGATGGGCCAATTCCCGTCTATAAAAAAGAGAATCAATGAAAATAATCTATCTATCATTTCTGTTACTGGCAATTTCCTGTTCGCAGAACTCAAGTGAATATCTGCTCAACGAAGAATTCAATCAGAATCAACTTGGATGGGTTGAGGAATGGACAGAAGCACATCATACTGAGATATCTGAAGGTAAATTGATTCTCAAATCGTTGGACACCGCTGCAAATTATTCTAGCAATGGCCCTAGAGATCAGTCCATTATGTGGTCACTTCCCACCAGTTGGCAATTTTCAACATCTATGGAGGTTATTGATGGAGGACTGGAAGCTGGATTTGGATTTATTCTCTACAGTGCCTCACTAAATTATGAATTTAGCCTAAATAGAAAAGGTGAAGTTTACATCTCAGAATATGATTACAATGCACAAGCTGAAAGACCAATTGTTGAACAAGCAATTGACGGCTTATCGTTTGACTACAATACGCCAGTAACACTAAGACTTACGGTAAATGGAAGTTCTTTCAAGTTTTACGTCAATGAAAAAAAAGTAGGAGAAGGTTCTTTCAGAGCCAAAAGTTGGGAAACTTTAAGATTGTTCGCTAAGTCTGGAGGTACAGGAATCAAAGCCGACTACTACAGATTTAAGGTTTTATAGGTGCAAACTTTTTACGATCGTTTTAAAGAATTATCAGATGAAAATCTACTTCAACGAGTAAATAGGAAGGAACATTATAAAAAAGAAGCTGTTTTAGCAGCCTTTCATATTCTTCAACAGCGAGGATATAATATTGAAAATCCATTTCCAGAGTCATCTGATATTGAAACCCAAAAAAAAAGCAAAAGGCGATCCTTCTTAGAAAGGGAGTATCATGTTTGGCATAAGATGATATCCGACAAAAAATCGTCAATCCGCATAATTCTGTTCTTTAGTTTGTTTGTTCCTCTTCTATGGTATTCCAATACATACCTGAATGAGACCACCCTCTACAGAAAAATACATCTTGCTACCCAAACAATCTTATCACATGGAGGTATCACTTATTTAATTGAATCGATAATTATTTTCTTCCTCTTCGTGACTTCAAAAGAAAATCTAAACAAATTTTTGACCGTCAAATCAAAGCATATCTATGTGGCTTTGAAAGTTCTCTTCTTCTCGATATTAATCATTTCTATCTGGGAGTGGCTTTTTTCAAGCAAAATGACCATTACACTGATCGCAGATAATAAAAGTGCAAGAGAGCTACTCAAGAATTTCTGGTTTGGGGGACTAATTGCTTTTACTGAAGAACTTATATTCAAATGGCTTCTGCTTACACAATTGCTTCTACGGGTTGGTGATTCAGCTGGAAATCGTAGATTAATATTTTTTATAGTAGCAATTCTATTTGCCGCAGCTCATATTCCAATCCAAATAGCCGAATTTGGAGGTATAAGCACGAGTCATCTAATTAAAACTTTTCTTTATTCCTACTTCACATCAATTCTCTATGTTAAGCTCAGAAATTTTCCATTAGTAGTCCTTCTTCATTTTTTCATGAACATTTCTGCTGTATTTATAGATGATGGAAAGATGTTCTATTTCAACTGGAGCACGGTCTTACTTGGCATTTACAGCATACCAAAAATAAATAGTGGATGGCTCTTTAGACCGAGAAACATACCTCGCTTACCAAAGTGGGTATTTGGAAGTTTAATTTTTGTAATAACAATTGGGGTTGCAATCTCCCCAAAAACATCTAGGGACTACTACAACTATTCTAAACAATACTATTACATGGATTCATATCCTAAGGCAATGGATCTTATCAGCAAAGCAATTTCTGAAGGAAGTAGAGATGCTGAATTCATAAATCACCGTGGAAATATCTACTACAGTTTAGATAATTACGATAGTGCTTGGAACGATTACGATCATGCAGTACAAATTGATTCCACTTTTTATGGTGCAATAAGAAATAGAGGATTGGCTGCAAAACAAACTTCTAAATTCAATGAATGCATTGAGGATCTAACCATCGCAATAGCAGAAAATATCCAAACTTCGAGAGTCTATCGGAGTAGAGGAAGTTGCTACTTAGGAATTGAAGAACCTGAATTGGCCATATCCGACTTTGAGGAGGCTATACAGAGGAACATATCAAATAGTGAAGCATATTACGGATTGGGAAGGGCTTATCTTAAAATGAAGAATTTTGACCAATCTTTGGAAAATTTGGAGTTAGCGATAGCTATTGATCCAAATTTTATTGAGGCATATGAAGTTTTGGCAATGACTTATACAGGATTGGGGAAATATGATTCATCCAATGTCGTAATGACAAAAGCAATCGAGATGGGCTCCAAGAGCCCTGTTAGATTTTACCTAAGAGGCTTGAACTACTACGAAAAAGAAGATTACTACAACGCAATCAAGGAGTTTGAAAAAAGCATCGAATTCAACCCTGAAAATCCTGATCTTTATCTAAATCTTGCTTATTCGCATTTTTTCCTTGAAGACTATAATAAAGGATGCGAATATCTTAACCAATCTGCCTTCTTGGGAAACGAAGATGCTCAAGAAAATCTTTCGTACTACTGCGGATAAAGCGCGTAACAAACTATCTAGCACATAGTGTCTATTTCGCCTGTGTCAACTATGGAGAGAAGATAAATTTATGACCTGCAGTACTTGAAAAAGTAAGTGAACCATCAACTACTTCACATTTATAAGTTAGAGAATATTCAATTTCTTCACCAGACCCATAATAATCATAACGAAACCAAAAAATATCCACTTCATCCCTTTTGATTTCTATATTCCATTTTATACCACCATTAGTTGTTTCACCTATTTTCCACCCTTCACTATTTGAATCAATACCATCAAGATTAGAGAAGGATATAAAAATTCCGTTTGAAAAGTTTGAAACTTTTATCCATGAACCTCCATCTGTCCACTTTTTTCCATCATATTTATCTAAAAATCGACAAAATTTTCTTCCCCAACCCGGACCACAGTATATCTTATTTGGATCCAAACCAGGATATTTCTTTCCACTTGCATCTGTTGCAACATCTTCTGCTACATCCAGTCCAGTAGGATCAAATTGCAAGATGTCACTGTCGCCTTCGGGCCTACAAGAAAAGAAAACAAAGAATAAAAACAGTAAAGGAAATTTTGACATTTCTGATGTGTTTTTAAACCTACAAGGTTAAGCTAAATATTAATAGTAAAAGTTTTGATATGAGCTTGCCATTAAGCCTCATACCAGCAGTGCACTTGTAATTGCTTAAATTGAGATTATGTTCCTCTCAAAGGCATCGAAATTAGTTTGTTTGCTCACAATGCTCCTTGGATGTATTGCTGTCGAAGGTCAGGCACCAACAGCTAGTATCCCCTTTAAGCTCGTGAAAAACCAAATTGTTATTGCCGCAAAGGTTGATGATTCACAACCCCTGAATTTTATTTTCGATTCAGGCTCGGGACTGACAGTTATGGATAAAAAGCACTTGGGAGACCGGACCCGTATTCCCCAAGTAAATGACTTCTTACGTACAAAAAATGTTTCTTTGCGTCTCGGGCCACACTCCATGAAGATCAAGAATGTTTACTCATACGACATGAGTTTTCTAACTGAGTCAATTGGAATTAGTATTGATGGCATAATCGGTTATGACCTCTTGTATAAGTATGTCGTCCATGTTGATTATGATCGATCTGTCCTGGAATTGTTTGACTTTGGCGATTCTCCCGAGAAAGGAAATGCTATTCGCTTCTCCTTGAAGACCTCGATACCCACGATCCAGGCTAAAGTAATACTGAGTGAAAATGAGTCATTTGACGATCAATTTTTTGTTATGACTGGTGCAGGAACTCATCTTGATTTGAACGGTCCAGGAGCAAACGAAAGGGATTTGATCAATAAGATCGGTGAGGTTAGTTCATCTCAAGTCGGTGAGGGAAATCGAAAAATGGTCTATCTGGAAGGAAACGTAGAAGCTTTTGTTTTTGGTAATCAATTTATTTCTAACCTCCCAGTAGGTATTAGCACCTCAAAATCAGGAATCCAATCAGATAAGAGAGTTGCTGGAATTCTGGGCAATCGGGTGCTAAAAATGTTCAATTTGACATTTGATTACCTAAATAACAAGATTTGGTTTTCAAAAAATAGTAGCTACAAAGACGACTTGATCGCAGAGGTCGCAAAACCTGAAACTTCAATAATCGACCCAATAGCAAACCGGAATAGTGAATCGAAAAATTCGATCGAACCAAGCTCCAACTATTACGGAGTATTTATTGGAATTAACGACTACCTGGATGAAGACAATGTTTTAGTTGATCTGGAGAGTCCCATCACTGATGCTAAAAAATTGATGCAATTGCTCATAAACAAATATTCATTTGATCTGGAATCTGCTTTTCTATTGACAAATCCCAAACGAAATGAAATCTTAGAAACTCTTGAAAAGATTGCTGATAAAGTCACCGAAAATGATCATTTGCTTATTTTTTATGCCGGACATGGTATTTGGGACGATCGCCTGAATGTTGGTTACTGGCTTCCTTCAAATTCAACAAGCAGCAACAAGTCGAACTGGATTTCTAATAGTACCATACGAGATTACATTTCTGGCATTAATTCAAAACACACACTACTTATATCTGATGCTTGTTTCAGCGGCAGCATTTTTAAGACCAGGTCAGGAGATCTTAAAGGCCTCGGTGTTTACAACTCAACACGATTGAAGAGTAGGAGAGCGATTACTAGTGGGAATATTGCCCCTGTCCCAGATAAAAGCAAATTCATGGAGTATCTACTGAAGAGGTTGGAACAGAACGATAGCGAATTTGTCAGCGCCGGGCAAATCTATTATCAAGTAAGAGAAGCCGTCATAAACAATACGCTCAATGCTCCACAGTTCGGAGTAATACAAAATGCCGGTGATGAAGGCGGAGATTTTGTGTTCGTTAGGAGCAATGATTAGACGGACTTAAAATCAACTTATGTAATGAACAATAGGAATCACTTCTCAAGCAAATTCGAAAGCAAAACATCAGAAGAACTAAGAACAATAATAAAAGGTAGTGGATATCAACAAGATGCTAAACTAGCCGCCGTCTGGGAACTTGAACGAAGAGATGAATCCACTGAAGAAGATCAAAAACTTGTACGTGGAATTGAAGCTGAGAACGACCGCAAAGAAGCAAGTCGGCTTTCTGGTCAGCGGTATCGAACCTTCTGGCCGAGATTTGTTGCAGCCATAATTGATGGATTGGTAATGATTCCAGTTGGCTTTCTTCTGAGCTACCTGACAAATTCAGAAAATGGCATAGTCGTCGTCCTGGGGAACATTTTGAATAGTTTATCTCCGTACATCTATTCGGTTTTACTGCACGGACATTTCAGTCAGACGGTGGGAAAAATGGCCATGGGTGTTATGGTTGTAGATGTTGAAACAGAAGATCCAATTAATCTGAAACAGGCGTTTATCAGAGATAGTGTCCCAATTGCACTTATAATAGCCCTCTATGGGTACTCTTTGATAGTTCTTTCAGGTATGGACAATGTTGACATAATGACTGATTTTGTAACTCTTGCACCTATGTTCTTTCTAGGCTTACTCTCTCTAATTTGGACTATTGTGGAAATTCTCTCTATGCTTTTGAATGAAAAATCACGGGCCGTTCATGATCTAATCGCTCAGACTGTAGTGGTAAGAATCGAATAGAGATTCCAGCAAATGCTAAGTACCTTCCTCCTTGGCCAGGACAGGAATGTCAAACTGTTCCTAGCTACTCTCTTTTACAGTCTCAGGTCGCGCAGGATGTTGCCTGTGCTTTTACATTAACTCCATACAAGCTGCAAACTCGTACCAGCAAGAGGCAATTTGCAAAGGCTAGTTCTCTCAGATACTTTAGCAGATATTTGAAAGTCCAGTTGACGGAGGCTAGCTGGACTTTAGTAAGTAACTAACCATAGTTCAAATGTTAAAATTCTTATTGTCCTTACTGGCTTTTTTTGCGATGAACACCGCAATTTCTCAAAATAGTTTTCAAAACAAATTTCGTAGTAAGAACCGACCTTCTAAGGAACATATGCGAATCAATTTTAAGGATGAAGATGGAAATGAAGGCTTCTTACCAATTTCCCTAGTTAAAGGAAGAACTGATGGGCCAGTATTCACCATCGTTGCAGGTGTTCACGGCTATGAGTATCCTCCTATTGTGGCAACCCAAAAAATATTGAAAGAAATCGATCCAGAACTACTTAAAGGAACCTTAGTAGTTATCCCGATTGCCAATACAGGTTCGTTTTTTACTAGAACTCCTTTTATTAATCCTCAGGATAAAAAAAATTTAAACAATGCATTTCCGGGAAAATCTGACGGCAGCATTACGGAACAAATAGCACATTTCATAACTGCCAATATTATTCCTGTTAGTGATGTTTTTCTTGATGTCCATGGCGGAGATGCACCCGAAGATTTGATTCCATTTGTATGCTACTACGACAATAGCAGAAAACCAGAGCAAACTGCTTTAGCCAAGAGACTATCTGAAAACAGTGGTTTCCAGTATGTGGTTTCCTATCCCTATACCATCTCAGATACAGAACCTGCTAAGTATACATTCAAGCAAGCTGTTCAAGATGGAAAAACAGCATTGAGCATCGAATGTGGAAAGTTAGGTAATGTGCAAGAGGAGAGTGTGAGCTTAGTTAAAAAGGGAGTTTATAATATGCTTGCCACGATGGATATGTACGCTACCGGAAGTGGGCCCCATCCGAACATAATCTATCGCAATAATCAAGTCTATATAGATGCCAGTGTTCAGGGTATTTTTTACAGTGAATACAAGGCTGGTGATTTGGTAAAAACAGGAGACATTGTGGGTCATACTACAGATGAGTTTGGGAATATTCTAGAGGAATATAAAGCGCCAATTGATGGAATCATTTTGTACAAACTAGCCACACCACCGATTAACATTGATGATACAGTAATGTGTATTAGTTCCCAATTAGGTGACAATAAAGATTAAAGTAAAATCAAGAAACTTCAGTACTTCAAGCAACTTTGGCGTATGTTCATCTTACCTGGGAGCTACCAAAGCTCACTGCTACTTTTCTCCTTCGACAGGGCATCCAACGCATCTTCGTTCCTGAAGAAGAAATGGTCTTGACCTAAATGCTTATCGAATCCAGTGCGCTCTAGTGTGATCTTGACCGGTGTTTTGACGCTGGTGAAATACAGGCCTATGCCTTGCGAATCCAATTCATCGGCAAGCTCAAACAATGTCGATATCGCAGTGGCATCAATTTCATTGATACTCGAAGCATCGATCACGAATGCTTCAACAGGTGTGCTCTGGCTAGCTATGCTTTCTTGTACCTTATCTTTTAGATAGCCGGCATTTGCGTAGTAAAGGGAGGCATCTATCCTGAACAGTAGTATTCCTTCTACCTGGATCGTCTTAGGTTCGACAGCAATATTCCGGAAGACGTTGGAGCCCGGGATACGGCCAAGTATTGCAACATTTGGGTAACTAATTCTTCGGATAATTAAAACAATCGACGCGACAGCTCCCAGCAAGATACCTTGCCTCGCTCCAAGTATCAAGGTCAGGAGGAATGAGAAAACCAGGATAAGAAAATCGCGCTTACGAATCTTGAACAAACGCATTGGTTCTTTTAAATCCACCAGTTTAGAAACAGCCACAATAACAATCGCTGCCAACGCCGCATTTGGCATATAGTAAAAAGCAGGTGTCAAAAAGAGCAGCGTGAGGGCTATTGTCAATGCATTAAAGACTGAAGCCAAAGGAGTAGATGCTCCTGAATGTTTATTCACGGCTGTTCTTGAGAAGCTTCCGGCAATTGGGTATCCACCAAAAAATCCGGCAGTCGTGTTAGCGGCTCCAATGGCCACTAATTCTTGGTTAGCGTTGACTGTATATCCATCTCCAGTAGCAAATCGCTTAGCTATAGCAATTCCCTCCATGTACGAAATGATGGCAATGGTAATTGCTATCGGAAGCATCTCCTGAATGATAGACCACTCCAGGAGGGGCCAGGTTGGTGTGGGAAGGCCAACCGGAACATCTCCGACGATCTCAACGCCATTCGAATTCAACTTAAACCAATAGACAATCAGAGTGCTTATGGTAACCACAATCAAGGTAGCTGGCCATTTTGGTTTCCATTTACCAAGAACCAACAATAACAGGATGCACGTGATTCCAAGTAATAGCGTGGTCCAATTGGTATTGGCAACTTCAGAAAAAATTCTGCTGACCACTAAAAAAGCCTGCTGACTACCTGCTATTTCAACTCCAAGAAGATGTTTGATCTGACTTAGACTGATAATAATTACCGCAGCGGAGGTGAATCCGTTGATCAAAGGTTGAGATAAAAAATTTACTAAGAAGCCCAATCTGAAAATTCCCATCAACAGTTGGATTACACCCACCATAAATGCCAGCAAAATGGCAAGCACCCAATACTGATCACTTCCTTGCTGAGACAGCATCCCCACCCCTGCAGCAACTAGCAAAGAATCCATTGCGACAGGTCCGACGGACAACTGCCTGGAGGTTCCGAATATTGGATATACCATCAGCGGCACCATCGCGGCGTACAAGCCTGCTATTGGTGGCAGTCCGGCGAGCAAAGCGTACGCCATTCCCTGCGGGATCAGCATTGTTCCAACTGTAACGCCAGCTAAGGCATCTTTTCGCAAGGCGGAGAAGTCATAGCCCGGTAACCAGCCCAGGATGGGGAATATCGTGTCTAGGTTATTCTTCAGGAAGGTAGAACTTTTCTTCAACAGGTTTTAAGACTCTTGCAAACCATAGAGGTCGTCGCAAATTGTTTGGACCGGGAGCCGGACGAGTCATGGCAAGCCATTTCTTATATACTTCATGAGATTTGTTGGTATCGACAAACACATCTCCATACTTATCCTCTGCTCTCACATTCTCAATTCTAACTTTTTGATGCCAACAATGCATTCCGCTAATTGGATCCGGATGAACCGGGAAGGTAATATTCTGATGTACCCCGCCATCGCTCCAAAAAATCCGTGAAGAATCATTATCTGAGCTTTTGAATGGACGAATCCCTTGTAACACGCTCATTTTCCATCCTGCTTCCGATTTATCAATCGATACCGTGTTAGTAGCCCATCTGTTTCCCTCCTTATCCTGTGGTCTTCGCCACCTCCCGAGGTGGTGTGAACAGGCGATCACCCCTGGTTTCATTCCCTGCGTAACCCAGACTCTGTCCACAAAATATCCTATTTCAGTGTTGACCTTTATTAGATCCCCATCTGTCAGGTCGAATTTATCTGCGTCGTCGGGATGCATCCAAATAGGGTTTCTATTGGCAATCTCGGTTAGCCATTTTGCATTCCCGGAGCGACTATGAATAAGAACAGGTAGTCTGAATGTAGGAACAAGTGGATAATCACCTTTGGACCTGTCCATTTCATCTTCATGGACATGGCTTTTAATGTATTTTGGAATGTCGTATTCTGGCCATTTCCAATCGACCATTGTTTGGGAGTAAAACTCCTGTTTCCTTGATGGAGTCGGAAAACCTACCATGGCCTTGCCATTCACTTGAACACCAATAGCTTTTCCATTTTTAGTTATAACTCCCGTTTTTTCATCCACAGTAGAACCCTTCACTTCCTGCTCCGGCACGGGATTCTCATTTTTAAGATAAGAGGTCTTTTCTATCTCAAAAGCTCCATATTTCCTCATAAAATCAAGTGGAGTCAGACCCTCTTTCTCAGCTGCCTCAGGTAGCCCTTTGGTACTTTCAAAAATAAACTGATAGTACTCATCTATATTGATCTTCTCACCTTTTCGATAGGGAGATTCGAAATGCTTCTTAACACCCAGGCTTCCGTCTCTATCTATGCGCCAGGACAATTCGATCCAGAACTCATCCTCTTCCCACACTTCACCGGGATTAACATCGTAAGTGAAATCAAACTTTTTACCCTCCCTTCGTGCATACTCACGCATTACTGGTTGGCGAAAGGCAATCCACATTCCACTGTGGGTCTCATAACTGTTGATATCATGCCTTTCCGAAGCATGTCCCATTGGAAGAACATAATCCGCGAAGTAGGCTGTCTCGTTCCAAGTTGGAGTCATTGCAACGTGTAAACCGACCATCTCAGGATCACTAAGGGCTTCGATCCAGGAAAAGCCATCCGGATATGTCCACACAGGGTTAAAGACGCGCGTGAAGTAAACAGACAGTTTGCCCTTTTTCTCTTTCAAAAAGTGGGGGAGCAATTGACTTAGCTCATGAAAGGCTAACGGGTATTCTTGTGGGTAATGTAGTTCGTTCCAAAATTTGTGCGCTGGCGGAACATCAAAGAACTTTGGCTTAAACTTGTTCCATGCACTGGGAGACGTGCCACCTACCGTTCCTACTGAGCCTGTAAGAACGCTTAGAAACTGCAGACATCTAGCAACAGCCCAACCGCCAAGGTTACCACTTCCTGCGCTGCGCCAGTTATGGCAAGCAAATCGACTGCCTGCCTGACCGATTTCACGAGCTACCTCAACGATTGTTTCTGCCTTAACTCCAGTTTCTTTTTCTGCAAACTCCGGAGTGTACTCTGCATACTCCTCGGTTATAGCTTTTATAAAATTATCAAACGTACAAGGCTGCTCTGGGTGTTTTGCTTCCATGTATTGTTGCCAATTCACCCAGTCTTCCAGGTATCCCCTATTGAACAAGCCTTCCTCCAAGATAATTTTCGCCATTGCAAGCAATGCTGCTGCCTCCGTACCGGGATAGGTCGGCATCCAATAATTTGACATGCTTGCAGTATTCGAAAGTCTGGGGTCCATCACGGCAAGCTTTGCTCCTTTCATCATTCCTTCCATGATCCGTTGCGCATGTGGATTGAAATAATGGCCTGATTCCAAGTGTGCGCTGATCAGCAAGATGAATTTTGCATGTGCATGATCAGGTGAAGGTCGATCATACCCTTGCCAGATATTATATCCAAACCTTGCTCCGGATGAACAAATATTTGTATGGCTGTTGTGACCATCAACTCCCCAGGCACCCAATACTCGATTGGTATAGCCCTCATGTCCGGGTCTGCCAACATGGTAAGCGACTTCATTATTACGTCCCTCTTTCAGGGCCGATCTAATCCTACCTGAAATATCATCAAGTACTTCATCCCAGCTCACTCGTTCCCACTCACCAGATCCGCGCTCACCTTTTCTTTTCAAAGGGTATAAGATCCGATCCGGATCAGTAATTTGATTGATGGTGGCGGGCCCCTTCGCGCAGTTTCTTCCTCGGCTGCCAGGGTGATACGGATTTCCTTCGAATTTACGGACGGTCTCCTCATTTTTATCAACGTAAGCAAGAAGACCACAGGCTGATTCACAATTGAAACATGTGGTTGGAACTATACTGTAATTCTTTGTTTGCTTCCTCGACCAACCTTTAGCCTCGTGTTCAGTCCAATCGTTCCATTTCTCCGGGGGTGGATAGTCCGTAAGTTTACCTGGCTCCATTAATGGCTCTAACTGCACATTCTCATTCTCGTGAAGAGACGGAATTATCTGCAAGCTCTCTGCAATTTTTTCAACAATAGAAGGTTTGTGCTTATAGGGCATTAGATATCGACTAGGTTAGTGAAATTCGTTGTGGTGCTTCAACCCATATCTTTTCTGTTACGTAAATCCCAATGACAACCAGCAAACCGGAGAGCGCCATCAATGAATCTCCACCTCCGTAAAGCAGGCCAAGGGGAACAATGTTGGTGAGGACAATTACCACGCCCCAAAATAGGCTTGCATATCGGCCATTTACAATCATCCTGACAGCTGTCTTTGCATCATCGGTTGGATGCGTAATCGAAACTTCAATCATCATGACAACCACGTTCGCAATGATCGACATCATCATTATGTTGCGTGCCAGGGTTATGAATTCAGTGCCAACAGGATCAAATAGGTTTAGGAAAATGACGGAGGCTGAGCCAGCCATCAATGAATGAATGAACATGTGGAATACCATTGACGGACTTTGCCAAAAATCCCTTCCTTTCGCTTGTGCAAATAAGAAGGCAGTGTAGATAGCAACGAGAATAGCCGAAAGAAAACCCATCCAAAATCCGATCTCCTCCAAAAGTTGAATATCGAAATAAATTCCAACTAGCCAGGTTGTCACCATTCCTCCGAATATCGTAATGGAATACCCTCCTCTAACCAACCAACTACCCCAGTGAGGTCTCAAAAGAACATAAATGAAACGGTCGGGGCGGTCCAGGTCCATTATTAAGAGAATGCCGGTCAGCAAAAGAAAAACTAACGAAACAATTCCTACTCCCATGGCAGTTGATTCGTGGAAGTATAATCCAAATAGCTTACCAAGAGCCAGGACTAAAAAAATCCCGGCTGAAATAGCTTTTGTCAACACATAAGCCGAAACTTCCCATCCCCACAAAACTCCTTTATCCGGGGTGTCATAAACCCTTTTGGCATTGGCAGATCCCATGATCACCTCAACTTGCCTTTTTCTTTCATCTGATCCTCCATAAGTAGCTTCTTTTGAAGAAGGTTTACTGCCGTTTAGATCCTGAATCATTTCAATCAGATCTTTTCCCTCCGTTAGTCTTTCTGCGTATTTTGAGAAATGGCCAACCCCTGTGGATTGAGATCCCCAGATGTACGAGTTGGACCTCTCCGTGGCGCTTGGGTTTAAGGATGCTTCATCGCCGTTTATGTAGTAAACGTTTGGCTTTGTTCCTTTTTCTGGTTTCCTGGTCTGCACTTGCTGCCCAGCTATCAACTTCGAAATCTCCGAGTTCGGATCTTCCATATCTCCTGATATGATGGCATGTTCAGGGCATACGTTAACACAGGCTGGTTCTAAGCCAATATCTGTGCGATGAGAGCAGTAATTACATTTTGCTGCCGTATTTGTCTCCGGATCAATGTAAAGAGCATCGTAAGGACATGCCTGCATACAAGATTTACACCCAATGCATCTTTCGTTGTTGAAATCTACAATTCCATCATCCCTGGTGTAGAGTGCCTCTGTGGGGCATATAGTTACACATGGAGCATCCGTGCAATGATTACACCTGGTAACAGAAAACACACGTCTTGTGTTTGGAAATTCTCCTTTCTCCGTTTGCTTCACCCAGGTTCTGTTGACCCCAACAGGAACATCATGCTCCGACTTGCAGGCAACAGTACAAGCATGGCACCCGATACACTTTCGATTATCTATTACAAAACCAAATTTCATGTTGCGTAGAGAAGGTCTAATGCAAAATACTTTAAATCATTCATTCGCGCCTTCTCCTCAAGAATTCAGAATGGATTATGCTGGATTTGGACGTTTATCAATTCACTTTCGCTATTGGCTTCCATTTCCTGTGAGCATCAGATGCTGTGTAAACTAAGTTCATATCAAAGTAGATGGTTAGCTCTCAATTTCAAAGGCCACGGTAGCTACTCTCAAACTTTCGGATCCATCGGCCTCTGATTGTGAAAGAACCATTTTTTGCGCGTAAGGATTTTGAAAGACTTGCTCAAGGTTTTGGATAGGAACCATCACCGATCTGGGCTGAATGCTCCCAGCTTCAAGTTCCGTAAAACTTAATTTTGAGATCGCTTCCTGGAGCTGTGAAATCAAGAGTTCTCTGTTTTTCAACCTGTCAGCGTTTCTTTTGAATAGCTCATCAGCGATCAGATCGGTTCGGCCCAAAATTTTGCACAAGTCTTCAAATTGCTTTTGTGTTCCAGCGGTTAGCATAACATCGACCAGGTCTTTCGTTCTCAGAATATCTCCATATGGGGCAATATTCGGATGCTTGCTTCCTTTTCTCTCTGGTAGTATGCCCATGTTCAGCCAGTTTGAGGCTTGATTTGCTAACGAAGCGATACTTGAATTGAACAAGGACACATGCACTTCGCTCCCTGCTCCTGTCTTCATCCTTTCCATTAAAGCAATGAGCAAACCTTCCTTCAACTGATGAGCTGCCAGAATATCGACCAAGGCCACTGGCATTTTGGTAGGTGGCCCTGACTCATCCCCATTCATATAGACCCAACCCGTCTCCGCCTGCATCGATACGTCAAACCCCGGTCTTGGATCATCCTTGCCGTAGGCAGAAATTGTTCCATAGATCAATCTGGGATTGACTGCCTTCAGGCTTGAGTAATCCATTCCTAATTTCTCAGACGAACGATATTTGAAATTAGCTATGACAATGTCGCATTCTTCTACCCAGCTGTGAACTAGTTTTCTGTCAGCTTCACTCGAAAGATCCAGCAAGTGAGCGTCTTTGTTCCAATTTACTGAGTGATAATAGGCAGAGTAACTGGAGTCCGCATCTTCTCCATCCATTTTCCAACTTCTTGTCACATCTCCACCTGTCTTTACATTCTCGACCTTGGTCACCCTTGCTCCTAGCTCGGCAAAAAACATCCCCACAGCAGGTCCAGCGAGAACACTGGATAGCTCAAGGACTTTTAAGTCTGAAAATACCTTTTGATAATCCACTTTTTCAATTTGATCTCAAAGGTAAAGCATGAGAATGTCGGTCTTACAACTACTGTCATAACCTCTTTTCTGCTTTATTCGTTTATATCGTAATTCAATGCATTGGTATACTATGTATTCAACACAATTACTAAAAGGCACATTTCAAACCATCATTCTTCAAGTCCTACACCAACACAAACGCATGTATGGTTACGAAATCACGCAGAAGGTTAAAGTGCTGTCTGACAATGAAATCGTAGTAACAGAGGGCTCACTCTACCCTATTCTTCATAAAATGGAAGAAATGGGATGGGTTACCGCTGAAAGAGTCTCCATTGGAAATCGAACACGCAGGTATTACTCGATCACTCAATCAGGATCAAGCAGTTTGAAGCTGAAAGTCGATGAATTTGAACGGTTTGCCCGTACGATGAAGAACATTTTTTACCCTAAACCGGCATGAGAAAACTGACGAAAAAACAAGTCAGGCTAATTGAATTGGATTTAACAAAACGGGATATTCATTATCCTCCGCTCAAAGAAGACCTGCTTGATCATATCTGCACAGAAGTTGAAACCAAAATGGCTGAAGGCATGAAATTTCAAGAGGCTCACCAACATGCCTTATCTCGCTTTCTTCCAAATGAACTAAAACACATCCACTCCAAAACCATTAGCGCGCTTACTTCATTTTCCTTACTCAAAAGCTATTTCCAAACTGCCTATCGAAATCTGCTCAAGCGGAGTGTCAATTCCTTTATCAATGTATCGGGACTCACTGTCAGCATGGCTATTTGTATCTTGATTTTCATCTTTATCCGATATGAATCCAGCTTCGATACACAACATCCGGATAAGACGATTTACCGGCTAACTTCCAGGACCATATCGGACAGTGGTCATATTGAAAACACAGCTTTTACCGGAGCTCCGTGGGGGCCTGCCCTAGTGGAAGAATTTCCTGAGTTGCTAGATGCAGGTCGCATTATGAAGTACCGGCTGGACGTGTTGGTCACAAATAGATCTTCAAACACTTCATTTTATGAATCTGATCTTATCTGGGGAGATCAACAACTTCTTGCCTTTTTTAAAATTGATCTAATCACTGGAAATCAAGAGACAGCGCTGAGTCAACCCAACAGGGTGGTTATAAGTGAGGAAATCGCCAAAAAGTACTTCGGAAATACTGACCCAATGGGTAAAATTTTAACCTACAATAACGAGGTAGACCTGGTTGTGTCAGGAGTCATGAGTGCCATGCCTGAAAAAATGCATTTTGGTGCGGATTTAATCTGTTCTTTCAGCACGCTAAAGAGCTTCTGGCGAATCATCGATAACTGGACCATTCGATATTATCATACCTATTTGAAGGTTCGTGAAAATGCAGACATAGAAAACATAGAAGCCCAATTTCCAGATTTCTTTGAACGAAAAATCGGAGATGGGTGGAACGAGCGAAGGTCTGCTTTTCTTCAAAAGGTCATAGACATCCATCTCACCGCAGGCACGAGCAATGAACTTAAACCTGGTACAAATAAGCAGTATCTGTATATCCTTGTTAGCGTTGCGATTATCATCCTGATTCTTGCGTGCGCCAATTTTATTAATCTCAACATTGCACGTTCCATCAAACGAACAAAAGAAATGGGCATAAGAAAAGTTATGGGCGGCATGAAGTCCGACCTTGTTCTGCAGTTCGTTTTGGAAAGCGGGGTGTTGACCTTTCTTTCGCTGGTTCTTTCTCTTGGACTGGCTCAACTGCTGCTACCATTTTTCAATGAACTGCTTAGTAAAGAATTAACCATTTTCGGTGAGTTCGACGGCCTATTGATTGTCTATGTATTGCTTATTGTCATACTAGTTAGCGTCTTAACCGGAATTTACTCAGCCATCAGTACGGGCGATCCGGGAATCGTTCATTCGCTAAAAGGGAAATCAACTGAAAGGTTAGGCGGCAATTCGATCGGAGATGGACTAATGGTTTTTCAATTTGTCATATGCACCACTTTGATCATTTCGATCGGAGTAATAAAACTGCAGCAACACTATCTACAAACAAAAGATCTTGGATACTCACCAGAACAGTTGCTGATGATTTCCACCAACAACGTTGAGACCACTGAACTTTCGCTTTTGAGAACAAACCTTCTTTCGATACCTGAAGTCTCCAACGTATCGATTACCTCCCATAAACTTGCTGGAGATCAACCCTACTACAGTAGCTATGTCTTTTCCGCAAGCGGTATATCCGGTGACACACTTGGGCTGGGAAGGCTCCATGTAGATGAGGGCTTTATTGATACATACGATCTGAGGCTGGTGGCCGGTCGGGACTACGATCCAGCAATCAGCACCGATACTACTTCTTTTCTGGTAAACGAAAAAACACTTGAAATCCTTGGTGTCACACCCGAGCAAGCGCTTGACATGACGATCGAGTACCTCACTCAGGGGGAAAATGGTCGATACCCGCGAAGAGGTAAAATCATTGGTGTTCTGGCAAATTTCCACCTTGAATCGATGCATCAGGAAATTGACGGACTGGTAATGGATATCCAGCCTCCACGCTCACATTTTGTAGCATGTAAATTGTCCAACAGGGACGTAAATGCGTCGGTAATTTCTAAAATTGAATCAGAGGTAAAGGTTTTCGCTTCAGACATGCCCATCGAATACTTTTTCCTGAAAGATCTATATGGAAATCTGTACAGTAATGAAAGAAAGCTTGATGTTCTGATTTCAATAGCCTCCGGCGTTGTAGTTATCATCGCTTTTATGGGACTGTTCGGATTGGTCTCGCAGCTGGCCGCCTACAAGAAAAGTGAGATTGGTGTTCGCAAAGTCTTAGGAGCAAGTGTTCTCAGCATCCTGTTGATGTTTGCTAAAAAATATATCAGAATCATCCTTATCAGCCTATTGGTGGCATTTCCATTGAGCTACTACTGTATGAATAGTTGGCTGCTCAATTATCCTTACAGGATTGATTTTCCTCTACTGCTCATGTTTGCAGCCGGGCTTTTGCTAATGCTGTTTTCCATTCTCACCATTGTGTTTGTCGTGCAGAAAGCAGCTAGTGTTAATCCAATCACAGTACTTAAGGAGGATTAAAGAACAACAAGATTTGCGAAGAGTTCCGCAAGCAGACGATTGCTTAAATCAAAAAATCACTTCAACAACGCATTCCACCAGTCTCTTCACCATCGTCGATACTTATTTCTATCAGTATAACATTACATTTGATACATGGGTGGTTCTGGCGTAATGGATTTTATGGTGAAGTCTTACAGAAGTAATAGAAGGCTTCTAAAAGGTGGGAAAAAATCGCTAAGAAAAATCTATCAGGAAAACAGCCTTCACTATGTCAAAAGAAGAGTTGCTGAAAAAACCAGGCACTTTGATGAAGAGCAGAAGCAAATTTTCCTGGAACGATTTCATCGAAGGCAGCGGAAGACTCGACAAAAACGAGTGATTTTTTTTATAATCTTCATACTAGTTTTTGGCTCACTTTTGTTTTTGGTTCTTGGATTCCCAAACGTTAGGTAATTGATCTACTTCTGCGCCCAGCCACAAATATGAGGTCGGGTTATGTCAACAATGACTCCTTTTCCTTTCACCATATATTCAGAAAAATTAACCTCTGAGAATTTTGCGTTTTTTATGGCTGTACCTATGTCCCTGGATGGATCACAACCATCAGAAAAATACCTCCAGGGTGTATATGGCAGTAAGCTTTGAATGGATCTCCGCCATATATCTTTTTTATCCACTACATGTTCTAAAAAAACAAATCGTCCCTTTGGCTTTAGGACCCTTTTAATCTCAGAAAGACTTTTTGATAGGTTGCTTACCGAACAAAGCACCTCTGTGCTGATGACATAGTCCATTGAGTTAGCGTCTAAATCTATTTCTTCAGACGCTCCTTCAACCAGTACAGGTCGAATTTCATTTAACGCTGCTGATCTGTAAAGAAATGGATGCATTGCGGGGTTAGGTTCAATCCCCTGCCAAACAATTGGTTTTTGCTTAAGAAAAGGGAAATTTACTCCAGTGCCAGGGCCAATCTCTAACACATGTCCATGAAGGCCTCGAAACAATTCTACTTTTTTCTCGTGATGCAGGCGATAGCTTAAATCATCAAAGCCGTACTGGATTTTAGCAAAACTGCGTTTAAAGAGTCCCCTCTTGATCTTCTTCCCCTTGCTCATTCAAGCAAGGTCATTCTATCATCATTTCAATCATTTCCTTTGCTCCATCCGGGCCGGAGACGGTGAGGTCGGGCCCTCCTCTTTTGGACTTAACAGATAAATTGAAATCGAAAAATGGACAGCATTTACGCTCAGACAACATGTAATCCATAAGCTTCGGAAGAAAATCCTCGTCATCTTCAAATTTGAAGACATACCCGTTTTCCAATTCCTCATAGGACTCAACCTTAGCAAATACGATTGTTCTTAGTTCATCCAAGCGTTTTCTGAATTCAGGACCTGTCAACTTGCAAACCAGCGGCTCTGAAGTAAAAATCTGGTCGTCGATCACTTGACTTGTCTCGTCCTGTGAGGATTGTGCATTTGCAAAACCACAGGCAGTTAAGCACATAACATAAGTAAGTTTGGGAATTAAATTTTTCATCTTTTTGTACTTTTATTCAACTTCTACGGTTTGAAGTATGCTCCAATGTTTCAAAAAAATTGAACGGATATGTTGATAGGTGAAATAGCAAAAAAGACTGGATTTACCACGGATACGATCCGATGGTACGAGAAAATTGGTCTGATCCAATTGGATAAGAAAACAAGGGGTAAAAACAACTATCGTGTTTACGACCAGAAGGTACTGGAAAGGCTGGTTGCAATAAGGCAAATGAAGTCGCTGGGATTCACCTTGCGAGAGACTGAAGACCTTCTTTTGCTAGAAGATATAGATGATGTCAACTGTGAAACCGTATCGCCAATCATTGACTCCAAGATTGAGTTTATCAATCAAAAAATCGCTGAATTGAAAATGATTAAAAAGAAGCTGGAAGATGCTAAGAGTAGTTGTCAGGGTGACTGCTCTGAGGTCATTTACAATTGATTACCGTTAAAGCTGAACTTAGAGCCACTCTTTCACTTCACAGTAAGTGGTAGCTCGGAAAACCTTCTGGCTATTTGGTTCATCCACTTAGCATCGGCTGCCCCTGTGATGATTGCTGTCTGAAACAAAATTATCAGACCTAAAAGGCTGACAAATACCCATCTCAACTTTGGAAACTTAAGATCCCTGATTATAAGAAAAACAATCACAAGGTCAATAATCGCGATGGTCAGGTAGTAGCTATGAGAAACAATAGGATCTGGCAGGAGGTTGAAAAACGCACGAACCAATGATGGTTCGATGAGTGGGATTATCGTTGCAATCATAAGCCTCGAATGAAGTTGCACATTGCGTTTAAAGCCGATACCAAGCGAGTAGTAGACTACCAAAACAATGACGTCCTTAAAAGGTATGAAAAAGGATGATCCTTCATCTGTGGAGCCACTAAGCTGACTATGAATTAGCAACATCGTAGTTATAATCATGATTGGAAAGAGTAGATAGGAAAACTTACCAACTGATTTATGCAGACCAAACTTTTTTCTTCTGATCAGAACTGGTTGTGCAAGTAGAATCATTACCCACAGAACCATGAAAATGGCGTGCAAATGAAAATAGGCTGTGAATGTGACGCCCTTAAAAATCTTGAAAAAATAGGACGGCCCAAATCCAAACCAGATAACCAACATCAGCAGCAAAATGAAAATCCCGGCCTGATCAAATGGTGCTCTTCTTGATGCAAACCACCTCATAAAGTATCTACCCCTTTTTGCTGTAGACATAGTCCAGAGAAATTTTGCCGCCACCTAAAAATAAGAGGCTAGAAAAAGCAACCAGGTAAACGAATGCTAGTTCACGATCTATGAAGGGGTCTCCGGCATGAAAAATCAGAATTACAACAAGCAAAGTCAGAATAGTCGGAATAGTGAATGGACGAGTTTTGTAGCCAATCAGCACGAAAATAGGACTGACAAATTCGCTTAACACCGCTATAAAAAGCGTTGGGGCTTCTCCTATTCCTAAAGGGTCTAGAAATTCAAAACCCCCGTTCAAAACCTGAATCAATTTTTCCCAACCATGAATAGCAATCATGGAGAAGGCAAACAATCTGAGGATCAATATTCCGATCGAGTCTCTCGTATCTTTTGATTTTAGTAGGTTAGACCCTGGCAGCATTTTGTGAAAACTTTAAATGTGACATGTGCTTAAAACTACAATTGTAAAACGTTGACCAATTGGCTTACGTAGTGTTCAATAACCGAAATACGGATTAAATGAACCGAACCAAGGAATTCCCTACGCGACTCAATTTTACCATGCTAAGAAGTCCTTCAATGATTGTGGGGCTTCTACTTGTTTCGCTCGCTCCCGAGCTTCTATCCCTGTGCGGTTTCGGGACAAACAATCTTGCAACGATAGGTAGTTGTAGCCGTGAACTGGTCTATTCTTCCTTTGTTCAAAGTTCCTTTTTGTCTTCATCGGTCGTTTTGTTGGGCCTGGAAAGTTTAAGAATATTTAGCACTAAGCTTAACCTTCGTTCAATTCCAAAAAGACCGCTTGAATGGCTTCAGGCAGAGTCTAAACTACTATTGATAGGCTTACTTGTTTTTGTTCTCTTTTCGATTATCAAAACCACGATCCATTTCTTTGATTCAAACTCATCTCTTGAAGCCACATTCTATAATCCGTGGGACCTAGTTCAGGTCTTCACGATCGTATACTTAGCCTTTCACTTTTTAATACTACATGAAAGATTCAGCACCCGATTGCATCCTCTCGCAAGAACGTTACCTGTTGGTAAGCACAAAGATGAAGTCGCATTGAAAGATGTTCATTTTTTTGAGAAAACAGACAAGGAGTATTCCGTAACAACGAGCACCGGAACACAGGAAATAGACTATACACTGCAAGCGCTCGAAAGAATGCTACCTAAAAAGTACTTTGTGAGAATAAACAGGTCAGCCATTGTGAATCTTAATGAGATCGACAGTTATAATTACTGGGAGCACGAGAAGTACATTCTCAAATTAAAATCGGGGAAGGAGTTCATCGTAACCAGAAAAAGATTGGTCGGATTGAAACCCAAAATCAAAAAGCCTGCATAGAATTATCAGTCCACGTATCTAAGGTGATTACATTCTTCTTTGACCTATAATGGCTGTGAAATGTCAATCATTTTGCAAGCTTCGTTTTGTAATCAATCAGTTAAACCATACGGCATATCGCTTCCTTCGCAACTCCAAAGCCAACTTCTCTTCCATCTGTAATGCCTCCGACCGGGTAGACATCGGCTTGATGTGATTGTATAGATTAGGACGAAGATAGGTCCCGTATTTTTGAACGATATTGGATGACAGCTTGTGGCCTTTCTTATTTGTGTATCTCGTTTTATGTTGTTTAAATCGTTCCTCAGGTGTCTTACTCGTCATCCCAACATACAGGCACTCCAGCACGCCATTGAACTGCGGATTGGCTGCTCGAAATCGTGCATTTTCCGTAAATACCCGTTTGGATAACTCGATCACGTAAACCTGGTACTTCATTCGGGATTTAGTTAGATCATTTCATTCGTTTTGTAAGACCAAGCGCTACCAAATAAACGTATCAGTTGCGATCATAACAATCAAGGCAATTACAATCAATCCAAGAATAATGTAAAAGCAGCCGGCCTTCGCTTTTCGCTCCGAGCGGGGTTCATACAGATCATAGTGAGAATCACTTCTCATGCCATTCGTTTTGAGAGACTAAAGTAGTCCGAATTTATAGCACAAACTACTAGCTAGCGTCATCTAGCCTAGCCAGCGAGCTACGTCAGTCCCATGTCAAATTTTCAAATTGATTTATGCTTATTTTTATCTACTCCACTGAAGTAGTAGGTGATGCCAACCGTTTCAAAAACTGAGATTGACAGCTTTCGTGATAAGGGGTACCTTAAGTTGGAGGGTGTCTTTGACAAAATCCACGTTCAAAAGATCCAAGAAGAAATTTGGGAGGAGTTAGAAGAAGAGTTTGGTATTAGGAAAGACGATAGAAATACCTGGTCAACTCCCTCCCATTCACCTCGAAAGGCAAAGTTTAGTGAAACTGACAAATTGCTTATTAATGATCATTTCCTTTCAATAATTAATGAACTGTTAGGAAAAAAGGATTGGGATAAACCTAATTCCTGGGGAGGGTACAATGTCAATTTTCCCAGCCCTCCTTCCACCGAATGGAGTTTAACCAGTAAGTTGTGGCATTGGGACTATGAGTTGTTTCGACAGCCAGAATTGGGAGGACTTCTTGTATTCAGTTTTTTCTCTAAGGTGCAGCCGAAAGGAGGAGGTACTCTAGCTGTAGAGGGTTCACATCACGCCATTCGCAACTACGACAAATCTCTTTCGCACGATCAGAGAGCAGAGAAACATGGCCAACATAGAAAGCATTTTATGAGTACCCATACGTACTTCAAGAAACTTACTGACCCAAGCCTATCCAGCTCAGAAGTCAGTTGGTTTATGGATGAGGTAAACGTTGTTGAAGATGTTCCATTGAAAGTTGTAGAATTTACTGGTGATCTGGGAGATGTCGTTTTCTGCCACCCGAGACTGGTTCATGCTCCAGCTGGAGTGAACCTGAACGACTACCCGAGAATCATGAGGACAAAATTCTTATGGTAAACTCAATATAAGGAAAGCCGCCTGTTCGTATTATCAGACCATTACTACTGGCTTATATTAAGATCAAAATAGGTTCCAGGATCGATAGACGAATGCCAAAACCCCAATAGCAATAAGTATCCCACCAACTGGAATTAACAAGGACCACTTTTTCGCCTCATCTTGATCTTCAGATGTTTTCACCATCGCCCTTCCCCACAATCGTGCTAGAAAACCAACGATCAGTATTACTACCGGACCTATCAAACCTCCATATGTATTGAACCATTCCATATTACGATATAAATTTTGTTCGTTTTGTTACATTAATTCAGTTATAGGTAAAAGATTAAAAAATTGGATGGATTACGTGAGTACACACGGCCGTAACGTGAATTAGCGATGAGTTTGTTTATGAAGGCTCCTTCTCCATGACTTTTATAAGTTTCTCAAGCTTACCTAACCTTGACAAGAATGATTTCTTAACTATTCTTTTGTTCAGAAAGTATCCGACTATTCCTAAAACAACAGTGCTTACCCCCAAAATAATTATCGGACGCTTTGCAGTGATATCGATGAACCCAGCAAGGAATAAAAGAATTAAAGCAATGCAAGGCAGGATGAATGAATAAAAGGAATTCTCTACCAATTTCTTTCGGATATTTAGGTATTCTCTTGTCTTGTACAAATACTCCAAATAGGTCTCCGTCAATGCACTTGGCTTCTGTTTTTGTGCTCTTCTTACTCTGACAATTGCTGAAATGGACAAAAGAATTAGCAACCCTGATGCAACCTTCGACAGGACAAAGGGCACAGCATAGCTATAAAAACCAAGCAAGGGTATCAATGCCAATAGCGTAATTGTTGGTCTCCGATCTCCGTATTTTAGGTATTTGTGAAAACGATCCAAATTGGACTGTAAATCAACAATTAAGCGTGATTTTTCAAACTTTGCGCGCTCTTGATTTGAAGAAGATTTCCAGATTTTTGTTAATTCATCCTCGATCATGACCTTGGGTAATACAGTTCCACAATTTTTTCTTGATTCTTTTGACCTTTACTGCAATGTTGTTTTCGGTCAAACCAGTAATACTGGAAATCTCCCGATAAGGCAGTTCTTCCAAATGCAGTGTGATAACTGCCTTATCTGCTTCATTTAGCTTTCTAATGCAGTTCCTTAGCTGTACGAGCTGAATACTTTGCTCATCACTTTTTTCCTCGACTCTTATGTTGTCAATCTCAATGCTATCCATGGGTTTGAAACCACTTTGCTTCTTTGCAAGTTGTGATTGCATCTGAAGACAGACATTCAGCGTAATTCTGAACATCCAGGTGCTGAGAGAAGACTTACCTTCAAAGTCGGGCAATGACTTCCAAATATTGAATAGCGATTCCTGAAAAAGATCCTTTTTATCATCACGATTCTTGGCATAAACCGAACAGACCCTAAGCAACTTTGACTGGTTTTCTTTAAGTGCTTCTAGAAAAGTGCTTTCAAGCTGTTGATTCATTCAGTAATATTGGTCACTACTTGTTTAGTTAGAAGGACACTTTAAAATATGACACATTGAGTCAAATTTATTTTCAATCTGTAGGGCACAGAATCTTAAGGTACCTCAAACCCACTTCGCTTTTAGATCTTTGTATTTTGTCCTTCCGATCGGGATGAGTGTACCATTTTTTAGCTCGGCCATGTATTTACTCCCGGATTTCACAATGATCTCCTCTACTTCAGACATCTTCACCAGGTATGACTTATGAACACGTTCAAAGGGATGCGACAACAGCTGCTCAAGCTTTTCGAGTGATTTATCATGCAGCTCTTTTGTGCCATCAGTAAGAAAAAGTTCCGTATAGGCACCAGCTCCTTTTATGTAAAGTACTTCCTCAATTGGTATCAGCTGAATTCTACCTCTCTTTTTTACTGCCAAAAGCTTAAGCTTATCGGTCTCTGTCTTCTCTTTTGTGATCGTCCGGTTCAACGCCTGCTCCAGCCGATCCCTGTTAAAGGGTTTAGGCACAAAATCCAACACCCCATATTCAAAGGCAGCAATGGCCTGGTCCTTGTAGGCTGAAATAATGATCGTGTGAAATGATTGGGAGACTGCTGTAGTAAGAAGGTCAAAACCATCGTCCCCATTGAGATTCAAGTCCAGGAGAACAAGATCCAGTGAGTGCTTTTCAATATGTCCCAATGCCTCCGGGAGTGTGCTGATGTGCGTCAGGGATTGTAAGACATTGCCAAGGATGTCTCGAGTCATTCGCTCGATTCTCTTGGCAATTCTTGATTCATCCTCAACGATTAAAATGTTCATTCTTCCCGGGAATATATTTTTATGACATTTTTCCAACCGTGATCGACTGGTTCAGAACTCAGCTCCCATTTCGTATCATAACTTTCTGTCAGTCGGGCCTTTATGTATTTCAATCCCGTGCCTTCTTCTACGGAATCTGTTCGTTGCCTCACACTTGTCGCAAAGGTTAAGAACGTATAACACTTGAAGTCACTCGTCGATTCAAAAAGAAGCTTGAATCTGACGCTGTTATCTTCCAAAGGCAGGCTGTGTGTAATCCCATTTTCCAACAATGTATGAAGAATCCCAGGTGGGATTTTTTGTTCAGGGTCAATACCTTCTTCCTCCCAGGTGTAATTTATTTCCTTCCGATACTCCATAATCTCAAGATGCGTCCGGCAAAGGGCTATTTCCTGAGTAATGGGTATCAAAGTCTGATTTTCTATCTGGTTAAAAAGGTCAAATTCCTTTGCTAACGCCTCAATGAACAAAACTCCTTTCTTCGGTGCTTCTTCAACCCAATCGATCAGGGAGGTAAGGGTGTTCATCAGAAAATGAGGTTGAATATTTTTCTTTAACAATTGCAGGCGCAGACGTGTAGATTGAACCAACGAGTTTTCATACGCCAGTCGTTGCTCCCTAATCCCGAGTGAAAGTAAATACATCATGCTCAACAGAATAAGGCCAAAACCGGCGAAAAGGCTCTTGTCAAAAGATGTTACGAAAGACAGTCCGACACTCACTAAAAGTGTCAACAGTACCAGACGCGCACCTCTTACTTTTTTATAAACTCCAAAAACCACTATTCCGAAAGAAAAAATCCACATGCTTAAGGCCATATTGCGGGAGGTGAAGTGGAAGTAATGATGTTTTATCAGGAAAATAAACAACAGAACTCCAGCATAAATGATCAACATCAATTTTCGTTTGGGGTACGGAAACTGCATGGAAAAATAGAGCGGAATTAAAAAAGAAATTCCAAACATAAGAGCACCAATAGTCTCCAACCGTATCACATGTAGGCTGTAATGGATGGATATATTGGTTTTAATGAACTCTGCTAAAATCAGGATGAAAAAAAGGAAGCAGCTAATACTGAAAATGAGCATCGGGTACTCTTTTTTGTTGCTCAGGTACAGAAAAAGAAAGTAGAATGACGCGATAAGAAAGGCCCCTGCAAAAATGTGCATGTAAGAGGTTTCAATTAGTCTGTCTGTTAATAGATCGTCATAGTAATCGATATCTACCTCCCATAGGCCCGCGTGATCACCAAAATAATGAAGGCTCACTCGAATGGCTAATAGGTGATCTCCCTGCTCGGTCAGTTTTGTTGGAATGCTATGTGTAGTCCACAATTTGCCCTCAGGACCAAAGACTGCTTCTTGTCCCGGGTTCCCATTTTTTCCAATCAAAACCCCATCCCAAAAAACCTCATACTCCCCATAGACATGCAATTGAATACCATAGGGATGTAATGATTCAGGAGCTTTTAAAATTTCAATGGGAGTTCTGAACCAAAAAACACGACCATCATTCATGAAGGGCTTTCCTTTTCTCCAGTCCTGGTCATTCCAATTTTTTTCTGCCCATTCTGGTTGATCTCCAACTTTGAATACGGTATCATATTCCTTGAAAACAACCTGATCCTGAGAGCAGGAAGTCAGGAGTAGTATGGACGCTACCAAAAGAAAGCTATTTGCAAATTTCATCTGCTTAAAATGTAAGCTTACAAAATCATCCGCGATTCAACACGCATCGCAATTCGTTTGTCAGTGATTAAGTACGGCTTCAGGTTTATTTTGATAAGGTTTTTCTCCTTTTAGAGCAGTTCATTCATGCATAGAGCAGTTGACAAATTAAGCGGCAACCATCAGCAACTCCCGCAGTATAAGTCCCCAACCTGTTTAAAAAATCAATCACAACAACCTATGATCATTCTAGTCAAGAATTTCCAGTCTATACTATATAGAAAAAAGGTATTGATCCTGAAAGTGCTCCTATTAACGAATTGTGTGAGTACGACTTATGCTCAAGATAGCACTGCACCGGAAGCTGCAGCCGCAGAAGACACACTCTCTTTCTGGGACCTTCCTGATCTCAAAGAAGCGTATATCGATACAACACCAACTAATAGAAACGACGGCATCCTCGTTGGTGAATTGGGTGTTGATAGTGGTAAAAAGGACATGATTGTAAAACTCGCGCAGGAGATTGCAGAAGGAAAATATGGCAATTACGATGGCTTGCTCATTTCGCACGAAAACAAATTGGTATTTGAGTCCTACTACAAAAAAGGTCGCGTAAATCTGGCCCACGGCCAGGCATCGGCCACCAAAGGCCACACCAGTGTGATACTGGGCCGTGCAATCCAGTTGGGCTATCTGACTATGGCAGATCTGGACAAGCCGCTGGTTCATTTTCTGAAGGATCTGGACCCGACAAAATTTGTTGAAGGCGCAGATAAAATCACACTCCATAAGGCGTTGACAATGCACGGAGGGCTTAGCATCGATGATGACCTATGGGAAGAACTTGAAAAAGATACAGCCCGGTTAAAAGGCCAGGGCCTGGTTCAGATGCTTCTTGAAAATAGTGGCCCGATTACCTCAGCGTCTCAGGTCTATTTATATGGCAATTTCAATCCAATGTTGGTGATGACGGTCATTGATGCCGTTGTGCCAGGGACAGCAGAGGACTTTATCAAAAATGAATTGCTCGACAAAATGGGTATATCGAATTACGAGTGGCAGAGGCACGCCAGTGGCTTACCACAAGCCGGATGGATGGTGAGCATGACATCACGTGATATGCTCAAATGGGCCAGCCTGGTACTCAATAAAGGAAAATGGAACGGCGAACAACTTATTTCGGCAGATTATCTCGCAAGGGCAACCAGTGGCCTTGTTAAACCTACTGTGGATTGGATGCCTGAAGTCTATCGCTATGGCTATTTCTGGTATCATACACCTGTAGTAGTTGGCAATGAGAGCTATGCCGCCAAATTCGCCTGGGGTGGTGGCGGACAATACATTATAGTTGTTGAAGACCTTGACCTGACTGTAGTGATCACGGGCCATGATCGTGAAGATGAAATCATGACCCAGGTTGTAGAGACTATCATTCCCGCATTTGCTAAAAATGAATTCCCACTCCTCGAGGGTTCGTATTTCGGACAAAAACCGCCTGGTTTAGAGGCCGAAGTTTTTGCGCCTGGTATTGTTTCAACAGAGCTATATGAACTTTTTGGCGCGTTCACACCCGATATGAAAGAGTTTTACTTTGTTAGATACGATGAGAATGATAAATCGAGCATGGTCCTTCTCAAATCCCAAAATAATCAATGGCGCAAGTCTATAACAGGACCAAGGGTCGGGGAACCCTCTATCTCGTTTGACGGTCAGATCATGTATCTGGGCAACCGCTTCATGGAGCGTACTGATAGCGGTTGGTCACAACTAAAAAGTCTCGGTTCACCCTATAGCGAATTCGATATTATGCGCCTTACTGCTTCTTCGAATGGTACCTATTATTTTGATACGATGGGTGAAGAGCCCATTCAATATTCACGATTAGTGAATGGCAAGCGTGAAGAACCACAAAAGCTGGATCTGGACCTGGGAATACACAATGCGCATCCATGGATCGCTCCGGATGAATCCTATTTGATATGGGATGATCAAAGGGAAAGCGGATATGGCAAGGCTGATATCTACATCAGTTTTAAACAGCAAGATGGCTCATGGGGCCCTGCTATCAACATGGGCGGCAAGATCAATACGGAGAAAGGGGAGATTTACGCGACAATCACCCCTGACGGTAAATACATGCTTTTCAATAGGTCCATCGATGAAAACAATGTGGATCTCTACTGGGTGGATGCAAAAATTATCGAGACGCTGCGGCTGCAGAATTAACCATTCAAACAATTGACTGTTTCAATAGCAGTTGCTTCCTAGATAATTCCAGATCAGATGATCTTAAATGAAATAGTATCCAAACATTCAAATTTTGATTTACCTCATCAGAAATGATAGAACGATAGTTTCAAACCTGGTCAAGGTGGATAATGATAAAAATGATCTGGGAAATTAATGCAGATCATCCAATACAAGAAAGGTATAAAACATGAACAAATCCAAATTATTGACATTCGTATGTGTCGTATCACTCAACGTCGTATTTGCTCAAAAAAAAAGTGAAAACGATTCTGATCCTCCTCGCTTAAAAGGTCCTTATCTTGGGCAAAAGCCACCGGGGACAACTCCTGAACCTTTCGCTCCAGGTATTGTTTCGACCGCACATAAGGATCTTAGTGGTTTCTTCTCGCCTGACATGACGGAGTTCTATTTCACCAGGTATAACGACAGCATAAAGAAATTCTCATTAATCGGTTTTCAAAATATTGATAATCAGTGGATCGAGTCATTCGTAGCACCCAGAGTAGGTCGACCCATTTTCGCTCCTGATGGAAATTCCATGCACTTGGGCAGCAAATATATGGAGCGCACCATGGATGGATGGTCGGAGGTAAAAAGCCTTGGTCCCATGTTTGATCGGGAGGATTGGGGCATTATGCGCCTGTCGTCATCCGCCAGTGGTACCTACGTTTTTGATGACTTTAAAAACAACGATGTGATCCGCATATCAACAATTGAGAACGGTAAACGAGAAGAACCAAGATTGCTCGGTAAGGAGATTAATAGCGGAAAATATACTGCCCACCCATTCATCGCCCCTGATGAATCTTATTTAATCTGGGATAGCGAAAGAGATGACGGATATGGTGATTCAGACTTGTATATAAGTTTTCGACAAGAAGATGGCTCATGGGGTGCGGCCATTAATCTTGGTGATAAGATAAACACGGGTGCCTGGGAAGCCAGTGCATTCGTAACATCAGATGGAAAATATCTATTCTTTAACAGGTCGGTAGGACAGGAAAGTGCAGACATATTCTGGGTGGATGCTCAGATTATTGAGACCCTTAGACCTAAGCATACTTCCTATACTATTGCCTATGGGTCAATTGATTCGGGCAGTGTAGAAATTTACTCCGGTGATACAGAGGGTAAACCAACCATTAAAAGCATAAATGCCCCAGGTGGCTACCTGGCTTGGTCTCCTGACGGAAAGCAGCTTGCTTTTTACCACAAATATGATGACAAAAAGACCTGGTCTATTCATACCATGAATATCGACGGTACGAATAGGAAACGATTAACTCATGCAAGAAACAAATGGGATAGTGCTCCCGCATGGTCTCCGGATGGTAAAAAGATTGCTTTTGGAAGAACATATAAAAACTCAGAGGAAGTCTGGCAGAATGAAATTTGGATGATGAATTCAGATGGAAGCGAACAGACCCGTATCAAATCATTGAATGGTGGTGGTCCTTTTTTTACTCCTAATGGAAGAATAGTTTTTTATTCGGATTATATAAATGGAAAAAGCGAAATATGCATAGCAAATGAAGATGGGACCAACCTTATCAAGTTGACAGATAATGAGGTACATGATTGGCATCCAGACGTTTCTCCGGATGGCACACAAATCACTTACATGTCTAAAATAGATGGGAATTTTGAAATCTACATTATGAACATAGATGGTTCTGATCAAAGAAGATTAACCAATAATGATGTAGATAATTGGTACCCGTCCTGGTCTCCCGATGGTTCTAAAATAATATTTTCATCAGTCAAGGATTCTGAAAAACAAAAGAAAGATATCTATGTGATGAACAAGGACGGTTCCGGAGTGAAAAAAATCATCTCTCAGAGTGGATATGCAGTGTTTAAGCGGTAGCTGAAATGAGCTAAGCTGCCGCTGATCGTTGATCAATCAAGCTACTATCTCAAGAAAAATCTAAAGTCAGGAACATGCGAACAACTTCATTATTTCTATTGATATCGGTGATATCGTTAAACACAGCTTTTGCACAGCAAACTCAGGTCAGCAGCGATAGTCAAACCATTGAAAGCTCATACTTAATATTGCCTCGAATCGAGGTAGTCCCAATAAAGGATACGAAGGCTGACAGACAATATGAGCTTTACATTAAACTACCGGAAGCATATTCAGAAAATGAGGACACTCAATATCCCGTGCTTTACTTCACCGATGCAATATGGCACGTCGAAATACTATCCAGCTCCACTGAGTTTCTGATGGAGAATACAATTTTGGTTGGAATCTCCTGGCAGAAGGACATAGCTGAAGATTTAAAGAAAGAACAGGGAGAACATGTAAGTCGCTACCGGGATTATTCAGTGAGTCCATCAGGCAATACGGAAAATCAAGAGAAGTATAAATTTGGACAGGCCGACACGCACCTGGATTTCATTCGCAACGATGTGATTAATTATGTAGAAAGCAACTATCGAACCGATCCGGACCGTCGCTCTTACTTTGGATATTCATTAGGTGGTCTGTTTGGCTGCTATGTATTGTTGGCACAACCAGATACATTTAAAAACTACATTTTGGGCAGTCCTTCGCTTTGGAGAGATAATCCCCTTCTCTCCGAGCTCGCATCTGAAGAAGGTTTGAATGCCAACGTTTTCGTATCACATGGTGATGAGGAAAAAGAGTTGGGGCCCCACATCGAAGAGTTTGTTGCGTTGCTTAAGAACAGAGAAGATGAGAGTCTATCCTTACAGCAAGTGATGATCAATGGCAGCCATCAAACAGCATTCCCCATGACTTCTGTCCGTGGAGTGACCTGGCTATCAGAGGTGATAGAAGAATAGTCTAGCAGGGCAACGAACGAGTTCAAAGCGCACGGCGTATTTAGAGCAGCTCCGTAAACGCCCCTCCATGGCAAGGTTGGAGTTGTAACGAGGATGTGAATTTCCTCGTTCTAATCCAACACTAGTCAACTCAAAGTCTTAGGCATTGATCACAAAAACCGTAGCGCATCAAAACAATCTTCTTACGGTAGTCATCTACAAATCTTCAGTAGAAGAAGACATTGAAGAGGAGGACTACAACGATCGACCTTGCTTGTCATTTCCATTGAGAGCAGGATTTGGGTACCGCACTACAGGTTTTGATGGATTTATTGACAGCAACAGCTTCTTGGTAGAATCCCAGGCAAACGAGTTTTCCTATACAAAGTATAGCGATCTTGGCAGCGACCTTACGGTCTGCTTTCAGTTTGCCAATCATCGACGCTTTGTACAATCATTTGCCAGATTCCACTCAGCGGAGGTTTTTCGCCGAACACCATACCTCGGTTTTATGATTCACCGATTTATTGGGGAGTTGAACAATGACAGAATTGCACTTGATTCACTAATCGATCAAATGCTCTTCGAAGAAGTATTTTCAGAGAGCCTGGAACACTTCAGCCAAACTCCGGATAAACTTCATTGCCTTCATCGCCTTGATGCTGCCAAAGAGTACATACATAGCCATTTTGCATCTGACATTGGTATTGATCAGATAGCCGAGGCTAGCTGCTTGAGTCGCTTTCATTTCGGCAGGTTGTTTAAGCAGCGAACTGGAATGACTCCTTACCAATACCTTCGACAGATCCGCTTCGGCAATGCCCGGGAAAGCCTTAAGAGCGATATAGAAATTACAGAAGTGGCTTTCAAAAATGGTTTCAACAGTCTTGAAAATTTTTCTGCCGCATTTAAGAAAGAGTACGGCATTTCTCCCCAGACTTTTAAAGTTTCCCTGCGAAAAAGCTACGCACCCGGCTAGTTTCTCAGGTAATCTTCAAGGGCTTTTCCATCTAATATCTGACCATGCACCCCTGCAATTGTGCTGGTGGTCCAGCCATATTTTTTGAGTTTTTCAAGAAAGATTACAGATGGTTCCAGCGTCAAACGCCATTCGCCGTACGTAATCATGTCCGCTTGCCACACGAGTTGCTGTTTGGGGAAGTAAATGGCAAGCATGTCGTTAACATGCGGGATCGGACCAATGTTAGTAACTATGGCTTGGTTTAATTCATCGCCAAACGTAACCGTTTCCTCTACTGTTAAGAACCCGGGCTTCTCAGGAGCTTTGCTTTGAGTATCTGGTTCGAGGTTCCAGGGTGCACTAGCGATCCTTTCAAACAGCGCCTGACTGGCAGACGGCACTACAAGTTTCACTTCTCTTGCGATGTACTCGCGAATACCCCCGATGTGGTCAGAGTGATGATGACTTTGTACCAGGTATTTGATCGGCTTATCTGGAAAATGATTCCGTACCATATCAATCGCCTTGATAGAAGAAGCATTTGAGACGGGGGCTTCGCCGATCAGTATGTGATCCTCAAATTCGGCAACAAGCACGTTGTAATCAAATATCCCCAACTCGTCATCTGAAATATTTTGGATCATGTAGATGTTATCCGCCAATGAAACCATCCTTGCCGGAGGATAATCACCAGCTAGTCGACGAAAAGGACTAAGGTCAGGAAGTACAATAGGATTATCCAGCTCGCTTACCTCATACTTATTCAATAAGGTTCCCCACGATTCATATACACCACCGGCTTCAAATCTTGTGGGAAAGCGTAGCGGACCAAATTCCCGGTAGTCGTAGTACTTCTTAATTATGACCCCATCCCCATACGGATGATGGACGGTTTGAAGTTCAACCTGCAGCAATGCGTATGTCTTCGGGTGCAAAAACAGCTTTACTCCACGGTCACCCATAATCTTGACTACATGTGCTTGACTGTTCCGAAAAGAACTCAGTCCCTCATACACCAACTCTGTTGTATCCTCTAAAGCCCGCTGCAGGTGTCCATGGGGAAAGTGTCGGTAGTTCCCAAATCCAAGTGAGGTGATCTCTCTAGCCGTGGATGAAATCGCATCGTAGGCAGTGTATTTTCCATCCTTGAGCACATGAAAGCCTCCAAATACGAATCCATTAAAAGGATTTATGAACTGCGCCACCTCTCTTCCACCTGATCGATCAATTTCAAATCGGGTCTCAACCTGATACGAGTTGTAAGGCGGCTGTGGATGATAAGACTGACCTCTGTTTTGACCCTCAGGACAAATAACCTGCAATGACACTTTTAAGTCGTCCGAGTTGATATCCCCGATGTATTTGAGTGATTGCTGAACATACTGCGAAGCAGTTAATTGTTTTGGTAGAGTCTGGCATCCGAAAAGAATACTGAACACTAAAACACCATTGAAAAAAAGAGATGTTACCTTCATTGGGATTGTTTTGGTATCCTGCAAATCAACTTCTCCCAATCTAACCTGATTTAAGATTTAGTGCTCTTCTGCTATGTCAAGCAGCAAATTCCTCACGAGACTGCCCACATCGAACAGAATCCATATTCTCACACAGTTGTTATCTCTTCCGGCGATAACCGATGAAGATTGCTACGATCACTATCGCAGATGGTAGTAACCAAATCAGTGGATTAATTCCTGGTTGAAGCGGCTGATTTTCGCCGATCAATACAAATCCACCCCAGTAAAAAGGATGTTTTGATTTGCCGGTAGCATTTTGAAGGTATTCCTTTCTGGCATTGTTGAGTGCAATATCTTTTTCCTGGCCGTCCTTCAAATTCTGATAAAAGTATTTCATCAATTCAGGTGTTGATTTGTCTGAGGCTGGCCACAGACTTACAACTGTAGAAGGTACTCCCGCATAGGCAAATGCCCTGGAAAGACTCATCACTCCCTCCCCTTTTCTAATTTTCCCAAAACCGGTGTTACAAGCGCTTAATGTTACCAATTGAGCATTTAGCTGGAGGTTGTAAATCTCGTGAGGATATAGATATCCATCGTTTATTGTATCATTTGCAGTACTGAATATGAGCCTGGCGCTCTCAGGGCTGTTTTCGTCGACAATAGCATGGGTCGCTAGGTGAATCAATCCATACTTGGTTGAATTATCCCGAAAATTAGTCTCGGTAGCCTCACCCTTTAGAAATGAGGTGTTGTCCAGGATCGAAGAAAGTGCATTCACCTCGTCAAAAGCTCCGGGAAGATCGGCCATCCCACTTCTCACCACATCTGCGGATGCGAGTAGATTGTCTCCTTTGAAATCAGGAGCAAAGCTTATCAGCTCATTTCCAGTATTTGGCTGAAAGTCATCAAGTAGTAAGGTGACGGAATTGGCATAGCGGATCTCAAAATCTTCCATCAAGTAGCTACTGTCTTCATCCTCCGTGAGTATTTCGTAGGGAACATATCCTAGTTCGCCATCTGTCACTATGATCAAGGACTTAACTTTATGATCACCAAGTAACTCTTGCACAGGTTGGATAAGCAAGGCATGGAGATGGTTGGCATGCCGATAAAAAGCAGAATCCTCGATGCTCAAAATACTACTTCGGAAATCGGCCACCTTTTTCGACATAGGATAGGACTTATCAAATTTAGTTTGGAGGGTTTTGACAGAATCTTTAGTTATTGCTGAGACATAAACGTAGGCGCCTGCAACAAAATATTCCAGAATCGCAGTTGAGGCCGGTTGATTGGAAAGATAGGATTGTACGTCCTCAAGTTTAGCCAACGAATTAGCGTGCTTCAATTCATGGTATTTCGGGTAATCTTCCTTAAAACGCCTCCTTAAGGCTAAATACTTTTCCTCTTCCCCCAATAGTTGGTTCTTAGCAGACAAAATTTGCATTTCCTCAGAACCACGCTCGGAAAGCAAGGCCACATATTCATTTTTTGCAGACTCAATAGATCGAAGAATCGATTCCTCTTCTTCAAGAAGTGCGTCAGGAATACCGGCAAACGACTCCGCCTTTTTACTGACCGATTGTGCCAATAACATGTTGGCTTTTGATCGCTCATTAAAATAGTACAGCTCCTCTTGATATTCTTGGTTACCGGTCTTTTCATAAAGATGATGTGCGGCCTCTAATCCAACCTCAAAGGCCAGGTGTGAGTTGGAGACATACCAAAACTTATCCCCGGTAAGTATCAGTTTTTGCTGTCGATCTTCTAGCAACGCTTCCCAAAATTTTGCTCCATTCCGAATCGCCTCATAATAATAGGCGCTGGAATCGGGTTTGATTGCAGCCATTTTGTACAGTACAAACATCTTTATCTCAGCAGCCTTCCAGTGTGTGGAAAATGCCATGTAGCCTTCCAGGGTCGGCCACTCAACTCCCTCAATTTTTTCAGCAGTCGGGTTATTTTTATGAAGAGCCAGGTTCGCACTTTCCAGGGCTAAGTCATATTCTTCTGCGGAGTAATACGCCAATGAAAGTGAACTGTAGCCATCGGCCAGGTTAGAGTGAAAATCCCATAGCCTTTCCCTGATTTCCATCGCCTTCAAATAGTATGGAAGCCCCTTTCTTATTTCTCCATTCCACTTGTAAGCAATTGCCAGTTGCAAATAGGTAGAAGCCACCTGGTTGTTGTCTTCCCCATAGAGCCTGGTTTTTCCCTCCACCAGCTTATGGACGAACTCAAGTGCCTCTTTGGGTTTACGCATTAAATTGTAGGCCGATACGATGCATGAGAGCCCTGACAGGGTCTTCTCATGTACTTCTCCAAAGTGGAATTTCGCGATTTCGTAAGCTTTTTCTCCCGTCTCCAGGCTAAGGAGCGGTTCAAACGTTTTGTAATAATTGAAACTCAGCGATATGTAATTATCAATAAGCTCGGGATGATTGTCGCCCACCAACGTCCGCTGAATTTCCAGGGACTGTTGATGATATTGAATTGATTTCCTCGGTTCATCAAAATGGTAGTAAGAGACCCCCAGACCTCGATAGGCCCTGGCTATACGCATCGGATCGGTCTCAAACACTTCCAGAGAAAGATCAAGGGCTTCTTGGTTGTAAGTTACCATCTCCGAAAAATTGCTCATTGCATGACTCACGGCTCCCATGTTTTGCAGCAAGGTCACTTTTTCCTTTCGTGCACTTTCCCCAGCTCTGTTCAGTATATCAAGCCCCGTGGTCAATAAGTCCTTGGCTTTTTGAGCATTTTCGAGCTTGAGATAAACGGTAGCCTCGGATGCAAGGCTCAAAGCATATCTCGGATCGGCTTCTCCGTAGGTCGACTTTCTAAACTCCGTAGATTTTTCAAAGTAGGAAAGTGCATCTGTGAAGTTTGACAGCTTATTGTGAATGATTCCCAGCTTTCTAGTGAAAACATCTTCATGCTCCAACAAACCTTCAGATAGGGCAGCTGCAGCCCCATCTTTTGCTAGTTGGAGCGCCTGGTCATAATCGGCATTATCAATGTACGCCTGACACAAATCAGCCGAATGTTTGAAATACTTGCTTTGAATACCTGCACTTTTAAACAAGTCAACTGCTCTTTGATAGTACGCAATACTGTTTTTGTAGTCAGCATTTCTTGAAAAGGTTAATGCTCGACTTGCATGGTCGCTTGCCTGAATGCTATCTGACTTTTGGGCGAAAGCTGAAACTGAAATAAATAGTAAACCAGCGACGATGTCTTTCATCTTTTTGATGGGAAGTGATGACTATTAATATCCTAAAATACTATCAAATAAATCGGAAAGGAATATTTCACACATACAATTCAATTGCGCATTGGCTATTGAGATCCATCCTGTTTTTGAATATTGCTCGCCGAAAGACCGGTATGCGTTTCCACCAACTCGAATCGCACCTTGTTTCCTGGTGAAATGGTGCGATATCCTTCTCCGGGAATTGCTGTGAAGTTGAAGAATATGGGCTCTGTTATTTCTGCTGCTTTGATAAACCCATTTCCAGTGCGTAGATCGAAAGAATCCACCTCACCCTCATAAACGGGCGATCCGGAAAGTCCTAAGGCAGGAGAATTTTCCCATGTTTGCTGTGGAATTCGGATCTTTTTCACATGATCTGTATTGTACACCTCATAAGAATAGTAATCCATTTCGCTCATTATGGCCCGGAAATCCTGACGGAGTTCTTCAATCGTAGGTCTTCCCACAAAATACCAGCCGTTGTAAATTTTGAAGATTTCAAGGTTAGATTTCAAAACATAAGTGTAGGGGAGCGCTCTGTGTGCATACTCACCTTCCGTTTCGTCCATGATATCTAGTTCCTTTATAACAGAACGCTTTGTATCACTAAAAAAAGGCCATGAGGCACCTAAACCCGCCCTAAATGCTGCAGAAGTCATTGGATCATCGGCACTGATGCTAATCATCTTGCAGAAGTTGACTTTTAGTTCATTTTGAAAGCTGACAAGTGATCGAAATTGAGTTTGATCTCTCGGGCAAAAGAAACCCCTGGAGAAGATAACAACGAGTGGATAGCCGTCTTTGAAATCATATCTCTTATCGGCTTCACTCTGCCTGGTTAAAGAAGAAAGGCGTCTGAGCCTTCCGCTGTGATCAGGTAATTCAAAATCCGGAAAAAAATCTCCAACTTTTTTATTATTTGGCATAGTAATACTCTTTCAGAACGATTATGTCTACTGAAATATTTAGTATCGTTAAAATAAGATAACTCAGGTTTTTCATTTCACCCTTTGAGGCACGAACCAACTCAATTTTAAGTACTCATTTTATCCCTCCTACTTTAGTCTTAATTAAGCGCTGAAAACAAAAATCCTACTTTCGACGGAGATTTTTCCTTGCTGAATCATCTAACCTAGCAGAACCCTGCCTAACTAGTATTTAAAGCAGACCCGTATAGCTCTGCTCTTTGACTTGATTTTAGAAAAAGTGGAAATCTCAACAAATGAAAAGAACAGTTAAAATAGTCTTAGGAATCTTTTTGGTAATCATTCTCATTAGGCTCTTCTTTTTTAACGCGGAGGAAAATCACGTGTCATTCCCCATGCACCTTAGCACTCCTGATAAGGTGACGAATTTTAGTTGGAAGAGTCTGTTGGTTGATGTCAGCGGGGACACAAAGTATGGAGATGCGGATGGTAAGGAATTGTCTTACCACTATGATGCACAGACGGATAGCATTTGGTTTAAGTATGTGATTTTTCAGGAGTTGGAAAGTGATTTTCCAGCATTAAGTCTTTCAGTAGATATAGACCATAACCAGGAAAATGGGTTTGGATGGTATGGCTCTAATGCTGTATTTAGATATGATAAGATGGTTTCTGTTGGTCCTAAAAAGATAGAAAACAGGAGCTACGTCGGGTTCAATGGTATTACTAACCAAGAGGGAATAAAAAGCAGGAACTGGGTAAACGAAAAAAGAGGAAATGTTACCTACTACAGATTAAAAGACAACAAGACGTTCATTATTGGTTTTCCACTTCAAGACTTATCAATAAGTAGCGGTATTATAAATGTTATCGGATCCGTAGGAGAAGATGCTGTCTGGAACGACGATATAGGCCAGGACGATAGCTATGCCACAATCCATCTCGATTAGCATAACTAGTTACAATGAGAACTACAAGAACTAAGATCTCAATTGCTCTTTCAATTTTTGGAATCTTTGCATGTCAGGAAAGCGCTGACGTAGAAGCGGAGACAGTGAAAATTCTACAACTCCACCACCAACAGCGCGTGAATAATTTTCAAAGACTATTTGATGAATCAGCCGATCAATTATCTGATGAGTTTATTGCTGTTTACAATGGGATCATTAGCAAACCCAATAAGGAAGAATTTATTTTCAACAACATGAATTATCTCAAAACTGTCCAGTTAGAAAAGTGGGATGACATCAACCCTCCTATCATCCGATTTTCAGAAAATCTTGATTTGGCATATGCAATTGTCAACAAAGAGATGGTAGTGAGCTATCTAGACGGGAACAGAAAGAAAAAGAAATCAACAGTATACTCATGGGTAACTATCTATAAGAAGTATGAGGATGCCTGGAAGATTGATTGTGTTGTATCCACCAACAAGCCAAGTGAGGTAGACCAAGTAAACGAATAGGACATTGATTGGAACTTAGCCAAGGGGTAAGAACATAAAAAACTGACCATGACAAAAAAGAAAACCTGGAGAGAGAAAGTAAACGAGGTAGAAGAAAAAATTCACAACATTACCCCTGATTGGGAGGACAGGCTCGGTAAGGGAAAAATACTCATTCCTAACGCAAAGGATATCGAAAGATTAATTAACAAAACAAAAAGAGGTGAGTTACTGACCACAGACATCATTCGGGAGATCCTGGCAAAGGAAAAGGGCGTGCAGGTCACGGCTGCTATTCCTACAGGTGTTTACTTAAAGTATGTCGCTCTTGCTGCCGAAGAGGAGATGGCTGTTAAAAGTAATGTAACTCCCTACTGGCGTGTGTTAAAAGCTGATGGTTCCATCAACGTCAAACTTTCTGGAGGAGCAACCACTTTAGTCAAGCGACTTGAATCCGAAGGTCATAAGGTAGAACCGGGAAAGGGCAAAAAACCGCCGAAAATCAAGGATTTCATGGCACACCTGGTTCGATGGAAATAATCCCGGAAGTAATTGATATATAATAGGGAAATGGACGAAACCTGTTTATTTATAAAAATTAGGACCGTTGAGGGGAAGAGAGATGTGGTAAAGAAATTATGGGAGAAAGATCAAAAGCAAAGAGCTAATAAGAATGAATATCAAACGGCCTACTTCTACTGCTATGATAAAACAGACCCAGATGTAATATGCATTTTCGAGCACTACATCGATACAGAAAATTTAGAGGCAAATGCCCGGTCAGATTGGTTCCTGTTTCATATGAAAGAAGTTCTTCCTTACCTTGACGGTACACCAGAGGTAAGCTATACCACGCCCATTTGGATAAAATAATGAGGCTCACAACAAACATGTTTCCATTAAGGTCTATTTCGGATCGGTTTTAACACCTTAAAATTAATAGTCTAATAACTACCAAAGATCAAGATCAATCAGATTCCCGGAGATCTTTTGAAAATTCAGTCACCATCTAGCCTGCCTCAAACCAAACAATTCTTCATCTATATCGCTCACATTTTCATCGAAATAGATTGTAGATAATCTTATCAATTGATAAATTGACTCTAGCGAAAACCTTGACAACTATGCAAGTTACTTGACCCTTCTTTTACTTGGGTCCACCCAATTTATGGTGTGACCTCAATTTATTTCTAACCTAATTTCAACCACATGACCACTCGTTTCATAAACTATAAAATATCCTTATTGTGTGCACTTGCATCATATGCACAACTGACAGGTGACACTGGAAATCCACACTGGACAAGAAGTCCGGAAGAATTTCCGTTGTACACTTTGAACTTCCAAGATACGCTTCCATGAACTCCGAATCAGGCCGACTGGAAGGTATATGCCCAGAGATTCTAAACGATTTTATTGCCTATGTTAAGCGTGAAAAGGGAGTCACGGTGACTCCAATATTTACTGGCGATGGCACCGACTTTAAGTCTACATACAAATCTGTGCAAGACGGGCAAGCTGGAGTTTTTGGAATCGGGAATATCTCGATCACGGACCAACGAAAGAAGGAGGTCCTTTTTACGCAACCCTACCTGAAATCACGTAAATTATTGATAACCGCTTCCGAGGTGCCTACATTAACATCCCTGGATGATATTCCCAAGGTCTTTTCAGGATTCAAGGCTTACTCAGTTACTCAGACTCGAATTGACCAGGACATAAATGCAATTAAGGAAAAGTATCTTCCCAACCTCATAACCAAGCACACGGATTCTTATGATTCGCTCACCTCCAAAGTAGCTGCTGATCCCAAGTCATTTACCTTCATTGGAATCAATCAACTCTTTGAGTACCGGCATAAATCCATCAAGAATCATCGGGTAGGAAATGGTGAACCTGTAGGTCTTGGATTCATTATGCCTAGTGACAGCGATTGGGTAGAAATTTTCAACGAGTTTATGGATGCAGATGGTGGATACACAAATAGCGTAAGGTTCAAAGAGATTTTGGTTAAGCATCTAAGCTTATCAGGATATAGGCTACTGATGTCACTAATTAGTTAGTGTTTTTATAATACTCATAGTACTTAAATCTGATTTTTTTGGAGAGCAACTAACCTCTCATTACTTCAGCAATCGTTAGACTCTCGGGGAAACCTAGTTTTCTGAAGAAACCACGCCTGAAGAAGTTTAATGTCTTATATTTAGTTTAGGCCAAACTACCATGAGTCCGATCTAATAACACCTGATTTTTGAATGGATCATGTAACCTACAGAGATTTGAAATGAGATCATTAAAGAAATCAATACGTGAATTTTTCCCAGTATTTCTTGGGGTTATACTGGCTTTGTTCTTTAACAATATCAATGAAAGCAGAATAGAAAAAGCCAAAATAAACGGGCTGTTGGAAAAGATAGAGTTAGGAACTGCTAAGAACCTTGAAAATCTGGACAAGCAGTTGAGGCAAAACCAAAAAATCCTGGACTCCATGGTGTACTATCAGGACGATTCAAACTTGAGTATAGGAGATGTTAAGGCCAAGACTGGAGGAGTCAGGTACATTCAATTTGACCTGGCAGCCTGGAATGTGCTGAATAGTTCTGAATTGTTGGTTGATGTTAACTATGAACTAGTCTCGTTTCTCTATCTACTAAGCGAGAGCATTGATAATTCAGAGACCTTAGATATCGCCAATAACCTATCTACCAAAGAAGCAAAAGAGGAGTTCATCTCTAATTTGTCGGACTATCTCGTTGATATTAAACATCGAATCTACTTGTCGAATAAGATACAGGAGTTGCTAAGGGAAAGGAATTAATTCCCACTTATCGCAGGCTTTCTATTGGAATATCCACAACTTGTATTCACAAGTCAAAAGCACTACTTTAATTATCCAATCATACTCCTTGTATACCTATGAACTACGAAACCTTTGACCCTCATCCAGACTTAGCTGCGGTTGTTAAGTGCCATTGGATTTTGGAGGTCCCGGGAAACATTGATACTCCAAAGCAGCGAGTGATTCCTGATGGCAGTATTGAAATGTGTTTCATTCTTGGAGATGATGTCAGGAGGTTCACTTCGGAAAATGAATTCATTATTCAACCACGAGCTATGGTTTTTGGACAAATCACAAAACCATATTTCGTGCAACCTACCGGTTCAGTTGACACTTTTGCAATTCGCTTTTATCCCTACGGGTTTGCGAATTTCATTAAACAACCAATTCATAAGTTAGCTGACTGTGAAACACCGTTAACGTCACTATTTGAAGAAAGGATAGCCAAACAGTTGGAAAAAGAGATAATTGAAGCAAACTCGACCCAATCAAGAATAGAGATCATCGAAAGGTTCTTACTCAACAGGTTAGCTGATCAATCAACTATTGACACCATTGTAAAATCAACCATTAACATTCTTTCCCAGACAAAGGGAAGTGCCTCGATCAACTCGATTCTGAAAGAGGATCTCTCCAAGAGAAGGAACCTAGAAAGAAAATTCTCAAAGCAAGTTGGAATAAGTCCTAAACAACTTGGCAGAATCATCCGGTTACAGGCAGCTTTGAAAATGATGTTGAACGAGCAAGCAGAAACACTGACTCAGGTAGCCTATGAAAGTGAATATTATGATCAGGCTCATTTCATCAAAGATTTCAAGGAATTCACGGGAGTCAATCCAAAGGAATATTTGGACCATGATCAAATGATGCTTTCATCACTTATCTACTCGAAGGAATAGAAACTGTCGCACTTTTACAATTTCCAATCCCTGAACTGATATACTTATGCATCTGATAAGCGATTAGAAGTATGACAAATTTACATGGAGCATTAATGATATTGGTAGTGAGCATCGCAAGCATTTCACCTAATACCGTGACTGCCCAAACTGAAGGTTCAACTAAAGTTCAAAACAAAAAAGATATGAATAGCTTCGTTTCAATTTTTGAAATCCCAGCCACAGACATTACAAGAGCAATAACATTTTATCAGAAAATTCTAGGTATTGACATTGAGCAAATGGAATTTCCGGGAATGGATATGGGCTTGTTCCCGTACGAAGATCAAATGGTCACTGGGGTGATTATGAAAGGTGAAGGGTATCAACCTTCCGCTGATGGAGTAACGCTGTATCTCAATGGTGGTGAAAACCTACAAATCATTCTCGACAAAGTAGAAAGTAGCGGTGGGAAAGTTCTTGTCCCAAAGACACCACATGCAGATGAAATTGGATTCTTCGCACTGTTCCTTGATTCAGAAGGCAATAAAATGGGTCTCCATTCGCCTAATTAAATATTTGTTCTTGCAAGATCTTTTGCTCAACAATCCGTCATTAAAGAATCTAAAGAGTATCCAGTACAAATAGAACAATCGGCTCCTTTCTTATGCGCCGCAATCCACTTTAAAAGATTGCGACAACAAAGATTCTATCATGAGGCTTGGGAGACTGTCCTGAGCTGAATATTTTTAACTAACCCTTTAAAAATATGAATCATGAAACGACGGGATTTCTTACGTTACACCACAAGTACTGTAGCAACAGCAAGCCTATTGTCGGCAACCGAGAGTTTTGCTAAAATCAGCATTCGTCAATCTCCTGAAATAATTGTTGTTGGTGCTGGCGTCTTTGGTATATGGACCGCTTTCTACATGCAGGAACTTGGTGCGAATGTGACAGTGATCGACGCATACGGTCCCGGCAATTCCCGCGCAAGTTCCGGAGGAGAATCAAGATTACTAAGAGCGGATTATGGTGAGAGGCTTCTTTACTCTAGAATGAATATTGAATCACATAGTTTGTGGGATTTCTGGCAAAAAAAATGGGGGCGGCAAATCATGTATTCCACCGGGTATCTGAAAATCGGAGACGACAATTATATCGGCTCTGCAAAAGCAGCTTCTAAAAGGCTGAAGGCAATGGGGATCTCTTCCGAACTATTGAATTACGAAGAATTGAAATACAGATGGCCTCAAATAAATTTCGATGGATTAACTACAGGATTATATTATCCCGGAGGACCAGGAGGAAGTACACTCATGGCACGCGAAGCGTTACGGTTGGTTGCAGAGAAATTTCAAGAGAAAGGCGGCAAACTTCTGATTGGAAAAGCTAAGACAGGTGAGGTTGTAAATGGAAAGATTGATTCGGTTGAACTGGAGGATGGTCAGAAACTAAATGCTGATAAAGTTATCTTCGCTTGTGGACCCTGGATGGGAAAGATTTTTCCTGAATTGTTTGGCGACAGACTTGATGTTACCAGACGCGATGTACTTTTTATAGGTCCTAGAGCAGGAGATAGTCGGTATTCCAATCCTGAATTTCCGGCCTGGTCATTCAATAATGCAGAGGATAGTCGATACTATGGATTCCCAGATATCCATGGAAGAGGCCTGAAGGTGGCTCCATATCCCGACAAGAATGAAATAGACATGGATAGCGATGATCGCTTAACCAATCCGTATGAGATCAAAAGGGTGCGAAAATTTGTTTCACGCCGTTTTCCCGGACTTGCAGATCAGCCCATCACTGAAACCCGTGTCTGTCAAATAACCTCAAGTTTCGACAGTCACTTTATTGTGGATACACATCCGAACGCAGATAACCTTTGGTTTGCCTGTGCTGGATCTGGTCATGCTTTCAAACATGGGCCAGCTATAGGAAAATATGTGGCTCAGAGAATTATCGATAATAAAAAGAACGAAGAGTATGATACAGCTTTCCGTCTCAAGCAGAAATAGTATTGAATCATTTGGCGTGTACATCATTTTATAAGCCCGTTGATGGGAAAACTTAAGCTACATACGGAAAACATACTGGAGTCAGAATTCATACCAACAGATCTTAACTTGTTATTCACCTTCCAAGTGAATTGTCCCGGGTGCTTCAGCCATGGATTTCCTTTGGTGGATCACTTAAGCACGCGGTACAATAATTCAATTTCTTTTCTAGGACTTTCTACCGCATTTGAGGATTATGGCTTTAACAATGTAGAAAATACAAAGTCCCTAATTCAGGAAGGAAAGCTCGTTGGCGAAACGCTAAAAATGTTTGGAGAGAAACTACCTTACTCAATCCAGATTCCAATCTGGATGGACCCTCCGGCGGACGACTCTTTTGATTTTGAAGGAGTCGCAGAGGATATGAGTCGTTCCCAACCAGGTTATGAATCGTGGAGTGATTTCGACAAACAACAAATACTAGCAAGAATCAAGAATTACTTACATAACCAGGAACGTATATCACTCACCTTTACCCTTAATCACTTTAAGGGCACTCCGACGTTTGTCTTGTTCAACAAAGATTATGAGATTCTTATCTCGTGGTTTGGTCATCTACCAATAGAACAAGTTGAAAGTTCAATCGATGAATACATTGAAAAGGGGACCTGAAGTCTAAAACATTGATTTTATAATTTCAAGACACTATTCTGTCAAAGTACTCTATTACGAGGCGGTTCCGGCCGCCCAATTCTTATTCTAGAAATGTATCTCTTTGCCATCCCTGAAGAATTTTCCTGTTGGTCCGCCGGAAGGAAGCTCAGCTGCCCATACAATTCCCTCGGCACCTTGAGCGGTAGACCTTGGAGCGTTGCTACCACCCATTTCTGTTCTTACCCAGCCAGGACACACCGAATTCACTAGTATATCAAATTCCATCAATTCAGATGCTAACTTGATGGTTAATGCATTCAGAGCAGCTTTCGAAACACCATAACCCGGTGTGCCTCCCTTCATCCCCTCTAAGGCCCCTGCGCCGCTGGAGACATTTACGATTCTTCCATACTTGTTTCGTTTCATCAATGGAATGAAGGTTAAAATCAACCGCCAAGCTCCAAAAAGATTAGCTTCAAAGGTTTCTTTCACATTTTCCAGATCCGCGTTAGACGCCTGCTGCCATGTATCATAATTGATGCCGGCGTTGTTTATGAGCATGTCTAATCCACCAAACTGTTTTTCAACATGATTACCTATTTCCTTGACACTCCTTGCATCAGTAATATCGAGCACGTGGAAATGGACATTAGCTAAACCAATTTCCTTCAATGCTTCTTGACCTTTATCAAAATTCCGGCAGGTTAGTATTACTTGATGCCCGTTAACAGCAAGCTGCCTGACCACCTCCAAACCAATTCCTCGATTGGCACCGGTTACAAGAGCAACATTTTTTTTCATATGTGTTCAGAATCTAGTATTCGGCTTTCCAAATTAGGTAATCCGGATCTTGGCTTTCATCATTGTACGTTCCAACAACGAGCAGACCCGAACTGTCTACAAGCATATGCACTCCACGATCCAGCCCAGCGGCCGGCAAGGTTTTCGTACTGAGTTCATCGCCGTCTGCGTTAGTCCTTGTAATCCATACATCAAAATCAGAACCATATGACTCACTGTAGCCAATCAACCATAGATCATTTTCAGTTCCATGAACTACGGTCATGAATCGGTCCATGCCTCCTCCGCCATAGGTGTAAAATTCTTGAACTTCTCCATTCAAATAGCGGAGCAAAAACCCATCCTGACTGCCTTTTCCCACACTGGTTGTATATCCAGCAACCCAGACCCCACCCCTTTTGTCGAAGATGACGCCATGCCCGGTATCATCCAGGCCTTTATCAAAATAGTCTTCCCAGATCAGTTCACCGTTGACTGGGTTCACGCAGATCGTATATACGTCGATTGGATCTTCACGCTCTTCCTTCTTGAATATACCTGTAGCATACACAGATCCATTTACTCCTTGGGTGATAGAAAAGATTCGCTCCCTCCCCTGGCTACCGTATGTAGAATCCCACAGCACATTCCCCTGACCATCAATTTTTAGCAGCCAGGCATCGAGGTTTCCGGCACCCTTGCTGCCAGTTTGTGCCGCCACAACATAATTTCCATCTTGCAGAAGTTGAATGTCCCAGGCAAGGTCGCTCTGTATTCCCCCGAAGTTCTTCTCCCACAACAGGTTTCCCTCTGAATCGATTCGAAAAACCCAAACATCATCATCGTTCGTGTCTTTAAAGCTGTTGGTAAATCCAGCAATGATGAAATCGCCGTTCGGACACTCAGCAACAGACCAAGCTCGATTGTCCCCTTCTGCTCGGTAGCTGCGTGTCCAGATAGTATCTCGAGCGGCATCCAGTCGGACAGCAGCACCCGTGTAGCTATTGGGTTCCTTACCTGCGAAGTAGCCAACCGACAAGTAGCCGCCGGTTGAAACCGGTATCACATAGTTACCAACATCCAATCCTTCATCACCTAGTAGTGTTAGTTCGCTCGATTGGTAGTCTTGAGCACATAGAGAGAAAAAAGAAAGGAAACTTACTGCCAAAATCATCCATTTCATAGATGGTTATAACGAAGAATCACCGAGACCCGTTGAGTCAGATTGGTCGCGGTTAGTAGCTACTAACTTTTCTTCTGGAAAACCATGTGGTTATCAGCAGGCAAGCCACAATTGTGACGACCCAATAAAACCAGTTTGAATCTCCACCACTCTGTTCGATAACTAAACTCACACCTGAGCAAGTGTTCTCATTTTTTGATAAAAAACATGTTTGTGTAATTGTTGGTGTCGTGAACAAAATCGTGAAGCTAGGTTTCTTGTAAAAATCGAATCCTCCAATCGAAACCTTAAATTTTTCGATTTCTTCATCAAGATCATGTATTAAAAACTTGATAGTTGCATCATGGATAATAAGGTTGGAATCGACGTACTTTAAGGTGTGGTTCTCATCATTTAATTCTAACAATATGTGTTGGTTGAAGTAGTCCTCATATTCAATCGTATATTGACTTAGGTTCAAGGATTCACGGGACTCAAGCTCCGGGTACAAATCATATAATATGTCAAACAGTGTTGAGGAGGTGAGGTGTACATTTAGATAGGTTTTATTATCTTCTTCAGTAAATCTGAAACCAACCTCTGTTCGGGAGTGAGCTCCTAAGGAAAAACAAATGAAGAGAGTGACTGTCACTGTCAATAGCCTGTGAAGTTTCATGGATTAAAGATTTTTTGGTTGCAATTGATTGATTATCTGCTTGACACCTTGCTCTTTTGACTATTCCTCATTACCCCGGGCCAAATCTAAAACTATCATCTGGGGTTCCTGAAAAGCACAATGGGAATGAGGGGAAGTCAGCAGTCACAACATAATAGTATTCGCCTTCAGGCATTTCTGGCGTAGGCCCGAACCGACCATTGCACTCATCAAGATCGCCTGAGCCAGCAACATATTCGTAATCCTGGAAATACTCTCCATCGTATGCGCCTGAAGGAGCAGTGAGTCCATCTCCTCCACGCTCTCCATCCTTTAGTTCATACGATGCTTCTGCCTGCTCAATACTGCCATTGTCGTTTTCATAATACAGATAATAGAAAGGAAAACCATCTGCGGCATAGCCAATTTTAACCATTTCACTACCATTAGCCTGTAGATCTGCTCCATATGCGGAAGGGACACCATGATAGTGATATTGTCCGGTCGGCTGAACATGTGCATTGTTGCAATCCAAACCCAGGTCGTCGACAGATTGTAGAGCATTTCTGTTCCAGTCTCTATTCGTTTCACCGGTAAATCCAGTAAAGCTCTCTGCTGTGTATACTTCTATACCAACACCTGAGAAAAGAACACCGTTGACCCAGCCCTGCGCACTTGTAGTGCTGTTTGCCAAAGTCGGCACTGTCGTTGTCGAATAGGAATTGCTTTGTTCGCTTATCGAATTTGGATTCCCGATTCTTCGGTCTGTATCAGTAGGAAAAGTACCTACCCTGTGACTTGGGATATCGTTGATGGAAATGGTCCTGGTAGTTCCGTCAACGCTTTCAGAATAAGATGACGTTACGCCTAGAGAGGATTGAATATCCACAGTACAATCACTTTCTTCAAGATGTATGGAAAACACCGATTCGTTTGTTCCGAGAGTGGTAAAACTTGCTACTGCTGTCTCCGAAGAACCTTCCACCGTGATATACACATCATAAGTAGTTCCCGCTGAAAGTCCTGAAATTTTGGAGACTCCAAAGGGACCTAAATTATCTGCATCTGTTCCGGAAGTACCTGTTCCTTCAGTAAAGCCGGATTCACCGTATTCTACAGTCCAGGTTGATTCATTGTCCGCCACCAACCAGGTAACCACCGCCGCACTTTGCGAAACATTCACAACGATTTCACTAACAACGTTGCTATTTGTAAAGGTGTCTTCACTAACATCAGCATCGTCGCTTCCACACGATAGGAGAAAAATCCCCACTAAACTGTGGAGCAAGCTGGATTTTAGATATTTCATAACTAGAGATTTAGATTAAGTATGTAGTAGACGGGATCTGCATCTCAACACCCAACCTGCTGATTCAAAAAAACAGAACCTCTGTTTCGTCGCGTCATTACCAGTACATAAAAATGTTAAATGACCACTGCAGGTACTGGGAACAAGAAGATCACCTTTGGCAAGGTTCCTGCTAACTAATGCTGTATCTTAAAGTAGTTTCTAATTGCTAATGACTGGAAAAATGATTCTATATGGTCTTTTATTGATTATGGGCATGGCCCTGATTGTACTCGCATTTGTAAAATTTCAAAAAACCAAGGCTTTGATCAACGTTGGAATCGTAACAGAAGCTTCGGTAACGAGCCTGGAGGAAGTTGACACGGCTGACGGTATTGCTTACAAGCCGGTTTTTTCTTACCAGGACAGCGATGAGAAAGAAAGGACGTATATGAGCCCTGTCGCCTCATTCCCTGCTGATTTCGAAGTTGGAGACCGGGTACAACTCATTTATGATCCCGATACTGACGGTAATATTCGGCTACTCTCCTATTGGGGACTTTTTCGATGGACCATCATCGGCTTGGCGGTTTCAATACCATTACTAGTTATTGGTGGTGGCTATTTTCTATATCTGCGAAATTTTGGTCTGTAACTCAAATCCCTGCTAAAATTGTTTTAGCAACGTGACCTTGCCTATGAACTGTTGCTCTTCGAATGGATTTTCCAAGTCATCAATTCTTGTATCGTTGAAAACAAGGTACACAAAAGAGAGCGGCTGATACTCCCAGCTTACACGAATGTTCCATCTCCCCTGATCATCAAATGTGTTGTATTGGTAAAAAGCAGAAAGCTGGACTCTCGGGTTTAGCGCAAAGCGCGAGCCTGCTGTCACCAGGTCAGTTGATAGATCTTGATTTTCAATTCCGATACTACTTAGATTATTTCGTTCATAATCAAATGTGACCGCCGCATGAGGTATGGGCGCAACACGCGCGGAGAAAAGAAGCGTGTTTCTTGACCCGTCGTAAAAATTACCAAAATTGTAAGATGCCTGAAGGGACCACTTCTTTGACTGATCGGTATTGTATCGAATCAGGTATCTCATGTAGAAGTAATCTCCTTGTTCAATGAGCAAACCCAATGGGGCGAAAGTGAAATTGATATTTTGCCAGGTTGGTGTGAGGGAAAGCTCTAAAAAACTGTTGTCTTTGAACCAGGTGTAAACAGGAAATATATAGAGACTTGCCTGCTGAAAACTCGAAGGATCTTTTGCGTCATGATTGTAGTTGACAAAAACCCCTGGATCCCATCTTCTGATGAAATCGGTCTTGGGTCTCCAGATATAGTATCCGCCTGGATTGTGGCGAATTACATTCGTTTGACGAACGAAACCCATTGCAGGATTGTAATTTTCGTTGGTGTACTCAGTAACCCATCCCATGTAATATCTATTTGTTGTGCTGCCTGCAAAAATCCTTCCTGCATAGCCGTTCTCGCCGCTCAGTTCATCAATGGAAGTGGTCAATAAATACTGGATATCCCATTGACTTGTAGGCCGTATCTGTCCATCCAAAGTGATCGTGGTATTGCTGTTGGACTCAATGTTCAGCTCAGTTAATTCTTCATCAGATCGTTGCGTGATCATGATCCCGACGTTGTTTTCACGTCCGTAGTTTCTCAAATACCTGGCCACCCCGAAATTGGATGCTTGTGAGGAATTTGTCTTTCCCTGTCGAACAAAGAGGCCTGCGATTGCTTGCTTATCTGTGCGTTGCGTGAACCTTGCACCAAAGTCTATAGGTGCAGGCTCAGCATTAAAACTTCCTTGCAAACCGATTCGGCGACTGAAGAAAGGTCGAATGGATTGTTGCAGTCCCCCAGCCCAGATCCCGGAGTTTTCCAGAAAAAATTGCCTTCTTTCCGGGAAGAAGATATTGAAGCGCTCGAGGTTGTTTACCGCCCGATCCACATCTGCCTGAGCAAAGTCTGTATTAAAGGTGAGATCAACTACAGACCTGGGATTAATAGCCCATTTCACGTCTCCACCTAATTTAAGATCACCGTCCGAAAATTCCGATGTACCATCATCCGCCTGCTCATATTGATATAGCGAATATGGCTCTATGCGCACATTGCCGGATGGCGGTGGTACCTCAATTCCTGTCAACTTGGCTGCATAAGTCATTCTGTATGGAGTGAATGACTGAGGTATGGCAGGAAATGAGGAGACCTCAATGTCGCGTCGAGCGTATCGGACCACTGTAACACCCCATTCGACGGGTTTTCCTGCTTCAGGAAGGTCATAGCGAAGCGTTTTAAAAGGAATCGCCATTTCTACAGTAAAACCGTCTCCGTTTCTTTGGGTGCGAACTTTCCATAAAGTGTTCCAACCAGTATCGAAATTGTTTCCACTGAAATTCTGAAAATCTCGTTGGTTACCGTAAGGAGTTGTTTGAAATGCCTGAGCGTACTGTTTTAAGTTTTGGGGATCAAGCGCAATACCAAATATGTCATTTTCTCCCCAACTAAAATCTCTTCTGAGATCCTGCACACGAATGCCTTTAACTCCCACTGAATCTTTACACCACGCACCTATGTATAAGTTTTTATCATCATAAAGAAACTTCACCTCTGTTTCATATCTAACCGAACCACCCTGCCTGGGTTCACGTCGAAAAAAATCCGAAACAGTAGTTCCCTGCTGCCAGTCTGCCTCATCAAGTTTCCCATCAATTGTCAAGCTCGACGATAATTTAAAAGCCGTCACCAAAGGTGGAACTTCTGGCGGTGGAAAATTTTCATCCGCCTGGGCACAAGAGGCATAGGCAATAGGAATAAGGCTTATCCAAAGAAAGTATTTACAGAAATTGGCTTTAGTCATTGTCCTTGTTTTGAGTTTTAATTCGAGTAGGTTTCAACCTATTCTATCTTTCGTGATAGTCGCCAGGTCCGACGACCTAATCCTTCGGTAGGTCATGAATGGCGTATCTAGCATGATCCATTGTAAGCAACTTTCTCAATGACATGGTCTTCAGTTTACGATCCCAATGGACACCAAAGTCTCTCCTTTACTCACCGGAGGCGTGCCCAATATGTAAAGGATGATTCCGCTTTTGACGGCATGTACATTGATCAGTTTCTTTCCAAAAAAATCAGTAATGTATCCTAGCTTCATTCCCTCCAGCACATAATCACCGCTAGATTTTACCGGATAGAAAATACCAGTGTGGGGACTGCTTATATATGATCTCTCCTCAATAAAGATCGTCTCTCCGCTTGGAATTGGAGATTGATCAATCATACGAAGGTGACCAAGCAAGCTTTCCATTCCTGTGACAATTTTCTGCACGGATTCAGGCTCAATCATTCCGAGTCTGCCACACTCAATATCAGCTGCCGGAATACCACGTTTGAAGGCCTCCGCAGAACAATACAGACTAGGTGAACCGATATCCATGTACTCCTTACCCGTTGTTTTAAAAAGAAGGACATGGTCAAATCCCATGTTAACAGCCATCTCTCGCCCGATAAAAGAGATCTCGCGTTTATCGTCATGCTGATAGTATCCCACATAAGGCATTAAATCTTCCGGAGCATCACCACTGTGCATATCGATGAAATAATCGGCCCGAGCGATCACATTTTCGGAGATGTAGTCAGCCATTCGTTCTGTAATTGAACCATTTGCACGTCCAGGAAAAGAGCGATTGAGATTTTTACCATCTTTTGGATTAAGAAAAGGTGACCGTCCCAAAAAGCTGCTGACATTAGCAATCTGAACAAGAATGATAGTACCCGAAAGCTTGCCAGGATCAACCCGTTGGATCAAATCCTGAGCCGCGAGGATTGGCGCATATTCATATCCATGAACTCCTGCAGTAATTCCAAGCACCGGACCTGCTCCTTTGCCGTGGAAAATAGTGATAGGTATAGTTGTTTCATTCCCCGAATCGTCACTGACTGGGATGGAGAAATGCCTCTTACTTCCTGGTGAAATTGTGGTCCCATCAAATTCATAGGATTCCTGTCCGTAAACAAATTGAAATGAAAATATGTATACCGTTAGCGTAAGAAATCGCTTCATTGTTATCATCATTAGTATTTTTTGACTAGAGTTTCAAAGAGGTGAGTGTCCCACGCCTTCGAGGTGAGCAATTCGAAAAAAAGTAGAATTTTCTCACAAATTCAGACGACAGGTGGTCCCCTGCGAAAACGTAGTGCCGGGAAGTGAATGACAGGATTTGAGTCACTCAATTTTTCCGAAAAAACGTAAAATGAAACTACCCCAGGGGCTTGATGGAGTTCAATGATCCCTGTCTGACTTTGATAGAGGTCACATAGCGGGCAATCAGAAGAATTTTGTACTAGTTCAAGAGAACCCTCATACCACGGGGCCTCTTGATGCTCGTGCTCCGATGAATGAACCAAATAAAGGATTGGCAGTACAATGAAATACGGGACCAATAGCCTCGATCCCGTCTGAACAATATGCTCCACAAAAGCTAATCTATTTAAATATTATAATTTTTGCAATAATGTTGCATTTGAATTGACAAGTTTGAGATTTTAACCTTCTGTCTGGAAAAGCGTACTTGCAAACATCAAATGCAATAGATTCGAAGCATGGAATTTAGTAGGGAACTATTATTTTTCTTCAGCGCGCTTGGCGCTTTCAACGGGCTCGTAATTGGACTCTATTTCATCTTTTTTGCTAAACCCAGGCATGCATCTAACTATTTCTTGGGAGTATTGCTGCTGGCTTTAAGTATCCGAATCGGTAAATCCGTATTTCTCTACTTTAATAATTATCTGGCCGGAGTTTTCCTACAGTTTGGAATGTCTGCTTGCCTCTTCATAGGTCCGTCACTTTACTTTTATCTCAGATCAGCAGTACATCCGGACAAATCGCAAGCGAGCTGGAGATTCCACTATTTTCCACTGTTAGCGATAATCGTAACGATCGATGTGTTGTACCCCTGGTATTCGTTCCGTGAAGAATGGCGTTTCTTTTTTCGAGCGATCTATTTTATATGGCTCATCTATATAGTTCTCTCAGGTTGGCTTATCCGATCCTCATTGGCGAAATTTTTTCTGAGAAATGTTAAGCTATCGGCTATGGAGATTTGGATCAACAGCGTGTTTATCGGTAATACAATCGTCTGGATCGCTTACAATACAGTTAATTACACTTCATACATCGTTGGTGCTCTCTCCTTTTCTTTCGTCTTCTATCTACTTGTTTTGCTTCTGATTTTCACCAGAAAGCGGGATCCTGGATTCCTTAGCAGGCAAGTGAAATACGGCAACAAAAAAATTGAAGAGGATGAGGTAAGGGAACTCTCGGACAAATTAGACGAGCTCATGGCAGACAAAAAGCTCTTCAAAGATCCTAACCTCAAACTTCCGGACGTAGCGAGCCAACTTAATCTGCTCCCGCACCGGCTGTCTCAGTTACTAAATGACAACTTAAAGAAGAACTTCACCTTCTTCATCAATGAATACCGGATTGAGGAGGCGAAGGAATTAATTGTAAAGAGTCCGCATCTGAAGTTAGAATCAATTGGTTATGAATGCGGTTTCAATTCCAAGTCGACCTTCTACTCTACTTTCAAGAAAATTACGGGAATTACTCCACTGACATTCAAGGAGCAGCTTACACAGCTTGCAGGGTCCTGATTTATAAATTCGTATTCCTGACTTATAAAAACAAGCCCATGAATGTGCTCTTGTCTTCAATCTTGCTCAAAAAAAGCAATGAGGACGTACACACCTTCCATTCTTCTTATCCTACTCAGCGCATGTGCTTTTAAAGCAAAGGAACAAACCGATCAGAAAGTTCTATTCGTGGTATCCAATGCTCATTATTACGGCACTTCGGATATTAACACCGCAAACCATTTTGCTGAAATTGTCTTCGCCTACGAAGAATTTATCGAAGCTGGCTACACCGTAGATTTCGTCAGTCCGAAGGGAGGCTATGTTCCAATCGGATATGTTTACTCCGATACACTTTTAATGAGATACCTATATGACGGAGATTTTATGGATCAGCTGGAGCAGACGAAACGACCTATTGATGTCCGGGCAGAGGATTATCAAGCCATTTTTTATGCCGGAGGTGGAGCTGCCATGTTCGGTGTCCCATCTGACAAGGCCATCCAACAAATTGCGATGGATATTTACGAAAATCAAAATGGGGTAGTCTCGGCAGTATGTCACGGAACTGCTGGAATCGCCAACATTCAAGCAAGTGATGGTTCCTACTTCGTTTCTGGAAAGCGAGTCAATGGTTTTCCCGATCTGTTTGAAAACAAAGATGGAGCCTATTTTCAGGAATTTCCCTTTTCGATCGAGGAGCAAATAGAACGCAATGGTGGCATTTTCAGATACTCAAAGAAGGGTTGGGACGGCTACCTGGAAATTGATGGTAAACTAATTACTGGTCAGGATCCAAGTTCCTCAGCTCTCGTCGCAAGGGCCGTCATTGAGACCCTCGAAAAGAACATATCCTTCAACTAAAACTCAAAATCAAATGAAATCAAAGAAAATCTTAGCAGCAGGTATGCTGATGGTTGTAGTAACATGCATGAAGGCACAAACCGCAACTAATGTCTCAGAAACCGACTTAATACGAAGCACCTTATTGGACTACATTGAGGGAACCGCCAACGGAGAACCTGATCGGTTAAGACGTGCATTCCACCCCGACTTTAATCTCTACACGGTTACAAAAGAAGATAGCCTGCGAACGATTTCGGGGGCTTCCTACATTGCCAACGTCAAAGTTGGCCGGAAGAATAGTCGAAGAGGCCGGATACTTTCCATTGATTATGACCAGGATATCGCGATCGCGAAAGTAGAAGTGGTGGTCCCCGGTTGGCGTGATTTTATTGATCATTTTCTTTTACTGAAATATGAAGGCTCGTGGAAAATCGTACATAAAAGCTTTACATGGTCTCCAGCAAGCGAGCAAACAGTATCAGCCAAGGAAATCGACGAACTTTTCGCAGGATTTAACACAAAGAATCATCCGGCTGTGGCCGCCACTGTGATTCAGAGAGGAAAAGTCATTTACAAAAAGGCTTTTGGAAGTGCCATTCTCGATCATGGTGTACCTGCTACCGTTGAAACAAAATTTCAGCTTGGCGGATTATCAAAGCACTTCACTGCCTTCGCAGTCCTGCTGCTGGAAGAGCAAGGAAAATTATCGCTAACCGACGACATTAGAACTTACATGCCCCAACTTCCGGAATACGAAGAAACTATCACCATTGACAACTTGATGTCAATGACCAGCGGACTTCCTGATTTTTGGACCTTAAAAAACATTGCCGGTTGGCACAGAGACGATGTATTTACGCAAGCACATGCATTGGAATTGATTAGAAAAAGTAAGCCAGCGTTCGCACCCGGTGAAGACTATATTTATTCAAATACGGATCTGCTGCTTCTCTCCGAGATTGTTTCTGAGGCATCAGGAAAGCCCTTTGCTTCTTTTCTCAAAGATGAAATATTTGAGCCTCTCGGCATGACAAACACACTAGTAGTTGAAGATTTCGAGCAATTCACTCCAAACATTGCAGCCTCTTATGAGCGCGATGGTGATGGCTTCAAAAGAAGTGCACTCAACTATGGAATCACCGGTGCTACCAACATGTATTCTTCCATCGAAGATCTAAGCAAGTGGGAGCTGAATCTGCAGAATCCGACCATTGGAAGTAAACAAATCATCGACAAAATGCTGACTGCATGCACCTTGAAAGATGGCAGCACGATGGATCCTCTTTTTGGTCGTGTAGCCTACGGTCAGCATCTGCTTCACAAAGAACGCGGCGTGTTGAATGCCTATCAAACCGGTTCGTTGGGCGGATACGCGAGTTCCATCTTTCGATTTCTTGATCAGGAGTTCACGGTGATCGTACTGAGTTCAGGCATACCCTACAGTGGCTACCTTGGCATGCAGACTGCCTACAAGTTCCTAGAAGATCATTTTACAGAACCTCAGGAGGTCGATTTCACCACGCTCAAAACCAAAAGGCTTACCAAAAAACAACTTGAACAGCATGCAGGACTCTACTGGATCGAACCCGGCGGCTACTCACGGACCATTACCGTTGAAAACGATACGTTGACATATGTTCGTGGTGGCGGAAGGAACAGCAAGCTCGTTCCCCTTTCGGATAACCAGTTTCAGATGATCAGCCCGGGAGATGAGACGATCCTGGTCTCCTTCGATGAGAAAAATGGAAAGAAACAGATGAATTTCGTGATTGGGGAAAGTGCACCTCTGATTGCCTACAGGCAAGATCCGTTTCAGTTGGATCAAAACGAACTGCGATCATATGCAGGTCTATACTATTGTGAGCAGCTAAATGTTTTATATGAGTTCTCAATAGAAAATGGTAAGCTAGCAGCCAAAAATATGCGTGCCGGTAATGTGACATTTAAACCCATCAGAAAGAACCTCTTTGAGGGAGATCAATGGTTTTTCAGTGGCATTCAATTTAGTAATGACAAGAACGGATTCCATCTATCATTGGAAGACGCACGCAATATTTGGTTTGAAAAGTTGAGGTGAGATGAGTCGTCTTTACCGAGATTCAATCGTTACTGTCCCATCTTCTTCAACAGAAATCATGTCACCTTCAGCCACGGTGTTTATGAAATCCTCACCAAGACTATCGACGGCATAGATTCGATTGTTAGCCCACTTTTCTGCAAGGATCAATCCTGCCGCGGACAATGAATCAATTTTTGAGGAAAGAAGGATGACCGCTGGGGCTACATTTCGGCGTGCTACTAGCTCCCAAACAGCGCCGGCAGAGGTAGATCCAATCGCTGTTGGAATACACAAAGCTGAGCCGGTCAGGTTTTTTCCATACAGCTCAGGGGCATCGTGATCACCACAAATGGCTTGATCATCGTTCCCGAGCACTGTGTTGTAAAAGCTTGCTAATGAATTGAATCCGGTATGACTGACAAGCGCCTTGGCTCTTACATTTCCCCTAAAAAGGGGTCTCCCTTCAAATTCCCTTTGGGTTTTGCTGCTGCGCGTGCCTGCAGACGATTCTCTGCTAGATGCAACTGATGCCTGCACATCCACTTTTGGCGGAACCGTCTCATTAATCGGTATCTTGCCCGTAGCTATTATTTCTGCTAATTGTGCATCTAAGATCAGCCTTGCATTAGTAAAAGTTCGAAGTTTGTTCGAGTTGGTAAGTACAGCTTCGTTACCACACAAACTATTGTTCATGTAGGATTCGAGGCATGTTCCACTTAGTCTTGCCCCGGTCGCACTCAATCTCTCAAAAGCCTCAGGCGTATCGTGGCGGAAGTGACGCAGAACTTTTGGCGGGGCAACCAGGATTGTCTCAACGGCAAGCTTGTCTCGATTATGTGCTTGAAGCGAGGTGGTGATCCTGTCAGTCCATTCATGCAATTCTCTCAAGCTCAAATGTGGACATCCGATCATCGCTTTCTGGGGCAGCGCATTTGGGTCTTTCCACATGACAGGGTATGAGGCGATCAACTGAGCAAGAATCTCATCCGTAATTTGATAAGTCTTGTGGTCTCCTTGGAGCAGATCATTCTGGAAATCAATCGCTTCAGGGGTGATCCATTCTATGTGATAAAGAGCAACTGCTCCAATAGCAGCACAAGCAGCTCCCATTTCTTTCAGGTAATCACGTGTCGATTCGCTTATTCCATCTCCTAGGAACTTTCTTAAACCACTGATATAAGGAATCCCATCTTGTACCTTGTTTCCTATTGCGGCACCCAGCAGTTGTGGGTTAGGTAGTTTTTCTGTACGTACCTCAACCTTCCAATTAGCTTTTCTACCTTCTTCCGTTAAAAGTCCAAATTCGGGAGTTTTACCGGCAATGTTTGATAGTAGATCTAAAATTGCAGCATTTCTGTTGGTCCGCGCTCCCAGAGCAGAGTTTGCATATACGACACAAGAGGATTCAGACCAAGCAAGGACATCCCCTCTTTTTGGAATATTACCCTCTTCAAAAACATACGGGGAGCAGGTGTAAGCGTCGTGATTCTGAAGTCCTAACTTCTTCATTGAAGTTTGAGCTCTGCCATTGTCTTTAAACATGCGCTTAAATTCGAGTTCCTGCTCCGGGGTGATTCCGAGGTTTCTAAAATCCAGTGGTTCTCTTGGGTCCAGCGTAAAGGGGAATTTCGTCGTGAGACCAGCTTCTACAAGTTCCTCAAGAAGTTCAACCGGCGCATCCACTCCAGGCGTTGACCCAGAGATTGAAAAATGTCCGTTTCCTTCAATGTCCAAAAGCCTGTCTGCATTGAGAATATCTCCATAACTCACCAAGGTTTCCATGATCCTCTGCATTACGGGACCTTGCTTTCCGTTCAAGATTTCCTTTTCTTCACTAGTTAGCTTCATCTTCAATCTTCTGACTCTATTACTTCGATCATTTTCTCTAAGCCAAACTGCTCCCTCCTTCGAGCTTTGACTCCGACAAACCAAAGGACTACTCCAACGAGCACCCACCCGCCAAAAAGCCACCATTCCAAAGGTACTCCCTGACCGGGGGTAAATGGATCCATAACCGTCAGGATCACAATGTACAGTGACGCCAAACAACCCAGAATTGGAGTGAATAGTCCCCCGGGAGCCTTATAGGGTCTAGATACTTCGGGCTTTTTTAGCTTGGATAGGATCAAGCACAAGCACACAATAAAGAATAGGATACCAACCGCTGTAGAGCTACTGTTGACCAGTGGAATGATGGCATTCTTACCAAGCAAAACTCCCAGGGCGACAAACACAATTACAAAGGAGATCCCGTAGATCGATATGCCCCCTTTGTTGGTCCTGGAAAAGCCCGGCCATATCATACGGTTTTTTCCAAGCGCGAGAATTGCGCGAACAAACACAAAAATTGAGGCATTCCATGTTGAAAGAAGGCCAAGCAGACCTCCAACCAAGGCTATTTTCATTAAGGTTGTTGATCCCAACCCAATCTCAAATGCTCTGGCAGCAGCCAGTTCAGCCTCAATCAATTCATGTCTTGGTGCCACGGCTGCTGCTGAAATGATCACCGCCACGTAGAACAAAGCCGCAACTGCAATGGATAGAATGATAATATTGGCGATCGATTTGGCTGAAACGCTTTTATCACGCTCTGAAATACCCTGAGCAATACTTTCAAAACCAGTCAAATAAAATGGGACACTAACAAAAACGGCTATCACACCGGGCCAGATGGAGCCGTTTGCAGATTCTATGAAAGCAGGAGCTAGATTATCAACACTGCCTTTGAAAACTGCAGCTCCGATCAAAACGAGTACAATTACAATCAATACGCCTGTCAATGCTTGCTGAGCAACTCCTGAACTAGAACCTCCCTTTAAATTGGTAAGGCAAAGCACTGTGTTGATCCCTATCCCAAACAATATATGACCCAGATATATATCTGAGCCCATAAAACTGTAAAGTAGCGGGCCCATACTTGCTGGCCACAGGGTCTCCATTAACCAACCAAGAGAAAGTGCCTCAAAGATGATAACGAAGAAAAAGGTGAGCGCCAACATCCACCCGGTAATGTAGGAAGCAACTACGCCCATTTCACGAAGCGCATAGACGATTGGTCCTCCGACATGTGGATAGATACCAGCCATCTCCGCGTAGCACAGACCTACAGGAATAAATAGCAAAAAACCAATGCCAAACGCCAATGTGGCGCCGAAGGGACCTGCATCTGCCAGCCAGAAGCCTAACACAGTAACCCACCCGATCCCAATGATCATCCCGAAAGTAAGTGCAAAGTAGTCTAGCTTGGTTAGGGACTTTTTTTGACTCATTTTGAATTTGTTAAAAAATGAGGTTCCCTAAATGATGGATTTGGATAGCTATAAAACCCCTCACCTTTTAACGCCCCGAGCTTTCCCTCAGCAACCATTTTCTCTAAAATACGGGGAGGTCTGTCCCGGTCATCTCCACTGTTTTGAAAATAGATGGTTTCTATGGATAGTATGGTATGGAGGCCCACCTCGTCCATGATTCCACACGGACCTATATCTGTTCCAAAACTTAACATCCAGGCTCTGTCAATATCTTCAGGAGTGGTGAATCCCTGGTCTAACTGCCTCAGCGTCTCCTGCTTGATCACCCGCCACAATCGATTAAAGGAATACCCCAGTTGTTCTTTTCTTACATGAATACAAACCATCCCAATTGCTTTGCTCCAATCTTTTGCAAATTGAATCGTTGAGTCAGCTGTTTCGGCTGAGCCCATTAGTTCCACCATTGTAGACTCAAGCGGGTCCGAAAAATTTAGATTAAAAAATTGAGAAGGGCGCCGAGACGCCTGTCCTAAAGGAGTGCATGTTATCGAAGAAGCATTGCTCCCTATGTACACAGTTGGAGGCAAAAGCGATGATACTTGTTCCAACACTTCCTTTTTTAGGTCTAGTTTTTCAGGAACATTCTCGAACACCAATTGAACTCCCTCAATTGCTTCCTCCAATGACCCACAGGGAATAAAATTTCTTTCAATCGTATCCACCTCCTCCGCTCCGCTCCAGGTGATCGCCCTGTCTTTTGCCGATTTTGATGCCGAGCGGTCAACGTCGAATACCCTTGTCTCAAGGTTTGACTTTGCGCATACCCAGGCAACCTTGGCACCCATCACCCCGGATCCGATGATTGCAATAGATTTTTTACTATCAAAAAGTGGGAATTCACTCATACGTTTAAAGCTTTGGTTGCATAATTGACTGCTCAATCCTCAGGTTTTGATATTTCTTTCGATACTCGGTTGGTGTGCTCTTCTGCATCACTTTGAAACGCTTATTAAAGTTTGTGAAGTTGTTGAACCCACTCTTGAAGCACACCTCGGAAATGGAATGTTCTGTCTCCACCAAAAGTGTGCTCGCATAATTGATTCGCAGTTCGTTCAAAAAACTTGAGAAAGTAGTGTTGAATTTTTGCTTAAAATACCTGCAGAATGTATGCTCACTAAGATTAGCCACCTCGGCAATTTGTTTGATTGTTATTTTTTCCCTGAAGTGATCCAGAACAAATGAGTAGATATTAGAAATGCGACTTGTACTCTGTTCACTCATCGCAGAGTCAGGTGGATGTGTAAGTATGAAGTCTGTTTCACTGGATGTTGAAATAATCAATAACATTTCAAGCAGCATCGCAACTTTCTGAACCATATTGACTTCAAAGGAAGCTTTCATCAGTTCAGCTACTTGATCATTTGTGATGCCCCTTATCACAATTCCCTGCTTACATTTTTCCAAGAGCCGCTCAACCGAATTAAGCTCTGTCATTGATAAAAGTGTCTCGCTGAACAGCTTGCGGCTGAAAATAAGTGTTATGACCTCAAAATCCTCACTCAGACCAGCCTCCATCCCAAGCGTATCAGGTTTACGTAGATGAGGAAGGCCCGATCCCAATAATACCATGTCACCCTGTTGAAATCGACCATAAGTGTCACCAATTACCTGAACCCCACTACCTTTTACTATGTACTCCAGCTGAATTTCCGGATGATGATGATAGGAGTTATGGAATTCCCTTTTTCCAGTCTTTCTCAAAAGCAGGTATGGGTCGCTGAGTAGAGGGACAATCGTAAGTAATTCGGACTCTCTCATTACAACAAGTATAAATTATTTAGGCGTCCATTTTACATTATTTATCATCGTATGCCAAAATAGTTTATAAATATGCCAGAATCTGGACAAAAATCACGAATGCGCCATCCTAATTTTGACAGAGATCCTGACTGAACGACTTGCATCGGCTAGTACAATTCTTAGAAATCTTTAGCGAATGAATCAAAAAGTAATATTAACATGTGCAGTAACTGGGGAGAGTGCCTTCAATAGGAATCATCCGAACTTTCCGATCACACCACAGCAAATCGCCGATGCAGCCCTTGAGGCTGAGAACGCCGGAGCTTCGGCAGTTCATTTGCATGTTAGAAATCCGGAGACAGGCGAAGGAAGTAGAGACCCCAAACTTTTTCTGGAAATGGCAAATCGTGTTCGTGACAATGGCGTTCGAGCTGTAATCAACATCACTTGTGGCGGAGGCGGTGACTTCAAACCAGATCCTTCTGATGAAAGTAAAGCTGGACACGGATCAGATGTTGCCTCCGCGGAAGAAAGAGTCCGGCACATAGAGATGACGTTACCAGAATTATGCTCATTAGACCTGACCACACAAAATCAAGTGGAAAGTGGAAAGGATATGGTGTATTTAAATACGCCCTACACGCTAAAGAAAATGGCCAAACGCTTTCAGGAAATTGGCGTAAAGCCTGAGATTGAACTTTTTGCTCCCGGAGATGTAATGCTTGCCATAAAAATGATTGAAGAGGGGTATTTCGATGCCCCACCACTTTTTCAAGTAGTAATGGGAGTTCAGTGGGGTTTGCCTACCTCAACCGAAACTTTGATCTATATGCGTGACCTATTGCCTAAAGATTGTGTCTGGGCAGCGTTTGGCCTGGGAAAAATGCAGATGCCCATGGTTGCACAGTCTGTTTTGCTAGGCGGGAACGTACGCGTAGGATTAGAGGACAATTTATATCTAAGCCGAGGTGTCTTTGCTACAAATGGACAATTGGTGGAACGGGCCAGGACCATTATCGAAAGCATGGGTGCTTCAGTGGCAACGCCAGATGAGGCTCGGGTAATACTAGGAATTCAAAAGAGGTCATGACTGGAAATCATGTCATCGGGGAACTGCTACTATTTCTAAAGCAAGATTGCGAAACCTGTCAACTAGTCAGACCTGTCGTTGGTGATTTGGTGAAAAAAGGAGTTGCCATCCAGGTTTATGTTCAGGACGATCCAACCTACTTCAAAGATTTAACCCCTCTTGACGACACCTCCCTAAAGGCCTCCTTTGAATGGAATATCGAGTCCACTCCCACATTGATTCAAACCTCCGGTAATGGACATTCTGTACGAATCGAAGGCTGGGATAAATCTGGTTGGCGAAAAATATTTCAAAGGAAGAGCCTTGGTTCAACTCTTCCCGATTTCAAACCCGGTTGTGGATCCAAAAGCCGTGAACCTGGCGTGTATGAGCACTTAGTGGCAAGGTATGGGGATCCTGGCATTGCTGCTAGAAAAGTAGAATTACACAAGTGGGAAGATGAAATGGAAACTTGCTTTGAGCGTGGGTGGACGGATGGGCTCCCGGTGACACCTCCTACCGATGCACGCATTTGGAAAATGCTGCAAGGAGCGGGTCGAAATCCGGATGAAATCATCGGAAAAGTTCCCCCCAACCTTGCTCCTATAACAGTTGAAAAGGTCGCAATCAATGCGGTTCTAGCAGGATGTAAACCAGCGTATTTTCCGGTTGTGCTCACCGCTCTAGAAGCTGCATTGGATCCCATATTCACTATGCACGGCCTCCTTTGCACGACTTGCTTTTCGAGTCCGATTGTTATCGTTAATGGTCCTATTACTAAATCCATCGGGATGAATTGGGGAATGAATGCCCTAGGCCAGGGAAACAGGGCCAATGCTACGATTGGACGAGCCTTGCAACTCATCATTCGAAATGTTGGCGGAGGAATTCCCGGTGATCTCGATCGTTCCACGCTGGGTGGACCGGGAAAACTCACGTTCTGTTTTGCAGAGGATGAAACCGATCCCACTTGGGAGCCGCTATCGGTGTCCAGGGGATTCGTGGAGGGAGAAAACACAGTTACGCTCTTCCAGGGAGACGGTATTCAGGGATTCATTGACCAACGATCACAAACACCCGAGCAAATCACCAAATCTCTTGCATCGGCATTGCTTGCTGTTGGCCACCCAAAATTGGCAGAGTTCACAAATGCTTTGCTGGTTCTGTCTCCGGAGCACTATGAGATTTATAAAAGAGAAGGCTGGGATCGAAGAAAGATTACGAACGAACTTCATAAAGAGATGATTCGACCTGGCTCTGATCTGGTGCAAGGCGCCAATGGTATTGGAGAGGGAATTGATAAATCAAGAGCCAATGAAATGGTCAACAAATTCTGGCCAGAAGGATTACTGATCGTGCGGGCTGGCGGCCAGGCAGGATTGTTTTCCGCTATATGTGCTGGCTGGACAGGAGGACGTTTTAGGCATGAATCCATACCTGTAACCAAAAAAATCAGGCTATGACAACATCAGTACTACGCGACCCTACTGCTGAAATCGCTGCTCTGAAACGCCAACGATTAAACCCACCAACTGATCTCGACGGAAAGGTTGTGGCACTAATGGATATCGGAAAAATGCGTGGTGACGAATTTATTGACCGTCTCGAGCAACTTTTTGAAGAAAGGGGCATTGCCACCAAGCGATACAAGAAACCTACCAATACAAGAACAGCTCCCTCTGAAATGATTCAGCAAATCGTTCGTGAAACAGATGTTGTAGTAGTCGCATTGTCTGATTGTGGTTCCTGTACTTCATGCTCTACCCATGATCTGAATGACCTGGATCAACTAGGAATCCCAGGCGTTAGCATCTTGACCGATGAATTTAGAGAAGCCTTCTCGGGCCAATGTGAAAAAATTGGATTTGATGGAGCTTCCATTTTCACTCCACACCCAATGCAAAACAAAACAACTGAAGAATTGCATGAATTTGCAGACTCAGTAATGGAAGAAATACTCACCAAGATTACCCATACCAATCTAAACTAGAAACTCATGAAGCACTATATCAAAATGTTCATTCTCCTACTTGCCGGAACGCTGTGCACGCGTACGCAATCCCAGGAGAAATTTCAGGTAATGGATGTATTTGATCTGAAGTACGTTTCAAACGTCCAAATTTCACCTAATGGGAAGCAAATTGCTTACCTGGTCAATTTCAAAGACATCATGACCGATGAGAGCTACAGCAATCTGTGGATCATAAATACTGATGGATCGAACAATCAACAAATAACAAAAGGTAATTGCAATGATTCTGGCCCGACCTGGTCAAACAACGGCAACTTACTTGCTTACAAATCAGACAAGGATGGTGAGACCAGAATTTATGTTAGAGAAGTTATGTCCGGGACAGAAAAAGCGATTTCCGCTACCGAGGAATCCCCTGGAACATTGGCCTGGTCACCAGACGATTCCCACCTTGCCTTTGACATGTTTGTTCCGGTACCGCTAGAAACTTTTTACGAACTACCACAAAAACCAGATAGTGCAGAATGGAATGACCCACCTATTTACATCGACATTTTACCTTATCGATACGATGGATCAGGATACGTCAGAAGCGGAAAGAGGCAACTTTTTGTACTGCCAGCGGTGGGAGGCGAAACAAGACAGGTCACAAATGATTCCTTTAATCATGGTGCCCCCGAATGGAATCCCGACGGACAAAACTTGATTTCACATGGACTCATTCGTGAGGCTGGAACGGACGAACCCTATAATACGGATGTTTACACAGTTGCCATAAAAGATGGAAGGCTCACAGCCCTAACAGACCGTATCGGGCCAGATCAGAGCCCCAAAGTTTCCAATAATGGTAAGTTAATCGCATATCGGGGCTTTGATGACCGGAAAATGAGTTATCAGTCATGGCATTTGTACGTGATGGACTTGAATGGCAGCAATCCCAAAAAACTCAAGCTTCCTGAAGGTTTTGATCGCAGCATTATGGATTTTTCATGGGCTTCTGATGATCAAGGACTTTATATTATTTACGAAGATCTAGGAAAGTTACGACTCTCTCATCTCGGCATGGATGGGCAATTGACCACACTCTCAAACAACCTTGGTGGCAATTTCTTGGTCCGTCCTTATACTGATTCTGGAGGTTTTTCTGTAGCTGAGGACGGCACTTATGCCTTCGAGTACGCAAGTAGCGTTCGACCTCCTGAAGTTGGTGTAGGAAAGGATGGAAAAGACAGAAAATTGACAGAGGTCAATGCTGATTTTTTCGGTTCAAGGAAAATGGGTGAAGTAGAAGAGATTTGGGTGAAATCCCGATACGATCGGTTGGATATTCAAGGATGGGTTGTTAAACCACCAGACTTTGACCCAAGTAAACAATATCCGATGGTGTTGCAGATTCATGGTGGTCCGCACGCCTCTTACAGTCCTTTCTTTTCCGTCGATTATCAAACCTATGCTGCTGCAGGAAATGTTGTATTGTACATCAATCCAAGGGGGAGCACAGGTTATGGAGAAAAGTTTGCGCAAGAGATTCATCATGCATTCCCTTCCTACGATTATGATGATATCATGACGGCCGTAGCTTACATGCGAGAGCAGCCGTACATCGATAAAGACAATCTGTTTGTGACAGGCGGAAGTGGAGGAGGTATTCTAACAGCCTGGATTACAACGAAGTCTGTGTGGTTTAGGGCTGCGGCAGTGGTAAAACCGGTGATCAATTGGTACTCTTTTTCATTGTATTCAGACCGTCCGCAACGCTTCTCCTATTGGTTCGCAAAATATCCTTGGGAAGACCCTTCCCACTATCTTGATCGATCACCGATCTCTTTTGTCGATAGAGTAAAGACTCCCTCCCTACTACTTACCGGCGAGGCTGATTATCGAACTCCGATGGCAGATACCGAGCAATATTATGCCGCCCTTAAAATGTTGGGTGTGGAAACAACGATGATAAGAATTCCGAATGCTTCGCACGGCATTGATGCCAAAGGTAGCGGAACAGTTGCCAGGTTGACGGCCATTCTTGCCTGGTTTGATAAATACAAGGACAAGACCGTTCCGGATTTTGCCTACAGTGAAAGGGATGTTCTACCAGGTATGAACATCGAAGAGCAGCTCAGGCATGTTTCTCAACTTGACAAATTAGCTGAGACCAAAAATGACTATGCCAGATGTTCTGCTTCTGCTTCTTTGAATGCGTACCTCGTAATGGGGGGTGACTGGAGTGTACTGAGCAAGAAATATAGCCTGGACGAAAAATTGACCTTTGAAGCTGTGCATCAGCTGCAAGACACCTTGGTAATTGTTGCGGAAAGTGATGGAGAGCCTGGTATCTACGGAAGTTTTAAGCCGAAGTGGGATAAGAAAAATCGACTAGATGGTTGGTTTACACCTGAAGAAGTTGAACTTCCTGATGTGTTAGCCGAGTTCGGTTTTGACTATAAACCATTTCACGGTCCAACTAAGGAAAAAGAGCACAGTAAGAGGAGTCAGGTAGAGAAATTTTTCAAGGAAAATCCGAATGGAGCAATTTTGATGGGTGTTCACGAAAACATGGAGACAGGTGCAAGCACTCCAATCGGGGATGATGCCCCAGGCAATCATTATATCGTCTGCTACAAGAGAGGCAGTCAATATCGTTTCTTCGACACGTGGCGGAAACCTGGTGTTTATAGCCATGGAGCATTTACAGAAGAAGAGGTTGAAACCATGTTATTCGAGACTAGAAATATGCTGGTCGGCCTTGTTCTGGGGGAATAGCGGAGGAAGTTACGCAACTATGCCATGATCGAGTCATGGAACGTTGATATCATTCAAGCAATAGCCGTCTCTTGATGTCTTCATAGGCAAGTTTGATCAGTTGTGAAATATCCTCGTCACTAAGCTCAGAATCTGGTCTCAATTTAATGTGACGCATTCGCTTTCCGGTTCCTTCAAGTAGTCCGGAATCGTCCGGCAATTCTGCTCCGTAAAAGAACCCCACGTTCACATGTGAAGTAAATACATTCACGTAAGCAAAGGGAGCTTCTTCCACACATCCAATTGGGTAGCCGTCATGAAAAATATCTTCCACATCTAATCCGCAATTCTTAATAGCATTAAACCACTTCGTAGCAATCGGTCTTAAAGTTTCAGGTTTTTGCTCTAGCCACGGATCAAAGTCTATCGCTTGGATATCCTTGCCGGTATATTGTAGTAATTTGGTCAACGGAATTCACATTACATTGGCAAGGTAACCGTAAATTTTGAGCCAATTCCCTCCTCGCTTTCCAAATCAATCTTTCCCTGTAAGCCTTCTACCAGCATTCGAACGATTGACAATCCCAACCCTGTAGAGCTTTCACCACCTGTAGGTCTCGCGCTTAGTTTTTGAAATTTGCCAAATGCCTTTGACTTATCACTTTTGCTGAATCCAGGCCCCTCATCTCGCACCTCCATCAGGATGCTCTCATTGGTAACATCTATACTAAAATCAACTTTGCTTCCCGAAGGTGAGAACTTGATAGCATTGGACAGAAGGTTATCCACAATACGACCAACGGATTTCTCATCCCCTTTGACAAGTGGGTTTTGTGAAACACATCTTCCTTCTAAATTGATTTCTTTCTTCCTGGCAGACTTAGCAAATCGTGTCATTTTCACATCATGGAATTGCTTCAAATCAAACTCGGATAATTCCGGCGTAAATCCTGAACTCTCATAGGATTTCAAATAGATAAGATCATCAATCATTTCTCTGCTGTCCATAGAGATCTTGCCTATCATGTCGTTGAAAGTGATTTGGTCTCCTTCGAGATTGATCTTGAGCAACTCAGACAAACTGTAGATCTGATTAAATGGAGCTTTCAAGTCATGAGCTATCATAGCCACTAATTGATCTTTTTCATCTTTGGCCTTTTTTATCTCCGACATATCTTTCGCAATCACATACGCCCTGGAGGCCATTCCATCTTCGTCAAAGAAGTAATCGACACTTTGTCCCAACCAAATTAAATTCCCATCTTTCGACATCACCGGAAACTCATGGTAACTGGATTTCTCCCCTAGTTTAATCTTCTCCAAATAATGCTTTTTCGTATCGTCACGATATTCATCCGGAACAAATTCCCAACAGGTTCTATCTTTCAGTTCATCAGCTGAGTAACCAAGAAGCCTCTCGACTGTATGGTTTACATGAAGATATCGTCCGTCGCGATCCAATTCATAAATAAGATCGCTTGTTGATTCAAAGAAGGTCTCATAGCGATGTCCCATTTTCTTTAATTCCATGAACATCATTACCTGCTTTGCCAATCTTTCCAGTGCATTTCTCTGATCCAATGTCAGTTCTCTTGGAACCCGGTCTATGACACACAATGTCCCAAGCGAATAGCCATCTCTGGTAATCAGTGGCGCTCCGGCGTAAAATCTAATATTAGGTTCGTCAACGACAAGTGGATTTTCCTTAAATCGCTTGTCTTCCAAGGCATCCTTTATCTCCAGAATTTCGGAACCTCTAATGGCATGATCACAAAAAGCTATATCTCTCTTTGTTTCGTCAATGTCAAGACCAACCCTAGACTTAAACCATTGTCTATTCTCGTCAATCAAGCTTATCAGCGAGATCGGAGTCTTACAAATGAAGGACGCCAGCTCAGTGATCGTGTCGTATTCTTCTTCATTTAAGGTATCCAGTACCTGATAAGATTTTAAACTGGAAATGCGATTTTCTTCAAGCGATTCGTCTGATCTCATACAGTATGGCTGGTTTAGGCGGGTGAGAAACAGCGTAGGCACTAATGTACTTAAAGATCGGGTTTTTTAAGTGATTTTATCAGAAATAGGCATCTATTGCATATACCTACATTTCGTTTTATGGAATGTCATTCAGATTCCGCTTTGGCAGTTCCCATTGCTGATTTTGGACTACTGCTTACGCTTCAAAAGCAAGCAAATCCCCTGGCTGACAATCTAGTGCCTTACAAATTAGCATCAATGTACTGAACCGAATACCTCTGGCCTTTCCGGTTTTTAACAATGAGAGATTAGTCATAGAAATGCCAATTTCCTCGGACAATTCCTTCAACTTCATTTTTTTTTGAGCAAGTACAACATCAAGGTTCACGACTATTTTCATACAATCGATTTTGAATCTTCTGCCAATCTTTTACCTTCTTTGAACACCTCTGCAAGTACTAGAAAAGACGAAGAAAACAACAATGGTTGAAATGGAATGGTAAAATTCCATGAAGTCACCCCATCTACTGTCCCAAAATTGAAAAAAGCAATAAGGGTCAAAACAAAACCTATGTTGGCGATCTTCCTGAAATTTCGAATGTTTTGATCATAGAAAGTTTCCAGGTTAGATATGGACTTGAGTACTGCGATGATCATGTTCAGAATCACTAACACAAATGCTAATATGACGGCATTTCGAATGAAGATCCACACAATCGTTGCGCTGCCCAACTCACTCAAACGAATGTTTGTCAATTCATTGCCCGAAAATCGTAGGTTAAATGAGTTCAGTCCTGCCTGGAAACCATTTACCAAATAAAGGTTCTTGTAAAAAGCAGCATCCATGTGCCAGTGAATGACGAAGATAACCGTGAGCAGGGAGACCAGCGCAACGATAGCAATGACGGACTTGGTAATCCAAATAGATAACTGAATTATTCTGTTTTTCTTCATATCAGGAAATTTATAGTGATAGGCAACCAGGACAACAAGTTGTTAATTAATATGGTGAAATCCTCAAGGCAGCTCAAAAAACCTCAGTGCCAAAATAATCACTCTTTAATTTTTCGTTGTCTCCTTTCCAAGTGTTACCAAAACGATGATACCTATCAATAGAAGCGAAAAATTAACGCCAGTGTACAGCCATGGCCAGTCCATTGGCTCGCCGGAACCGTCTCGCATGTATTTGAAAGCAAACTGTCCCCAGTTGTTTAGAGATCCATGTGCGAGAGAGACAATCCAAATACTCCTTGTCCTGACCCAGAGCCACCCAAGTACCATTCCAGCTCCGATCAAACCTGTCGGATAAAGCACTAGCATTTGCAACATCGGAACTTCATCGAGATAGTTTAGCCCGCTAACAACGAACGGAACATGCCATAAAGCCCATATAACGGCACTGACCAAAACCGCCCTTCGAGGAGAAAAACCTTGTTGCAGTTTAGGTAGCATCCATGCACGCCAGCCAATCTCTTCGAAAAATGCCAGGATCGATACAATGATCAAACCAACAATTGCATTCAATGCAAGACGCATGGCCAGCTCACTCATCGTCAAGTCGCCCCATCCTCGGCTCTCAGGTGCATGAAAAATACCTTCGGAATCCGCAGTTAGCCAGGATTGCCACGGTATCTCCATCGAATTCAGGTACCCTACCAAAGGTAGATTAATGGAATGAATGGCCAGGGGAATCAAAAAGAGAGCTGCAGGTAGCCACTTAACAGGAAAGCGCCTCCAACCCGCAGATCTTACAGGATCTTTGAAAAATAGTCGCATGATCGTCACTCCTACCGCAGGAATAAACATGGCTGAGATTCGTACAAAAGTGATCGTCTCGACGGAGAGACTTGCGACGGCCACATAAATGGACAAAAGAGTACTCAATAAAAAGGTTATCCCAATAAAGATTAAGAGTGAACGGCTATGTTCTGTGTTAGATACCAGATTTATAATTTTATTTTAAATATAATATTTTTTATGTTTAACATAAATAATTTTAATCCGTATCATTTTTCACTTAAAGAAAATATCCATGCTGAACGATATTATCAATGCCTTTCTTCAACTGCTGGTTTTTACCCTAATTCCGCTGCTAGTCTATCTATTTAAAAAAGAGAAAAAACAAAGCTTCTTTGCTTTTATAGGACTATACCGATCTCCCTTGAGAGCGAATTTACTTGCCCTCGGCGTGGCTTTTCTTGTTGGTGGACCCCTGCTTTTGTTTTCTTTCTTCGATCCCGAATTTCGTGCTATCCTCTCAAGTCCTACCAGTATGATGGGGAAATTCAAAGTCATGGGGTTTGGTTTTGCGTCGATGCTGCTAATCGTAGTTGATGCGGGAATAAAGACCTCTCTTTCGGAGGAGATCTTCTTTAGAGGATTTCTAGCCAAGCGATTGATAGCTGTTACGAACTTCCGGCTTGGCAACTTCCTTCAAGCCGTCGCCTTCGGCTCCATCCATACGCTATTGTTCATGACAATCACAGACAACTACCTTTTTCTAACAGTAATCTTCATCTTTCCATCCATTGGAGCCTACCTTAAGGTTTACCTAAATGAACGTATGGCTGGTGGTAGTATCTTGCCTGGTTGGATTGCGCACGGTGTTGGTAATTTACTCGCATACACGTTGGGCGCTTTTCTATTCTGATTTTGCTCAGGATTCCTAAGCTTGTCCGTTTTGCTCACTTGAGTCTTTCTAAACGGCCTTTGTTCTTGTAGATATTTTTGTAATCCCATTGGATTTTGATGGACTTATCCAACCATCTCTTTAGGTCCTGGATATCTATCATACTTACATCTGTGTAACGAATAGAAGCATCTTTGAATTTGCCTGTGCCTGCTTGAAGGCCCGGTTCATCAAAACTCGCACCACTCCAGAACATCAACCTAATACAATCTTTTAGCTTGCTATATCCGACGGTCGGGTTTCCACCTAAAAACCAGACGGGATGTCGATGCCAGATCTTGCTTTCCGCATCCGGAAGGTTTTTGTCAATCTCATACCTTAACAAATCACAGATCTGCTGGTCGGTCTTGGATTGAGCTTGATTGAACGCCTCTATGTCCATAATTGAATTGTCTTCCGAGACAACCATGTAAAATAGTTAACTTAAAGATCTGTGACTAACTATGACTCAAAACGTAGAAGAATATTTCGCTGATGGCTGTGGACGCTGCCCCCTGGGAGCTACACCTGATTGCAAGGTCAATACCTGGCAAAAAGAACTGGTGCAACTGAGGTCAGTCATCCTGGATTGCGGACTTACAGAAGAATCCAAATGGGGAGTTCCCTGCTATACTTATCAGGGCAAGAACATCCTGACGTTAAGTGGGCTAAAGGAATTTGCTGCGGTTAGCTTTTTCAAAGGTAGTTTGCTGGGAGATCCGGAGCGGATGCTAACCGCACCGGGAAAAAACTCTCAGGCTGCTCGCTACCTAAAAATTACCAACCCGAAACAGGTGCTCGAAAGGGAAAAGCTTATCAAAGCGTACATTTTTGAAGCTGTTGAGGTGGAAAGAGCGGGCTTGAAAGTGGAGTTTAAAAGGAATCCTGAGCCGATTCCTGAAGAACTTCAAAACAGGTTGGAAGAAGACCCATTTTTCAAAGCTGCTTTTGAGGCTTTAACACCCGGACGACAAAGAGGATATATTCTCTATTTCTCAGCTCCAAAGCAGTCAAAAACTCGTGAATCGAGGATTGAAAAGTGTACCGAACAAATTCTCAATGGAGTGGGGCTGCATGATCATTACAAAGCAAGGAATTAGTCACTACTTCTTCTTTTTCTTGGGCTTTAAGCCTCCAGCATAGTTCAGACTCTTCTCAAACCAACTGGTCAACTCATCGGCGTTGGCCAGCAAGTCATCTGGAATAACAACATATTCCTTTAGCACTTGTCCTCCTGGTCTTTGATAGATCTCCGAATCAAACTTCCCCAGGAATTCTTCACGCTCATTCTGTGCTAGGCGAATGCCAAGAACATTCTCTTTTGAAAGAAAGGAAAACATGTTTCCATTCACAGAAGTGAAAGGAAATCCGAAATTTTCCTTTAGTTCCACGTCAAGTTTTCCTGTTAATAATTTATAGGCTTCGAATTTTTCCATTCTGGTAAGCATTGATTTCATCGAGTTTACGAAAAACTATTGAACATGCATATCCAACCAAAGTAGGATTTATGAATTTTACGGAAATTCTGGGTAGGCAGTACTTCACCAACTTCAGAAAACCTTCACAGTTTGTAATAATGATTGACTGATATTTTACCTTTAAATTGTTCTTGCTGCTATGGATCCACGAACTCGATATACGTTTTCATTTATTCACGACCAGGTCAAACTCCAGGGACTTAAGGTGCTTGAGGTGGGTTGTGGGTCCGGAGAATTGGGAGTGGAGCTAAGTCTTGCCGGGGCTGATTACATGGGAATAGATTCAGACAGGAGGCTGGTTGGGATCGCCGTCTCCAGGGGTCTTGACGTAAGATCCGCAGACGCAACTACTTTCAAAACTTCCCAAAGATTTGACCTGATTTTATGGACAAGATCACTTCACCACATACATCAATTGGATCAGTCTATTGAGAACATCAGCAGCATGCTGGCACCAGGCGGAATAATTATTCTGGAGGAAATGGACCTTGATCATGTTGATGATCGGACATTGAAATGGTATTATAAAGATCAGATGTCCACAGCGGATCAATTAGCTCACAAATGGCATTCTGAGCACGATCACGACCCACCCTTGCACAAGGGAAAAGATATGGTAATAGCTCTAAAAAGAGTTGATCAGCAACTGCAAATTGAAAGATGTGCTTATCTCTTTAGGAATTTAATTGATAGCACTTCAGATGCTGATCAAGAATTTATGCTTGGGATTCTGAATGAGGAAGAACAACTCATTTTGCAGGGTGAAATATTGCCAGTAGGATTGAGGGTTACCGCGAGGTCTAATTGATTTTTTTTGAGAGAGAACAGTCCTTCACCGATCCTGACATGGGACCTCTTAACAATTTACTTGTCAGATTTCTAATAGAGGAGAAGAAAAAAAGCCTGTTCTCAATATCCCAGTCACTTTCCGGCCGTCTTCAGTAAGTTGAGGAGAACCGCCTGAATGGAAAAAAGGATGAGTGAAATACCAATTTCAGCTAAATCGACCTTCAAGTCCAAGAAGGAAACTACCGACCAAAACATCAGCACTATGGTTGAGATTGTAAGCAATGTGGTCAATAGTTTCTCCCTGGCCATAAACCCAACTAAAAGAACTCAACTAATTTCCCCGAGTAGCACACGTCTAGTCGAGGCTTTTCACAAACTCCGCTACCTCTACCGCTAGTTCTTCGGGTGCTGAAAGTAGCAGATCATGCGTTGCTCCATTAATGATCACTTGTGTGCTCTGATTAGAGACCGAAAGCAACTTCTTCTGTAATTCCATCCACACCTTGTTACTTTCCTTGATTGGTAGATTAGGCACCTGAGTAAACGCGCTAAAACTGTCTCCCGCTGTAATCACCAGCAACGGTAGATTTAAAGGAGTATCAACTTTCGAGATTTCATAGGTCATCGGGAGAAGTTCCATCTCATTCAACATTGCATCGTAGTAACCAGCATTGGTAATAGATACCTGATAGTCACGCCAGTATTTTTCTATTAGGGTCGAGTCGACTGGCATTTGTTCTGGTGTAAGCATGCCGGATCTCGCCATCACACCCGTCTGTTTGAATTGCTGCTTACCCCCTTCGAGCATCATGTTTACCATTGGGGGCAACTTCTCAAATTGATATTCTGAAGCCGCATCAGCCAAGATAACTGCTTCCACTTCCTTCGGATACTTCTTCACAAATGCCTTGGCAATCATTCCACCGTAAGAATGACCCAACAGGACAAATGGACCTTCAACACCAGCCTTTTCCAATCCAGTGTATAATTCCTCTATGATGTTCCTAGCGGTCCTTGCATAAGGCGATGGTTCGCTCCATCCGTAACCGGCTCTATCATAGGTAACCACCCTAAAATGCTTCGCCAGTTCAGTTTGAAACTCCATCCAGTGTAGGGACCAAGAGCCCGTTCCTGCCTCTATCACAATTGTCCTATCTCCTGCCCCTTTTGAGTTAATGTGGAGTTTATAACCGCCAACATCCACCAGTTTGCCAGGCGGACTGTTTTGAGCAGATGTAATTAAAGCCGCTATTTGCAAAACAGAAGTAAAAAGTGCCTTTCTTATTGATTTAATCATACTGTTTGTTGTTATTCCGTTAATTGATATTTCTTTTTTTAATCGTGACCTCCTCGAAGCTTGGTAGCCAATTCCCCCGCGGCTCTACCAGATACTGTTTGAAAAAAGCATACGCGTACTCGTTGATGATTTCATTCATCCGTTCTTTCTCAATCGTCCCCATTAGTCCAAACTGTTCAAAAAGAACTGGGGAGATAAGGTTTAGGTCACAGAAATCAAGATGTTTCGATCCTTTAATAGAAAGCATGTACGCCTCCTTTTCGCATCGCTGAAAATGGACATTGTTTAAAAATCCATGATTACCGCTGATCATGAACATGAAGGGTCGACTTAGGGAATTTTGCAGAAGATCACCCTGTATGCCACCATCCATATTTATCCCTGCTTTTATCCTTTCATCCCGGATCATAAGTTGGGCTGTCGCTGCCCCACCGAAAGACATTCCGAATGCTCCAATCTTCTCCATGTCCAATTTCCCTGAGAGAAAATGAGACCCTTCGCTATTAAGACGATCAAGTTCATTCAACAGAAAGCTCCCATCATCTGCCCAGAGCCTCACACTTTCCTGCATATAGGGGGTAAGATTGAGCATTCGTCGTTCATACTTTTCGCTCTTTTTTACAGACTCTGTGTCGATGATCAACCCGATAAGTTTCGACACTTCTACTTTCGCCAGAATTTCATTCCATCGCTTCTGAAGCATCTCGTTGTTGAATGGAAAGGCAATTAGCTTGTCCTCATTCGTATAAGCATAGTTGGTTTCGTAGGGATGAGCAATACTTACTACAATAAATCCGTGACTGGCTAAATGTTCCATCAAGACCGTATTTTGACTCATCCAAAATGAATATCCGTGCTGGTAGATTAGAACCGGATACCTACTTTTTTGATTGGAAATGGGTGCCTTCAGAATCGAATTCACTCCGATGTGTTTTAAGTGATTAAAGAAACCAGACGGTAATTGAAACAGGTCTGTGATAATTTTTAGTGACTCTTCTGGTTCTTCAAGGTACGGATGGAAGTTACTCTTTAAGACCTCGGTCGGATACCAAACTTGCGTAAACACTTTTCGGTAGGTTTCATCATTGACGAAAGTCTCCACTCTATTTTGATCCGTGAATTCCAAGTAATCGGTCCCGATCTGATAAGGTCCGGAGGGCGGTGAGATATCGAAGGCTGGTAAAAGTGTTGGAAGAACGAATGAGGTACCAGTTAGTACCAGTATGATAATCACGGATGCAATGATCTTTCTGAGACCAGAAATCCACCTGGAATTTTCGATCAAAGTCTTCGCCCTTTTGTATCTCCACAGCAAGACAACCAACAAGGTGACAATGCTCAAATAGGCCGGAACCAATTGCCACCGATATCCTTCAACCAGTAGGTGGAGAAAAGTCAAAACGATGCTACAGGAAGATAGAATCACAGAGAGTCTCGGCGGATGGATTCTCACCAATGTGTAGATCAGGCCCAGGCTAGAAGATACGATCAACAACAGTTCAAGGAGTCGCATATCTCCCATTTAGAGTCGGAACATTCCTTGATCCAGTTGATTGTCAAATTCAACTTTTTGAATGATGATTTCATTTTTTCCCTCGGCAAAGCTGAAAGTCTGCTCGAGGTAAAAAGGAAGCATCACACCTGCCACATTTCGATAATCTTCGTAGCGGGTCTCCATACTCACCTCAGATCCATCTTTTTTGAAATAGTCAACTTGCGCTGAGATCAAGTAGGAATTGACATCCAGGTAATAGTGGATTTCGTCCTGATTAGGATATGTCACCACAAACCCGAAATATTCGTCATCCTCCCTATTCTCAATTCCCTGGTAGACTAGGTCACACCCTTGATCCTGGCTGGCGTGGTAGAGTGGGCCATGATATTCACTATAGGTTTTAATGGCTCGATTGTCCGGATAGTTTGTCTCTTGTGGGGATGATGCCGCTACCCAAGGGGCAATAATCCATGACCGCTTTCCATCGTAAACTTGAGAAAATACAACGGTGTCTCTTTTTGCATCCAGCCTGGCATACTTCGGTTTTTGCTGGTAAAGGGTGAATTCGGTGTCATTGCTCTTTCCGACCCAGGTTTGCGTTTGCGTTTCAGCAAGGGTCTCTGCGCCGGTGGCTCTAAAGTGGAAGTCAAGAACCATATCAAGGTTCATCAAGCCTTGCGAGATTCTTTTCTCCCAGTTGTCCAAGAGCGTTTTATCACCGTCATCAAATGCCTGATGGGTATCATCATTGAAAAACCAGCTCATCCATCGGTAAGGAAACTGGTACTCAAACTCAATTAGCAACTCGGAGAAATTCTCATCTACCTCGTTCACTGACCAGGTACCCATCATATGTTTAAAGGGGTAAGGAAATCCAGTCCCGGGATCAACGCTAAAACTGTAGCTACTACCTTCATCCCATCGGGTACAGGTTTCTCTCCACGAGCCAAGTTCATCACTGCAGGCTCTAACCATCCCTTTTCCTTCACCAGAAATAACAGTGACCCCTGACAAGCCAGTAGCATACCTATGGTAGTTGCCCACATCGGAAATCACTTTCCACACGACCTCCCGTGGCGCATTGATCATCCTACCGTTACTGTGTGTTTCTATGGCCGGTGTGGTAAATGCCGTAACCCCAGTAATTGCCAGAATTGCGGCAACAGCTAAAAATAGTATTCGAGATTTTTTCATGTCCTGACTTTTAGGCCAAGATTACGCTGTGGGGATATTCCCATCGTCTCTAAAAATTTGGAGTGACCAACTAGGAGGTCGAAGAAGGTTGGACGCTTAGTTGTTGTTTCAAAAACTGTGAAGGTGTTAACCCTGAATGTTTTTTAAAAACCTTGTTAAAGGTATTCTTGTTGTTGAAGCCAGAATCCATTGCGATGGCGAGAATAGTCAAGTGACTGTACTTCGACTGTTGCAATCGACTCTTAGCCTCCATGAATCTGTATTCATTTACAAATTCGTAAAAGCTCTTTCCTATCTCAATATTTAATATTTGTGAAATCTGATGAGAAGAGATCCCTACCGACTTGGCAAGTTTGGCGGGTGAAAGTTCTGTGTCCAAGTAGGGTTTTTCAGCCTCCATATAACTGCTGATTTTCCGCAAGTATAATTTTGAGTCAGATTCGTTCAGAGATGAATTTCGATACTTTTTTCTCCCTGAATTAAGGAGGACACCACTGAAATCCTTATTGTTTTTGATGGCAAAAAAGACGAGGACATTTATGAAAAAGGTGGAGCATAACATCGTCACGTAAAAAACCTCCTGGTGGATTTTTCCCAAAAAACCGTACCAGGATAACCCCAAAAAATCCACAGACCAGTAGATGAGAAAAATCGAGCCAAATCGCCGTAACCAAAGTACTTTGGTTCGTGAATGTTTGGATTGGCTAATCGCAGCCTCCTTGATCAGTTTGCCCGCCATGAAAATGTAAACAAACGATTGTATGATTTGAAGAGCAATGAATCCGAACGTCTGTGGGGAAAGGGTGACCGGATTCACGAGATTCTCGCTCTCAATGATGTTGATTTTTTCGTTCCCAGACAATAGGTAGAAAGGAGCTAAAGATACGGTTGCGAGCAAAAAAGGAATTGAGTGTAACACATAGTTCTTCCAGGAAATGTGATAATTGGACCCTACTACAGACTTGATATACCAATAGTAAATAGGACCTATTAAGAAAGTGAACGGGGTAAACAAATGAGTCAAATGCGGAGTCTCAAGGAACAAGCTTGTTCTTATGAGCAGGTAATTAAAAAGGTTGAGGATAAGAATGAAAAGAAGCGCAACCAGAAAATTAATAGATGAATTTTTTCGGTAGCTCAATAGAATTAGCAGCAACAGAAGTCCCTGAAACACTCCAAAAGCCAAAAGCGATGACCAAAAATCAAACGTTATTCTAACTAAGTCTTCCAAATCGGTCGAGTCAAATCCGTTCCATTATCAAATCTAGCTTCAATTCAGACATAACCGTGAACCACTGAGGAATATCGAGTGAAAAGTAGGTCACGCTCAATTGAAAGTGACCTTTCCACAAAAACCATGATTAAATTACTTAATCAATGAGACCATCTGTTTGGTAGCAATTAGTAGCTGTGATGTCGGCTTTGTTCAATTTTTTCTGCAAACATCCGCAGACATTGAGTCACTGTTATGAAAATGAAATTCAATAGGATCCCTCCCCCCGACAACCTGTATCCGTTTGTAGAGTCGATCTGGACGCTTGAATCGATTGCCGAGGAAAAAAATTACCTTGATTTTAAGGAGTTTTCCTTTTTCGCAAACCCATTCCCGCAGATCGTATTCCAATACGTGGGTAAGGGGTTTCTTGATATTGATCGGACAAGAATATCAACGACCATCCCAACCTCTCATTTTTATGGACAATCTGCTAAGCCCATTGATCTGGCTACTGCTGGAAGTTTTAAAATCTTTGGGGTCAACTTTTATCCATATTCCATTCCAGTTTTGTTCGGTTTAAGTTCGAGGTTCACAACCAGTGCGGTGTTAAAACTCGAAAAACTATTTGGGTCAAGTGCACATGCTCTCGAAGAGGATGTCTTGTCAGCCCCGAGCAATGAGGCACGGCAAAAGATCGTATGCAGAGCACTTGAAGAAAGGGCTACAGAAGCTCATGAACGAGACACTATCATTGAAGCTGCAGTCCACTTCCTGATCTCTAATCAGGGACGTGAATCGATCGAAAGCCTTTGCAAATATTTGGGGTACTCTGTCCGACAGGTGGAGCGATCGTTTATTGAGAAGGTTGGAATTAGTCCTAAACTCTATGCCCGGATCATCCGATTTCACTTTGCGATGCACAACTATAGACAAAAAGAATATGAAAGTCTTAGTCAGCTTGCACTTGACTCGGGCTACTCCGACCAGGCTCACTTTATTCGAGAGTTTAAGCAATTTTCCAGTTTGAATCCAAGAAGGTATTTCAAAGAAATGGAATCGGATTTGGCTTTCGTGGAGCATACCATTTGAAGAATGAAAATTGTTGGGAAAGGACCATGGAAGCCACTAAGCGTTGAGGAGATCGGCAAATTATTCCGGGCGTTTAGGCACCCATGGTGGCTAGCCGGCGGATATGCTCTTGATACTTTCCTTGGTAGAGAGACACGGCGACACGTCGATATCGACATAATTGTACAACGCAAAGACCAACTGGAATTGCAAGCATATCTGCATCATTGGCAACTCCTTGTTGCGCAAAAAACTTTAACTGACTGGAGCAAAGGACGATTCTTGGAGAAGCCTCTGCAAGATGTTTGGGTTAAAGAGAAAAGAAGCCCCTATTTTAGATTTCAAATCATGCTTCTAGACACGGATGGAAACAATTGGATCTTTAAAAGGGATGACCGAATTGGCGGCGACATTTCGTCCTTTGGGCATGTGATAGGAGACATACCTATTATACGACCCGAAATTCAACTGCTTTACAAATTCAGCAAAACAGATTACCGTAGCAAGGACCTTCATGATCTTGACAACACATTACCTCACCTTAATACGGTACAGTTTGATTGGTTGCAAGAGCGATTAAGTGCTGAAATAGCTAACAAAAAGCAGTTAAAAGAGCGGTTCCAAAATTTCAATAGTCCTAAAGACAGTCAAAGACGCAAACCATACTTATTTAATGAAGCAATCAGATCTAATCTCACAACTCGCCTCCTCATTAAACCGAAGGGATGAAGTCCCCAACCAGATCTTGGCGAAAAAAATTGTTGACTCGAACGACACAGACGCCATTAAGGAGCTAATTCAACTTTTGCAGACCGGATCAGCAAAGGTCAAAAAAGACTGCATCAAGGTCGCCTACGAGATAGGTGAAAAAAAACCGGCACTTATATCAAACTATACTTCCGTCTTTGTTCAATTGCTGAAAAGCAAGGACAACAGGATGCAATGGGGAGCCATGACGGCCATTGACTGCGTCACAACGGAAAAGTCGGAGGAAGTTTTTTCAAACTTGCCAGAAATTATCACTGCTGTCGAAAATGGCTCAGTTATTACGAAGGATCATGGAATAGAGATCCTGGTGAAACTTTGCTCCAATGAAAAGTACCGGTCAGATGTTCTTCCTATTCTCATCGAGTTTTTGACAACCAGTGCCGTAAATCAATTTCCAAAATATGCTGAGAGGATAGAGAGCGTCGTTACAGCCGACTATAGAGATTCGTTTCTTAATGTATTGAATCTAAGAATGGATGAGTTCGAGGTTGGAGCGAAAAGAAAAAGGCTGATGAGATTGATTAAAAAACTCAGTTAGCAACTGAAAGTGACGCCTTCTGCAGATGTCGGCTCTATTCAATTTTTTTTCAATCAGTCCTGTGAAGTTTGTATGAGATAATCAATCGATAGCGACATCATGCAGAACGTTTGTAAATACAAAGACTGGAACATTTCTTATTCAACTTATGGAAAAAGAGGAAAGACCGGGATTTTGTTGATCCACGGAGCTTCTTCAGACCGACGAATTTGGGAGCAACTAGCCAATCTGGCCTCCGACTCTAGTTTTCTGATATCCTATGACCTGTTGGGACATGGAGAAAGCGAAAAACCTCAGACTACATACGGGGTGGAGGTTTGGATCGAAAATGTCGAGCGTCTTGTCAATCACCTGGAATTGGAAAATGTAGTCCTTGTTGCGCACAGTTTCGGCGTGTTGATAGCAAAAGAGTTCTATTCCCGCCATCCTCACTTGACCAAAGCCATGGTGATCGTGGATGGTGCGTTAAAGCAGGTTCTTTCGGAACCCATCTACCAGTGGATGAAGACCACACTTGATCGTCCGGACTACGAGGACTATATGAAATCGCTGAACGCTCATTCTCAAACTTTTTGTCTGAAAAAGAAACACTCTGACCTGATTAATGATGGAGTTCTGAATACTCCAAAGCATGTATTAAAAGGACAACTAGAGTCGATGAGGAACAAGGAAGAAAGTGATGTACTTATCAAGTGCCCGGTACTGGCAATCTACACGGACAGTCATGAATGGAATTCGGAAGTTGAAGCTTATTTAAGAAAGCACGTCCTTGACTTAGATCTTCATGTTTGGCAGGATACGTCGCATTTCGTGATGTTGGAAAAGCCAAAGGAGATGTGGGAACTCCTTCAGGATTTCTTAGGCAATCGAAATCTTTCAGTACTAACTTACTGAGATGCTAAAGAACATTAATAAGGCCACAATCACGATTCTGACTTCAGACCTGGATGTCTCGATTTCTTTCTATACAAACATTATAGGACTAGAACTGATTCAAAATTACGGGGGGCATTATGCAGAGATTCAAGCACCTGGATTTAGGATTGGATTGCACCCGACAGATGGTGACATTCGAATTGGCAACAACATGTCCGTTGGATTGGGAGTTTCGGATTTTGATGCTGAGGTTCAAAACTTAGCTGAATCAGGTGTCCGTTCGAACGTGACTCAAGATGGACCCATCCGGTTGGCTCACTTCAATGATCCCGATGGAAATCCATTATATCTCGCAGAGCTCGCTGATGATGGCTAGCATCGATGTCGCTTTCGTTCAATTTTTGAGTCCAGGAGAGAAATAGCTTTGAGCAAATTCAAAACCTAATTACTCCGAATATGAAATTGACACTTCGCTTGATTTTGCCAGGCCTTTTGATCTGGGTCATTCCCTTCCTTGTGGGCTTCTTTTTCTATGATGCAAATGGAAAACTGGCAACCGACATTTTTCTATTCAAATCCGTCATGATTATCACGTTGGTGGTAGTCGTCTCCTACGCATCGATACGAAGTTTCAGGAGGGTTGACAGCAACTATACTAAACATGCACTGATCTCCGGATTGGTTTGGATGGCTTTATTGCTCCTGCTTGACATAGTAATTCTAATTCCCATGTCAGGCATGACAGGTCAGGAATATATTTTCCAAATAGGATTAAGGTACCTCATTGTTCCAATCATTAGCACGACTTATGGATATGCAGCAACAAATGCAGCAGGGAGTTGACTAAACCAGATTAAACGCCAAACTGCCTTAGATGATGATCAAGATGTTTCGTAAAGAATGTGTCCCAATTTTGTAACGATATCTTGCCAAAGATTGGGTGCTTCTTAGTCAAGAAGTAATCCGGACCTAATTTCTGAACTCTCTCAATTCCATTTATAAGTCTCAATTTTTCCGCCTCAAAATCACTCGCTGAGGACGGGATGAAATCCCCTGCAGTCTTCATGCTCCTTGGGTACGGTTTTTTACCAATAACAACAGAGCGTGCAAAGAAGTAGATCCTTAACCGCCAGAATAAGCTTGGCTTTTTGGAACCTTCATAAAATGCACCCGAACAATGTGAAAGCATTTGTGCACAATTCATTTTCCCCCACAGTGGAGCTGTGCTTGCCTCTAACTTGTTAATTCTATCTATGTAGTGGATCGCTATCTTCTTATCGAAAATGTTGGTCTGGTAGTTCAGTACACTCATTGGTTGGAGGTGCTTGTCACTACCAAATTAAATTTTTCTATTGTTTTACAGGCGTATGGCATACCAATTCTATTGGCAAATACGATTTTTCTTATTAACTTTGAATTACAAAGTACTTTTAATTAAAACAGATATGATCACGCTAAATAAAAGGCTGATTGGAATCTTTATCGCAATAGGGCTTCTGCTACTCATACCACTAGTAGCAATGCAACTGACGGATGAAGTGAATTGGAAATTCGGAGATTTTATAATTGCGGGTATTTTGCTATTGACCGCCGGACTTATGTGCGAGATAGCCATAAGAAAAATTAGCGAATTCAGGTATCGAATCGGCATTTGTATTGTTATTATAGTAGCACTGCTGCTGGTCTGGGCTGAACTTGCAGTCGGAATCTTCGGTACACCATTTGGTGGTTCTTAGTCTCAAACACATCGGAATTGGGTGTTAAAAGATGCAAAGACATATTTCTTTTAACATTTTTAAACAGCTTTTCTGAGAATATCACATGAAGTTCGTAGTGACAGATCACGAAAGAACGACGCTATGGATATACTAAGAAAATCAAGTGCGAAACCCCTCATTTTGCTGCTTACCTTCCTTTTATCATGTAGTGATGATGAAGTGGTGGAAACTTTTCCATCAATGGAGCTGGCGCCCAAACCTAAAAATTTGAATGCCTACTTAACCATAAATCTTGAGGACACAATCTTACATTTAACCGAGGATTTGCCTGGCTATAAGGCGTTTTTGAACTACTCCTTCCCTTCAGAGAGTGGAACCGGTGATCCGACATTTGGGGCCAGGATTGTCAACGATCTTGTTGATACCATCACATTTACTCTTGGCTACTCACATGACTTTTCAGACCATAATCAACTTGTTGGGGAATTAACGAAAGAATCCCAGGAACTCGCTCAGTCATTTTTTGATGGACAAGGGACGCGATTTCAAACATTTGGATTTTTCATTGACATAAGTGAATGGGAATATCCTGGAGGGCCAGGATATGGTCATGCTTCACATTCAATCGTTCAACCTGAATCTTCATTTGTCACTGTAAAGGAATACTATGCCGGACATGGTGATGGATCCATTTGGCTAATGGGAGAATTTAATTTATTCATGTCGAGAGGATCTTATGCAGGTAAATCCCTCACTGGTGAATTCTTCATGGAATTTCCACTGTGCTGCTTCTGATCAACCCTGACTACTACGGTTGACCTTGCTTGTCGTTAAAACTGACCATCCAGTTGATACCAAACTTGTCGGTTAGTGAGCCGAAGTAGTCACCCCAGAAAGTATCTGCTAGTGGCATGGTAACAGTGCCACCTGAGGACAAATCAGTGAATAATCGATCAGTCTCACTCTTTGAGTCAGCTGTCACAGAAACGGAGAAGTTATTGCCCATCTTGAAATCTGCTGCCCATTCGCCTCCTGTGTCACTTCCCATAAAGGTAGTCTCCTTGCTAATGGGAAGTCCAACATGCATCACTCGATTTTTTTGGTCTTCCGGAATTGTATCACCCCCAGCTTCGGCTGGCATCTCACCAAATCTACCCATGAAATCAAATTCTCCACCGAATATGGATTTATAGAAATTGAAAGCTTCTTCGCAATTTCCATTGAAAGTCAGATATACGTTTACTGTCGGCATAGCTCAAAATTTAGAAAGTAAAAGTTAACGACCTGTAGCATTATTTGAAAATTGGGTCTGTAAGTCCTTAAATGTTTGAGCATACCAGGATCCACACTCCTCATTCATTAAGATGGTGCTTCCCTCTTCTCCTAAAATCGCGAATATTCAAGATCAAGCTAAAAAGAATGCTTAAAGTCAGCACAGATATAGTCACAGTATCTACTAAAGAATCGGAAAATGACAGACCGGTGAGCTTCGTGACCAACAAGCTTATGTACGAGTTCGAACTATCTACATATCCCAAACGCTCTCGAACCATCCAATGCCAATCTGTACAAAAACAGTAGCCCCAACCATACCAAATACCAACCACAAACCAGGAAAAGACTGTCATTGAAAGCGTCAACAGATTATAACGCCTGAATCGCTTGGGGATCCACCCAAACATGTTGAATAAGATAAGTGCTGTGTGAAACACGAAGAAGAAAGCATCCGCAATATGATACAGCGCATTTTGCACAAACCAAAAGGTACGAAAGTATCGGTGAAATGATTGATTTGTTGAAGTTGGCCAGCGCCGGGTCCAATCTCATTTGAAAAAAATAATAGATCAAGGTTGTCCAGACGTGTGCCGTTAAATCGTCAATCAAAACAAAAACTGCAACTATGAATACAGAGTCCAACAATCTGAATTGGTTCGAAATACCCGCTACTGACATTGACAGAGCTAAAAAATTTTACGAGACGATTTTCAACATTGAAATGCCCACGATGGAAATGGGAGACACTATTTTGGCCTTCTTTCCGTATGCTCCCGGGTCGGGGAAAGCAGCAGGAGGAATCGCGAAGAGCGATTCTCATACGCCATCTCAGGAAGGTAGTATCATTTATCTTAATGGTAACCCTGACCTTAGCGCAGTTGAGGCTCGGGTTGAAGCAGCCGGTGGGACAGTGGACACCCCCAAATTCAGCATTGGAGAAAATGGTTTCTGCGCCTATATCACCGACACAGAGGGCAATCGAGTCGGTTTGCATTCCATGGAATAATGCCCGGTGATCCTTTCAGGGAAGGAGTCATCGGTCGCCACCGAATGACAATTCATCCAATTTCTCCTTCCCTCTCTGGGTCAGCGAATACACTCGTTTTCTTCTACCGGATCGCTCCTTTGTGGCAAAACCATTCTGAGAACTCAGCAGGTCTTTGTCTTCCAATGCATGCAAAGCCGAATGGATCTCATTGATATTCAGCTCTCTTCCGGTTTTTTCATGATACCTCGCTAAGATCGAAAATCCGTAGGCGTCCCTGTTCAGTTCAACGACAAGAGCCAAAACCAACTCCTCTAATTCACTTAGCATCTAGCATCTTTAAGCATCTCGACCCAGCAACCAATAGAAATCCAACCTTCATCAATTTTTAGTCGTGAAGAGAGGCTCAAGAGTAACTCTAATAAAAAACCGCTCAAAGGCGGCAATCAATCGCGGGTCTCCTTTTGTAAAATTCGAACCGAGCGCACGATCCCTAACAATTGCCATGCACTGATCCAAAGAGAGCTTTTCTTCCTGTGCTTTCTGAACTACTTTTTGCAGTGATTCGAGTAAATCAATCTGCTCGTTGAGTGTAGTCTGATCTGTCATTACCTCACCATGACCAGACACCCAGATATCGGCCTCAATCGAAGCTACCTTTTTCAGCGTTGCGATCTGTTTTTCAAGCGGAACTACCGAACCTGCGGGAATGGGTCTCGTAATGAGATCACCCAGGATCATAACCTTTGCTCCGGGGATGTGAACCACCACATCACCGACGGTATGTCCCTGACCCAGATGTAGCAACCTTACTTCCATTTTTCCCAAGAACAGTGTTAGGCTATCACGAAAAACTAAATTTGGCAGGGTCGGTTCGATCTTTTTAAAATCCGCTAACGTCGATTTAAACAGTTGCTGACGTTTTGCCAGAAATTGCCTCCTCTCCTCCGTGAGAAGCTGTCCACCTTCCTCTCCGGAAGCTATCATCCTATCTCGTTCTTTGACGCTAGATTCCAGCCCGACGATCGTAGCAGAGAGACTTGGTATTGCCTTTTCCACAATACTCCTTCTCGTCTCAACGTGTGACAATATGGTTATATCCGGAAAAGCTTCCCTAAAGGACTGATTGCCCCAAATATGGTCGTCGTGCCAATGTGTGTTCAGCAGATACTGAATTGGAAGACCAGTCTCCGCTGAAATCATTCGAATGATTTCTCTTGCACCAGATGGTGAATAGGAAGCATCAACTACCAACACACCGCTTTCACCAAGTATTGCAATACTGTTACCCACTCCTCTCTCATTTGGTGTAAACAGCAACACCTCCGGAGATAATTTTGATTGCTGATAGGAAACCTGTGCATGGATCTTAGAAAGTCCTACAGTCCAGGAATTAGCAACAATCAGCAGTGCTTTAGTTATTGTTCTTTTCATATGATAGAGTTGTATTTTTCAGTTTGTAGCCCAGTATCGTGGCGACAACCAGCCAAACAAGCATGGTTGTTATCACGATGTTCAAATTGCCGTTGAGATCCGGGAAGACTTTTCCAACAAAGGACACACTGGTATTGACGGCCGCATGCATCAGTATCATCAGCATCAGGTTGCCCCTGGTTTTTAAGTACAGATAGCTCATCACAACAGACATGGCAATGGACATGGGAGTTAGTGCAATGGTGGCCAGACCATACGCTGGCAGGTGCCAGAGTCCGTGGGCAACACCTACCAAAATGGCTGCTTTGAGTGGATTCATTTTATCCATCAAAAATGGAAGCATGAATCCCCGCCATCCCAGCTCCTCGCCTAACCCGCCTCCGATGAAGGTGAATCTCAAAAGCAACATCAGATAAGCCTCGAGGATGTATAACAAACCCCTATCGGTAATTTCCACCGACGTAGCAAATGACAGGAATCCAACAGCGACGAGGGCAGCAGCCAACGGAAACAGAAGTCCCCATATGTAGTAGTGAGCAGGAATTTTTACCGCTGTCGCTTTTTGTAATAGGCTCTTTAGCCCAGCAATTCCATAAAAGCGATGCACCACAATCAGGCCCGCGATAGACGGACCAAACTTGACGGTGTATTTCAAAAATATCTCCGTCACCTCCCCTGTTTCAACCAGTTTGTTGAAATAATAAGCACCTGTCGAAATACCAAATGCGAGAACCAGGAAAGTGATGAGTTTGACTTTGGTTCCCAGATCACCTTTAGATGAAGGATTCATAACTTTACTCATTTGGATCTCTTTACCACTGATTTTTTTTAATGCCAAAATCTACGGTTGAGATCTATGAAAGCACGATTATTTTAACTGAGGAAAACCTGATGTTTCAGAAAAGAAGATCAGAACGTCGTTTGAGCACCAATAAAACCGCTAAAGACTTTCGGCTTGCAAAATGGACGGTGATACCTGGTGAAAATATTGTCAAGAATTCTCAGGCTATAGTGCAACTGGAAGAGAAGGTCATGCAGGTCCTGTGTTATTTAGCAAACGCTAATGGACGGGTTGTTTCCCGAGAAGAGTTGTTTCAGGAGATTTGGCCTGGAGTCATCGTGACCGAAGAGTCCCTTACTCGTTGCATCTCGAAGCTCAGAAAGGTGTTGGACGACAACAAACGCAACCCTCAAATCATCAAGACCATCAGTAAAAAAGGCTATAAGCTGTTGGTTCCAGTAAAAAGGAAAAACGCAATTCATCATTCATTGGCCATTCGGATGGGTGTCACTGTCGGATTAATGGTTGTGGTTTTCGTGTTCACATTTTTGAGCAAAAATCGTTCGGAACACAGGTGGTATTCCAATCATCCGGATTGGGTCACAAGCTTCGGAGGAAGGGAAATTTTTCCCAACCCTTCCCCGGTGGATAATCGAATTGCTTTCAGTTGGGATGGCGGTGTGGCAAAGAATTGGGATATCTACTTGAAAGATACGAAGGGTGAAGTTCAGCGACTCACGACTCATCCCGGTCGGGAGCAAGGATCCGCATGGTCACCAGATGGCCAACAGATCGCATACATTCGAAACGATCAGGAGGTAAGTTCTATACTGCTAATGTCCTCTTCAGGAGGTGAACCTGAACAGCTGGTAACAAGAACTATTACCAATCATTCCACATTGACCTGGTCTTCAGATGGAGAGAAAATAGCCTATGTGGATGGGGAACATAACGCAGCTGCTTACGGCATTTATGACTATGCGCTTGAATCAAGAACGAAATCCAAACTCGCAATTCCGGACAGTGAAGAATTAGCTTATTACAACCCAATGTACTCACCAGATGGTAAGTATTTATCCTTCTTATCAATAACTGGAACCGGGAAGTTTGGTATCAAACTGCTAGATCTTAAAACCGGTGATATCCAACTGTTGGAGCATATAGGTAGCCCGATATCCGGTCATTCCTGGTCGATGGATGCACAACATATTTTGTTTTCAGTTCAAGGTGATCTGGAGAGCAGAGTTCACAAAGTCAGCCTGAACACCGGGGAGATGTCTGAGCTGGGAATCAGCGGTTCTTATCCAAGATATGCTCATAAATCACACAAAATCCTTGCTGAGCAACGTCGAATGTTCAATGACATTTGGCTTCTAAAATCCGAAGACGGAGTGGCTGTCCCAATTATGGCCGCATCATCGTCGAAAGATGATGTCGTGCCTTCATTAAATCCGGACGCAACCCATCTTGCTTTTGCTTCTAACCGGAACGGGCAGTATGAGGTTTATATGTATGATCTTGAGACTACGTCCCTTGCACAATTCACCAAGATCAATGCGAGTTATATCAACGGAATTTCCTGGTCGCCAAATGGCAGACATGTGGCTGTAAATTCCTTTCATAATGGAGAGCAAGCCAAAATCGTCATTTTCGAAGTTGAATCTGGAAAGGTTTGGAAGGAAATTCATTCGGGAGCGGAAAAGATGTTTCCATCATGGTCACCAAATGGAGATGCTGTATTTTATACCGTAAAAACAGGTACAGGGTGGGATCTATGGAGATGTGATCTCTCAAATGATCTGCAGGAACTGGTGGTTAGAAACGGATTCATCGCCAGCACCATCGATGGAAAGGAAATCTTCTACCTAAATAGCCAAACGGAACAAGTTTGGAAAATTAATCTCAACGAACCGGGTCGCAAACCATCTCCTGTTAGCAGGAATTCCTATAAGAACTTATCCTACAGGTTCGTAAACAATTTTGTTACCTACATTGATCAGGTTGGAGCAGAAGTGTCTTTCATAAAGTCCACACCTGGAAAGGATCAAGTGCTAACAATCGGCAAGATCAACTCAAGGGATAAAGTGACGGATTTTGATGCTGACATTGACAATAAGCTTGTTGTCTTTACAGTCAACTCGCAAAGTGAAAGCGATCTGGTGATGTATTCAGCACTAGCAAAAGAAAATACTTCTCCCTGACATCTACATTGACGGTTTTTACTTGAATCATCTTGACCTGATTTGAACCAATTTAAACGGACAGTTCTAACCAGGAAAGGTTTGCTTTAACTGCTATTCAGTCAAAATTGTCTAATCGAATGAGAACGTTATTACTGGTCTTTCAAACTCTTTTAAGTAGCCTACTGTCCGCTCAGACCATTCCATATGGTTACAATGACGAGGCAGGTAAGTACTTCGATGTTGGCAACAACACCGATCTCTACTATGAAATTTATGGAGAAGGCCCACCTATCCTCATCCTGCATGGTGGTGTGTTTGGATACATCGATGAATTTGAATTTTTGATTCCAAAACTTGCTGATAAATATCAAGTAGTATGCCTTGCCACCCGGGGGCATGTCAAATCAGATGTTGGAAATGAGCCCTATACCTACGAACAAAGAGCAAGCGATGCCTTTAAGCTCATCCAGTTCCTTGAGCTTGATAAAGTGACGGTCATTGGGTTTAGTGATGGAGGATTCGCAGCATACAAGTTAGCAGCAATTTACCCGCATGTTGTAGAAAAAGTAATTGCAATGGGTGCGGGTGATGATCCGGTGAAAGTCCGCTCAACACCTACTTCCTACTCCGCCGATAATTTAATGAGTGAGTATGGTGATTATTTCAGGAAGCGAGTGGCTAATATGCCCGAACCTGACCGTTGGGATGAAAGCCTTCAAATGCTGAATGACCTATACAACAACAGTCTGGTGAGTAAGGAGACTTTCGAGAAAATTAAATGCCCGGTGCTGGTGATGAGTGGTGATAATGATGAATATTCACGAGTAGAAGATTGCCTGGCCGCGCATACCTACTTGTCAGATTCACGTCTTTCTATTATCCCTGGTTGTGGACACGTCATTTTATACTGTGATTTTCCAGCTGTGTGGGCATCTATGCAGGCCTTTTTAGGTTCTGATGAACCGTAAAATATGAGTTGCGTGTAAATAACAGGTTATCAAACTAACCTCACCTTTTTGTTGTCTTTGTTTAGCTATTGCAAAACAGGATCAGCAGAAATACAGCAATGCGCCATGGAAATAGAAATCAAAAAACTTGATCATAACGATCTCCCAAATTTCATTGATCTTATCGACGTGTTTGAAGATGTGTTTGAAATGAAAAACTTCTCACTACCGAACAAAGATCATCTGGCAGGCCTTTTAAGCTTGCCCGATTTTATCGTTTTTGTCGCATGTGATGATTCAAAAGTGATAGCGGGCATGACAGCCTATGTAATGCACCAGTACTATTCGGAAAGGCCATTGGCATATATATTCGATCTGGCTGTCATTCAAAAACACCAACGAAAAGGCATTGGACAACAATTAATCTCCTCATTTAATCAGTATTGTCGGGAAAAAGGGTTTGAGGAAGTGTTCGTCCAGGCAGATCAGGTTGATAAGTATGCATTGGATTTTTATCGATCGACAAAACCGACCGAGGAGGAAGAAGTTTCGCACTTCTACTACACGCTTTAATTCCTAGTTTTAGAAGTCAACCGGAGACTCTATCAGCGAAAGGTGGTTCGTTCTTACTTCTTGACTACTCGACCGGTCCACAACACCTGTCCAGCCGACACCATTTCAATCAAGTAAATTCCCGTTGCGCCATCAATCGTATAGCTATACGTTGAAAATTGCTTGAATTCTTTGCTCACAAGTGCTCGTCCGTCCACCGTCAGTATCCGAATCCTTACATTTTTCATCGGACTTTTACTTTCGATTGTGAAGGCTTTATTAGTAATGGTCGGGTAAATCTTCACCTCCTCCCGTAGTTCCTCAGCCGCTCCCAACACACGTTCGTATGGAATACAGTTCGACCTAACCAAGCAAACACCATTCGACACCTCCACAGAGTAGTTTCTGGATTCAGTTGGAGAAAATTGACTGTTGTTTTCCCCCGGAACAAGTTCTCCTGAATCACAATCGTACCACTGATACTGCACGTCAGGCTGTTCCGAAGCTACCAGAACAGAACCATCTAATTCGATCTCTGCCACTGGCTCATCAAGAATTTCAATGTCAAGGGACACCAGCGAATCACAACCAAATTGATTGATGAAAACCTCTTGGTACATTCCCGATTCATTTATAGCCTGTGTACCAAATTGGTAGCCTTCACAGGCTTGTCTCTCCGAAGAAACTTCGTCCGATTGCAAGATGGTTAGATCCAAAGTCACCAGGCTGTCACAGCCTGCTGCATTAAGAAATGTTGCAGAATAGATACCGGAGCTATTCAATTCATTACCGTCGAACACGTAGACATCGCATGCGTTAATCTCTTCATTTACATTATTGGTCTCTAAAATGGTTAGATCCAATGTTACCAGGCTATCGCACCCCACCGCGTTTGCAAACAATGCCGAATAGCTACCCGAAGTGGTCAATATTTCGCCATTAAATAAAAAGCTCTCGCAACTTTCACGTGTCTCATAAACCTGATGAGATTCCAAAATGGTTAGATCTAGGGTCACCAGACTGTCACAACCTGCTACGTTAAGAAAAGTGCCCGTATAAATTCCTGAGCTAGTCAATTCATTGCCATTGAACAGGTAGGTTTCACATGCTTCCACCTCCTCATTTACATCGTTGGCTTCTAATATTGTCAATTCCAGGGTCACCAGGCTGTCGCATCCGAAAGTATTTGTAAATAGTCCCGAATAACTGCCAGAAGTAGTTAGCACTTCTCCATCAAATGTGAAGCTTTCACAGCTTTCACGAGCTAATGTGACCGCATGGGATTCCAAAATGGTCAGATCCAAGGTAACCAGACTGTCACACCCCATCGAATTGAGGAATATCGCCGAATAAGTGCCAGACTCAACCAGTTCCACTCCATCAAACAAGTAGCTATCACAAACTTCAACGCTCTCCTCAACTTCGTCAGATGTTAGAATGGTAAGATGTAAAGTAACAAGACTATCACACCCTAGCGAGCTTGTGAATGTGGCATTATAAGTTCCTGAACTTAATAGTTCAACTTCATCAAAGACGTATCTTTCGCAAGCCTCCACAGTTTCAGTAACTTCCAATCCTTCGTAGGTAAAATCCAGGGAAACTGATCGATCACAATCGTCAATAGCTACATATGTTCCTGACTCTTCCAGTATCATGCCATGAAAATCATAGGATGTACAGCTGGAAACCGGATCTAGAACAATCGTTTTGTCAACATAGTCAAATACATACGCTGAGCCCGAGCTACTTAGTAGATTTTCACCGTTGATATCGTGGTCCTCAAAAGGGGCAGCTGCAATAATAGAATTACCGGATGTAGCCATTCTCAAACCAAGGTGATCACCTGGAGAATTATCCCGAGAAGTAAGTCTATTGGTATGATTCCAGCTCCCTGCTTCTTGTTGAAACACATGGATCACTCCTCCACCGGTCAAATTTGCCCCTACGAAAATAGCGTCGTTCCCAATCCCCACTGTTCGGGCAAATTCTCCATTCTCCACTCGTTCATCTGCTACCAGTTTTTGCACAAATCCCCAGGAATCACTTCCACCCTCATCCCTACCAAACAGGTAGGCCGAGCCACTATTTGTCAGTGTGTTTCCGTCGTTTTCATCCTCATCTTCCCAGTAAGCTCCTACCAAGGCGAGTTCTTCTGATATGGCAACAGAAATCCCAAACCTATCATCCGCAGTGCGTTCTGGCGCGATTATTTTCTTTGTTTCACTCCAGGATCCATCAGAATTTTTGCTAAAAAGGTAGGCAGCTCCGGCATCATCGTCGGTTGAAGAATCGAAATCTTCATTCCAGGCTCCTACAAGTATATGGTTCTCCGACATAGCCAATGATCTTCCAAATAAGTCCCTTGGTTGCGCATCAGAAGCTGTTATCATTTGATCTTCCTCCCAGCGTTGACTTGTCTCGTTGTATTTGAATACGAACACTGCTCCAGCCTGAGATATGGGACCTTCATCACCGGTGACCAACGTATTAATTGCGCTAATAGCAGCATACTGACCATTTAATGCAATTACACCACCTAGGTTTGCCGCGATTGACGGATCGATCAATGTGATTTTCTGCAACTGGCCCCAATTATCAGTCCCGCCCTCATTCTTTGCAAAAACGTAAACCGCTCCAGCAAACGTTGCCTGGTTTGGTCCACCAAGATCGAAGTGTTTTTGGTCAGCTCCCACAAAAATGTAGTCGCCATATATGGCAACAGAAGCTCCAAAGTCATCCCCTGCTTCTCTGTCCTCCGCTACTAACTTTTTTATTTGTGACCACTCACCTGAAGCATTTTTTTTGAAAACGTAAGCAGAGCCGGCATCCTCCAACGGGTTTGTCCCCGCTTCGTCTTCGTCATCCCGCTCCACTCCTACAACCGCGTAGTCTTCGTGAATCGATACGGAATACCGACCAAACCAGTCATTGGCAGCCCGGTCATTTGCAACAAGTTTTCCAAACTGATACCACCCCGAGGGTTCGTAGTCGCTGACCGAGAGGTCAACAATAACCTCCCTAGACTCAGCATTCAGAGAAGAGAGCAAGATTGATCCTTGAAAATCACCCACCGCAGCTTCAACACTCACGCGGACATAAACAGTTGTAGGGTTCACCGTGCCGTCAACTGGTTGAATCGCTAATTCAGTGGTGTATGACTCACCATCCGTAGACAACTCTACATGGTCTGGTGCCACTATTTGTAGTACTTCTGTCAGGTTGACACCAGAAACTTCAATTGATTGTATATCTGACGCTGAGCACTCGAGAGTGGAAAAGGCGCTCGGCATGCCAATAACCGTAATGGTTGGGTCTTCAACCACATCCGTGACAGTAACCATAATCACTTGCTCACTGTACTCGACGTTTTTAGCAATGACAGAAACCACATAGACATTGTTTGCATCCGCGTCCAAGGGAGTCTCGTAATCCGGAGGGTTGATGAAGCTTAGATACCCATTCATCTCGTCAATCTGTAAATACTCCATGTCATCTCCACTAATCGTGTAGGTAATGTTTTCATCAGAACCGCTTCCTGTATCATTGGCGTTGACATCTAAAACAACTCCCATCGTCCCTTCTTCAATCGAAACACTGCTTCCCGATGTAAAGGTTGGCGATGCTACGTCCAACACTTGTATGATAAGAAATTGGTTGGAAATGCCTGTCTCACCCTGGGCTGCTACTACAACCTGGTAATGATTGTCTCCATCTCCATCTTCGGGAGATTCAAAATCCGGAGAGGATAAGAATGTTAGGGATCCAGTCTCGGTATTTATTGCCAACAATTCAGCATCATATCCGCTCAGAGAGTAAGCAATTCCTTCGTCAGGCGCAGCAGCCCCAGAGGCATTTACATCAATGACTGCATCGGTTCCATTTTCTTCATAAGTAATGAAATCTTGGGAGCTAAAGCCTGGAAGAACATCATAATTTTTCGAGTAGAAGTAGGCAGCTCCAGCTGAGTTAGCAAACACTCCAGGTTCCGTGTAATCTTTGTCGGGCGCACCTACAAGGATTGCATTGCCTCCCATAGCCACGGCACTACCAAACTTGTCAGAAGCCAGACGATCAGAGGCCACAAGTTTTTGCTGTAGCGTCCATCCGTTCGTTGATTTTTTAAACACATAAACTGCTCCAGCACTATTCACCGCATTGCTTCCCAATTCGTCTTCATCCTCACTCGAACTTCCAACGATAGCATATTCATCGGAGATGGCTACACTTGTTCCAAAAAGGTCTTGCTCAGATCTATCGAACGACACAAGTTTTTGAATAAACCCCCAGTTGTTAAGTCCATCCTGGTCTTTTTCATAAATATAAGCCGAACCAGCACTACTCACAGTTCTTAGTCCGCTGGTATCATCGTCTTCCAACCGAGCTCCCACGATCAAATAATTATTTGAAAGGAAGATGTCATTGCCAAATCGGTCTTCCGCAGCTAAATCCGGAGCAATAATTCTCTTTAATTCTCCCCAATGATTGTCCCCGCCCTGGTCCTTTTGAAAAAGATAAACAGCTCCGGCATTTACTACCAATTCTGTTTCGTTAACATCTTCGACAGCGCTGACAGCGATCAGTTCGCCAGAAATAGAAACGCTACCTCCAAAAAAGTCATCTGAGGACTCGTCTGAGGACACAATTTTCTTGATCTGTCCCCAGCCATCGACTCCACCTTCATCCTTGCGGAAAATGTAGGCAGCACCTGCATCTCTCAAGTGATGCCCGGGAGCAAGATCCCGATCTTCGCTCAGAGCACCTACTACGATGTAGTCTCCACCAACATCTACAGAAACTCCAAATCGATCATCAAATTCTCTATCATCCGCTACAATTTTTTTGATTTCACCCCAGCTGTCAGTTCCTCCATGATCTTTCTTGAATACATATGCGGATCCGGCATTGCTCTCGCGGTTAGAGCCCGTCTCGTCTTCATCTTCATATTGTGCGCCTACCACAATGTAGTCACCAGAGATTGACACAGAACTGCCAAACTCGTCGCCTTGTGAGTAGTCGGAGGCCATGAGTTTCTTCAGATAGGTCCAGTCGCCAGCAGAATTACGAAAATAGACGTAAACGGCACCCACGCCGAAATGAGTCTGACCGTCAGAAGCTGAAATATGAAGTTTAGTTCGAGCTGCGACCACTGCATAGTCACCATCAATGGCCAACGAACTTCCAAAGTTGTCACCAACTGAAACCTCATCCGGTGTCACCGAAATCAGATTTTCATCCCATTGGCAGAATGCGGCATTGCTGGCAAACAAAAGAGCTAGGATCAGTATCCTAAAGCTGGTAACTCTCATTGGAGGCAATTATACACATGACGGTGAATAAAGAGGTAGTGAGGGTTTAAACTAATTTCCAGTTGGATGCTAAAATCGACCAATAGTGAAAATTTATCGCCGGAAATGGTGCAGCCTAAAAAAATATAAACACTGGTAAAATTCTATCCGATTCAATGACCCAAAAGCTTCAAAAAAACCGTCCTAAAATGAACAAGATTATGTCCATTAATGATCATAATAATCTCTTTTGTATCTAAAATGTAGCCCTGAGAGACATCAGGCATAGTTCCTCTTTAGTGGCATACCAATTGCCATAATCTGAGCAACAGAAGAAATATGCTACGAAATTTCTTACTGATCTCACTTCGAAACATTGTCAAAAATAAAGGTGGTGCCTATCTCAATTTGCTTGGCCTAACCTTTGGGATGGCAGCATGCCTTTACATCTTCACCTACATTCAATACGAACGGTCTTACGATCAGTACCCATCTGATCACAGGATCTTTCGAATCGAAACACACAGTTACCAGACGGATCTGCTAATGAGTAGCAGTGCCCTCACCTCCCTGAACGTCATAAATCAAATAAGTGAGGAAATCGATTACGATGCTATCGCACGGCTTATTCCATTTTCAGAAGAAAGAACTGCGCTTTTTAGGTACATAAAACCTGACGGAAAAGAACAAAAAATTCATATCGAGAAAGTCTACTATACGGAACCGTCTATTTTCAAAGTGTTCCCTATTAAGATGGTCGAAGGTTCCACACCAGATCCACTCCAAAAACCAAATACCATATTGTTGTCTGTATCCATGGCAATGAAAATTTTTAAACAAGATTGGGAGGCCGGTAACTCACTTATTGGTCGGGAATTTAAATCTGCAGGTACCGGAACGTTCAAAGACAGCTATGTAATCGCGGGAATTTTCGAAGACCTACCTCCAAATACACACCTAAAATATGATGCGCTTGTGTCTATTGCTTCGCCAGGTTCAGGGTCAGCAAACGCAGAATTCTCCAATGCTGAAAGTGCCTATACATACGTATTGAATCCCTCTCAAAACTCCATGATTCCCATCGGAGAACTCTACGGTGATCGGTTCCGGCAAAAGCAACTCTTCCTGAGGCCGGTTCATGAAATCCACCTAACGACCGAAATCTCCAATGAGCCGGAGTCTGGCACAAGCACGGCGCTGCTTATTTTTTTAGCGGCCATTGGCTTAATCATCCTCGCCTTGGCTTGTACTAACTACATCAATAATACGGTGGTCAATTCAATTTACCGGGCGAGGGAGATTGGAATCCGAAAGGTTTTAGGAGCAAAACCGAAGCAGCTTATACTCACATTCATCGGAGAGGCATTTCTAGTTAATCTTCTTGCAATTGCGCTTTGCCTGTTTCTTTTCAGATTTGGTGTGCAGCTAACACTGGTGTGGACCAACATCTCCTATCCAATGCCTGGTGAAGTATCATTTCTCAGCCAGATACTCTTTTTGACAATCCTTCTATTCGTCAGCACCTTACTCTCCAGTCTTTATCCTGCTTTCTACCTCAGTACTTTAAATCCGATCGCATCTCTTAGGAGTAAAATCAGCATAGCGGATACTAAACAACTGGCCGGAACCAGTGGAATCATCAAGTCATTATTGGTATTTCAGCTAAGCGCCTCCATTGTTTTTCTTTCTGGCACTTACATCGTGTATCGACAGCTGGAATACATGAAAGAACATGACTCAAAGGCCTTTGAATTTGAGATTACAGGCATTTTCCCCGGAAGCTCCCAGGCTAGTACCTCTTTCACAAATACAGCTATGGTGTTCCTAAATGAGATGAAGGGCCATGAACTTATTGATCAGGTCAGATTCTCAAATCTCTATAAAGGATCTGTTAAAACAGCACAAATGATTGAGCTACTTCATCATAGAGACCGGCATTTTGATCCTGAAAATAACAGTTTCAATTTCAAGGTGGTGGATCATTCCTACTGGAAGGAAACAGACAAGGACTTTCTTGTTGGTGGCAACTTCAGCAGAGAATTCGGGAGGGATCATGGACACCTGATCATCAATGAGTCAGCTGCTCTGGCCCTGAGCTATCAACATGCAGATAGCATCATGGGAAAATCATTCTTAACCAAGGGTGGCAATCGAAAGATCATTGGAGTGGTGAAAAACAAAACTGCAACAGACCCTCCGACTGTATATGCTACTGGCTTTCAATACCTGACGTACTTGCATTTTGTGCTTGATTATCCTGGAAATGCAGGAGAGAGTCTCGATGACTACATCAAGAAGGTACAACATCTTGTCTCTACCCGTCTGCCTTTTTTCTCAATGCTGGACAGGAGCTACCAGGCGCAAAATCACCTGGAACACGCCATGCTTGGACTTTTTATGTTTTTTTCCTTTCTGGCAATTGCCATTTCCTGTATGGGCATGTTTGGCCTCTCCTTTTTCATTACTCAAAAACGAACCAGGGAGATTGGCATTCGGAAAATCCATGGGGCACGTGCAGCCAACATTTTGGCGATCCTCCTGTACGATTTCCTAAAGCTCATTATGTATGCGGCCGTATTTTCGTTGCCTATCGTCATTTTCGGAAGCAACACCTGGCTGGAAAACTATCCCTACAGGATCAATATAGATCCCACCGTTGTTGGCTTGCCGATCCTATCGGTTCTTATCATTTGCCTGATTGTGATTGCCAAGAAATGCTGGAATGCATCCACTCTAAGTCCCATTCACTCCCTGGAAGTATCCTGATCTGATTTTCAATCAGCGTCCTTCATAGCTATCTTTAATTTCAGGCAATAAGGAAATCATGAAAAATACAGTCATCACATTAGCGCTAGTACTATTTGTGGGTTGTAACCCTCCTACCAAGGATACGAAAACCGGAAATCTCAAGTCCATCATCAATGAATTCGAAGATCAGCTTAAGAAAGACATTGCGGATGATAACATCAATGGGAGCATTTCATTCGCTATTATAAAAGGAGACAAGGTCTTGAAGGCAGCTGCAACTGGGTCTTCCGACATAGGCAATAACACTCCCGCAGATACCTCCACCATTTATCGAACAGGTTCCATTTCAAAATCATTTACCGCATTTCTGATGATGCAAATGGTGCAGGATGGAGTTATTGAATTGGATGATCCAATCGAAGACTACATGCCCGAAATACGCAACCTGGATGGCTATTCTGATTCCAGAAAAATCACGTTTCGACAGTTGGCTAGTCATACTGCAGGTTTGATTCGCGAACCGGACATGGAAAATGCGGCCGCTGGCCCGATTGACGAATGGGAAAACAAGATTCTGGCTTCAATCCCTAACACCTCCTTTCAAACAGAACCTGGTGAGCGCTACAGCTATTCAAACATTGGTTTTGGAATCCTGGGATTGGCAGTTTCACGTGCTTCAAATCGCTCATTTATGGAATTGGTTACGGAGCGAATATTTGAACCATTAAATATGAAAAATAGCTTTTTTGTGGTACCAGAGGACAAAAGGAATAACCTTTCCAAGGGCCTTGGCGGAGGACCCATGGGTGAATTGGACACAGAGAGGCCCGCGAGAGAACACAGTGGTCGGGGATACAAAGTTCCCAATGGCGGTATCTACTCCACTCCACTGGATCTGACTAAATTCATGATGAGCAACATGGGATACATCGAATTGCTTGGCGAAGATCACTTGACTGAAATGCAGACCATTCAGACACCCGAGGGGCGTCTAACATACGGATTAGGTTTCTCACTGTATCAAGACCTTGGCATCTCGACTGTTGGTCACGGTGGTTCCGTGGCTGGGTATACCGCGCACTTCATTTTTGACAAGGAAAGTCAATACGGAGTGATTTTGATGAGAAACTTCAACTGGGGAAATACGAACCTCAACTTACGCTCGGTCAGCCTGATTCGGAAATTGAAGAGGCATTAGCAAGCTAATCATCGTTCTGCAAGATCCGCACCGGATTTGTCGCCACGATTTTAAAAAATTGAGTGAAGAGGGTTATTCCGCTGATTATCGCAACTACGAGAACAGATTGAATAAATACCACAAGTCCAGGATTAAAGTGATAGGCGAAATTTTCCAGCCAGTCTTTGCTTATCAACCGTATTACCGGCCATGCAAGGAGTGTCCCCACTAGCGCAGCGATCAAGAAGGTTTTTCCAATATTAAGGAGGATATCTTTCGGTTGAGCACCGAGCACTTTTCGAATGCTTATCTGCTTCAATTTCAGGTTGATCGCGATTGAAGTCAACCCCCACAATCCCAGGCACGCGATAAAAATCGCCAACATCGTAAACACCCGAATGATGCTAGAGAGATACTGATCCTTTTCGTACTGTGCTGCCAACACATCATCCAGGAAGCTCATTTCTAGTTTGGATTTTCCCTGGTTCAGTTCTTCCCAGTTGTCCTCAATTTGACTAAGCATTGAAGCCAAGTCATCGGTTTTGTACTTTAGGATCATGTATTTGGGATTGGTGAATGGCATCACTAGCGCTAACGGCGTGATTTGATGATGGAGTGATCTGAAATGAAAGTCCTCGACGATCCCGATCACTTCCATCTCACCATCTCTTGTGAAATAGACTTTATCTCGGTTAAGCTCTTCAATGCCAAGGGCCTTTGCCGCTGTCTGGTTTATTATTACCGCATCGGTCGAGTCTCCGGCAATATCACAGGAAAAGAACCGCCCCTGCACCAAGTTGAGTCCAACCACTTCCGGGAAATCATATCCCACCTGGAAGTAGGCCGTTTGGATGCTCTGATTTACTGGCCAATTGCTGATACGTAGGGAATTTCCGGAAGCTCCACCTTCAAACACATGATTACTGCGTGAGGAAGATAGGATCGCAGGATTTTCGGAAAACATCGCTTGCATCTGATCAAAATTTTCCGCCAGGTGTTCGCGTACACCTTCCAGTACCAGGAGTCCCTCCCGCTCATAGCCAAGTGATTTTTCACTCATGAAATTGAGCTGCCGGCCCACAATGATGCTCAGCATGATCAATCCGGCAGAAATGAAAAACTGGAAGAACAGCATCGAATACTTGAAATGTCCCTGTCGACCCTTGACTTGCAACTTTCCCTTCAACAACTCAAGTAATTTAGATTGTATAAGTGATGATCCGGATGCAATACCAATGATCAAGCCTAACAAAACGCTTAGAAGCAAGAGAAGACCAAATGCCAACAGGACGGTCTTCAGACCAACGATACTGTCAACGTTTATTTGTCCGAAATTCCATTTCAACAATGTAAAAGCAAGCACCAGGGAAATGGCTCCAGCTATGTAAACTACTAGGAACGACTCGAGAATGAGCTGGGTAACGAGCTTGCCCCGACCGGATCCCATGACCTGTCGGATCCCCAACTCCTTAAACCTGGTTTGGAAAGACACCAACGTGATATTGAGATAATTGAAAGAGGCAATGAAGAGGATGAGAAAAGCAATGGCCGCTAAACTCCAAACGGTCTCCTGGCTGTTTGTCGCAAACATTCGACCATCCGGATTCCCCAGGTGGTTGGAATGCAGATAGATGTCTTTCAGCGGCTGAAGCGTCACCTGGATATCGGTGTAAGTACTTGACGTATTGTAGGACTTATATATGTCAGTAAGTAGCCGCTCCAGCTCTTTTACGTCCGCATTTTCTTCCAACTGAAAGTAGGTGAGGAATCCAACCCATCCCCAGCTGGTGAGATCAGCCAGGTACCCATCAGGAACAATGTAACTGTCAAATGAAATCAAGTATTCAAACGAGAAATGTGAATTCCCCGGCACTTCTTCGAGGATCCCAGTCACTTTTAACCTTCTATCTCCATGGAACTGGATCACCTGCCCTATAGGATTGTCATTGCCAAAGTATTTTTTAGCCATTGCTTCCGTCAATACAATGGTGTTGGGTTCGGAAAGTGCCGTGGTAGATTCGCCGCTAGCTAGCGGAAACGAAAACATCTGGAGGAAGGATGAATCGGCGTAAAACCCTCTGGACTCAATGAATCGGTGTTCGCCGACCTCCATCAGTACATCGCCTGCTTCTCTCAGGCGGGTAACGCGCCTGATTCCTGATAAGCTCGTGCCAACAGTTGGAGCAAGTGCCGGCGGAGCCAACGGATAATGCAGTTGACCGGATGCCTTCTTAAACAAATTTACGACCCGGTGTATTTCATCGCCATTCTGGTGAAAACGATCGTAGCTGAGTTCGTTTGCCACATAAATGGAAATGCCAAAAACACTTGTCAGCCCCAATACCAGTCCTACAAGATTGATAGAGGAATAAGCCCATCTTCTTCGTAAGCTCCGAAAACTTACCTTCAGGAAATTTTTGAACAAAGACCAGGAAAGATGATCTGTGCTTATCCTGGCTCGTCTAAATTCTTTTGAAACTTCTCGTAGGTTGCTCCAATCACGATCGATCACCTTGTGAAAGGCCTCTTCAGCGGAATAGTTTTCTTCGAGAAGCTCGTCAATACTATCTCTAAGGTGATCCTCAAATTCTTCAACATCCCCAGGTTCGATTCCCTGATACTTATGCAGTTTTTTTCTCCACGATTGAATCGCTTTTTCCAAATCGAACTTACTCATGACGTATAATTTAAACCCCACATCTTGCTGAACATCTGGAGAACTACACTCCAGTCCTCTTTTTTCGCTTCTAGGGTCTTCAATCCTTCAGCAGTGATTTTGTAGTACTTTCTTTTCCTGCCATTCTCAAGCACCTCCCATCGGAATTTGATCAATCCGTCCCGATGCATCCGACCAAGGACCGGATAAAGCATGGCGTCCGTCCATTGCAGCTTTCCGCCAGAAGATTCTCTTACTTTTTTAATCAGCTGGTATCCGTAATTCTCTCCCTCGAGGAGAATGGTAAGGATCAGAGGAATGGTAGAAGCACCAACAAGTTCTTTTCCAAGCATACCTAATGTCATTATGTATTTTACCTAATACGATTATGTAAAAGAAAATGTTATGAATCGTAACCTTATTCGCAAGAATGTCCTCTATTGCAGGTAAAGTAATCCGTACCTGACTATGAAAAACTGGCAAAAGACTACCCTAATCACTCTCATAGCGATTATTGCCCTCGTATTTTTGATTTTCTATGTATTCGACTTGAGGTTTTCGGTAACCTCTAATAGTGTGGTGTTTGAACCGGCGGAACCTCAGCAAACCAAGACTCCGGCCTATGCTGGACAAAAACCCCGGAACATTATCGTATTTATCGCAGATGGAATGGGCTTTGCGCACATGTCCCTGGCTATGCTCACGAAGGGAGAGGAGTCTTCTGTTTGGCAACGATTTGAAGCGAAGGGATGGCACGATTCCAGGTCATACGTCGGACCACTTACTGATTCGGGGGCATCGGGGACTGCCCTATCAACTGGTGTATCTACCCATTTTGAGGTGATCGGACTCGATCATGAGGGAAGCATTGTATCAACCCTTTTTGAGGTCGCAACGGACAGCCAATATGTGACGGGCATAGTAACCGACTCCTATATTTGGGACGCTACGCCCGCTGCCTTCGTCGCACACACAGCCTCGAGAGATAGTGCACGCATTATCTTGAATCAATTGGCCGACAGTGAACTCGATGTGCTCTTTGGAGAGCTCGAAGATCTTGGAGAAGACGGAGTTCCCGAGCGAGAAGAAACCATGCAGATTTTAACACGACGATTTGAGATGCTGGATGAAAACCTGGAGCTTCCTCCACGGGATTCCATCCTAAAACCCATCGCCGCAGTTTTCGAAGAGGACGAGGTTCAGGATCTTACCTCCAAACCTAACCTCGTACAACTGACAACGGCAGCATTGGAGTACATTTCCAGACAGGACAAGCCTTTTACACTGTTGATTGAAAGTGAGGAAATGGATGCGTCATCACATGATAACGACAGCAAACGAGTGCTTCGTGGATTGGAATCCATTCAACGTACACTTACTTATGTATTGGATTTTGCGGAGAAGAACGGTGAGACATTGGTATTGTTTACGGCAGATCATGAAACCGGTGGTTTGTCCATTGTTTCGGATCGAGAGATTTACCCTGATATGCAGCTCGTCTGGTCAAGTAGAAATCACACTGCCACGGTTGTTCCGCTGATGGCCACCGGACCAGGAGCTGGCTATTTCACTGAGGTTCATCGAAACAGGGACATTGGAAAAAAATTGAAAAGCTTGATCACTTCTCGGTGATTCAAAAATCGACACCTGCCTCACAAACCCTGACGTACTTGGCAGGAACCATTTGAAGGTATTGCTCTGCTTGCTCTTTTGCTCCGGGGTAGTCTCGATAACGTTTCAGTAAATCCGGCTCCCAGTCACTAACCAGCTCATCAAAGCTTGATCCCCAGATATCTTCATACAATTCGATCGATCCTATTCTTGGAGAATACGCAAACTCCAGGTACTTCTCAATTCCAAATCGATTGATCAGATAGGTGAAGAAGTCCTCACGCAAGACATAGGACTGTATTCTGCAATGAAGCAAATTGTTGTGCTGCTCTCTCAAGGTACGCATAGGTATGTCTGTGCCCGTGTCAAGCCAATAGCCGGCCAAAACTTCCATTGCAAATCCTTGCCGGGAGAATTCCTCTGTCTCAGGTTCCAAATAGTAAGAAATAGCAGATGCAAAACCTTCCTCAAAGAAGCGTACCCATCTATTTAGTGTGTTTTTCCTAAAAGCATGAATGTACTCATGTAAGAGCGGTCCAGTATACCCATATTCATTATATCGGTATAGGTTCACTCTCGCCTGGTAATCCACCCCTGAATTCGTTTTCCTCCTGGTGACCGGATCAAACGCATCGCCATTGAAAGTGACGATGATCTTTCTGTCGGGCATATGCTCACTACCGACAAGGTTACCGTAGGAAACAAAGATCTCCTCGGAGTAAGCTTTTGTCCTTTCAATTTCTTCTTGCGAGGCCTTGTCAGAATTCCAGAGAAACACAAAGTGCTCTGAATCTAGCCTGTTTGAATAGTCCGGTGGAATCTGGCCTTTGGTTTGTCCTTGAGAGAAGGAAAAGTACAGGAGCATTATGGAGGGAAAAATCGCTTTCACTTAGAAGAGATTATTACTCATACAAATAGAAAAGATATAGTATATATACGGCTTTAAATGATATTTGGTTGAAGTTTCTTCCATAGTCATAGGAGCACTTAAAACCGGGAAGTAGTATATTTGGACAGAGATCGCGCTTAATGTAAAAATGAACTGGCTGTTACATCAAGAAAACGCAGTATCTCCTATGGAGATAGAAATCAACTTCTAAAGTACATGAGTTTTTTCGAAGAATATGGTTTCCGACTGTTACTGGGTGCATCCTTTGTCATTTTGGTAATAGTGTTTTACTGTATTAGGAAAAGGCTGAAAGTAGAGTTTAAGAATACGGACTTTACGCTTGCATTTATTCCTATTTTCCTTGTCTTACTTTTTAATGGCAATATAGAGGAGTTTGATTTCTTCGGAATAAGGGGAAAATTCAGAAGAACATTCGAGGAAAATGTGGATGATGTATACCTAGATACTATTGAAATTGAAGACCTAAAGGAAGTGAATAAGACAAATGTGAGTCGAATTCCTATCTTAGCTCAGTATAATCCAGAGGCATTAGCCTTCAATTTTGGAAAAACCTATGATGAAAATGATATCGAACGTTTTATTCGTGAAATTCCTTCTCTCTCCTATTTTATCATACGGGATAGTAGCAAAGTCTTCTTTGGACTTATTAGCTTGAAAGATTACATGAAGCTTCACAGTGAAAGCGAATTCATCGCTGCGATTCAAGACAGCAACATATCTAAACTAAAACAGTATCCTAAATTACTGACTGTAGACAAAGCAATTGAGGAAAATATCTCAAGGAAGGATGCCTTGTATTTTATGGACTCAGTCGAAGTTGCTATCCTACCGGTAGTGAACATGAGAAACAAAACACTTAAAGGTGTGGTTAGATATAATCGGTTGTCCAAGGGCTTGTTAAAAGAAATTTATAAGGATTTGGAATAAAACTGTGTGGGAAGTTTACGTTGTTGATAAGGAGTTAACCTACAGTTGAAACTGATTCGCAAATCCGCTAGATTGTTGATACTAAGAGCACCAACGATCCCTAATGAGTAAGATCATCACCCAACCGAACATCTCAAAGCGGGCAGCCGCGACACTTGTTGACTTGATCATCTATTTACCGATCTGGTTTGGTTATGTATTCTATTTTGGGGAACCTAACGGTGAAGGTGAATACCAAGTATCTGGCATAAAGAGCCTTCCGTTGCTTGTACTGTGGTTACTTTATTTTCCGGGAATGGAAGCATTTCGAGGGCAAACCGTCGGACATATGATTTCCGGGTTGAAAGTCGTCACAATCTCTGGTGATCCGGTTAGCTTCATTCAGGCATTTAAACGACGACTCCTGGACATGATCGACATCTTCATGACCTTTGGCCTTGTAGCTTACATAACCGTTAAGAATACGGAAAGAAACCAGAGAGTCGGTGATATTTGGGCCAAGACCATTGTTGTTGGTGGTGAAGCCGTCCACTGCAGTAACTGTAATCAAGAGCTAACGCTAACTGCTGAAGACACCATTCGGGGAACATTCAAGTGTCCGGAGTGTGGAGCGGAAAATTAAAGTTCCTAAGGTTGAGGATTCTAGTTAGAGGGGTACATCACGACAATGTGTACGTCATCCCAGGTGCGCATTTCAATATTCCCTATCTTAACCTCAGATCCTACAACCAACAGCCATGAAAAACCCTAGATATTCTACCTCTCTGTTATTTGCTGCCCTCCTGATTTTAAGTAGTTCCTGTACGCAAACGGCATCTGACTCAAACAACGACCTTGAGGCATTTGTCGATGACATGTTTGCAGAAGTCGACAACAAACAATCTCCTGGCACTGCCGTTCTGGTTGTGAAAGATGGAAACATTATTCTAAACAAGGGGTATGGCATGGCCAACCTTTCCCATGAGATTCCCATTACCGCGACGACTGTTTTTGACCTGGCATCGGTTTCCAAGCAGTTCTGTGCCTATGCTATTTCCACGTTGGTAGAAGAGGAAAAGATTGCCCTGGATGATGATGTTCGAAAATATATCCCTGAACTCCCGGATTTTGGATACACGATCACAGTCGGTCACCTGGTACACCACACCAGCGGCATTCGCGACTGGACTAGTACCTTGCCAGTAGCAGGCTGGTCGTTTCATGATGTCATTTCCTTCGATCAGATTTTGCGAATGGCCTATCAGCAAAAAGCACTCAACTACGAGCCGGGAGCAGAGTATTCCTACACCAATACAGGCTACAACCTCCTGGCAGAAATCATTCAACGGGTCGAAGGCATTACCTTCCGGGAATGGACGGATCAGAACATTTTCGAGCCACTGGGTATGGAGCAGACTTTGTTTCTCGATGACCATACTGAAACTATTTCGAACCGGGCACAAGGCTACGGATCAGGGGATGAGGGCGTATACACGGCTACACCCAATAACCTCATGGCGCTAGGATCCAGTTCCATGTACTCAACCACCACCGATCTGTCCAAATGGGTCATGCACCTGATGGAGCCGGGAGGCAAACAATCCATCGTGGATCGGATGTTCACAAAAGGGATACTCAACGATGGAAATGAAATCACCTATGCTTTTGGGCTTAGTGTGACCGAATATGAAGGAGCTCCATGGATCAGTCATTCAGGTAGCTGGGCCAGTTTCAGGACCTATCTCTGCATATTGCCCGAGACAGGATATGGTATTGTTATCCTTAACAATCATGGGCAAAACACGAACCGGATGGCCCGAGAAATCGCAGATTACTTGCTGGATGTAAAAGAAGAACCATCCGAAGAGGGTGATGAAGAAAGTGCCGCTGAGGTATCATCAGCGGTTATGAATGAGCTGACCGGTGTATACAAGCTCGGACCGGGCTGGTACGTGGAGATTACCTATGACGATGATCAACTATGGACCCAGGCCACCAATGAGGACAAGTTCCCAATGACTGTTCTCTCCGATTCCATTTTTAGAATTGAGGCCTATTCTAACCGAACCATGACGTTTCATCGCAACAAAGCCGGCACCGTTACAGGAATGACCTACTCTAGCTCGGTCCGGCCTAAACTGGATACCTTAAATTCCACATCAACCGATCCGAAAGACTATGAGGGTACCTATAAAAGTGAAGAACTATTCACTGCCTACGACATCATTGCGGAAGGAGATCAATTGGTCATGAACCACTTCAGGCATGGCCGAATAGAACTTTCACGAGCCTGGGGTGAAGACTATAGTGGTTCAAGGTGGTTTCTCGGTTCGGTCGAGTTTTCAAGGGATAGCAACGGCAATGTCAATGGCTTTTATGTAACAACCGGCAGGGCAAGAAGGCAGTGGTTTGGTAGGGCTAGGTGATATAGCTAATTGATTGAGACTGAATAAATGAGTCAATTTAAATACTTCAACGGCCCAAGAGAGGACATGTCCGACCTTTTGGATGGTGTGCAAACATGTTCAATTTGTAACATTGAGAATGGTACTTGTTTTCAGCTAGACTATGCAATCACTAACTTATTCAGCGAGGAGGACAAGGAAGGAAAAATCGGATGTGTCAACTGTTTAACAAGCGGAGAATTCGAATTTTGGCACGATACTGAATTCGGCATGCTTGATGAGCAAGGTTTAACGAAAGTGTACAATCACAATATGAATAATCCTCCGAGAATTCAGGAGCAGGTACTATCTGAGATGAGAAGAACACCGCAGATTGTTACATGGCAACAAGAACTTTGGTTAACGCATTGCGATGATTTCATGGTATACCTGGGTACATGGGATCCAAAAGACTTTTATCTAAATAGTCCAAATGGTAACGGCAAACAGTTGTTCCTCGAAATGACTGACGAGTACCAAAACCTCTGGGATGACTCCTTGGGGGACAATAAGCAACAACTACAGGAATGGTACGCAACATACTATGTTTTCAAATGTAGTCACTGTGGAAAACTGAGAGGTAATTGGGATTGTGACTAACTTATCTCCGATCGAACATTACCCTCACCAATCTATTTGTAAAGACTCATTCGATCAGATACTTTTAGTGCAATAAAAATTTCGATGTACAAGTATTGTCTCATTGTATTTCTCGCCTTTGCCGTCAGCTGCTCAGACAGCAACGGAGAATCTGAACAGTCACAAGAAAAAAACCAATCAAGTAGCTCGCAACCCAAGCCAACGTTTCGGGTAACACATGAATATTCCACAGCCGAAGTTGAACAGCTGGATAGTGCAACACTTCGGATATACAGAAATGAAATTTTTGCTCAGTACGGATATGTATTCAAATCTCCTGAATTAACAGAATTCTTTCTAAGAAAAGAATGGTATAAACCCGAGCATAAAAATGTAGATACCTTTCTATCTGAATTAGACAAGCAGAACATTAATGTTCTACTGGCACAGGAAAGGAAACTTGAAAAAATTAGAAACTTTGATTGCGATAAAATTCCTTTTCAATTGTCGTCGTACGTTTTCAACTCCTCAATACAATTGGTTATTGATTCTCTGGGTGTCCCGGACAGAAGTTTTGTAGATGAAGATAAATTCTGTGCCGTTGGGCAACTTCACTACTGGAAGAACGATGAGGACGAATTTGAATTAATCGTTCTTGGCGATTCTTATTCAAAGGAAGTGGACTTGAAGGCAAGCAGTAGACTGTATGTTCTCCAGACTACCAACAAATTTGAGATTTCAAAAATTGAATTCGCCGGCATATATCTTGGCGATGATTCTCCCGACGTAGAAATGAAGTTAAGGTGCTTGGTTAAGAATGATCCTCAGTTTAGTTACACCAAAGCAACAGGAACCTCTGCAGTGGAAAGATTTTTGATAATTGAGCAGACTCATCTATATGTCCTAACAAACGGAAAAGTCTGGATTCATTTTTCTATAAATCCATTTGACCGACTGGACTTCATTCTATTTTCGGACTTTAACATAAGACAAGCCTGCTGAGGGTACGCCGCATAACGCACGACATTTACTGACCCACTACCCCCTGTAGCTAAAAACGACAACTCTACAACAAACAGCGCAGTCTTACTACCGTACAGCCTCCAACGACTGTTGTATCAATCATCTCTGCAGATGTACAAACAGTGCTGACAACTTTATAAGCAATCCCGACAACTGTACAGCTACCACCTCCAAGTGTATAGGTCATACCCACAGAAGTACAGAGGCTCCAGACAACTGTACAGGTGATCGCGACAGAAGTACAGCATCTGCCGACAACTGTATAGACCTTCCCCACAGGTGTACAGATCCTCCCGACAAGGGTATAACAGTTGCCGACATGTTGGCAACTGCGATACTTCGGGTCTTGTAGATTACCTGTATACCCATTCCATTTTCTGCGATACTTCTTGAACCATACTTTGGGTTCTCAAATCAAAAAGAACATAGTTATGGCAAAGAAATCTTTTAATTATTCTCAAGAAACGTTGCTTCAGTATGCAAATGATCAGCTCAGCTTCCTGGAAGATGACCTGGACGATTTTACGGCTTTCGATCCAGATCTGGGCACCACCAAGCGTGACGCAATGGCAGAACTGATCCAGTGGGTGCTTAATGAAGGTGGAGACAACATGAACGTCTCCCAGCTGAGCGACACCACAGAGACGGTAATGAATGAAATGAAAAACGCCCGGGTGATGTACAACCAGTTGCGGTACTGGGTGGTTAAGGCGTTCCCAAACCGGAAAGCAATACAACGTCAGTTTGGGGTGGGCCGTTTCGGCAAGCTGGCGGATAGCCAGGAGGCGATGGTCACTTTCCTTTCTGCGCTGGCTCAGACCATACAGGAATTCCGTGCGGACCTGGAAGCGGCAGGTGCTCCCGCTGCCCTGCTGGACAGTGTAGCACCCCAGGCGCAAACGCTACTGCAAGCCAACAATGCGCAGGAGAAAAAGAAGGGTAGCCGAACGGTAGATACCGAAGAGCGGGTACGTCGGCTCAATGAACTACACCAGCACACCAAGGACTATAACAACGCTGCAGAGTTCGTCTTCTACGATTCTCCCGCCATGCGGGATCGATACCGTCCGCCAAGCAACAGCAATGTGGCAGACCATGAACCAGAGGAAACCGAAGAATTCTAGTACGTCTAGTTGCAAACCGAAGACAGGCCCGGGGACAGTCGTCCCTGGGCTTTTTTATTGAGCAACTGCCGATACATCCACATTCGTTAGTTACTTCACAAAAAGCGGGAAGTTGTATATTTGATAAGAGGTAATACCACAAATTAAGAAATGGATCGCACTCAATCGCATACCTTCCAACCTCACTCAATTCGTTAAATCCTATGAGTATAGCAAAAGTCATAGAACATTGTGAGAAATCTAATGATAACACACTTGATCTGAGTGATAGATCTTACGATCTAAAGTCTATTCCAGAGTCAATAGGACGTTTAAAGAATCTTGAAAGGCTGTATCTGAATGACAACAAATTAAAGACCCTTCCGGAGTCAATTGGCGAGTTGAAGAAGCTTAAAAGATTAATTCTTTACAATAATCATATTACCGAATTGCCTCCATCAATTGGAAATCTTCCAAAGCTCGAAATACTTAATTTGACAAACAATAGACTTACGACCCTTCCCGAGGAAATTGGAAATTTGTCAAGGCTTCGTCAGCTGTACCTATATACAAATTCAATTCGTGAAATTCCAGAAACTATAGGCAACTTATCAAGTCTAGCGAAACTGGTACTTGACGAAAATGAACTTCAATCTATACCAGAATCAATTGGTAGACTAATGAAGTTAAGTGAACTCCAAATTCGTTACAATAAGCTACGTTCTCTGCCCCAGTCCATCAGCCAACTAATTGGCTTGAATAGACTGCTGCTAGATGACAATGAATTGACCGTCTTACCTGAAACAATAGGGAATCTAACAAACTTGATTCAACTATCAATAAGCAATAACGGAATCAGCGAAATACCAGAATCAATCGGAGAGCTTCTGAATTTACGTGAATTTAATTTCGAGTATAACCCATTCGAAATAAATTATGCTGGATTGGGGGCTCAAGGAACTCAAGGGCTAATACAATACCTAAAGGAACTAAGCAAAAACAGCAGAAATCGCTATGAAGGTAAACTTATTCTTCTAGGAGACGGTGGTGAAGGTAAGACCTGCATTTCGCGAGCTTTAAGGAATCTTGATTTTCAGGAGCAGAATTCTACAAGAGGTGTTGATGTCGCTTCCTGGGAATTTGACAACCCAAAGTTCCCGAATGAGCCGGAAAAAAAAGTTCATATCAATATTTGGGATTTTGAAGGTCAAGAGATTCATCATCAGACTCATCAATTCTTTTTAACTACTGGTTCGCTTTACATAATAGTATTCAAGTGTAGAGAAATCTTTAGAATGGATAGAGCGAATTATTGGTTGGACACCATAGCTGCCAGAGCACCTGGTAGTAGGGTTTTCCTGGTTGTGACACAGTGCGAGGAAAGGCAACCCTTAATACCGATGGATAGGTTAAAGGAAAAATATCCCGAGTTGCTTCAAGATGATTATTGGTATTTCCCAGTTGGCTGTGCAACCGGCTATGGTCTTGATGATCTAATTAGTAGAATAATGACAGCCGCCAGTAACCTAAATACCATGGGTTTGAAATGGCCAGAGAGCTACTCAAATGTAGAGGACGACATACTATTACTAAAGTCAAAAGATGGTAAAAATAGATCTTTCATTAATCGCTCCGAGCTTGTGGAAATCTTCAACAATAACAAAATTGACGAAAAGAACTTTGAGCACTTAGCAGATCTATTGAGTCTGCACGGATTAATAACACAGTTTGGAAGCAGTCTTAACCTTGAGGATTTTATCGTCATTAAACCCCAATGGCTTACAAAAGCCATCAGTCTTGTTTTAGAAGATAGCGAGGTTATAAGAAATCACGGGGAAGTGACTCATCGCCACCTAAAAAATTTATGGGACAAACACTATCCGGGACTCTACAGAGTGTTTCTCGATTGTATGAAAGAGTTTGAATTGTGTTATGAACTTGACGGGAAAGAAAGCAGTTTAATACCACTTCGTTTTTCGTACACAAAACCCAAAATTCCGTGGAATGAAGGAAATGATCTCAAAACAAGAGAGATAAGATATGTTCTTAACATTCAACCGCCAATTGGATTAATTAGCAGATTTATTGTGAAAATGCATTCATTCATAGTAGAGACAAAAGAGTGTCCAAACGGCGTATTTTGGCATAATGGTGTATTTCTATCGATGGGTACAGGAGAAAATCCTGCTCAAGCTTTGTGCGAATTTGACCCTGATAATAAATCATTATCTTTCGTGGTAAGAGGCAGGTTTCCTCAAAATACAATTGAGAGATTGCATGGAGTTCTCAGCAGTGTCTTAGATTTTTACAAAGGTCTAAAAACTGAGCGATTTTATGGATGCTTAAGAGTGGATGAAGACGGAAAAGAGGATAGGTGCGTTGGCTTACATTCAGAGGAAAGAATCTTTTACAGTCTCTCCAAGGGTAAAGAAATCGATTGCGAAAAAGGTTGGCATGAGATTTCACCGTTAAAACTGCTTTATGGGTTCACCAGTTTCGGAGAATCCTTGGCGATAGAAAAACTTAGAAAAGAACTTGATCGAAAATCTACTTGGATTGATGGTGTAATGTTCAAATTGATGTCGTCAATTAACTCAATAGAGAAAAACTATGAAAAATCCTTGGACCTTCAAAAACTAAATGAAACACTTCCTTTGGAGCTTAAAGAGCAAATCGACATGAGTCTGAGGGACTATTGTGGCGTGATAAATGAGATGTTAGACAATAGAGATTTCAATCCTATTCCAGCTATTGTCACCATTGCTCCCAAAAATAAAAGTGCTTGGAATCCACAAAACTGGTTTGAAAATGAATTTGTGATTACCCCTTACTGTGAATGCTCAAATGAAGAAATGCACAGCGTCAAAGATGCCAAAGTGATTTTTAAAAAATCGAAAAAATGGTGGTTGAAAACAGCACCAAAATTATCTCTAGGGTTTAAAGTATTGTCCGCTGGCATTAAGATCTACTTAACAGGACTGCCATTAACCCTAGGAGACAAGAAATACGAAGGAATTAAATATGAGGTAAATTTTATGAAGGAGTTAGCTAGTCATCTAAGAACAAACTTCGAATTGGATAATAATGGTATGAACAAGTTTTCTGATGACGATTATTCCTTGACTCCAGTAGATCTTACTCAGAAATTTGAGAAAGACATCAATAGGACTGCAAGATTGCAGCTTGCCCAAATTTATATGGAAATTGCGCCTATAAACTACGAAAGCAGAAAATGGGGCTCACTTGAGAGGAGAAGAATGAGTGACAATTCCTTTCGATGGCTATGCGACAAACATCAAGATTTCATGATCTGAACTTAGATCATTTGCTACTTCCTTATCTCATCCTAAAAAAGTATAAGCTCATACCCAAAAGGAGTCGATTTAGGAAAACCCTGACGGTAACACAAAAAAGCCACTCCTCCTGGAGCGGCCTTTCGGTCAAAATCCACAAAACACTAAAAACTAATCGTATAAGAGATCGTGGGGAACATCCCTAGCTGGTGGATTTCATAGATATCTTCTGTCTGCTGGATGTAGTAGTTCTGAACCACCGCTGAATTGTTGGTCACGTTTTGGATGTCCAACTTGAATTCGTGTGTGGCCTTTGGTCGGTCTCGTCTGGTTCCGATCGAGAGGTTGGGAACAAACAAATTGTCCGACCGGGCTGAAAAAGGACGATCTTCCTGGCGCACCTCCTCGCCTGCTGCAATAGAAGCTGGCATGTCCAGCGGGGTGAATCGTTTGCCGCCTAGCAACGAGATCTTTGTGTTGATGAACAACACACGGTTTTTATCAGATCGTCCGATGCTGAATTCCTTGCCACCAATGAAGTTGAAAATGTAGTCGCTTGCATAGGCCGTCTCCCGTTCGATCCCGTCTTTGGCTGTGTAGAAAGATCTAAATATGGAAGCAGAAGCCAGGTAGTAAAATCCTCTATTCAGGTACTGCTCCAGCGTCAATTCTACACCGTAGTTTCTACCCGTTCCGTCATTGACCAGCATTCTCGGTGCGTACTGCTCGGTCTCATTGAGTAACGAATACGTACTGTTCGGATCGTCTTCCACTGGTGAATCGTACAAATACTGGTAATAGATCTCCGATTTAAAATGGGTGTTTGGTCCTAGTTTTTGATCGTAGCCCAGCACAAGGTGTGCGGCCTTCGACATTTTCAGATCTTTGTTCGGCTGTGAAAAGGTGCCATCGCCATTGTTGAACCTCCATAGATATACCGCCGGACTTTCCATTTTGCTGTGCAGTCCTCCACCGAAGCTCAACGCCTTTCCTTCGGTGAAATCCCATTTCAACGCCAATCTTGGCTCCATCGAATACGAATTGTTGAGCGTCAATCCATTGAAGTGGGCTCCACTCGTCATGGTCAGGTCCTCGGTGATCCTGAATTTCCAGGTGGCAAACCCCTGAATGCGGTCGGTAGCTCCGTCATCATCCAGTTCATTTTCGAGGCGATCTTCGTCGTAGTTGTATCCATTCTGGATCATCTCATAGCCAATCCGGTTGTAGATGAACCCGACTTCTATCTTGTTCCTGGAGTTGAACTTATGGCCATAGGTTGAGCCGGTTCGGACATACGTCTTGGAGAAGTTATCATTGAAAATGTTGTAGTAGGCATTGTTATTCTCAGCTGTGGGCAGGTCAACCGTGGACTCCAACGTGGTTCTGGAAAGTGATGCAAACGATCGAAGGTAGGTATTGTCGTTGATCAGAAAGTTGTGAATGAAACCTGCTGTTCCCATCGAGGACTCAAACTCCGACTGCATCAGGTTTTCGTTCGTGTCCTCTTCCTGTTCAATCGAGGAAATGCTACTGACTCCGCCCAGGCCAAACATGGATAGGAAATGTCTTTTGCTCAAAGGCAAGTAGATATTGTAAGTGAGATCCTGGTACCTTGGAACGCCACCAAAATCCACCACACCAGCTTTGTCCAGTAAATCCAGTGAGGAATACCGGTAATTAGCGATGTAGGATCCGTTGTTGGCGTTTAGTGGTCCTTCAACTGCCAGGTCAATTCCCAATGTGCTCAAACCCGCAGTGTACTCACGTTGATCGGCATTGCCACGCTTCAGCTTCATGTCAAAGACACCAGAAAGCGCATTGCCATACTCAGGAGCAAAAGCGCCACTCATAAAGTCCGAATCACTGAGCATGTTGCTGCTCAACGCATTGATCGGTCCGCCTGTAGCTCCGTCACTGGCAAAGTGGTTGGGATTGGGAATTTCGATTCCTTCCAGTCGCCAGAGAATTCCTTTGGAAGAATTCCCCCGTACAATAATGTCGTTGCTCCCTTCGGGTGAATTCGCTACGCCAGCGAAAGCAGATGCCAACCGTGCCGGGTCATTGAAAGAGCCCGCAAACCGCTTTGTCTCCTCTACCGAGAATGAACGGGCGCTTACCAATGACATTTCGTTTAACACTTCGGATTTATCCTTCTTGGCAGTAACCACCACCTCTTCCAACTTTTCAAAAGATTCTTCCATGGCAATGTCCAGGATGAACTCCTTGGAAGAGTTGATGAGCAGGTTAGGGATCGTTTTTTCCTCGTACCCTATGTATGTAACCTTGAGCGTGACCCGCCCGATAGGCACGTCGCTGATCTTAAAGGAACCATCCACGTCCGTGATGCTTCCCAGAATAGGGTCAGAACCAACCATCACTACGGTTGCCCCGATAAGTGGTGATTTTGAATCCTGATCCAGGATTAGTCCTTTGATGTTCTGCGTGATCTCCTGCGAGTACCCAACAAGGGCACCGAGAGAAAACACGAGGTTCAGAATGAAATAAGTGAGTCGATGAGTTTTCATTTTTGTTTGATTTTGAAGCTGAGGAACCTTCATTGAATTTTACCCCTACAGCTTTGTCCTTTTATCAACTTTTACTTTGAGTGATTTAAAATCCAATCCCGACTGTGTAGCCTACCCATAGTTGGTACCGGCTTCTGCCGCTTCTATGATCCCAGGAAGGATTGTTTGCCAGGTCAATGACTGGTCGTCCATTTCTGTCCAATCGATTGCTTACATATAAATTGACGGAGGGACCGGAAGTGATGTAGAAGTTTTTCAGGATCTGGTAGCCCATGTTCAGATTCAATTTTACCAAATGGTTGTTGCTGCCAAACTTCAAGCGACCTCTATTGATGTTGTGGTATCTCAACTCAGGATTGAAAAAGGTGGTCTTTTTCTTTGATAGAAAAAGTCTGGAGCCAAAACCGGCACCATACGACCAGTTTTCGTCCACATTGATACCCGCGCTCAATAATCCATAAAATTTGTCAAGACCTGACCGGAAGATGACCCGGAAATACTCCGTATCATCCCACTCCACCGCAGGTGATATAAAGCCATTTTTTCGTGAAATATTCACCAGCCCGACCTGAACACCGGAACCGACACTGTCAGCCACATTGATCACACCAATCTGTACACCTTTAACTCCCTTGGCTACATTGACGAACCCAGCCAGCTGCGCTCCATCAAGGTCTCCTGTCGTGTTGATGAAACCTGAAATTTGTGTCCCGTCGGTCTTCTTGTTGTGGTTATTGAAGCCCGCGATCTGGAACCCCTTGGTCTCCGAGGAAATGTTGCTGAACCCACCAAGTTGAAGTCCGGTTACCTTGTCATTCGTGACATTGAGAAATCCTGCTACCTGGGCACCTTCTATCGCACCTTTGTTTTGATTCATAAACCCGCCCATTTGCAAGCCATTGACACCGCTACCCGTTAGATTGATAAATCCAGCTACTTGTGCACCCTCTACCTCGCCTTTGTTGTAGTTGCCAAACCCGCCGAGCTGCAAACCCTTGACATCCTCACCTGTCTGATTGGCAAATCCCGCGATCTGGGCACCTTCGACGTAGCCTTTATTTGTATTGAAAAATCCGGCAAGCTGCAGTCCCCGAGTTTCCCCACCAACTGTATTGCCAAATCCACTGATCTGCCCACCCCGGACATCGGCTTTAACAAGGTTGTACAACCCGCCAAATTCAAAAGCCTCCACACCGTAGGAATATCCGGCCAGTAGGTTGAGTGAAAATCTATTGATCATTTGCTCATTTTGGGGACCATTGGAACTGACCGGGGGAACGAAAGAAAATTGAAAGTTCTTGACTTCCTGGTCTTCTGTCTCTTGTGCTGCTCCAATAAATGGAATCAATAGAACCAGCACACAATAAATGATGAAAGATTGATTTTGAGTTTTCATTTTTAATCTGTTTTTGAAGCTGAGGAACCTCAAACAGATTTTACCCTGACAGGTATTTTAAAAAAATTTAAAATCCTATGCCAATGGTGTAGCCAATCCAAAGTTGATGGCGATATCTGGCCGTCGATCGATCCAGAACCGTCTTCCCGGCAATATCAATGATCGGTCGGCCTCTCTCACTTAAATGGTTGGTGAAGTAGTAATTGAATGACGGACCGGTGGTGATGGACAGGTGTTTAAAGAGTTGGTAACCAAGGTTGAAATTGAATCGAACGAGGTAGTTGTTTTCGTTCTCTTTTATTTTGTCTTCTGCCACATTGAACCACCGAAGTTCCGGATTAATGAAAAATGTTTTCTTATTTAAAGGAAAAAATCGGGAGCCAAAACCAGCGCCGTACGTCCAGTAATCACCGGGTTGAAGTCCGACCGATAAAACGGAATAGAACTTATCCAGGCCTGATCTGAACGACAGCCGGTACGGCACCACTTCATCCGATTCGATGGCTGGTGAAATGAGGCCGCCCTTTTTCACAATGTTGAGCAAACCGAACGGAACCCCGCTGGCCACCGTATCAGCCCAATTCACCACACTGAGCTGAAGACCTCTGACCTGCCTGGCGATATTGATGAACCCGGTCAGTTGAAAACCTTCCATGTCACCGGCAGTATTGATAAATCCCGACATCTGGACACCGTCCATATGCTTGGTGTGGTTGTTGAATCCTGCGATCTGCCATCCTTTCATTTCACGGGTGATATTCGAAAACCCGCCCATTTGGAACCCATTGACACTGTCAGACGCGACATTGATAAAACCCGCGATTTGAGCACCCTTGACGTAATCTTTCGTTGTATTGACGAAACCGCCCATCTGCAGTCCATGCACCTCCCCTCCTACGGTGTTTCCAAAGCCACCGATTTGAACACCGCGCACTTCCTCGCGATCAATGTTGTAGAATCCCCCCAGTTCCACGCCACGATTCCCATATGCATATCCGGCGATAAGGTTGAGCGAAAATTTGTTCTTGATCTGACTGCTCATCTTCCGGTTGGTGCCAATGGATGGAATAAAAGAAAATTGAAACATACGGGTATCCACGAGGTTCACGTTTTGCGCGTTCTTGCGCACCTTGTTCGAGGTGAAAAACTTGGACAAACCGGTAGAAAACGTACGTACCCGTTCACGTATGGACTCGGTGAACCTGGATTCTCTTTCTTGTTTCAAGACAATCGGTCCCTGAAGTGTCTTCAGCTGACTCACCTGGATGATCGTATCCTGGTAGTATTTTTTACTGATCACGAAGGTTGCTGCCGAAACATTGGTCTCGGCTAGCAAGTTGAATTCTCCTTTTTCGTTGGACAACGTCGATCGCAGTGAATTGACTTCATAGATGGACACATCCTGGAGCTCCTCTCCGGTGGTAGCATCTTTGATTCCACCGCTAATTTGAAAAGTGGCCTTTTCCTTTTTTGGTGGCGGAGCTTTCTGAATGATGATGTAGTTACCAATGGTTTTTAGTTCATAGGCATCACCTAAAATCTTGTTCAGAATAATTTCAGGAGTTTCAGACGCAAATGATCTGTTGATCACCACACCGGAAGGCAGGATTTGCGGATTGTACGAAAGTTGACGATCGGCCAGATCATCCAGTCGCAGCAAGGCATTCTCCAGTGATTCATTTTGAAACGTGACTGTAATTTTCTGACTCACATCCGCAGACTGTCCCAGCAGTGCAGCAGAAGTGAAAACTAAAATGCCAATCAGGGTGAGTTTACTGGCAGCCATCTCCTTTCAAAATATAAGATCCCTGATCTTCTATCAGCTCATAATTCAAGGTGCTTGTGATGATCTCAAGCACATTTTCAAAGGTCTCATTGTCAAATGTCACCGTAAGTGCACAGCCTTCGGTGGATCCTTGTAGCTGAATCGATGAATCATACGCCTCGTTGACCACATCGACTACCTCATCCAGTGAAGTCACCATGAAAACAAGTTTCCTCGTCTTCCAAAAGGAAGATTTACCAGTAACATCTTCAGTCTCGGTCAATTGGTTGGTTTGCAGATCCAGTGTTAACGTCTGTCCGGAATCCACAATTTGGTGCAGGTCGTTGTGCGAAATCAACACTCTTCCTTCCTCCACCTGGACGCTCAATTGATTTGTACCCGGTCGGTTGATGTAGAATTTGGTGCCCAGCACCCGAATCTCCGTATCACCTACCTCAACGACGAAAGGCTGTTTTTGCACCTTCGCGACCTCAAAGTAGGCTTCTCCTGTGAGCTTCACTCGACGTTCATTGTTTTGGAAGGGTTCCATATACTCGATCCGGGCATTTTCATTGAGCGATATCAGTGAACCATCCGGCAGGCTCAATTCTCGGATATCCGCTGTACTGGCCAGCGTAACTTCCTCGACCTGGTTTTGATAGAAGTAAACACCAATAGCTGCCGCGATCACCACAACAATACTGGCTGCATATCTCAAAAAGGTAAACGATCGGACCGGAGCTTCATGAATGGGTCTGATCTTGTGGTCTTCCTTAAATTTTTCCCACGACTGATCGACCTGTTGTTGCGCTACGTTTCTGTAGTAAGACAGCCCTTTTAAGTCCAGGAACATCAGTTTCGTCTCGTCGAACAACTGTTGATTCTCAGGAGACGTATTTCTCCACGTCTCCACCTCCGCCTTTTCATCGGCAGTCATCTCCTCCCTAAAGTACCGGTAGAGCACTTCTTCCATTTCGATATCGTTACTGTCCAGATTCAACTGTCTATAATTTTGACACGTAATTTAAATTTTACCCCTACACCCTTCTAAGATCATTATCAATGTGAAGATGATCAGGTACACAAGATATGACCCCAACACCTCCCGCATCACCTTCAAAGCTCTGCTCATTTGCGTTTCCACCGTCTTGACGGAAATATCCAGTTCCTCGGCAATTTCATGGTACTTTTTGTCCTCGAAACGGCTCAGCTCGAAAATCTGCCTTCGCTTTTCCGGCAATTGACCAAGGGCCGATTCGAGTTTTTCCTGCAACTCGTCCATTTCCATAAATCCAGCCTGATCGGTCTCTTCAGGTTGCAACGTAGCCTGAGCATGCGATTCTACCACTTTCAGATGCCTGAGATGATTCAGGCATGCATTTCTCACAGCTCCAAAAAGGTACGATTTCATGTTGGTCTTCACCTCAAGGTCCTCCGACTGATTCCAGAGGTTGCTAAAAACCTCCTGCACAATGTCTTCAGCAGTATCCGAATCCTCCACGTACTGAAAAGCAAACCCTACAAGCATCGAAAAGAACTGCTTGTATGCCATCTCAAACTGTACCGGATCTTTGAAGAGGGCCATTTAATAGGTGTCAGGGTTTAGGCCTCTAAACTAAGCGATTCGCTAACATTCGTCCAACGTGTTTGTAGATTTATACTTTCAATCAACGTTCGGCACAGTAGTGGCATTGTCATCCAGGTTGACGATTGGCACAGTAAATAGGGTTGCCAAGACTTTAACTCTCATGTCGTACCCGAATAGAAAATGAAGAAGTACACCTTTGAAACGCGTAGGCTAACGGCCGGAATCACCATCTATGACGAGGTTGGGCAGGTGTACGCAACCATGGATAAAAAGGGGTTTTTTAAGATAAAGATCACTGCAAAACACGGGTCTGAGGAATATGGTATAAAGGAGATCCATAAACTTTTCACGCATGAGGTCAGGTTTTTTCGTGACGATAAGCAGATCGCAAAATTTGACGGAGGAGACATGCTGAAACATCGAGGCACACTCGTTCTTGAAGAATCTGGTGAGCACTACGAGCTGACGATGGATCACCTGTGGAAGCACAAGTATCGTTTAACAAAAGGTGACGATTTCTGCCTACGGATCGAGTTCGTTCAGGAAGGCCTAAAAAATGTTGGTGAAATCTTTTTTGATAAGGGCGAAGGAGCATTCTTCATCATCGCCATAGCCCACCTTACCGTTTGGTATAGCAAAACCGCAGAGTAAGCGATACGTTGATTATCCCCTGCGATTTGGCTATCTTAAAAACCAACCATGCCGGACAAAAAATGATGTCGAATGTTAACACCTCTCAGAAATCTTGACTCCATGACCAAACCTCGTTCATGAGTGCATTTACCATCGATATTATTTCCATCATCCTGGGCTTCAGTATCCTCCAGGGCTTGATTTTTTCTGCCGTTGCATTTGTCAAGAGGCAGCGATTGCTCGGCGCATTGATGTTGGTTTTGGTTTGGTACCAGTTGGAATTTTTACTAGTTCGCGAGGTGATCGAGTGGAAATTCGATCTGTTTTATGGAACAAGGTATGGGTCGTGGTTACTCTTCGGTCCGTTGCTTTACTTGTATGCATTGGCCTACACCAATCCAGACTTCAAATGGCAATGGAAGCATTGGGCTTATTTCGCTCCATTCCTACTGTTTACCGTCGCCTTGCCTTTGTTGATAGCGGATGTAATTCCTGAAAGAGGGAAGTATTATGGGATGTTGACCGTGATGAAATTCCCGACGATGGGACTGAGTGCGATCCAGTTATTTTACGGAGTATTGTTTTTTCTTCAATTCGCATTTTCGGCATTTTTCACTTTTCTCAGTTATCGCACAGCTCGTAAATACACCATGGTTGTTGAAAACAACTTCTCGCATATCAACTACAAGTGGCTAAGTAGAATTATTTTTTCGGCAGCAGCTATTCTTATTTCAGCCATTGTATTCTTTACCCTCCTTTATTTTTCGTCAGGTTACGAACGATGGATGGATCACATTTACGTGATTCCTGTCACACTACTGATCTATGGGATTCACTTTGCTGCGCTGAGAAATAGCAAAATTCTTGAGAAGCCACTTGTTCCGCTAAGAAGCTGGGAAAAGTACGAGAAATCTTCTTTGACGGAAGACCTGGCAAAGGAAATAGTATCAAAATTGGAATCGGTGCTAGAAAGTGAGAAACCTTATCTCAATAATGAACTTACACTCTCTATGCTAGCGGACCAGCTGTCAATCTCGCCACACTTTTTATCACAGGTGATCAATGAAAGGCTCCACACCTCTTTTTACAACCTGATCAATCAGCACAGGGTGAATGAAGCTAAAAAGATACTGACAAAGGAAAATGGTGCTAAAACCATCCTGGAAGTAGCATTTGCGTCCGGGTTCAATAACAAAGTTTCCTTCAATACCTACTTTAAAAAGCATACCGGAATGACTCCCCGGGATTTTATCAAAACAAATAGTTAATCTAGATCGGGATTGACGACACTCCGCTTTTTGCCCTTTTGATTTGACGAAAAAATCAAAGACATGAAAAAAGGGTTAATGAGTGCTGTTTTGATCTTGGCAATCTTCACCGGTGATGTACTTGCACAAGTAAAAGCATATCCGGTTGATACTTGGCATTCCAAGATCGGGTTTGCTGTTAAATTCGGCGGATTGTTCGATGTCGAAGGCCGGTTTACCGATTTCAGTGGGACGGTCGTCTTCGATGAACAAGATCTCAGCAAATTGTCCGCTTCGATAATAATAGATGCAAATAGCGTCAATACCGGGGTCAAAATGCGTGATGACCATTTGCGGCGTGACGATTTTTTCGATGTTGAGAAATACCCTGAGATCACTTTTAACAGCAAGAAGGCTGTTGAGGAAAATGGCAATTTCCAACTGGTCGGAGATCTTTCGATGCACGGAATAACTAAGGAAGTGGCTATTCCTTTTTCACTTATTCATGGAGAAAAGCCGGATTCCTGGAAGAATTTCAGGGTATCACTTGCCGGAAGCTTCAAGCTGAACAGAACCGATTTTGGAATTGGCGATATCGAAGACATTGCCGAGGAAGTCACAATTGATTTGATGATCTCATCCAGAATTCTGAACACAGAAACCATAGCGTTATTCTCAAGACCCTTCGGAGCTCAGATGATTGACAAACTGCTGAACGGTAGCTTGAAGGAAGCCAGAAAACATTTTGACCTGCTACAAAGCCAGGATGATCGCGACGCAGCAAAACCTTCCAGTTTTACTTTTCTCAATCTAAAGCTCGTTCAAGACAACAAACTGGATGGGGCCATTCAGGCCTGTAAATTGGGAATTGAGATCTTCCCGGATCATGCTCCATTGTATACATCACTCGCCAACACCTACTTCCAACAGGGGCAGTTCAAAAAAGCGCAAGAAGCCATAGAAAAGGCCTTAGAATTGGACGAGAGCAGCACCATGGCCATTGAATTGAAAAAGCTACTAAGCAAGGAATAGACGGAACATACTCGCAGATCAGCTGAAACCCGGGGCTCCTGATCACGTATTATACAATTGTTAATTAAATAATTGTATATGAATGACAGTATCGGCAACCTGGAAGAAATGGTGCTGCTTCTGGTGATGACTCTAGAGCCAGGAGCTTATGCCATATCCCTGGCCAACGAATACAGAAAGATCAAAAACAAATCGATTTCAACTCCTGCCATTCATACGGTGTTGAAACGATTGGTAAATAAAGGGTTTCTACGTTCTAAAGCAGGAGAAGGGACCCCTGAGCGGGGCGGCAGAAGTAAAGTCTACTACATGCTAACCAAGGAGGGATATGCGGCCATTAAGGAAGTTCAGATGCAGCGAGAACAGCTTTGGGCAAACGCGGGCAACCCACAATTCTCATGAATTTCATTATCAAAATACTAGGAAGAGTGCTCCATCCGGAAATAAGGGATGAAATCATCGGAGATCTGATGGAGGCATACGATCAGCGGTCGAAGAGGAACAAATTTCTAGCGGCCGTACATTTTCTTATTGAGTCCCTTGTTTCTCTGAAATGGGGAAAAATGATCTACCGTAATGAACCATTTTGGAGTACTCACAATACGAAATTCTCTCTTCGCCACCTGAAGAGGAATTGGCGGGAGACACTGGTTCACATCAGTGGTTTGTCTTTGGGCCTCACACTCTGTATCCTCCTAGCTTTCTTCTATTTTCATGAAAAGAGCTTCGACCGTTTCCATGCGGATCACTCGTCAGTCTTCAGGATCGTCAATGAAACAGACAAGGGCGTAAAATATGGTGTCACACCCTGGCCGACTGGCCCTTTCATTGAAACAGATTTTCCGGGAGTATCAGCCACTCGCACTTACCACACATTCCGAAAGACTCCGACATTAGCCCGGGCTGACAAGCAGGAATTTTTCTACGAAGACGATCTTTTCTTTGTTGACAACAACTTCTTCGATATTCTCACCTTCAAACTCCTTGGAGGTCAGCCTTCTGAAGTCCTTCAGCAACCAAATTCAATCGTGCTCACCGAGAACCTTTCTCAGAAATTATTTGGCAACGAAAATCCAATCGGTCAAGAACTATGGTTTGAATCAACCCTTCGACTCTCCGTCACGGGAGTAGTGGAAAATCCGCCACCTAACTCTCACCTGCAATACCAGGCATTTGCTTCGCTTGGCGACATTGCTTCAATTTTTGAAGCCACGGGAAATCGCTTTTCATTCGAAGGGTGGTACTGGACTGCAGTTAATACCTACGTACGTCTGCCACAAGGGCTCACTGCCCAACAATTTGAGTCCGACCTAGCAGACTTCACCAAAAGACATGTGCCAGAGGGATTTGCACATAGACGCAATTTCAAACTGCAGCCTCTAGCAGATATCCACCTTACCTCCGGTGAAATAGAAGACATTTTTGTGGAAAAAAGAAGTGAAGTAGAAATCAGAATCGCGATGCTTCTTGGAATCATCGTCCTCAGCATTGCGATCATCAATTTCATAAACCTGGCTTCCGCTTCCTCTTTGAACCGTTTGGCGACCTTAAATATTAAAAAACGGCTAGGAGCATCATATTCGCAAATTTTCACACAGATGCTGACTGAGGCAATGATTATCGTCACACTGTCACTTTTAATCGGTCTTCTCCTGGTGTACACCGCTTTGCCCTATTTTAATCAACTAATCGATGCCAGGATTGGATTCTTAGTTTATTTCCAGCTAGAAACCCTTGGATGGTTTCTCGTGGGGATTCTGTTTATCACGTTGGTCATGGGATTTTATCCTGCCACCTATACTTTAAAACAAGTCAGCAAGGATGCTTTTGGACAACACATAAAACGGAACACCATCACACAAAGGATACTTGTATCTTTTCAATTGTTTGCATCAATTTTTCTCATCTATGGGTGCATTATCATTTACAATCAGTTTTCCTTTCTTATTCAAAAAGACCTTGGATTTAAAAACGAAAATGTGCTTATGGTCCCGATAAAGGGAACCGAGGCGTCTATTAACACGGCGCTTTTCAAACAGCGCTTTCAGGATTCACCCTATGTTACGAACTCATCATTACTATCGGATATCATGGGTTCCAACGCACAGTTGGTACCTTTTGAGATTGACGGTGAGCCAGAGCAACAAAACATAGCCACCATTTTTGTTGATTTTGATTTTGTCGAAACTTTCGATCTTGAACTGCTCGACGGAAGAGATTTTGACCCCACGATCCATTCTGATTCCAACTCCTTTCTCATAAATGAGTCTGCACTGAGCTATTTTAAGAACGGTTGGGAAGAAGCTCGGTTAAACAGGGGAAATGGTAAAGTTATTGGTGTCATCAAGGATTTTCACTTTGTCGACCTCCATCAAGAGATCCCTCCCTTGATTATCGCCATGAGTGATGCCTGGCGCAATTACCTTGCATTGACCGTCCAGGGAAACAACTTCACAGAAATCTATGAAGATATAGAGTCCAAATGGAGTGAACTGGAACCTAATCGTCCTTTTGACGCCTGGTTTTTAGATGAGAAGCTAAATGCCCTTTATCAGTCAGAAAGGGATCAATCGGTAATCGTAGCTGTCTTCTCATTTCTCAGCGTGGTAATCGCTATAATCGGATTGTTAGCCCTTGTGACTGAATTCATTCAAAACCGATACAAGGAAATTGGCATAAGAAAGGTGTTAGGAGCCAGTGCAAATCAGATCTATTATCTCATCACCCGTTCTATCATTTCATTGTTCCTGCTGGTTGTGGCTATAAACCTTCCAATAGCCAGGCTCACGATGAATAGATGGTTGGACAACTACCCTACTCACATTGATCATGAGTGGGTGTACTATCTATATGCGTTTGGTTTGACCGGATTGTTAATTGGATCGCTAGTTAGTTACAAATGTCTGCGAGCGGCGCACGTAAATCCAGTGGAGATCATCAAGGATGAGTAAATTTCGAAGTACTTTTTCTAATAGCACTTGGTATTAAGATCGCTAAGGAAATTTAGGTTTGAATCGATTGAAGTAGTACAAATTCACTTCATCTGAATTACTTTCTATGATATCAGGTTTCCCATCACCATTTAAATCGGAGACTATCACATCATACGTGTTGAGCTCACGCTCACTCAATTGAACACGCTCCCATTCAGTGCCATTCTCTCGATTAAGGAAAACCGTATTTGGCTCACGTGAATTCCCAAATACCACATCGGTGCTACCATCCTGATCTAAATCTCCAATTGCTATCGCGTATGATCTGCTTGAGCTGCTGTCAACGATCGCATTTCTTGAGAAATTCAGCTTTTTACCACCAAAGTAAATAACGTTGGGCTCATCAATATTTGCCGTTATAATATCCAGATAACCATCTTTATCCATATCAGCAATCGCAACTGATCGGGTATTGTCACTTCCGGTTCCAAATGGTATTTTTTTCGAAAATTCAAGGTTACCACTATTGAGATACACGAAGTTTTGTTGTTCATCCCTGTTGGCCAGGATTAAGTCATTGTCACCATCACCATCCATGTCAGCAACTTCCACATCTATGGTGGAGTCATCTTTGGAACCAAAACCAAGTGTCTTGAGAAAATTGCCTTTCCCATCATTTAGGCAGATTTCATTCTCGCTGCTTCTGTTAGTGATTAGAATGTCAATATCGCCATCGTTATCAAGATCTGCTGTTACAATGTTTCTTGTGTGATCGTACTCCTTGCCAAAACTTGAAGCTTTGGTAAAAACACCTGTTCCATCATTCATAAACATGAAATTTGGTGCCATGTCATTTCCTACAGCTACATCCAAGTCACCATCATTATCGAAATCTGCTAACTCAGTTGAATAGCTGGTCTCCATCTCATCTCCTAACGCCATGGAGACGGTGAAAATCCCTTGACCATTATTTAAAAAAATTCGATTTTGACCAGGCCAATGCCTCCCATTCGCAACGAGCACATCCATATCTCCATCACTGTCAATATCCCCAACTCCCAAAGAAGCTGTTCTTTCCTTGTGCGTACCAAGTATCAATCGTCCGTTGGTAAAGAACGATGAGGATTGGCTGTACACAATCATCGATGAAATAAGTGGAATAATGGAAAGAGCGTACTTCATTGGCTTGATAGGCATAATTGGTCACTATGATTTAAGGGTTTCTCTGAAATATCTCAGCCAGTTCTGTCCCAGGATTTTTTCTATATCCCCGGAACTGTAGCCACGCTTATCCAATACCCTGGCTACTAGTTTATATCTTTCAGGAACATCCAACTCGGGAATCCAGGGTGGCCAGCGAACCTGGTAAGAAGGTTTGAATCGGGTTAACCTTGGCTCATACCAGTTCTCTCTTGTGGCACCATTTGCTTGCATACCTTGAATGGCAAAGTCTGCAGCTACTCCCACGTGATCTATGCCAGCTGTCTTCACAGCATGATCAATGTGATCCACGTACGTCTCCAATGTGGTTTTACCACCTGGATCTGGTCCTATCATGTATCCTAAGCAAATAACCCCCATGACTCCACCCTTGTCCGCCATTGCTCGAATCTGCGCATCAGTCTTTGCTCGTGGGTGATTTTTGTAGAGTGTCTCACACATCGTGTGATTGAAACTTGCACCCGTTTTGCTGAATTTTATTCCATCATCTGTCGTTTGTCTACCGCAGTGAGACAGGTCGATAATAATACCCAGCTCATTCATGCGTTCTACTGCTTCAACTCCAAAATCTGAGAGTCCGGCGTTCGTTCGTTCTGTGCAACCATCCCCCAGTAGATTTCGCTCGTTATAGGTCAATTGGGTCCAGCGTGTACCCGCCTTGTAGAGCTTATCTATATTGTCAATGGATCTTTCGATCATGGTGGCATTCTGAAACCCAAACATGACCGCCACTTTTTTCTCTTCCTTTGCCCGGACAAAATCTTTGGCTGTGGTGGCATTGATCAGCCGATCCGAATTTTGTTTTATTCGTTTCGTCCAGTCCTCAAGTGACCGCATCGCTGAGTTGAGCGTCCTTGAAGCCAACGAAGTGTTAAACCCGGTATATCCGGACTTAGCTAAAGCCTCGAAAGAATCACCATCCCAGCCTCGAGAGATTACCAACCCATCAATGACAATCGAATCATTATAAAGCTTGTCAACATTTTGTTGCGAGCTCAGTGGTTTTTTGTCGTCAACAACAGACGGAGTTGCAAGACTATTCAGGATCGGTCCCGGCACCAGTGCTCCCATTGGTAGCATTTTTACAAAATCTCGGCGTTTCCAACTCATGATCAATTAGTTACTATCTCAGCCGGCCAGATCGTAGCGAGCCATCTCTTACTAAAGGTAATGAAATGTAGTTGGAGGAGGTCAGAACGTGCGATCAATAATTTTATCGACAAATCAGAACTTTATAGTTTTAGCTTCGTTTCATTAAATCGACAAATCAGAATTATATGAAAGGAGATCACCTTGGAGAACTTGAAGAGCTGATCCTGCTGACGGTAGGTTCCCTCCATCCTCATGCGTACGCACCAGCTATCAAAGACGAACTGGTCGAGAAAATGAATCGAAAGGTTGTTTTAAGTTCCATCCACACCGTACTCAATCGTTTGGAGAACAAACACTTCGTGAAAAGTGATTTTGGAGAGTCCACACCTGAGCGTGGTGGCAAGCGTAAGCGTTACTTTGAAATCACCGCTGAAGGCTTCAAGGCACTTGAAGAACTTAAACTCAAACGCGATGCGCTATGGAACAATCTCCTAAACCTGGTTCCTTCATATAAATAGGTATGAGCTTCAACAAACCTCCTCGCCTTGCCTCCAGGATACTCGCACGAGTTATCAGCAAAGAACTCTATGAGGAAATTTCCGGCGACATGGAGGAAGAATTTCACAAGGACGTAAAGTCTAAAGGCAAGGTACGAGCACAAATCCTATATCTGATAGAAATAATCCGATACATCCGAATGTACAGTGGTGGTCGAAAATATCAATCTACAAATTCACTAAGCATGCTACAGAATTATATCAAAGTTGCTTTTAGAAACCTTTTAAAGCACAAGGCATACTCGATCATTAACATCAGTGGTCTTGGGGTTGGCCTGGCTTGTGTATTTATCATTTTCCTTTTTATCCGGATAGAAACCAGTTACGACAAGTTTCATGAAAATGGAAAGAATATTTACCGGCTGCAGCATGGCTATGGGTTTATCAATGCCGTGGCGGCCACTACCTATGAGCGTGATTACTCTGAGGTGAAAAAATCAATGCGCATCCATCCCTGGAAAAAAGACCTCAGGATTACTTTGGAGAATGAGGATGTATACTTCGAGGACGTTCTGATGGCAGATTCTAATTTTTTCAGCTTTTTCTCCTTCCCACTGATCCAAGGTGATGCTCAGGCCTGTTTGAAAGACAAAAACAATGTAGCAATCTCAAAATCATTCGCAGAAAAATTCTTTGGAACAAACGATGCTATCGGGAAAGTCCTCAGAATAGAAGGAGCAATGGCAGCTACTGAACTTCCTTTCAAGGTTTCGGCTGTCTTTGAGGATGTGCCCTACAATTCGCATCTGCAATTTGACATGGTTGTCCCATTCGAATTGTTGTACGATGATCCTACGGTTAACATCTTAAACCTGTGGCCCAATGATTGGATAGGCAACTATGTGCAGCTTGAACCTAAGGCAGACCCCGTCGCACTTGAGGATGAATATCTCAACATTTGGCAAAAGTATTGGGACCCGGAACGTGACACAGTCATGATGGATTTCATGCCCCTGGAAGATCTGTACCTAAACTGCTACGATCTCAGAAGTGACTATGCCAAGCATGGCAATGCCAACCAGGTGCTTATCTTCTCAGCAATTGCCGTCATCATCTTGCTGATCGCCTGTATCAATTTTATGAATCTTGCTACGGCCAGGGCATCTAAACGTGCGAAAGAAGTGGGTGTTCGTAAAGTCATGGGTGCATTCAGAAAGCAGCTGATCATCCAGTTCTTCGCCGAATCGACCATTATGACGATTATTGCTTTGGTCCTTTCGATAATTATCCTTTTTATCTCAATACCAGTTATCAGCCAAATGGCGGACATCAATCTTCTGAATGGCTTACAAAATTTGGGTCCGATCCTGCTAGTAGCCTTTTTCATACTTGTCATCACCATATTGATTACCGGAAGTTATCCAGCGCTCTTCCTCTCTTCATTTCAGCCAGTATCCGTTTTGTCGGGTAGCGATGCAAAGCAAGGAAAAGGGCTCATTCGACGTATTTTAGTCGTTTTCCAATTCACCATTTCAATTTCTCTTATCATCGGTGCAATGGTGGTCTATTTTCAAATGCTATACGTAAAGCAAAAAGACCTTGGATTCCAACCAGAAGACGTACTGGTGATGCGATTTGGAAACGCTACCGCACTTCAACAAAAATGGCATAGGGTCAAAAACAACCTAGAAGCCATGTCCGGAGTGACATCTGTGATGGCTAGTAGGCAAATACCTGGTGATAATGCCTTTTACTGGGGTTATAAGTTTGAAGGATTTACTGATTACGAATATCCAACCGGTGATGCATGGCTGGGTTACTACGTAGGTTTCAATACATTGGATGCACTGGATGTAGAGATGATCATGGGTCGAACATTTTCGGAAGAGATTTCAACCGACAGCACTGCATTCATTTTGAATGAAAGCGGATGGAAACGAGCCATTGAGTTGTATGGAGAAAGTTGGGAAAACCCAATTGGAAAAACGATCGAGTACTATACCACACATAGTGGAGATTGGGCTATGGATAAAAAAGGTGTGGTAATTGGTGTGGCCAAGGACTTTCATCATCACTCACTGCAGAGACCTATCGATCCACTGGTTATACATAATGTCAACAGCCGGTATCTGATGGTGAAGGTAGTTCCGGAAAAAACCAGTGAGGTTTTAACTAAAATTCAGGGTTTGTGGCGGGAATGGGATGTCCCAGCAGGCTTTAATTATGAATTTTTGGATGAAAAATTCAATGCTTCTTATGAGGCCGAGGATCGATTCAACCAGTTCATCCTCATCTTTTGTTTCCTGGCAATAGGTATTGCATGTTTGGGCTTGTACGGGCTTTCCTCCTTTGTGGCGGAACAACGAACGAAGGAGATTGGAATACGAAAAGTTTTAGGTGCCTCCGAAGGAAAAATTGTTGGAATGCTGTCATCAGAATTCTTGAGGCTTGTGGTGATTGCCATTTTGATCGCCACCCCAATCGCCTTCTTATTCATGTCGAGATGGCTTGAAAACTTTGCCTTCAGAATCAATTTATCCTGGTACTATTTTGTGCTTGGCAGTTTCGTTGCTGTGATCATTGCCGTATTGACTGTCAGTTACCATTCCATTCGTGCAGCAACTTCCAACCCCGTCAAAAGTCTACGAATGGAGTAAAAGCTATCAAAGTTGACTCAGTCGTTCTTGAATATGAAGTAGCTTAATTCGTTTGCTGATATAGTCTTTTTCCATTGCTATCAATCGGTAGTCTACCTCTTCTTTATACGATGGCTTCTGTGGATTCAGGTCTTTGGCACGTTGAAAAGATTCCGCATGCTTCTTAATCGTCTCATCATGGTACAGTCCCAGCTTTACCTTACAGGCCCGACAAACCATGTAGCCGAAGAGATCCTCAATGCTGCTCTCTTCCGTTTCACCACATTGATAGCATCGTATTTCTTTCTTGGTGCTCATTTGTCCAATTTAACCAATTCCCAAATTTCTCTGGACCAAAATCCATCGGCAGTTCTAGTTTGGTGGGACGATTCGATCGGTTAGCGTCCACTGAAAATCCATGATCAACAGACTGTCCAGCACGGGATTGGCAATATCAAATGTGTCCAATGCACTTGGGTACTGAGAGCCTTCCCTGAGGTAAGATGCTGTGTTCTGCATTTGAACACCAAGTGCCATTTTTTGTTTTTCGTTCGGGAACGCACCACGTTGATGGCAATTCCTGCAATTGGTCTGGATCGGATGAGCAGCTCCAAGTTCAATGTACGGATTAAATGCCAAAGGCCACTCTGCCGGATCTACATTGATTGCGTTCATGCCATATGTAGAGGTCATGAGGTAATTATTGAAGGCCTGCCGATTGGGAGGAGAAGCCACACTATCTCTTGATATTCGGTACTTAGAGGTATTAGCTTCATCTGACCACCAAAAACTCTGCAAGGTCCAGCTCGGCATTTCCTTCGTGATTACATGCATAGCAATGAGCGCCACATAATCACCCGCCTGGAATTCGCGATTGTAACACCAGTACGCAGACTGATCAAGGATCGCTCGGTCAATCGTATCCATAGCGTCTAGTTGCGGCTGTGAAATCTGCCAGTGGTAAAACTTAGAAATGGGAACAACAGGTGCGTTTTCATACTTGTTTGGACCCATAGGATTACCCGTTGAATCGTTAACATAATACAAGAACTCAACATCGGTAGCAGGTGTGGGATCATCACTTTCTGTGGTTATCGCGACTGCTGCAGGCCACACTCTTTGAATCTCGAAACCCGAGTAAAAGTCATAATTATTGTTGTTGGTTGAATCCCGCCAAACGGGCAAGGCGGTGTATCCATCTTGCCTCACAGGCCAAAACATTGGCTTCAAAACCATCGCTTTGTTTGGAAAATCTTTTATTCTACGGTTAGTCGCAGAGCCAGTGTAGACTCGTTGCCACATGGCCTTGACCGTATCCCAATCGTACAGCTTTTGTTCGCGTATCCAGTCATAGGCAGATTCATTGTAAATCACCCCAGCGACCATAATATCCCCGTTATTTTGAAAACGACACCCGTTGATTGGCACACTACATCCTTTTGCAGAATCCAACAACTGACAGACCGGGTCTGGCACCACATAGCTAGGTGGGGTGAAATTGATCGGCACTTCTGCAGAAACAGACGCATTGTTTAGGTTATGTCCTAACAAGTGCTTTGGCCTCTTTTGCACCGCAGTCTTTGGTACCATAGTGTGATGTGTTTCCTTCATTGCCTGCGTAGCAGTCGGCCATGTTTGCCAGCGCCAAACACTATCACCTGCAAGGTTGGGGACCCGTTCCTGCAATCCTGCAAACAACTGCCAACCGTGTGCTCGGATGATCTGCCCTGGTGTCCTGCTTTGACTTGAACGAGCAGATTTTATCAGACTATCCAGATAACTCGCAGACAAAGGGTACCAGCTACTCTCAGGAAAAGGGTTCATAGCAAAATTGGAAATGTCACATTGCTGAGGATACGCAGTTCCCTTTTTGCCTGGCTCCTGACAGGCCAATACAGCTAATAAAAGAAACGGGACAAAGGCAATTCGTCGAATGGTTCGTTGGTAGGTCATACAGTTAGGTTTTATAGAATAAAAAGATACTAATTATTTCTAATAAAACGGAATTGTGCTGTAAGCAATCAATTAAAGCTCTGATTATCAGTTATTTACAAAGGTAAAGAGCAGCCCATCATCTTCGTTATGTACTTTCATTATCTTTAGTAACGGATTAGTCGCCACTTTCTCTTCATCCATATTTTGCGATTGAAGGAAGCGGTTTGACTTAAAATTTTGTCAACCAACTTAACAAATGCCGAACAGCTACCTGACCGTTCACATTAAAGTAGAGGCTATGTACCTGGCATCAGAACGACAGGTAGCCTCCCCGCTTGCTGATTTTTCCAAGCTCCCTTGGAACGACGGCACACAAGACATAAACTTTGATCAACCTTTCGTCAGTGATGGCATTGTTCACGAACCCTTTGCTAGTCAAGGGTTAATTCTTGGCAAAGGTGTTCATCTTCATTTTATCGTTCCTCATTATCTAGGAGAGCAAAGAAGCGATAGCTCTTCATCTGACACAACCACAACCCCAGCAACCTTGCCTGCTGCACCAAACAGGTGGTTCGTAACCCGAAATTCTGATAATGAGAGGTGGCTCATAGAGAGTGACCATATCCATGATGAAAGTTATGATCCCAGCAATCCGGACAAGCAGGATGAAATCACCTGTATAATCCCCTATAGTGGTCCAATCGCACAACCCTATCGGTACATGGGTCGAAAGACTCAGTTGGCTTCTGGCACCACATTGAATGAGACCATTGGCCAGACCTACGAAAAAACAAATCCTTCCAGCTTTAAATCTGTGGGAGGCAAGGCCCTCACAGTAGTTGGATATGGCGACATAAACTTTTCTTCATTCTATCCCAATTGCTTAGGAGTTTTTGGATTTCATGACCCTGATGGAATAGACAAGGGTTCCTACACGATCGTTGGCTGGAACAGCGAGTCCAAAGATGACCTGCTCACTCAAACTATTTCCAACACAATCAACAACAATAGCGGCTTAAGCCAGACTGAACTAAATAGTGCCATTGAAAAAGAGCTCGCAGGCCAATTTCATCTAGATCTTAACCTCAATGATCAAAACCTCACCTCTGCAGATCTACCGATGACCCTTTTTATTGGCGAAGTGACTTCTGACAGCAATCTTCCAACCACCGACAATATTCAAATTTCAGTTGGATCCACAGGCACAGAAGCTCTCTCTGCTTTGATTGCAGACAAATACTGCGGGGGAGATGATGATCTTAAGACTACTATTGAAGAACAACTGGAGGCATCCCTTTTGCAGTCCAAATTGGCCCACTTACTGACGGACACTGGTCCGAAATTTCTAGAGGCACGTCACGAAAAGGGATTTAGAGCTAGCCACTCAGGCCATTCATGGAAGATTTCTCAGATCTATCCTCAAGTGAAGTCCGCAACAGCTGATACGAGTACTCAGCTGCCCCTTTCAACCCAATTAGCAGCATTACTGGATACGCTTAACTCCAAACAAAAGCAATTTGATCAGGCAAATCATAAGCTCGCAACATTAAAAGAACAACTATTTTATGACTGGAACAAGTACATGCACGCCAGGTACATCGGACCTGAGGAACGTGGGCAATACCCGGATGCCGATCACATCATGTACTTTATTGAGACATATGGTCTTTCGGAGATAAAAAAACAGGTTGGAGACACAGGGCAACTAGCTGCTCCAAGTAAAAACGATCAATTTATCCCATTAGCTTCAACAAAAGACACGAACCAAAAATCTTATGCCAATCAGCTTGTCAAAGCATGGAACGACGTGCAAAACGTAGTTAATACTGAGAACAGCACTGTAGTAAGCAATGCGTTGGAAAAATGGGAAGCGGCAAACAAGAAGCAAACAGAGGCAGCAGGCTATCAAAAAAGTGCACAATTGGAGATCATTAAAGAGCAGGTTACTCAACTCCAGCTCACAGCTACGCCAGGTCCACGCTATTGGGAAGCGAATGCTCCTGCTCTTCTGGTCTCAGGACTGGCCGGATCCGAAGAAAGTGTTTCTGCCAATTTGAAGTGTAGCCTGGTCTCTGGCTCAGATCTGAGTACATCAACATTTCAAAACCTATTTCAATCGTCGGAGCAGGTCTGGAGGCCATTTATTTTAGATTGGCAGATAGATTTGATAGACACAGCCCTTGAGCAGGATTCAGGAGCCTTTGATTCTGAGGGACTAAAAAACAATTTCTCACTAAATCCGACGGGACCTGACCTGCAACAAAGCAGTACCTACAAGGCTGGCAACTTATCCGTTTTTTCGGGAACAGCGCTCTTGAGCAGTCACGCCAAGCATGCAGTCATGTACCATATCAAAAATCTGGTATCGGATATTTTCAAGAAGGATAGCATAAATCTTGTAGCAGGTAAATCCATTGATGATTTTTTGACCGGAAGCACCTGGGTAGATGCTTATCAAACCCTAATCGCTTCGGATTCAACTATCAGTATACCAAGCACTGTTGACTACAAAAATCCACTATGTTCGATACAAGCTGCTTATAGTGAATTGCAGAAAGGCGAAGTGATTTCTCAGACGCTAAACGGTTTTAATCAAGCACTAATCATGCTTAAGAAAGTGCATCAACTGCCAATAAAAGAGCCAATAGGTTTTGGATACGAGAGTGGCTTCACTTCAACGGTTGCGCAACATGTGGGGAACAACCGTCATTCTTCGCCGATTATGGCCTTTGATTTTAACCCGATCAGAAGCGGAAAAATGTCCATCAACCGATTGAACCTGATCGACAATTTCGGTCGCGTAGCATCTATACTTCCAAATAACTCCACCCCTGTTATTGCCTCGGAAACCATGCTAGAAAAAAAGCAGCTGTTCTTAAGACCCCGACTGGCTCAGGCTGCCAGGCTAAACTTCCGATGGCTGTCCGCTCAGTCAGGTGCAGATCTAACAACAGCTGACATGGAGACCAACGATCCTTCTACTTCCCCCATTTGCGGTTGGCTGATGTCGGACTATCTCAATAACACATTTGCAGTTTTTGACTCTGACGGAACCGCGCTAGGATATATCGATTCCGATGCTTCATGGCAGGTCCCACCCGGGTCAAATCAAGCGGAGAATATCCAATCAAACATTACCAATTCGCACCTTCTGGCAGTTGTTGAAAAATTCCGAGGTGACGCAAGCTTCCTTAATGATTTTATTACCACGTCGCAAACCGCACTCAATAACATTGCTCCTTCTAATGTAAACCTTCAAGACACCAAAGCACTACTAATGGGCCGACCAATGGCTGTGGTACGATCTTCCTTATCCTTCGAGCTGAAAGACTTACATGCACTTAATCAAAATTGGTCATCACTGCTCATCGATCTCAATAATTGTGACAGCAATCCTCCATGGTACTATTCTAACCGGAACCAAAACAAGTGGACGGACATGCAATTGCCTTACAGGTTGGGAGAACATGCGCAGCTTAATGATGGCTTAGTGGGCTACTGGATGGAAAGCAATGGTGTTCTAAGTAATTCCTTTATAACTCCGGAAGGCTCCGCTGGCGAAGAGGGAAGCACTGACATACAAACGTCAGATACCTCCCAAGTTCAAACACAGTGGTTGGCTTTGAATTCGGAAGAAGTTAAGATGACCATGTTGATGGATCCAAGAGGAGTTGTACATGCGACATCCGGTATTCTACCAACGAAAGCCATTTCCATACCACCCGACTACTACCTCGACTCCATGAAAAAATTGAACATGTGGTTCCAAACTGGGCCAATTCTTCAGCCGAATGAGAATGATGCAACAAATCTACGGCTGAACCTCCCTACAGTTCCCGGCTATGAATGGCAGTGGTGGGATGAAGCGGAAGGGACACTGAAAATCAAAAAGGAATCAAGTCAGAAAGAAGATGAAAGTTCTAGCGAGATCAGGAAGGGATGGCTCAAGCTGATTCCTCAGCAAAAAACAACAACCAGGTAAAAAAAATCGATATGATCAAACCAGGATTACAGACATTTAACACAGCATACCCCTTTGATATTTCGCTGGAAAATCAGCTTCAGGGTGAAGGCCTTTCTGTTATATATATCGTCAACAATGCAGACCCAGATGCAGCTTCTCAGCAGGTACTCATCTCGATCAGTCAGGTTGATCAAAAAAAATATACATTAAAAGGGGCTGGATTTACACCACCAACTTCCCCCACAACTCCTGCACCAGCTAATACAGCAACTTTAGCGCCATCCAATCTAACCGGCTTGGTTTTGAGTGAAGAGAACTACAATTTCTCCATTGCTGTCCGTCCCGGAACCCTGCGAGAAAATGTCCAAAATGAATTTACCACGCTTCTCTATTCTGCACTCAAGTCCGCTAGTCCAAGTAATCCTTGTGCCGTAAACGGACCTTTTCCTCGTGACACAGACGGAGCATTGGTTTGGTATTGCGCTTTTAAGAACGATGTAACGATCGCACCCCCATCAGCCGATACCGCTTGGAATTTGTCCTTCACCCTGAATGGTATTTCGGCAGCTCCAGGTGCTGGCTCAAGAAGTACCCAAATTGAATTCCAATTCGGAAATCTACTGTTAAATGGTACCGGCGACCCCATTTCAGCTAAACGATCCAAGCACGTCGACATTATCAATCACCTGGGGCATTCCTACGCACCCTTATACTTCGGAGTACTGGGAAAAAATGTACTGTTAAATAAAAAAGCCTATCCAAATGAGCTTAATATATCCTTTGAAACAATCGATAAGCTACCGGTTCAATTTGGTCCTTTAACTCAAATTGACTTTGATTTCTCTTACGGTGATGTCACTTCTAAATTGATGCATTTTGGTGCAGCCTCAGAGGTTAATGGAGTGAATTTAAATGAAAACATTTCTCTTGAACTTTACCAAAACCCTAATGAAAAACATTATTTCCCTGATGGTTCCTTAACAACCCAACCTCCAACTTCTGGTTCAGGATATGTTCGATTCCCCCTTAAATTCAACCCTCATACTAATCCAAGCGATCCCTATGATAATCCGACTGAATTCCTTGAGAACTTAGATGAAGGATTTGGAGGTATGCCTGGAGCCTATGCGATTGTCGCAAATAACTATTACAAAACATCTTTTGTAGATACGAATAAGGCCTCCTTTCAAAAGGATTCTATCAAGCCCAACAACTGGTCCGATTTTTTCAGAGAAAATGCTTCAGCTATTAAGCAACTGAATTTGGGAGACAAAGACTGGCCCAGCTATACCCTCTTTTGGAAAAAATCATACAGCATGAAAAACTTCAAAACCGTCGATGGCAGCCCTTCGATTCAAAAAGAAGTTCCCTCAGGTTTTGGCGATGGAACTGGCTGCTTCCAAGGAGTGAATGGCGCTTTGTTTTTCGATTACTTCCTCGAAAACTACGATACGTTCTTGGCTGAGCTTAATTCAAGTCTTTCAGAATTACAGGTTCCAAGCCTTAGCTACATTATACCGTGTAAAGTCGCTTATGATTATATGTACTTAAAATATAAAACACATATAATCGACACCTACTATGGGACAAACGAATACATAACAGCCAACCACTTGGTTTTTAAGTTCTCAAATATTCAAATCTCAGGAGATGATGGTGTGGTCATGTTGAACATTACGGTGCGTAACCTACCAGGCTATTGGGACACCAACTTCCAGGTACCTATTTACAAGGAGACCTCCACTTTGAATGGAGAGCTATCCTTGGGATTAGCAATCGACCAATCTGGACACCTCGGGACTGGTTCCCGTATCGATTTTCTGTCCGGCGGTGAAACCAACAGTCCGGCAAATATTTCAATCGAAGAAAACTTTGGGCTGAACTTATTTGGCACACCAGAACAGTTTGTAAAAGTGAAAAATACCGACTTACATGTCGATGAGGGTCGGATAAAAGATAAAACGGGGGAGGTTATGCCGGTGGGAAGTCTTATTGCCTTTAGTGGGAAAGAGCCTCCAACTGGGTGGCTAAAAGCTGAAGGTCAGTCAATTACGCAGGCAAAATATCCTGACCTATACGAGGTGGTAGGTAAAAAAGTACCTGACATGACAGCTGATAATACTGCCAATTACTTCTTTATCATTAAATGCTAAGCGAATGAGTAGCAAACAAGACATATTGGACGATGTAATGGATGTGAAGAATGTGGTGGTTGACAATTGGGATGATATACTAAACACATCGGACCAGATCCAAGATATGATCACAAGCGGTTTTCAGTGGCTGCAAATAGAAGATAATATAGAAGCCATAAAAAGTAAGTTTGAGAACTTTGAACTTCCTGATTTTGACGTTGATGACCCAATTCCTGATGGCGTATTTGAATTCGTTACTGATCAGGTAAAAAGTACGCTGGATCCAATCCTAGGTCAGCTACACACACTAAGTAGTGATGTTGATCCAAAAGCACTAATTAACTTGATTGAAGCTAGCCTCTCAGATATACCGGACATCCCAAACATTCCAGGTTTGAATATGTCTACCTTGAAAAATATCGCTACCGCTCTAGTAAATGGTGGTCTTTCAATTTCTTTCAAGGACCTGCCGCACGTAAAAACACAACATTCTCAAACCGCCTCAGGCGAGAGTAGTCTACTTGAAACACTTTTTAATGGGTTAGCAGACCACTTCAAACAATTTTCTACGCAATACGAAGATACCATACAAGCAATGATGACTGAGCTGAAGGCAGTTATCACGGATGATCTGATAAATTCATTTAAAAGCAGTAGCAAATCTTTACTAGATCAGCTGGAATCCAGTTCCATGACAACTGAGGAACTTTTCAATTCGATAAAATCCCTATTAGCTCAGGAAGCCGACACCTCAAAAGAGATTGTTATCAAATTGATAACTCAACTAACATCTCGAGTGCCTGATATTCGCAACATGCTAAGCTCTCTGCTGACCAAGGAGATAGATCAAGATTCTGAGCTCTGCCAACTATATCAGGCAGTGTCCTCCTCAAATGATATCCCCTCCTTGATAGAAATCCTTTCGATAGTTTTCGCCATCCCTATCACAATAATTGGCAATCCTGCTACAGGCAACAATTTGGATCTGTCAAAATCAATATCTCAGAGCTATACTGAGAAGCAACGTGATGCTATTATGTATGGTATCTTGCAGCTACTGGATGGAGTCTATTCAGCTTGCGATGCGGCCACTGATACTTTTCCTGAAGCGGGTACGAGATACTGGGGTACTGGAATATCGATGGCTTCTCTACTTCTCTCTATTGTCGTCAATGGCTATGCACAGCACTATTCTGATCCTAACCATCAAAACGTTAATCAACTGGATAGACTCGAGGGAACCTGGGGATACCAGTGGTGGTGCTGTTTTGCATGGCCAATTGTAAAGTTCCTATTTCACTTTCTTATTCTTAGGATAGAATATAAATATGAGGATGAAGATGAAAGAGATACCTACATCATCGTCATAAACGTAATTCTCGATGTCGGAGATATTGCCTTTGAAGCTGTTCACTTAATCTTGCTTGGGAAAATATTACACGGAGAAAATGCACTGCCGGAGGACCAGCGGGAGGCAGAAATAGTTAGAGCTTGCTACGTGTTAGATCCCCTGCCAGGAATCATAGGTTCGGGCCTAAATCTACGAGGACAGGCGTATTCCGAAACTCATAAGAACGAAATTAATCCCTGGTGCGCCGGTGAGATTGCTGTGAACTTAATATTACAGGCCATCTATGGTGGTTTTTACATAGGTGATGGAAATGCATCAGTAAAACAAAAATGAGCAAGTCAACATCGAATGTACGAAGTTCCATTATATCAACTATGGTGAGCGCAAGACATTTTTCGTTCGTTATACTCGATTCCGGTCCCAATTCAATTCCTAATTGTCTCCTAACATTGAATGCTCGTAGAAACGCTGGAACCCTGATTGATAGTAAAAAAACTCACCAAGATATAGTTCTCTATCTGATCAATAGTCATTTTGAAAGCCATGCAACTTGCAAATCAGCCGTATCTAATTCCAAAACTCGCAATATCAAATCATACGGCAAGATTCTGTGCGATCTACTTTTTGGCTTAGATGACTTGATTGATCAAAACGCCAAAATTGCCTGTTGCCCAATCGGAGTCTCCTCAAAGTCGCCAATACTAAACAAAGCATTCGCAACCTGTAAAAAAGAAGACATTCTCGTCATCGCACCATCAGGCAACAAAGGCAACGGAACCGTCCTCTCCCCTGGCATTCATCCGGACGTACTTTGTGTCGGGGCAGTAGACCAATACAGACAAGTGGCCAACTTCTCTGGAAGGATTCATAACGAAAATGGGAAATGCATAAAGCCTGAAATTGCTGCTTTGGGGGTAGATGTCGAAATCCCGCTGGACAATGGGGAAATACGCAAGGTTAATGGGACGTCTTTTTCCTGTGCAATTGTGGCCGGTGTTGCTGCTGCACTTTTCGAAGCAAACCCGGAAGCAACAGCCAATGATGTGAAAATGGCCTTAATCGAAAGCTGCACACCTGCCGAGGGAAGCAGATATGGAACTATTGATCCAGAAAAAGCGATGGAGAACATCAGAACCAAAGTTCCATATCATCGGCAACCAGAACCAATAGAACTTCCCGACCATCCTAAACCATTCATTGATTACCGACTCAAAAGCCAGTGCAACCGAGCAAGGAAAGGGAACCGTGACGTTGAGGGACTGGTGGTCGGAACATCTACCGATGAATTGATCAAACGGCTGGAAAGCGAAGCAGGCGAATACCTAATTGAATATCATCCATTTAAGAATTTCGACATGGCTCATGTCAAAGCCAAACCGGAATTCTATGATCGGCTATTCGAACAGCCAGACCTGGAGGTATGCAGCGCAGTGGATATAAACTATTTTGATATGTAAAGAATGAAACGGTCCAATGTTTAAAAATAGGTACCTCTCCATAACGCTCGAAGGAGTAGAGTTTGACCTGAGCAAAGCAGGACAGGGTCCGACCAGTCGGCTGGTTTCTGTAATACGGCCGACTCCGGGCAGCAGTTCTTTGACGCTGGACAAAAGTCGTGTTCAATCTCTTTCCTCAGCCCTTGCCGAAATCGTCCCAGATGGTTTCTCCATTTCAGTTGAAGATATTATGGTTGCCAGCTATGGTACAACAGAGGTACTTTCAGCAAGCTTTGGAGCCAGCATAGATCTTTCGGCATTACCATTTCTCAAAGGTTTCCTCCCAGGTGAAGCACAGCTAGCCATCAAGAGTTTTCAACTGATGGTGAGTACGGGCGCTCTCACTCAATCGCAATGTACCTCTATCAATGAAATCTTACCGCCCGGAGTTAGCCCACTGCCGTTATTAATCAAAAAAGGTGTTAACTGCACTGCAACACTACAAATCGGTACAAGCACTGATGTTCTAAGTTCTTCGGGGACGGTTAACGACATGCAGCCACCAACTGCTGCAAGTACATCGACATCCACCACGAAAAAGAATCCTAACAGGGTTGGCAAAAAGATAGGACCAATCGAGATCAGTGACATAAGCCTGGGACTGAAGGATGGCAAGGTAGACGTTGACGTGAGTGGCTCCCTATCCTTAGGTCCCTTGAAAATAGGACTCATTGGATTCACCGCAACCAGTACGCTCGATCCCTTTAGTTTGGATCACCTCGGCCTTCATGGCCTTTCACTGAATATCAAGAAACCACCACTTAGTATTGATGGCCTCTTCGAGGAGCAATCGGTAAAATACCCCGTCGTAGATTCCACCGGTCATAAAAGCTTAGCCTCTGTCGACGGGTACGGAGGGATGCTTTGCGTGAAGTATTCAAAAGCGAGTCTCACCATCGAGGGTTCCTATGCTCATCTGCCAAATGGCATCACTACAGTGGTGGTGTTTGGTTTTCTCAGAATACCTGCCGGCGGGCCGCCTCTCCTTCGTGTGACGGACATAGCAGCAGGCTTTGGTTACAATCGGGCTATGACCTTACCTGAGCCAAGTAATGTTCAAAATTATGTACTTGTCAAGCCTGTAATCCATCCTTCGACCCCACCCAGCACCGATGAGCTCAATGAGCAATTCATGCCTGTTGATGGTGGATTCTGGGGTACAATTGGAATTCGAGCAGAATCTTTTAAGATGGTATCCAACTTTGTTCTGCTGGTGGTACAGATGGAGCAGGAATTAGAGATCGATATTATCGGTCTTTCCGATATGTCCTTTCCGGTTCCAAAAAAGACTGATGAACCGACGCCTGCGCTAGCAAAATTAAAAGTAGGACTGGTCGCCAGATTTATTCCGGAACGTGGGGTTCTTGCAATCAATGGGGTATTTCTTCCTGGATCCTACATCTATGTTCCTCAAGCACATATCACGGGAGGCTATGCAGTGCTGGTTGTGTTTAAGGATCAGCTAGCAGGACAATGGAATGGTGCTCGGGAGGGTGACTTTGTTGTCACAATGGGTGGATATGCCACCACTTATGCACCAAAGCCATATTACCCAAGGGTTTCTCGCCTCGAAATGAACTGGAATGTGAGTTCTCTCCTATCGGTCAAGGCCCAGTCTTACTTTGCCATCACGCCGCAGGCATTGATGGCCGGTGGACATATGATGGCAAATTTCCAGGCTGGTGGTGACTTTTCGATCCATGTCTACTTTGCCATGGGTGCAGACTTCATCATCTATTGGAAGCCCTATCATTACACGGGTCAGATCTACGTAGACCTCAGCGTATCAGCAAGCATAAATATTGATTTGTGGTTATTTACCATTCATACCAGTGTGAACTTCGACCTTGGCGCTGACCTGGAGGTCTGGGGACCCTCCTTTTCTGGTCATGCCAGTGTACATGTGCATGTACTGGTTTCGTTTACTGTCGGCATTTCCTTCGGCGAATCTCGCGCAGCGCTTGAACCAATTGGTTGGGATGAATTTAATACGGGATTCCTGCCTGCTGCGGACAAGGTTATTTCCTGCACCGTGTCAGACGGAATCATCGCAAGCAAGTCCACACCAACCTACCATGTGGTCAATGCAAAAGAACTGAGTGTCGTATGCTCAACTGCAGTACCGGTCAAAGCGATCATCTCGAAGATGAGCATTCCCTATTTTGTGGAGGTGGGCGCTAACATTACAATGCCGACGCAAAGTCAGACTGGAGGTAAATGGACTAGTTCAGACACCAAGATAGCAACTGTGGATAAGACGACTGGCAAAGTTACTGGCGTTGCAACTGGCGACGTGAAAATCTTATATACCCTTTCTGACACCACCACAGGCAAACAACAGATCACCACGTTTCCTTTTGCAGTATTTAGTAAGGACTTTGGGATCCAACCCATGGCTAATACGAAAGAGGACTTTTCCACATCAAATCTCACTGTTACCATTTCTAAAGATGGAGGCCCAATGACTGAAGAAGAAATAACTTCCCATTTTCAGTTTACAGCAACAATCAAAAACATGCCTGCCGCGCTTTGGCAGCCAACTGGTGCTCTGGCATCTCCTCCACAGCTTGGTGGAAATGATCTGTTGGAGGGACTTCTTTCCGGAGTTGAAATATCAGCCCGTCCTCCGGAAAAATCACCGGATTCAATTACCATTTCCAGTCACGAATGGGATTACCTTGATATGAAACCTACCCCTGAGGGAGTTAGTTTCCCCTACACCGGTTATAAAAGAAATGTAGCATCAACGAACTAGAGAATGGCAGATAATTCGATTACTTTCTACGATTTCCACAAGCCGGTTTTGAAAGACGGGGTCTATTCCGTTTCTGTAACACAAAACCTTGAGGTAAAGGACGGTGACGCTGTCAAATACCCTAGTTTCGAAAGTCAGTCACTTTCTTTCCATGTTACCGGTCCACGCTTCCAACTAGATACATCACTTATTCAGACAAACTACCCTCCAACCGGAGGCAAAGGGGATTATGAAGCAACGCTACCATCCCTGGTCCTGACAAGAAGTACGCTGCCCTGGGAGCGAACACCATTGCCTGCCAAGAGTAAATTAAGTACCAATGCTCCGTGGCTGTTTCTTTTGCTTATAGACGAAAGTGAAACCATAGTGAAAGAATGTAATGGCGTGGAACTTAGTACACTTGCTTCTTTGTTCGATTCCGAGTCGTCTGATCCTACAAAAGCAGGATCACCCCCACTCACTCAGGAAGATCTATCGCATCTTCCTGGTAAGATCAATTACATTGAGATTCCGTCGGGCTCCGATTCATTGGCTACACAACTTATTCCGACAACAACGGACGAGCTCCAGTATTTGAGCTACGCCCGAATAAAGGACAGCAATCAACGAAACCCGATCGATGACATTGAGGAGCACGCAGTTCTTTTGTGCAACAGGTTACCGCAAAAAGGGCATAACAGTACCGTCTACCTGGTTTCCCTCGAAAATCAATATGTGGTAAATGGAGATGGGTTTTCGTTTCAGGGCATTCAAAAGGATGGAAACTACATTTTTCCCTATTTGTACAAATGGCAATTCCACGCATTTGACGAAGAGCTGTACTACATCTCTGAGGCTATTGCAGGTAGGATCAATGATTCCTTTGCGGCCGCCGATCCGGCAATTTCAAATATAGATTTTAGTACAAATTTATCAGTGTATCAGAAACTGTTTGACACTTCAGAAAGTTTCGCCAAGGCACTTCAACAAGCATTTTCCATTCAAAAGACAGAAAAGTCCTATGGAATCATAAAACACATGGCTAAAATGCCCGGAAGCACATTTCACGGATTGATCTCCAACCTTGCTGGAGGTTTTGCTCCGATGGCACTCGACCCAACCGCGAGCGACACCACTGGAAGTGGTGCTGCTAAACTGCCCTACGTGAACCTCCATCCAGGACAAGAAGGCACAGCTTCAGCCTGGTATCGTGGACCCTTGGCTGCCGGACCCATCAGTTTGACAGGAATTGATCCGAATTTCCCTTTGCTGACTACCTCATCAGGAGTAGAAATTCCGAAAGAGCCAAATGACTTGATTTTATCAGATCCTACAGGTGTGGAGGACGCCACGTATGCTGCTGCCTACGAACTTGGGAGATTAACTGCTTTGAACGATGTTGATTTCTCCACTGAGTTTTTTAAGTGGAAAAGCGAAACCACAATGGCAATGCGATTGTCGGCATTGAAAGAACAGCCGGGCTATAAGAACCTATTCAACCTTCCTCTTACTGATTCTCCTCAAATCACGTCGCTACCCGATCATGTGGCTAGCAAATTTGAAAACTGGAGAAAACTGATAGGAATCCCGTTCCGATATCTCATACCAGATCTTGATCTTCTACCCAATGAAAGCATTCGATTTTTCCATGTAGACCACAATTGGGTCAACGCGTTTATCTGTGGAGCCTTCTCAATTGGTCATACGGTCGAAGCAGACCTATCCTCCAATCTAAAACAACAATTTCTTGCTGAAACAACTACAGGCTTCCTTATCAATTCTGTTGCAGTAAGTGGCTGGCCGGATTTTATGGTCGACGTTTATCCACACGCTGATCCATTTTCACTCATTCGAAAGGATAACCTCGATCTGAATATTATGCTATTCCTGTTTTCAGGTAGTTTCTACAAACTAGATTTTCATTTACATCCCGGAAAACTTCATCCAGGATTTTTGTATGAATATAATGAGAGCTTGCAGGCCAGTCAATTTTTGAAAGAAAGCCCCTTTCCGACCGACCAATCAGCCCCGGAAGGAGTGACCAGAACTGAAGATAAGGAACATGTTATCCTGACACCATCTACAGAAAATGTGATGAGCATCACGTCACTCAAAACAAGCCTAAATGCATCCTCTGTGGCAGATTTTGCTGCAAAAATTATGGAGGGCTCGCCTGCGGTGGTCTTCAATATTTCAGGGTAGATAACAAGAAGTCTGACTTCAGATTGAGATGGGCGGAGGTCGTTTTCCTATCTTCTTTTCAACCTTCTGAACAATTGTTCCTCCAAAGGCTAGGACTCTTGGTTGTGAGAATTTCCCTATATAGCCCTTTTCGTTATATGGAATAGATCACATTCCTACCTGCGAGGAATTCGAGCATATGCCTCTGAGTTTAGGACAGCAATAACAAAACCGATATCTGCGACAGTGCTTGTATAACAAAGGCATCTACGCCTTCGTTGCTATCGTATGAACAGGTTAAAAGAATTTTTTTGGTTATGTGCAGGAGCAAATAGATCGATCCTGTCAAATTGTCCCTCAGAATCCAGTAAGTATGTCGGCATTGGTGCCACCATCTTCTTCACTGGTGTATTTGCTGCATTAGCAGGTGGTTACGCACTTTTTACAGTTTTTGATAGCTATTGGATAGCGGCAATATTTGGTCTTCTTTGGGGACTGATGATCTTCAATTTAGATCGATTCATCGTATCCAGCATGAGAAAAAACGGGGAATCACGTCAGGAATTCCTAGCAGCGATTCCCAGGCTGATCTTAGCCATTATCATCTCGGTGGTAATAGCCAAGCCTCTTGAACTTAAGATCTTCGAAAAAGAAATCGATAGTGAGATTTCACTTATGATCCAGGAAGACATGGTCCAACAGGAGCAGGTGGTTAAAAGTAGATTTAATGAGACAAGGCAGCGCTTGAGTGCCGAAATCCAATCGCTTAAGGATGAGGTAACTGAAAAAACAAAAAAACGGGATGAGTTGAGTAAAATAGCACAGGAAGAAGCTGATGGTACCGGGGGCTCTAAGCGTCGAAATGCAGGTCCCATTTATGCGATCAAAAAAGCTGACGCCGACAAAGTTGAGGCTGAACTTAAAATACTTGTGGCGAAGAACAGCCGTTTAATTGACGAAAAGGAAAACGCCCTCGCGATCGTTGATCAGGGTGTTAACTCTGCTTTGTCCGAAGTTCAGGAAAGCCAGTTAACAGGTCTCGCATCAAGAATGGAGGCGCTGAGTCGGCTCACCGAAAAAAGTGGAGCAATCCGGATAGCACACTGGTTTATTCTGTTGCTGTTTCTTGCGATTGAGACCGCTCCGATTTTTGTAAAATTCATTTCGCAGAGAGGACCTTATGACTATGTGTTGAAGAAGGAAGAGTACGGCTATGAAGCTGCGTATTACGAAGATCTTGCCAAGGTCAATGCCAAAATCAAAAGGCGATCTACGCGTCTTACCAGAAACGAAATTGAGTACGTCACGAACCGACTTCAGTTGAGTCTGGAAAATACTTAAAAGGACACCTTAGGCTAAATTTTACATCGCAGCTTTCACGGCTTCATAAGCGTCAATTAGACCATGTCCAGTCTTAGTGTCTACTCCTGCATCGAGAATGTCCTTGGACGTGTTAACCAGGATCTCTCTCACTTCCCACACATTCAAATCCGGATTGGCCTCAAGCATAAGCGCAATCACTCCCGCTAAATGTGGTCCTGCAAAGGAGTTGCCGTTCAGCGAAATGGGCGCCTGACCATTTGAATCTATGCTCTTGATATCAGAATTAAATGTGGTGAAATCAGGCTTGGACACCTCCCCTTCACTGTAGTGATGCGTATTCCAATCTACTGGACCATTGCTAGAACTTGCCGGAACAATTCCAAATTGATTAGTACCAGCCACACAAAAAAGCGCAAAAGGAATATCTTCAGGGGTTCTTATTTGGGGGACAGACCCAAGTCCGTTGTTCCCTGCACCAGATATGAGGAACAGTCCGCACAAAGCCGCATGCTCCGTTATTTTCCGCCAGTAGCCCCTTTGGTCATTCAAGCCGATAATCGAAAAACTCATAGTGTAGGTGTCGAACCCCATCTCCAACGCCCACTCAATGTTTTCAGCATAGGTCCTCAGTCCCATAACGGCCGCCCACTTTGAATCCGGAGCCACTCCATAAGCTGTTCCATCCACCTTTCTGCCGCAGATAATGGTTGCAACCGAATTCCCATGAATACTCCCCCTATTGTTAGGCGATCCCACATTCACCTTTGAGGTTTTATTTTCAAAATCATAGCCATGATAATCGTCTACATATCCATTTCCATCATCATCGATGTTGTTGTCCGGAACTTCACCGGGGTTTGTATAGATCGATTCACTGATGGGTTCTACATCGAACGAGAAACCAAAGTCGTGTACTACATTTTTTGCACCCTTTCCAGTGATGCCAAGTTCCGTCCAAACCTTAGGAACACGTAACGAATCCAGGTGCCAGGAAACCTGTTCCTGATCAGGATCGAAAGTGAAATCAACGCCTGAAGGTGTATAAAAAGATAGTCCACTTGGAACCGAGGCTACCCCTGGACCAAATGAATTGAAAATCGTATGAACACCCGGAACATGGATTAAGGCAACCACCCCGCCCCCATTTATTCTGCATGTGAACCCGTTCACGATCCAACCAGGCTCTACAGAATGAATGACATCCGCAGCTATCAGTGAATCGACCGCATTTTGTGCTAGCGTCATGGATTCTTCGTTCAGTGCTTTTAACTCTCCAATCAATTGTTCCCGAAGAGCCCGTCGACCCATTGTATAGCTAGCCGATTTAGCTGTATAGGTATCGTCGAAATCTATCAATTGAGACTCAAACCACACATGTACTCTAAGATCCGTGTGATCGTCACCTATGATTGTTGGATCTACCCAAACGCTTTCATTCAAGGTGATCGGATCTGGTCCGGGTTCCTCTTCCATTTCCTCCGGATCCATTATTGGATCAGTGGAATCATCTTCCCCACATGAAAGGAATTGCAGTAGAAGTAGAATTGCAAAGGTTAGTTTGAACAGCCTCATTTTAAAAAATTTAAGTCATTTGGGTAATGATTCAATTTTGAGCTGTTTCAAGGAAAAGAAGGCACAAATCGTCAATTGTTCCCTACTTTTTCCCGAGCGGAGATCAGTTGTTGACGATAATCGGAAGGACTAGCGCCGGTTTTCTTCTTGAACACACGTGTAAAGCTGGTTTTGTTGTTGAAGCCAGTTTCAAAGGCAATTCCCAGAAGTTTCATATTGTCATAAGAAGGGTCCAACAAAAGTTCCTGAGCCTTTTCGACCCTAAAGGAATTGATGTAGTCATTAAATCCACATCCAAACTCTTGATTGATGACTTGTGACACATAGTTTTTATTTACCTGGAGTGTATCACTGAATTTTTGAAGCGTTAGCTCACCATCCAGGTACATTTCATCTTCTTTTATGGCTGTTGTGATTTTCTGAAGCAACTCCCGCTGTGCATCATCACCGAGTGAGGACCCCTGGTATTTCTTCACAAGTGGTGCTTCCGAAATGATGTCCGGTCTGAGCAACAAACTAAAAGACAGAAACTGGATAAACAGCGAATTGAGCAACGCCAATCCATAATCAATGTAGAGAACGTAATACTGTGCTATCATGATGCCAAACAACCCCATCATCTGTAAACTCCAATAGATCATAAACGCTCTATTGAATTGCAAGAGAAATTTCAATCTACTGAGTGAAATTGAGGTGATTGAGGTATTTGTCTTTCGAAATTTTCTTAACAAGAGAAAGGCAGACCCCACGTATGACAGTGTTTGAAGAATATGAATAAAAGGGTACAAAAACCCTTTGATACCAAAGCCAACTGGCTTTGCTTGTAGACTTCTTTCAAAAACAAACAGCTTAAAATCAGCTGGCGCAGTAAGCCACGGGTATGAATACACGACAGCTGCCAAAAATGGAATTAAGTGGACAGTACTCCATAGCGAAAACCTAAATTCTTTGTCTAGCTGAGCTTTAATGAATAGATAAAACAATGGCCCGATCAGAAATAGAAACGGATGAGTAACACGCATCAAGTGGATTACATAGACATAATACCTTGAATTAAGCAAGAGGTACTCCGCCAGATTTGCCGTTAGGATCAACAGAAGAACCAAAAGAATCTTTAGAAATAGAGGCGAGGCTCTCCGCAGAACCACCAGGCACATAATGATGCCCTGGCCAACACCCACGATCAGCAAAAAAGACCAAATATCAAAACTCAGCAAACCCATGCTTGTTGAAAGTTAATTCAACAGGGTGAAGAAATTCTCAGCGGATGATTAAGATTCGTAAATAATCAATCTTCAACCATCAATCCGACGGGGTTTCTCAATTGTCTGACAAATCCAATTCAGGAAAACTTGCCAGTACAAGCTTTTTATAAACAGCATACATCTGCTGAAATTCAGGCTCATCTGCCGTGCTTTCTCCAAATGAAAGGATTTCATGTTTTCCTCCCAGCATCCCGCCAAGTCTGTCAAGAAGCAAGTGCCAGCCCACTGGTGTTTTGAGGATAAAATCAGGATGGATCTTACCATAGGTCAAGATCAATTTGCATTTGCCCTCGTCCGTCGTCGACAATTCCCAAACCGCCAAATCTCCGTCCCAGATATACTCAAAGCGGTTTGGACGGTCAATCGACACTATTTCGCCATGCGTGGCGTTCTTACCTTCTTCTCTGTCTAAGATCGTCAGCTTACCTCCTGGTTTGAAATCATCCATGATGATGTCTGTAAACCAAAACTTAAGTTTTTCAGGATCTGTGATGGCCTCCCAAACCTTGTGAATGTCATGATTGAAAGTCCGTTCGAATGCCACCTTATACCCATCTTCGTATTTGGTGATTTTGCCAGGATCGTTTTCCATATTTCTATTTGTTAGTGTCGTTTAAGAAGTCTTCCAAGGCGTCCAATTTTTTGTTCCAGTACGCCTTGTATTTATTCACCCACATCGCAACTTCATTTAATTTGACCAGCTGAACTTCACAGTGGCGCTCCCGTCCCTGTTTTTTGACCTCCAACAGTCCACACTCTTGCAAAAGCTTCACATGCTGCGATATGGTAGGCCTGCTGGTGTCAAAATTTTCCGCAATCGCATTCAGGTTCATCGATTTTACCGCCAATAAATTGATGATCTCCCTCCGTGTTGGATCTGCAATTGCCTGAAATACATCTCTTCGCTTTTCCATATGTAGGTATTTACCTACAAATAAATAAAATATGTAGGTAAATACCTACATATCATAGAAAAAAATTTTAATCGCCGACCTTCTTCCATCGCTGTGTTCTGAAAAATGGTCCCCAATAACCTCGAATAACCAAGGTATCATCTCCTTCCAACCAAAAGGAAGAAGCGTATGTAGTCCCATTCCCCGGATCCATTACCGATCCACCTGTCCATCGATCGCCTTTTTGAATGTAGTTTGTCATTATTTTCATTCCCACAATCGGCTTTCCGTTCAATTCATCTTCACATTCGATGCATATAGGGTTGTTTCCTTCATGTGGCAGCAAAAAAAACTTTTTTATGAACCCTTTTAATTCACCATACATCACACGGAGTTCAATATGTGCCCGAGGCTGTGAAAACCGATCATCTATTGATTCCCAAACTCCTTCAATGTCACTACTACCCTCTATTCTTCTCCATTTTTGAGTTCTGTAGAAAAGATCAAACGGTCCCCCATAGCCACGAACGAAGATTTCGTCCGCGTTATCGAACCAAATTTTACTGCTATACAGGTCTCCTGATTCAGGATCCAGAATTTTTCCATCCTTCCACTCATCGGCTGATTTGCGGAAGCCCCAAAGCATTTCCATTCCTACAATTCTTTGACCGCTCTTCTGCCCCTTGCACATCGAGCATACCCCGTCTTCCATCAGATGTGGTGGCACTATAATACTGTCAACCACACCTTCATACATGTTTCCAGTGAGATTCTTATAAATCTTAATGATTGAAAGAGGTTGGTCACTCCGTTCATCAAAAGTCATCCAATGACCCTCAGGCGATTGAGCATTCGATGAAAATGACAATCCCAATAAAAGCAAGACTGCTGCTCTTTTCTTCGACCTGGAGGTCACCTCATTAAATGATTTTTTGTAGTTTTTGTGGGTCGTTCGCATCCAGTTATCCCACCATGTAAAATACAAACCATAGTTACTATTTGAGTGGGAATGATGCATACTATGGTGCGTTGTGGTTGTGTGCCAGTTCAACCATTTTGCCTGCATAAAACTTTTGGGAAATAACTCATAGCCCAGATGGCCCCAAACATTACGGACAATCATATACACCAGGAAAATCAGAATGGCCACACCATGGAGAGGCATGATAAAAAGTAAAATGGGAAGCACAAGAGCTTGTATAATGGCTTCAAATGGATGAAAGGAATATGCAGCCCAAGGCGAGGGGTTCGTACTCAGATGATGGACACGATGCACACGTTTAAAGATCCTCGGGTGATGCATCAGGCGATGTGTCCAGTAAAAATAGGCATCATGGAAAAGTAGCATTAGAATTATTGAAAAAGTGAAATAGATCCAGCCATGATCTTCAATTCGACTATAAATATCAAACACACCCAAATTCTTCAATGTGACTATCCCTAGTCCGATACTGGCGAAGATCAGCACCGTACTTATGGAGTATCTAAACTCGAACCAGAACATTTCCTTTTTTGGTTTCTGCTTCTGGATAAACCGATGAGCAATCTTCCTATTTAATAGCACCCAAAGCAGGATAAAGGCCAAGCTCGCCGGAATGAAATAGCGGAGAAAGTCAGTGAGTAAAATACGCTGAAAAGTTTGTAGGAGTTGATTCGGATCCATCGTTTAAAATTTTGATCAAAAAACGTGGATAGTAGAAACCTAATCTCGCCTAAAATGAAGAATACTAGCCGATTCTGAAATCGGCTAGCATTTTCAGGCCAAAGCCTGGTCTCTGAATGTGGTAGGCGTAAGTCCGGTGGCTCTTTTGAAAGCTCTGTTAAAGGGACCAATTGAATTAAAGCCGGTTCGGTAGGCGATTTCCAGCACCGTCAAATCCCTCTGCTCGAGATCAGCGAGGATTTCCCTGGCTTCTTGTATTCGAAAGGAATTGATGTAATCAGTAAAATTCCGATAAGCCAACTGTTGATTGATGGTTTGTCTTACCTTATACTCTTGCTCGCTTAAGTGTTCAGATAGTTGCCCGATCGTGAGTCCCTCTTTGCGATACAATTTTTCATTTATCACGAGCGACTGAATCTTGTCAGCTAGTACGGGGTCAGTAACGACCGACTTTTTTGATTGCGCAGAAAAAAAAGCATTCTCCCACCTGACGTTGACAACAATGAAGTAGGCGTTGAATAGAAGTATTGCTGATCGTTGTAGGAGCCTAGGCAAAGTCTGCTCCTCGTACGATAGGCCTAATTCAGCCAGCAGGGTCAATATCAAGAGCGTGCTAACTACATAGGTGAAAGTGGATCTCTTTTTCCTTCTGGACTCTACCAAATCTGCATTTCGCCCTCTTTGTGCCTCCACAATAGCAAGAATTACAAACATCAGTGAAACAGTCCGGGAAAGCAGTGAGGTCAGCTGATTCCAGGTTCCTGAAAAACTATTTTTCGCAAAATAGAGTCCATAATAAAAAGCAAGAGCAAGGATACCAAAAGACAGCATTTTGACTGTAGACAATGGATGGTCAGAAAACAAACTCTTTGTAACCAACCAAAATGCAAATGGCAGCAGAAAGGGGCCTGCTATGATGATGTATCTGGGAATTGCACTCGGAACGTACTCGATGATCACATAGCTTATCACGCAGACAATAAAGAAAATACTGGTCCACTTACTGGAATCGCTGCTCTTGATCCATATTAATAGTGCGGTTAAAAACAAGGCGAAGACAACAATAGCGTTGATGATATCTATGGTAAGAATCATGTTGCATATTAAACATTTAGTGAGAATTGAAAGTAATAGGATGCTAGGGTTGCCTGGATGGGGTGACTATTGTCAGTTTGTATTAGTTTCACCGATCCACAAGGACTGCACATGCCACACTCTAATACGTCCCTGCTCCTGCTAATTGTCTGCCTGTCGTGTTCCCCATTTGAACCTGAGCAACAGCAAAATCTACATTACGACCACACGGTTTTTGAAATCAATAAGCTTTCACCGAGGGCTGATTTTTTTGCTTTTGAAAATGGGACACTTGCCGAGGAAAACGTGCTGGAAAAATCTAAGCGATTCAAGTCCCTGGATGGTGAATGGAAATTTCAATGGGTGGAATCACCAAAGGATCGGCTCAGGCATTTTTACGATACACTACTAGATGATAGCGAATGGAAAACCATTCCCGTGCCCGCTAACTGGGAAGTGCATGGCTATGGAAACCCGATTTACCTGGATGAACGATATCCCTTTGAGACGCAATGGCCAAATGTGCCACAAGAATATAATCCTGTTGGAACGTATCGCCATGATTTCGAACTTAATGAAAGTTGGCTTTCTGAAAAGATTATCCTCCACTTTGCCGGGGTGAAATCAGCCATGTATCTCTATGTCAACGGAAAATTTGCGGGCTACACGCAAGGATCCAAAACACCCGCCGAATTCGACATCACCTCGCTGGTAAAAGGTGGGACAAATAAGCTAGCCGCTCAATTGTTTCGTTGGAGTGATGCAAGTTACCTGGAGAGCCAGGACATGCTACGCATGAGTGGAATCGAACGAGAGGTTTACATATATGCTCAACCAAAAATTTCGATAACAGATTTTGAGATTCAGGCCGATCTCGACGAAGCGCATGAAAATGGCATTCTAAATGTATCGGTAGATATTCAGAACTTAAATGCCAACCGTGCAGAAGGGAAACTCCGGCTAACTCTAAACGATGAAAGCAATATTGTCCTTGCGAAGGAAGAAGCAATATCCATTTCTTCGATGGACACCTCAACGGTGGCATTTAAAGGCACTGTGAATAATGTAAAAAAATGGTCTGCTGAGGTACCCAACCTGTATGAGTTAGAACTCACCCTCAGTAACGGAGAGAACAGCTCGCACATCAGAAAAAAAATAGGATTTAGAAATGTTCGGATAGAAAACCGTCAGTTATTGGTAAATGGGAAGCCCATCTACATTCGGGGAGTTGATCGGCACGAGACAGATCCATTTACAGGTCATATTATTTCAAAGGAGCGAATGGAACAGGATATTCGGTTGATGAAGGAACATAACATCAATGCGGTGCGAAGCAGTCACTACCCCAATCATCCTCATTGGTACGACTTGTGTGATCAGTACGGTCTGTATGTGGTCGATGAAGCAAACATTGAAAGCCACCCTTTGGCTTTGAGTGATGAGACACAGCTCGGCAATGAAACAAGCTGGCTACCGGCACATATGGCGCGTACTCAGAGCATGTACTTCCGTGACAGGAATCATCCTTCCATTATAATCTGGTCGTTGGGAAATGAGGCTGGTCATGGCATGGTGTTCGAAGAGACCTATAAATGGTTAAAAGAGAATGACAGCGCTCGACTTGTGCAATATGAGCCCGCTGAAAAAGAGAACTATACAGATATTTTTTGCCCAATGTATCCTCGTCCCCAATCCCTTATCGAGTATGCTGAAGGTAATCCAACCAAACCTGGCATCATGATAGAATATGCACATGCCATGGGCAATTCCGTTGGAAACCTGCAAGACTATTGGGACATCATTGAAAAATACGAAGTGCTACAAGGGGGATTTATCTGGGACTGGGTGGATCAAAGCCTTGAGTATAAGGATGAAAATGGAAACCCATACCTGGCCTACGGCCATGATTACGAGCCTAACATGCCTACTGATGGCAATTTTCTCAATAACGGGTTAGTAGATCCCTACCGAAATCCGCATCCACATCTTTTTGAAGTAAAAAAAGTCTATCAACCAGCGGGATTCACATGGAACCAAAGGAGCAGAAAAATAACCGTGTTCAACAAGCATTTTTTCAAAGCCCTTGACAAGGTTGACCTACAGTGGCAGGTGCTAGCAGGAGGTAGAAAAGTAAGTGGTGGACGTATTCTTGATCTTCAAACTCCTCCGCAATCAGATGTCACTTTTAGACTTCCTATCCCCGTCTTTTCAAAAAATCAGGAATACGTCTTGATCTGCAAACTGATAACCACCGAAGCTGATCCATTGTTGAAAAAAGGGCATGTTATTGCGTTTGAACAATTTGTACTACAACCATTTCAATCTGTAACATCTCCAAAGGTCACTGAACAGTTGGCGATAGGGTTAAGTGAGAACACTTTTAAAATATCTAATGAAAATGTGCAATTGCTGATAGATTCTCAGAGCGGAGCAATTCAGGAGTGGTCCATCGATGGGCAAAATATCACCAGTTCGATTCTTCCCAATTTTTGGCGCCCGCCGACAGATAATGATCTTGGGAATGGCATGCAGAATTGGGCAAGCATTTGGAAAGAATCAACTGAGAATCTTCAGTCGCATTTGACATCCGGACCAACGCAGACAGAGGGAGGTGTTCAATTTGAATTGACCTATTACCCGGCAAATTCCGGAGCACAGCTTACCGTATGGCATGTCCTTCAAGGTGATGGATCATTGCAAATCGACTGTCGTTTCAAGCCCTTAGAAAGAGATCTCCCCAACCTTCCCAGATTGGGACTCACCCTCCTCCTACCCCCCGATTTTAGCAAAGTTAGGTGGTATGGTCGTGGGCCGCATGAAACCTATTGGGATAGAAAAACTTCTGGGGAAGTTGGTATTTGGACAGGAGATGTAAAAGATCAATTCCATCGGTATTCACGACCACAGGAAACAGGGAACAAAACAGATATTAGATGGATAAGTGTAGAATCAAATAAAATGAGGCTCACAGCCACACCTACTGATAATCAACTACTGAACGGAAGTGTCTGGCCGTTTAAAAGGCAAGAACTAGATTTCGTTCCCGGAGAAAAAGGCAGTGAATCAGCTTCGGGTCTGGTACCAGTTACTTCAAGACATGGCGCAGATATCCAATTTGGTGATATTGTTCAATGGAACATTGATCACCTGCAAATGGGTGTCGGTGGAGATACCTCATGGGGCAGGATGGTGCATGACGAATACATGATCCCCCCAACTGAATATCAATATTCATTTATTATTAAACCGATCATTAAATAAGTATGCAGTTAGCAGCGTTCGCAGGATTTACTCTACTTGTGGCCCTTATCTCCTATTTCGCGAGCAGGAAAACCAACGAGAGTTCTGCTGACGGTTACTTCCTTGGAGGACGTAGTCTCACGGGAGTCGTTATTGCAGGATCACTCCTATTGACAAATCTCTCTACCGAACAAATTGTCGGTTTGAATGGAAGTGCTTACAAGGAAGGCATACTTGTTATGGCATGGGAAACCTTGGCAGCTATTGCTATGGTCGTCACCGCCATATTTCTTCTGCCCAGATACCTTAAAGGAGGGTTGACTACTGTTCCACAATTCTTGGAAAGAAGATATGATAAGACAACAAAAACCATTGCATCAGCACTCTTCCTCAGCGGATACATGGTTGTACTGCTACCAATTGTCCTTTACTCAGGATCATTGGCCATCAATACGATGTTTGACGTTCCGCGACTTCTCGGAACATCCGAAACAGCTGCCCTGTGGACTACGGTTTGGGCAATCGGGATTGTTGGATCGATCTACGCCATCTTTGGTGGGCTAAAGGTCGTTGCAGTCTCCGATACAATCAACGCTGTAGGCCTCATCATTGGAGGTTCGCTCATTCCAATTTTCGGGCTTGTATTGATAGGTGATGGAAATGTGTTCAACGGAATCAACATCCTGATGACATCCAATCCTGCAAAATTCAGGTCGTTAGGAGATGAGTCTGCATCCGTACCTTTTTCTACCATTTTTACTGGTATGATGCTGGTTCAGCTCTTTTACTGGGGCACTAACCAGGCAATCATTCAACGTGCCCTGGGCGCCAAAAACCTCAAGGAAGGTCAAAAGGGACTACTGTTAGCTTCTTTCATCAAGATTCTTGGTCCCTTAATAGTCGTTCTCCCTGGAGTTATTGCTTATCATCTCTTTGGTGGTACGTTAGATAATCCGGACCAGGCTTATCCCAGGCTTGTGACAGAAGTTCTGCCCGCTGGATTGGTAGGCTTTTTCGCAGCGGTGCTTTTTGGAGCGATCTTAAGTTCATTCAATTCAGCCCTGAACAGTTCGGTGACATTGTTTGGTTTTGATATTTACAAACAGTACTTCAATAAGGAAGCCGATGAAGCTAAGGTGGTCAGGTCTGGCAAACGATTCGGGATTGTCTTGGCTTTGTTCTCTATGGGTATTGCGCCTTTGATCGCAAAGGCCCCGGACGGACTTTTTGGCTACTTGCAGGAGGTAAACGGATGTTACAGCATTCCGATTCTGACCATTATCGTCGTTGGATATTTAACCAAATATGTTCCCGCACTTGCCGCTAAAATTGGTATTCTTTCTGGAGTTATCCTCTACACAATAAGCCAATTTGTGATTAAACCAGCTGTAGGTGCTGAAAAATATCCACATTTTCTCCATGTCCTGGCAGTTCTTTTCATATTGAATGTAGCAGTCATGCTCTTAATTGGAAAACTCAAACCACGAAGATTCGAATATGAACAATCCTATACGAAAGAGGTGGATATCACGCCGTGGAAACAGGTCAGATTATTCGGTCTAATTATTTGCATGATAGTGTTGGCCATATACATTTATTTCGCTTAAACCCTAAATTCACAAGAGGTGGAGACGCTTATCAGTGAAGTAGTATCAAAATTTACAGCCAGGTTCAATCAAGCACCCCTTCTAGTTGCCTCTCCAGGTAGGATCAACATTATTGGGGAACACACGGATTATCACAAGGGGTATGTACTCCCAGCGGCAATCGACAGGTACATGGTCGGCGGCTTCTCCGAATCTGGAGAGAAGGAATGTTCGATCTACTCAATAGACTATGACGAGGAAATTCTGGTAGATCCCAATAAGCTTCAGCCCTTGAAAAAGGGAAGTTGGGCTAACTACGTTCTTGGAGTGATCAAGGAGCTGTCGGCCATCAACAAAAAGATCGCAGGGTTTAACCTGGTGTTTTCTGGAAACATCCCTGTTGGAGCCGGTCTTTCTTCCTCCGCTGCTCTTGAAAATTGCCTCGTTTACGGACTCAACGAGCTGTTTCGACTAGGTCTAAACCGGGAAGAAATGGCCACTGTTGCCATGCGAGCCGAACACAATTTCGTAGGCGTTGAGTGCGGAATCATGGATCAGTATGCTTCAATGCTGGGAAAAAAAGATCACGCTATCCAGCTAGATTGTGAAAACCACGAAGCGACTTATTTGCGACTGAAAATGGATAATCTTAAGTGGGTCCTTCTGAATACGCAGGTGAAGCATTCACTGATCGATACTCCTTTTAATCAGCGGCAGGAAGAGTGCAGAAACGGATTACGGGAAATACAAAAAACTGACAACAACGTTAGGTTTCTTCGGCATGCAACTTCAGCTCACCTCAAAAACATCAGAGAAAAGATTTCTAGTTTGATCCATCGTCGGTGCAGTTACGTGATCGAGGAAAATGAACGTGTACTAGAGGCTGTCAAATTACTGGAATCAGGAGAATGGGAAAAACTTGGTTCGTTGCTCTATGAATCACACGTGGGGTTACAACACAAGTACGAAGTAAGCTGTCCAGAGCTCGATTTCCTTGTAGATCAAACAAGAGACAAATCAGATGTATTAGGTAGTCGCATGATGGGTGGAGGATTTGGTGGTTGTACACTGAACCTGGTAAGAAAATCTTATGTTGACACATTTCTAGCTGAGATGAAAGAACTTTACCATAACCGATTCAATATTGAATTGACTTCATACATCGTGTCAATCTCTCATGGCTCTGGAATTATTACTTAACACTTGAAAAAGCAGGAAAAATGTCATACGAAATGCTGGTGGGTCTGAATGTAGTTGATGGTAAAAAATATGAAGCATACCGCGAGAACATGAAACCGATTTTGTCAAAATATGGTGGTGGTTTTAACTACGATTTCAAGGTTGCTGAGGTCTTTTTATCGCAAGCAGAACACGACATCAACCGCCTCTTTACGATTCACTTCCCAGATCGAAAGACAATGAAATCCTTTTTTTCCGACGACGAGTACGCGAAGGTGAAAAAACAGTTCTATGATCACGCTGTTACAAGCGCCACAGTTCTTGCAGACTACTCCAGCAAACAGGATCATTCCTAGCATTCATCTTAGCCATCACATTCATTCCATTAAGTTCATGTGTTGACTGTTATCGACATTGTTGGCAAGTATTTTTACTTTATTTCCTCCAGCACGATCCTGTTTACATGGTCCCAGGAGGAATCATCCAGTGGGTACACCTGTTCTTCAATCTTTTTCTTCCGATCGAATTTGAATGTCTCCGGAATTGGCTGTGGGTTCTCAGCATTAATGTTGCTAATAGCCATGAGTACCTCCATGTCCAAGCTGGATTTTTCATTTTTCTTAAACCAATACCTCTGAATCAGATTCAGTCCCATATCAACCTGGATGCTCTGGGGAAACCATCGCTCGCCTACTTGTAAATACCTCACTTTATTAGACATCTTTGGGTTTGATGCTCCGAATCCGGCAAGGTACAGAATAGGTCTTGCAGCCACTGGAATCACCATTTCAGAATTATAATCCACTCCGATGACAGCATAACTTTCTTCATCGAAATAAATCAACCCATCCACATACCCTTTTAGTCCTATGTTCTGCAATTTGACCTTGCCTTTTGACTCAAAGGATACCACTGTCACTCGCTTTCCCCGGTAGACCAAATCGTCTTCGAATTGGTAGGTGTACTTCTTAAATTGATTGGAATCCAGAAAAGATTCCATCTGCCTTACAGGATCCTGATCCATCATTAAATCCGGCGTAGCAATGCCGATTCCTACTTTTCCCGCCTTTCGTCTGACTGAATCTTCATCAAGCACAATTCCTTCTTTAGCAGCCTTCTTTTTCGCCTTGCTAAGTTTTTTCTCTCGCTTCATCTTCCTGAAAGCCATCAAATCCAAGTCTTCGTCTATTTGGTGGAGTAAAAGGCGTTGTTCAATAGCTGTGGTATCATCAAGAAAGTCCTCAAAATACGCTTGCATGAATCCTTCTGCAAATTGTAGTGAATTGCTATTATCCAGCGTTAACTGTCTGAAATAGGCATTGGAAGAGAACTCCTTCCCATAGTTAACTGGAAACCGATTTACTGCCTCTCGAATGTAATTCTCCGGAGTCAGAGGTCTTATAGTGACGGTACCGAGATCCACCACAGATTGTAGAAGAGGTACCTTCACTGATCCTGAAACAGATTCACTGATGCTAAGTTCCGCTAATTCATACCCCATGGAGGAAACCATGAGTTTGCCATTCTTGTACAGGTCCGGAATCTTTAGCTGAAAATCTCCTTCAAGATTGGCACAGGTCCCTATGGAAGTACCATCAATATGTACTGTGGCAAAAGGAATTCCGGTCCCCAAGTTTTTGTCAAAAACGCTGCCTTCTACAACTAGCTGCTGTCCTTGACCCAGTAGTGCCAGGCAGAGCGCAAAAACGAGAGTTAATTGTCTTTTCATTATCATCTTATTTTAGTGTTTTTATTATTTACCCATTTGTAAAACTTTTATAGATGATGTTACTTTTTGCAGAAAGGTTGTACGCCTATTCAATTTTTTTCGAGGATTATCTCAAATAGATCGTGCCAGACCCTCAATCCAATATTATTTTCTATTTGCAGGTATAATACGAATTCAATAGCTCATAGTTTTATTTTACCTGCAAAAAGAAAATAATAAGATGTATCAAGAGAGAGCTCCAGAGAATTTCTTTGGAGTTCTTCCCTCTCTTGGTCAGAGATAGTCCATAAACTTACCTTTTTGACTCATGTTAAATACTTGAATTCAGAAAGTCTTGTTTAAAAAGAACCTAGAGCCCTACTTATACTTTGACTGGTTTTGGGATGGCATTCTAAGCCTTGGGGAACCCTACGATGAACGTGGTAAATCTTCCAAGCTTACTTTCAACGTCAATGGTACCATTCATGGCGAGCAAGTATTTCTTTACAGTGAATAATCCCATCCCCGTTGAAGACTCTGGTCCGGTTGGCCTGGCATAAAGTGGTTGGTATTTTTTGAACAGCATTTCACGGTCCTCTGCGCTAATGCCCGGACCTTCATCTCGAAATTTGATCAAGATCTTAGAATCGTTGGTCTCCATTGACAAGTGTACTGACTTTCCTCTGGATGTATACTTGATTGCGTTAGAAAGTAGATTTTCAAAGACTCTTCTCGTACAATTTTCATCTACAACCGCCTCGTGTTTTCCCTCGGTCAGCTTAGCATTGATACGAATTTTCTTCAAATCTGCACCGTGTCGATGTAGGTCAATGGACTTTTGCAGTAAGATGCTCAAATCGTGTTTTTGAGGATTCAAATTGAGTTCCTGTGTCTCCATTCTATTTGCGTCAAGGATCTGATCTATGTGCTTAAGCATACTCCCTGAACTATCTTGCATGACTTGTAGCATCTTCGACTGTTCGTCAGATATTTCGTGCTCAAGCCCTTTTTTTAGGATAGGCAACATTCCACTCAACACATGTAATGGACTTTTCAAATCATGAGCCACCACGCCTATCAACTCGTCTTTTTTATCATTTAATTCCGTTAATGCCTCACGTTGCTCTCCAAGCACCATGTTAAGATTATTGACTCGATCGAGATTCCTTACCAGCCCTAGCTTAAAAAAAGAAGTGGAAAAATAGATTCCACAAGAAATCACAGCAACAATGATCAATTCGACAATAAAATCACTATCTGCTGGTAGGCTTAGCACCTCAATCTTATATCGCTTAAGCAAAATCAGTAGAACAAAAGAAACTCCGAAAAGTATAGTCCTGAGCTTGCCATCGAAAAAGGCGACAATCACAACGATCATGGCCATAATCAGGTTCTCAGTGCCATTGTTCCTAAATTCAAAATAGGTTACAATCGAGGCTACGGAGATAGCTCCAACCAGGCCAATCGTCATCGTAAGACTCGCCACCATCACTTTTCTATACCCTGCCGCAACCAAAACAGCCAGCATGAGAATCAAGCCTGCAAAGTCAATCAAGATATTGATAAGTGGATAGCCCATCACAATGTTGACGACAATAAATGAAATAATAAAGATCAGAGCTATGATGGCAAGTCGCCGAATGAGGACCAATTTGTAGTCCACCATGTCCGCATCATGGCCAAGTCTAAGAGAAACATTTAAACCAGCGAATTTTCTCAATCGTTCTCCCCTAAAATTCGAAAAGCATCAAGGCCTTAACAGGCTTTAATTGCTCAATATACGAATGTCCACGAAAACTGAGGTAAAATGACCTCCTACCTCATTCCTATTTACATTGGATTTTCACTCTTCAAGCTCTATGATCACGCCATCTTTCATTACCAATTCAACATTGTAGAGATCGCTGATTGACTTCACCGGATCTCCTTTCACAACAATCAGATCAGCCAGATATCCAGTTTTCAGCTGCCCCAGATTATCGAGACCAAAGGCTTTGGCATTAACGGAAGTAACCGACTTGAGTACCTCAATTTCTTTCATCCCGTAATCGACCATGAGTTCAAGTTCCAACACGTTTTCACCGTGTTCAAAAACGCCCACATCTCCACCAGCCACAATAGTAACTCCGCTACTAAGGGCCCGTTTGAACATGGCTCTTTTGTTTTTAATTGCATCCGGCTCAGATTCATCACTGCCGTCCCAATTTGCAAAGTATCGCTGAATGGAGTGGGTAGCAGCCAGGGTTGGGCACAGTGCGACATTTCGCTCCTTCATCAGACTGAGGACTTCATCAGTTGCCTCGGTACCATGTTCAATCGTTTTTACTCCAGCCAAGGTTGCTCTTCTCATGCCTTCAGTTGTTGCAGCATGGGCAACCACATCACGTCCGCTGCTTGCCGCAGTTTCTACTATAAGCTTTAGCTCTTCTGCGGAAAAAGTCGGCCTTGCTTCTCCTTTTGGTCCCCATCGATAGTCGGCATAAACTTTTATAAAATCGGCTCCCTTTCCGATCTGATCTCTAACCACCGTCTGCAAATTATGACCATCCGCAGGTTCTGCTCCTAAGGGCACATCAAAGTCTGGATGGAATCCCTTAGGCCCGTAGCTTCCAGTGGCTACTATTGCCCTTCCTGCAACCAACATACGTGGACCGTCAATTATTCCCAATTCAATACTTTGCTTAATACCTACATCGGCATATCCAGCTCCTTCTGAGCCCAGATCACGGATGGTTGTGAAACCCGCATACAAATTTCTGGTTGCCATTTTAGCACCACGTATGGCACGTAAACTTCTCGACTCTTTCAGCACCTGATCGTTCCATAGTCTTCTGTTATAAGGATACAATAGTACATGCGAGTGACCCTCGATCATTCCAGGCATCAGCGTACTTCCTGAAAAGTGGAGGGTGCTATCTCCTTTTGTAAGCCTGGCTATTGGTCCCACCTCTGCTATCTTGTTCCCATCAATTACCACACCCCAATCAGAGCGTACTTCATTACCGTCAAAAAGCTTATCAGCGGTAATTGTAATTTTTTGGCTAAACGTTGTAAATGCGAAGGTGACGAAGGTGAGAAATGTTATTAGTCGCATGGATTCTTAGTTTCAAACTAAGATATGAAAAAAGCCTTATCCCTTCAGAAAGGACAAGGCTTATTCATCTGTTAGATTATGTACTAATTACTGGTTTTCTTAATTGAAATAGCTTTCACTGCATTTTCTCGACTGGTTTTTCCACTGTCAAAATCGTTAAGGGTGCTAGCTTTTACGGACAGCTCAATACTCTTCGGCATTTCACACGTCCTGCATTCAGTAAGTCGAACCTTGAATACCAGCATCTCCGAAGGTTTTAGGCTTCTTATAGTCCTGCCGTAATCGATGATGTTCTCTCTAAAGGTCTGCTCAAACTCTGGGTACATCGCATTCACCTTTGTATCACGCTCTTCCCGAGTTAGTCCACTCTCACCCGTTGTGCGAATCGAATGTAAACCATTGTTTTCGCTCGAAGAGTACACGCGCATTGAAAAGATTGCGCCTAGGTTTTCGATTCGTTCATAGTTGATATTTCTGCTGGATGCATAGTATGTAGTGGAGAGATCTGGTTCGTAAAGCCTGGAGAAAATGCTGGAAAACAGCTCGAGGTCCCTTTCCATCGTATCACCACCCTTGTCTACAAATTTTATCTTCTTGATCGTCTCGTCTCTGGTGGCCTTTCCTTGCTTATAGGCAATCAAGTCACTTTTTAGAATTTCAGCTGTTTTTCCCTTGTTTTTATTTGTTCTCAGCCTATTGCTACTCACCCAAACTTCACTCTTAAGGCTTTTGACATTAAGCATAATTCGGTCTGAAGGTTTAAGTTGTCCAATCAGGTCTGCGTAGTCCACTAGGAATGTGGTCATCTGTTCAGTAACTAATTCATCCATACGCTTACGAAACTCCTCGTTTTTCTCAATCTCTTCGTCCGATTCATCATCGTCATCAGATATAACATAGCTGTAGGAACTGCCGCTTCCTGTACTTGGCGCAATGACACTTATTCCTCCCTTGGACCGCTTTGTATAGATCAAAGTATTCTGAGGGAGACTGAAGATCACTCCATAATCGGGGATGTAATTACTCTCAATACTTCTTGATAAAGAGAAAATATTGCGTTCGTTACTCGATAGCGTACTTAGGATATTTTCGGCAATCTTAAGATCGCGATCCATTCGTGCCTGGTCGATTCCCTGGCCCAAGGCGGTCAGTCCTACTGTCATCGCAAATGCCAACATGTATATGGTTTTATTCACTTTTTTCATTTTTCTAATTTTTGACTCACTCACATTTTAAAGTTTTAATCACTCGCTATTGCGGTAATCATCGATTGGGTTTGCTTCCGAATTGTCGACCAGGACATTTAGTTGTTCTTGAATGATATCGAAATCACTTTGCCTTTGAGATTCCATGAATTTTGCGAAATCGGTCATCATGTCATCGAGGTATTCCTTCTGGGAACGTCCAGCCACATCCATTAAATTGAGAATGATGTCCCGGTTCTCCCTGGTAATCTGAGCTACATATCGATCAATAAGGTCTTCGTCAAGCTTATAATTCGCTAACCGTTTCACCCCGGAACTCGTCGCCTGGAGTTGAGCAGATTGGTTATCCAGGTTATTCTCCATTTGGTTAATCCTGGCTACCAGGCTTTCATTATTTGCCACCAAAGTTTCCTTCATCCAACTCTTGATGCTCTCTTCGTTAAAATTAGGAACCTCCACTCCCTGTACTTCTGTACCAAAACTTAACTGCCACCCACTATCATTGGAAGAAACTCGAACTTGTGTAAAGTATCCTACTAGAATTAGTAGACTGATGCTGGCAGCAATTGCAACTGTTGATTTCAAGAAATTATTGAAGGAATTGTTTTTGGCAAGCACAATTGTCGGAGAGTCTTCAAACACGAATGACGGCTCATTAACATCTTTGTCTGACAACTTTCCCATGAGTTTCTGCAAAGACTGAATCCCTTCCAATTCCTTTTTTAACTCCGGGTTAGCTTCCAAATAGGAGCTGACCTTCTCATGTTCCTCGCCCGACAACTCCCCATACAAATAGGAAGTCAGTTTCGCTTCATCTGGTTTATAATTCATAATGCACAGTTTCTTTAGTAATGTTCCTTCGTTCCAAAATATCTTTCAAATTCTTTAGTCCCCTATAAAGCCACGTTTTGACTGTATTTTCAGAGGCATCAAGTGCCTCAGCTATTTCCGTGAACTTAAGGCCTTCGTATTCCTTCATAATCACGACTGTTCGTTGGTCTTCACTCAGCTCACCAAGGGAGTCCAGCAGAATCTCTTGTATTTCAAGTTGCTGAAAGCTTCGCTCCGGGTTGAATAAATTTCCTTTCGCTTCTCCAACCTCTATCGTTCCTTCCGTTTCATCATCACCACGAGTCACAGTAAGAGACACCGTTCGATTTCTCTTTCTCTTCCTGCTTTCCTCATAGCAGAAGTTTGTAGCTATTCGGTATAGCCAAGGCTTGAACCGATCAATGTCCTTCAACTTCTTTATGTTTCTGAACATTGCGATAAAGGTCTGCTGAGCGATCTCTGCAGCTGTATCTTCATCCGAACAGTACTTTAGCACATAGTTGTAAATCCTCTTGTACCAAAGGCTGACCAGTTGGTTCAATGCCTTCTCCTCTCCTTTTTGCGCATTGATAATCAGTGTGTCGGCATGCAGCATAGCAATATCTAATAAACTCTCCGCATGCATCTAATTTACACTTTTATCAGAGTTAGGTAGTCTTCGATCAAGCATTTGGTTATTTCAATTGGTTCCACTCTATGATGTCGAAGGAGTTAAAAAAGTTTTAGAAAAATGAAAAAATATCAGACTTTCATGTGAAGCGTTAGAATTATTTGCCGGGCAAACCTTGTTCAGCATTCTACTTCTGAGAAGTGTCAACCAATCAGTCATAAAAAAAGTGAATGGCCCCTTCGCCGAACAAAGGGACCAAATCGTACTGCTAGCTTCAGTACGATTATTTACTTTTCTTCATATATAAGACTCTTTATCCGCCTCCTTTTCCCGTCAATTTGAAAATTCACATATTTAGGAAGAACTCCGCTAGACACGCGACTTTGTTCTTATACATTCCTAACCACAAGGAGAACAAATCCATCCTCCATTGTCAAGTAGCCTTGCTCATAGCAGAACTTGTATTGATCTCCCGTCTTGGTCGTAAAACTGTTGGTATAGTAGTCGAAATCAAAGCCTCTTTTCAACAGCTGATCCCGGTGCGTCTTCTGTTCTCCCTCAGGATTTAGTTCAAGGAGTATCCTCCGGTTTCTACCCAAAATACTGTTAACATTTCTAACAAGATCGGAAGGTGCATTCGCCTTGTTGTTGAAGGTATTTCTGCAACTATCAGAGCAGAATTTTTTATCGGAACGTCCAAAAACTGGCCTTTCACACTCCAAGCATAATTTCTCACCGCTTTTCATAAACCACTGAATTTCAGCTACAAAAACAATTGTAAGCGACTATAAGTGATTAATAAGCGACTGTAAATATTTAAAAACCGAAAGTGGCTTTATTGGAGGTCAATCTTTGCTCTCGTCAAACGACAACTCATCGGGTAACCGGATGATCTAATTCTAAAACTAAATAAAATATCATGACAAGTTTAAAAAACAGTGTTCAATTAATAGGCAGACTGGGTAGCGATCCAGAGATCCGAACTTTTGACAGTGGCAAAAAGATGGCTTCTTTTTCACTCGCTACAAACGAGACGTATTACAATACACAAGGCGAAAAAGTGGAGGATACGCAGTGGCACAATGTGGTCGTCTGGAATAAAAAAGCAGATGTGGTAGAAAATTATCTAAAGAAAGGCAGTGAAATAGCGGTTGAGGGAAAGTTGATCAACAGATCGTACGAAAAGGATGGTGTGACGAAATATATTACCGAAATTAATCTCAACGAACTGCTTATGTTGGGCAAAAAAGAGTCATAACAAAATATTACACTTAAAATACAGTTTCTTTCATCCGTATAATGAATAAAAAATGTAATTTTCGAAATATAGTATAAGTGTTATAGTGAATAACTAAAATATAATTTCACTTTTCATTTGATAATGTGGAAAAAAAGATAGTATATTCTTTATTTTGATCACCTAAAGAATCTATATTGGATATGATTAGTTAAATCAAAGTATTTATTAAAAGGTAATCCTTCCTTCTAACCAAAGGGAATTCTCACGATCTAAAAGCCCATATTCGATAGTATGGGCTTTTTCATTGCTTTATTCAACAATCTTCAATCGCAGGTGCCTACTTGGCACATTTCACTAAACGTTTTCGATTGTCAGTTAATCAATGAGCTACGAGAACCAATCAAGTGCTAGAAATAAGATAGACCTTAGAGTAAGTCTTCGATAGCTTGCTTTTTTCCACCAAACACAAAGAAATCACCCTTTTCTTTTTCAAGCATCGCTTGTGCGATCGGAGCTAGCGCGGAGACGACCAAAAAGGTGTCATCGTCCACTTTGACAGCCCCTAGTCCGGCAGAGATGAAGTAGTTGTTTTCCGATGCCAATACGATAGCCCCATGTTCGACTCTTTTTGAGATTTTTTTCAAGTCTATCGATTTGAGTGGCTTTAACTGTTGCAAAAGCTGGTCCTTCTGACCTAGTAGTTTTTCTTTTTCAAGTGCTAGCATCGCCCTCCCGGTTTCGTACTTATCACCCGCACTACTTTTAGTTTCTTCATTCGCTGACTGCTGCAAAAGTTGCAACTCATCATCGATTGCCAGGAGCTTGTTCTCCACCAACTCACAACATTTTTTTATCAATTTTTCTTTTAGTCCTGCCAAGTCTGCCATTTCCAATTGTCGGATAAAATAAAGGGATCAAGATAGAGGAGATTTTAGATAGTATGGTTGACTAAAATCACAATTCTATCAAGGGTAGGGTAATCTCAACACGAATTGTATATTCTCTAAGCAGGGATGACTATATCTTTGGGCCTGCCCCATGGAAGTCAGTAAGCGCTTTACCAAAAATGATCTAAAGGAGATCTACGATCAGTATTTCGAAAGCCTAAGAGGGTTTTTGTATTACAAGACTGGGGATATAGATCTGTCCGAAGATTTGGTGCAGGAGGTCTTTATTAAGGTGTGGGAAAAAAGAGACGGGATAAAGAAGGAAACGGTGAAAAGCTTACTATATACCATTGCAAACAATTTGATGATCAATCATTTTAAACACAAACAAGTAGTGATGAATCATCAGGGAGACGTTGTGGCACAGAATAGAACAGAGCTCAACTCTCCACAATTTGTTTTGGAGGAGAAGGAGTTTGAAAGTAAACTCAACTCGGTAATCCAATCTCTGCCTGAAGGATGTAGGGAAGTGTTTTTGATGAATAGAATCGATAAATTGAAATACGAGGAGATTGCTAACCGATTGGGATTGAGTGTAAAGGCGATTGAAAAGCGGATGAGTAAGGCGATAGGCATTATCAAGGAACAATTGGGAGTTAAGATCTAATGAGTGATTTAGAGAAATATCGTGATTTGATTAACCATGAAGGGGAAGGTCCAACCGATGAATTGTCAGATTTTCTGAAGAAATCTTCTTCCATTAAAGTGCCCTCCAAAAAGAGCAAAGAGGATATCTGGAAGAACATTTCCGATGAAATTGATCATGATTCATCACGACAGGTCGGAAAATCTTATGTATGGCGATACGCAGGCATTGCTGCTGCAGTAGCTTTGATCGTCACTTTTTCTGTTATTTTCTTGAGGCCGCCTGCTGAAATCGAAATTGCAACGACCTCCGGAGAAAATACAACCCAAATACTACCCGACGGATCCAAAGTCATTTTGAATGCATCATCCCAAATTACTTATTCAGACGATTGGAATCGTGAGTTAATACTTGAAGGCGAAGCCTTCTTTGAAGTGACCGAGGGAGAAAAATTTCTCGTAAAAACGAGCTTGGGTAACGTTCAGGTACTAGGCACATCATTCAATGTCTTTGCACGGGATGGTGACTTTAAAGTTTCCTGTAAAACCGGTCGGGTTAGGGTTTCCGTCCCCGAGCGGTTAATATCAGAAGAGATCGAGCCAGGGCAGGCAGTCACGGTCAGTCCAGATACCGTCAAAGTGGTATTCAGAGTTCCCGAATCAATGGGGAATTGGCAAAAAGGGGAATTTTACTTCGATCACCAACCGATCAGTGAGGTTTTTGAAGAATTACAACGACAATTCAGTATTGAAATTGAATTTGAGGGTTCCGAGCAAGAAGAGTTTTCAGGATACTTCACCAATAAGAATCTTGAAACCGCTCTTGACATGGTATGTCTGCCACTTGGCTTGGAGTACAAGAAGACTGGGCAAAACACGTTTGCAATAAGCAAAACCGCTCAATAAAAGTCAAACAATGAGAAGCACCACCCTTTTCATTTTAATCGTACTTACCACTTATGTCTTTGGACAAAAACGATATGATTTAGACTTTTCGGATAAGACACTCTACGATGCTGTAGAACATCTTTCTGGCAGGCACAAATTCAAGTTCTCTTACAACCCTGTAGCACTCAAATCGCATGATTTGAATAAGAAAATAAAGGCAAATTCCGAAGCTGAACTAATAAGTAAAGTATTTGAAGATCTACCCTTTAAGATCCAGCTTTCGGACGGTGTCTATTTGATCATTCCGGATAAAACAAAAAAAGCACCCGTGTCCCTGGCTGGAAAAGTTTACGACAAAGAATCCGGGAAACCGCTGGCATTTGCCCATGTGCAAACGCCGAACAAGGGCACGATTAGCAATCAGGAAGGAAGGTTTAAGCTACCGCCGCGAGAGGATACCATCACACTTCAGGTTAGCTACATTGGATATAAAGACCTTGAATTAGAAGTTCCACCAAATAAAGAAGAGGTGTCGCTCAATCTCGAGCTTAATCCTCACGTCCTTCAAGAAGTGATACTTGACATTTCGCATGGTGGTGAGCTTTCGGGTAAACCAGGTTTTTTCAGCCTTAATCCGGAGCAATTCAATGCATTACCTACGCTTGGTGAGACTGACGTTTTCAAGTCTATCCAATTGCTTCCCGGAGTCAAAGCAACTGATGAAACCGCATCGGGTCTGTCTGTCCGCGGAGGCACACCAGCTCAAAATTTGGTACTCATGGATGGTTTCACTTTGTACCACTTAGATCATTTTTTCGGGATCTTCTCAACACTCAACCCCAACGTAATAAACAATGTTAGTGTACATAAAGGTGGGTTTGGTCCACAGTATGGAGGTCGAATTTCTTCGGTAGTGGATGTAAAAGCTAAGACAGGCTCGATTGATCAATTCAAGGCTAAGGCCGGCGTTAACTTACTTTCATTCAACGGGCTGGTTGAAGCACCCATCGGATCTAAGTCATCTGTGCTTATTGGAGTTCGACAGTCCTTCGCCGATATACTAAATTCTAATCTTTTCAAGGACTTCCTATCCTCAAACAGGGAATCATTTTTGGAATCGGTAAATCCGGATGTTGCGACATTACAATTTCAACCATCGCTGAATTTCTACGATATCAATGGAAAATTTCAGCACAGATTCAGTTCCTCTTCAATTCTGGATATTAATTTATACCTAAGTGAAGATTTCTATTCAGCCGATTTCACTGAAATCGATGACTTTTCAGGTTTCAATGTTGAAGATATAGCCAGCTGGGAAAACAAGGGAATCAGCCTGAACTGGAAATTCAATCCAAGCTCAAGTTGGCACAGCAATCTTACTTTAGCCGCTTCTGAATTTTCAGATGATCAGACCCTGGATATAAATCAAACGTTCTTCCAAGACGTTGCCTTCCAGGAAAGTGATACCATTCTTAGAAATTCAGTCGTGGAAGTGTCAAACTTTGGGGTCCAAAGTTCTGTTTCAGATGTCACAATCAAATCGGACCATGAAATAGATCTGCCAAATGGTGACCTTATCAGAACAGGCGTAGAGATCAACTCAATATCCACCATCTACAATGCCGACCAGTTTTATTTTCAGAATTTCACAGAGGAACTTATCATCACGAATGATCTCCTTCTTGAATCAGTAATTGCAAGTCTGTATGGCAATTACCAGTATGAAGGCTCGAATGTCCGTTCAAGTCTCGGAGCGAGAGGCACCTTCTACGAGCCCACAGGCAGCTGGTATCTAGAGCCTAGATTCGATCTTAGCTTCAAAGTCACAGACAATTTTAACTTGAAAGGTGCAGCCTCTTTCCATCATCAATTTGTGAATCAGACATCCCTGTCCTTGTTCAACAACGATGATAAATTCTACTGGGTCTTAGCTGACGACGCATCCATCCCAATCCTGCGGAGTTCTCAAATGATTTTTGGTGGCAACTACTCGTCAGGAAGATGGTCCATTGACCTAGAATACTATCGCAAAAGCACCAGAGGAATCATAGAAAATCTCTTCGCTATTAGAAGTCCAGGAAACATAGGGACGCAAGCTCTAAGCAACTCAGGTGACTTTCCTACTTTAAATGACACCCTCTCCTTTGAACTTCCAATCAATCCCTCGGGAGAAAACATTTCTGAAGGTATCGATCTGTTCATCAAGTATCGTAACGAGACCTTCACGTCGTGGTTGAGTTATTCCCTGGGAACTTCCAATAACAGTTTTTCCTACATCAATCAAAATAATCCGTTTCCCTCAAACGTGGATCAACGACACGAGATCAACCTTGTAAACATTTGGAAAATCAATAACTGGGAATTGTCCAATACAGTGGTCTACGGGTCCGGCAGGCCATACACGACACCAATTCTTGAAGGAGATTCGATTGTGTACTATGACGAGACTCGAGTCAATGATCTACGCCTTCCCCACTATTTTCGGATGGACTTATCCGCCAAATATTCCTTCTCGATTGGAAAATCGAAGTGTGAAACTGGAATCACTCTCTTCAACGTATTGGACAGAACCAATATAAAATCCAGGCGATTCACTACCCAATTTGTCTTCGACGAGCAAAGTGAAGAAATCACCGAAGACCAGATTCGACTGGTCGCTCTCGATACACGTCTCCTGGGCTTCACACCCAATTTCTTCTTTAACATCCGCTTCTAGAACCTCCTTATAGTTCAAAAAAATCTAAAAAAAATTAAATACCCGGTAGGGTAAATTTTACCACTGCTGTATCACTATCAAAACAAGAAAAACTACGATAATGAAAACAAGAAAATTTATAATCGCCGCAGTATGGATCTTAACAGCAACTTTGATCTGGTCATGTAATGACGGAACCGAAGTTGTGCCAGATCCTCAAGAAAATTTATTTGCCGCAAATATCTTATCAAACTCAGGAGCTGCTATGAATCGCGCTAGAGGCATCGGCTTTGGTGGTCCGATTGGCGCTATCTATGGGAATTTTTCGGCGGCATTTGGTGGAAGAGGTGGTGGATCTCCACTAGCAATGATGAGAGGAACTGCCGGTAGAATTGCGACCGATAGCACAGAACAGACTCCAGATTGTCTGACCGAAATCTGGGAAGACGATGGAAATGGAAATTACACCTACACGCTGGACTTTGGAGATGGTTGTGATTATTACGGAGAGTTCATGAAAGGAAAATTGGTAGAAACAGGTACTTATACCGACAATAGTTTCTCTTCAACTTCGACCTATACCGAATTCGGTGGAGAGGATTGGTCAATCGACGGTACCTATAGTTATAGCGGTACGTGGGAAGACACCTCAGAACCCGATCCTTCCAACGCTGAAGATTCAGTTTGGATCTATGATGCAAGCTACACCTTCGAAGCGGATTTGACCGAAAAGTATACTGCATATGACAGCACTTCTTCAGGAGACGAGCTCATCGTGGTCGACTATGTTGCCAGCGGGTCCGAAAGTATGGACCAGGACGGTTACACGGTTGAATCCAGAACTGAATCTGTTAGCGTAAGTACCGGTGAATCTTACACTTCGCAGGTCGACACCCCGCTTCATATGGATTACAACTGTGAGGATGTATGGATCTTCGTTAGCGGTGTCGAATCAGGAAGCTACACCTACGATGGTGAAACTGGCAACTACTCTATCGACTACGGTGATGGATCGTGCGACAACATCATTTCTTTGACTGAAAATGGAGTAACAGAAGAAATTGATCTCGCTGAAGAGTGGGAGGAATGGGAAAACGAATGTGGAAACGATCACGGGTGAAAAAACTAGGTAAAGAGTAAAGGCACTCTTAGGTTGGTTAGTTATCGCCCCGGCAGATTCTATTGCACGCCGGGGCTTTCTTTCTGTTGGCCCCCGAAAAGTCGGGGGCCTTTTATTATCTTCATTCCACATAAGAGAATATGCTAGGGTTTCTAAGAAAGATTCGCAGAAAGAACATTGAGCCAACCAAAATGAAAAAAGTCATTCTTTACGCACTAGGAGAAATATTCCTGGTCGTGATCGGAATATTGATTGCAGTACAACTCAACAATTGGAATAATCAGAGGAGACTGGAAAGTGCAGAAAGAATCACACTCAGTCGGCTGCATGAAGATCTAAGATCTGACATGTCTCGTTTTGATTTTCTGGACTCAGCCATGAATCACCACATCAATCTTTGTGATTCCGTGATTGGGCTGATTGAAAAGCAGTCATCTCTCAACGACAGGCTCGAGCTGATCAGGATTGACCCAGTTGAAGTGTTCCTTCTTGAAACGAATACCACCACTTACGAGGAAATGTTAAACACAGGGCGCCTCTACTCTCTCTCGAGCCCCAGGCTTAGATCATGGATTACCTTGTACTACAGGCAGGCCAAAAAATGGGGTAGCTATTCGGATGGAAATACCGATAGAATACGGTCAGCGATGAACCAGGAAGGTCTAAATGACTATTGGGTGATTCAAAGCAAGCTCGAACGTAAAAAGCCCATTTCAACAAAGCTATACCCATGGTTAAATGAAACCAGTTCGGAAGAACTGAGATCTATTGAAAACCTCATGTATCTCACAAGTTCAGTCCAACAGCTGAACCTGGGTAACTATGACATTATCAAGCGCATCTGCGAGACGCTCCTCGAAGAACTAGACGCACATAGAAAGAGATAGTAGTCAATTTCGACAAAAACGAAACATATTATTCACTGCTTCGTATATGAGTGTTATCAATTTCGACAAAAACGAAACATATAAATATCATAACAACTCTCTGGCATGGAAAAGGATATCTTCCGAATTAAAATTGCATTTTTTGTTTCTCTGTTTTCTATCAACGTAATTGCTCAAACTGTCAATTCCACTAGTGAGCTAGCGCGTACGATCGATGAATTGATCCAACCTCTTGAGACCTCCGGTTACTTCAGCGGATCAATTTTTATAGCACAAGGTGACGACATCATGTATCAGCGTTCCTTCGGATTTGCAAATAAGGAGCACGAAGTTGAAAATACCATGAATACCCGTTTTGGAATCGGATCGATAACCAAACTAATGACAGCCATCGTGATTGAGCAGTTGGTAAATGAAGGAAAGTTGGACCTGAGCTCCCGAGTTAATGAATATATCGACGACTTTCCTGCCGGATCAAATGGGAAAACACCCACAATAGAGCATCTTGTTAATCACACTTCAGGCATACCACATCGTGTTACCAACCTACAAGATGAGGCGCAATATTCCAGCACACTTGATATCGTCAACAGAGTAAAGCAGCTGCCGTTGAAATTCAAGCCAGGGAGGAAGAGATTGTACAGTAGCGCCGGCTATACAGTGCTGGCACACATCGTTGAAATCATTGAGCAACAATCTTTTGATCAAGTGTTGAAAGAGCGGGTTTTTGTGCCAGCAAAGATGAAGTCTGCAACCAGTGAAGATACGCGACTCCCGATGTCTATGAGAGCTTACCCCTACTACCTTGGAACGTCAGATGCGGCGGTGACAACGATTAACGCACCTTTTAAAGATCTCAGTTTTTTAACCGGATCGGCATCCGTGTTTGCAACGGCAACTGATTTAAATTCCTTCCTAACTGCAATGAAGACCGGAGCACTTGCAGTGGAAAGTAGGTTCAACCAGGAATCAAAATCATGGCGCGGGTGGACGGGTAGGTCTAGTGGCTATGAAGCATATTTAGACGTCTTACCGTACAGAGATCTTCGGTTGGTGATCTTAACAAACCTGAGATCCGCAGCTACTTGGCAGGTTAGGGATAATCTTCGAAAGATATTATCCAATGAAATGACCAAGCCTATTGTTCGACCTCTGCACGTAAAGGAACCTTTTGAATCACACCAATCCCTGACCGGCAGCTACAACAACAATGGATCTGCTTTCACCATCAATATTCAGAGAGGAAAGCTATACAGAGGCGATAATGAGTTCTATCCTGTGGATGGAAACCGATACTACATACCTGCCAGTGGCACCATAATGAAATTCAGACGAAATGATTCCGATCAAGTTGACGCGATTATTCAAATCCGAGGGACAAGAGAAACGATAATACCTCGTATCAATTAATCAGCAAGGGAAGGTTCATGTTCGTAATAAATATATGTTTAATCAAATTCGACAAAAACGAAAGAAATTTGTAACTTCTTCCTTGCAAATGAGTTTAGCTGTTAATTGCAGCGAAAATGAAAAAGGAATTTCATCCACCAAGGTGGATCTACAAAATTGTTGAGCGCTTTTGCGATCCTTACCTATGGGAGGGGATTAGTGGTGATTTGCAGGAGGTATTTCACGAAAATGTCGAAACTAAAGGCTTACGAAAAGCTCGATGGATGTACATCATTCATTCCATTGGCTTTTTGAGAAACGTTTTCCGAAATAAAACCAAAAGAATTACGACTATGAGATCCATTTGGCTTAACTACTTTATCACTTCATTCCGATCACTGAAGAGGAATAAATCCTATTTCATTATCAATTTAATTGGGCTCATTGTAGCAATTGCATGCAGTCTCTTTGCCTTAATCTACATCAACGACGAACTCAAGTTCGATCAATTTCATACAAAATCAGCTCAGATACATCGTTTATATAAACACCATCTTTACGAGCCCGAAGGAACCAACCACTTAACATTTGAGACCTCTGGTATGATGGGGCCGACGATGGTGGAGGAATACCCTGAAGTCGAATCGTTTCTTCGCGTAAATCCACGAGCCTATCAAGTCATTCTTTCCTATGAAAAGAAAAATGTGGCTACTGAAAAGTTATATATAGCCGACTCGACCTTTTTTGAGTTTTTTGATTTTCCAATTCTATCTGGCAGTCCTTCAGAACTACTAACGGCTCCTTCATCCATTGTCTTGAGTGAGTCACTTGCCAAATCCATTTTCGGTGATGAGGATCCCATTGGTAAGGTCGTCCTTGGTTTGAACGACCTCAATTTCACTGTCACAGGTATTTTTAAAGACGTGCCCCGAAGATCCTCCATTCAATGCAATGCTGTTGTTTCCTGGACCACCACGGTCGCAGGAGTAGGACCAGTTAGTTATAACTGGATGAACAATTGGCGTGCACAGGGAATTTTTACTTTTTTAAAACTAGCCCCGGACGCCTCTACAAATGAATTGGTAAAGAAACTGCCGGAAATGATGAAGCGACATCTTCCTGCCAGAGCTGATCGATACTTCCTCCAGCTCCAGCCTTTTGAAAGAATGTACCTCTACAGTGATGACATCAAAAACAAAGACGGGATGAAATTCAGCAGTTTCACATTCATTCTCACTTTGGGTATTTCAGCATTTCTTGTATTTGTGATTGCAAGTGTCAACTACGTTAATTCTTCACTCTCAAGAGCGTCTCAAACACAAGTAGAGGTCGGAATCAGGAAAACCATGGGGTCAACCAGGAGCCAACTCATGGGCAGGTTTGTGACGGAAACATTTTTTAACACAACTGTAGCCTCCCTGATTGCTATGCTCCTCCTCTTCATCTTTCTATCTCAGATCAATGCAATTAGTGGAAAGGAATTGCCTATGGAACTTTTTTACTCACCTTTAGCAATCGTAGCTCTACTTTCCTTTATTGTAGGAAGTTGTGTAATTATAGGCGTATACCCCGCTTACATCCTGTCCTCCCCTTCCATATCTTCCATTTTAAAATCCTCACCCGGTCAGGTAGGCTCGACGGGTTGGTTTCGAAAAGCGCTGCTTACACTTCAGTTTTTCATATCCATCCTCTTGTTGATCAGTACAGCACTCATCAATCGACAGACTTACTATATGGAAAACAAACCACTTGGATTTAACAAAGACCAGGTTTTAGTGATCGATATCGACAATGAGGTCAACCAAAAAATTGACGTATTGGAATCCGAGTTATTGAGTCATCCTAATATTGAAACAGTTTCTTCAACAAGATCAGCTATCGGTGGTGGTTCCTATTCGACAACCGTTTTTCCGGTGGGTTTTTCCGGTGAGCTTATATCCCGGATCTATGGAGTAAATGCCGAGTTTACGGAAGCGTATGGGATCGAAGTGAACATGGGTAGATCATTTCTGAAAAACGCAATTGCTGATTCAAACAAACTGATTGTTAACCAGGCGTGGGTTGATTTTGTCGGGTGGGAGGATCCAATCGGCAGAAGAATCCGGTTTGACTCCGATGGAGATTCGTATCCGATCGTTGGTGTGGTAAGTGATTTCCATATCTATTCTCTAGCCACATCTGAAATAGAGCCGATGGTAATGTATTTCCACACCGGTGAATCGTACAATTCTTCCGTTAAGATTGGAAGTGGTAATCTCAAAGAAACAATCGAGCATATCGAGAAAACGTGGAGCAAACTATCCGAAAGAACGCCGCTCAACTTCTATTTCGTGGACCAATGGTTTGAAGATCAATACAAGAAAGAAAACCAGTTACTTAAAATCTCAACCATATACTCAGTAATTAGTATTATTCTTTGTGGCCTGGGTCTCTTTAGCCTTACAGCGCTTTTACTTCAACAGCGAACAAAAGAAATCAGCATTAGAAGAGTCCTTGGTGCTTCGATTGCCTCCATCCTATCCCTCATCAATAAGCAGTTTGTTGTTATTATTTTGATCAGCCTTGTTCTTGCGACACCAGTAGCATACCTACTGCTTGCAAAGTGGCTTGACCAATTTGCATACAGCATCACAGTAAGCCTGTTCCCATTTATTTTCTCAGGATTGATAGTTATGATGGTGAGTATCCTGATTGTAAGCCTTCTTTCTATACGATCTGCAAATGTCAATCCTTCGAAAAATTTACGAATGGAATAATATTCCTTAATCAATTTCGACAAAAACGAAACATATAAAAAATAGTAACGTACACTCATTTGTCCTTCAAAATCGACAAAAACGAAAGAAATTTGTAACTTCTTTTTGGAATAAGAGTTTAGCTGTTCAGAGATGAAAAGAGAGCTACTACCTCCAAGGTGGATTTACAATTTGCTTGAACAGTTCTGCGACCCGCATCTATGGGAAGGTATAAGCGGAGATCTGTTTGAGTCTTTTCTTGAAAATGTTGAAAAGAAAGGCCTGCGAAGAGCTCGTTGGATCTATACATTTCAATCCATGGGTTTTTTAAGAATGAAATTCAAGAAAAAAGAAAAAAGACTATCAAATATGAAATCCATCTGGCTTAACTACTTCCTTACTTCTCTCCGGTCCATTAAAAAACAAAAAGCGCTATTTACAATCAATCTTGTTGGTCTTATCATGGCCATTTCTTGCTCATTGTTTGCTTTAGTGTATATCAATGATGAGTTGAAGTTCGATACACATCATAGTGATTTAGATCAAACCTATCGTCTTTATAAACGCTACATTAATGTACAGGAAGAAGTTGATCATTTAACATATGAAACTTCCGGATTGATGGGGCCAACGATGAAGGATGAATATCCGGAAGTTGAGGATTTCATTCGAATATGTCCCTGGTGGAGCCGGGTAATCCTCTCCTACAAAGAAACAAGTCTCGCAACGGAAGAAATCTACTTTACGGACTCTACTTTTTTCGACTTCTTCGATTATGAATTAATTCAAGGAGACCCGAACACCGTTCTTTCAGTGCCTTTGTCAATAGCACTTAGCGAATCCTTTGCCAGAAAGCTTTTCGCCAACGAGGATCCTATCGGTAAAGTGGTTACAGGGTTAAAAGATCTTGACTACACCGTCACAGGAGTTTTCAAAGATCCTCCGCGCCAATCTTCACTTCAATTTGATGCACTGATCTCCTGGAGTACATCTGTTCCCGGCGTGGGGCCTCTTCGATATCGATGGATGAACAATTGGTTGGCTCAAGGGATTTTCACTTTTGTAAAACTTGCGCAAGATGCAAACCCTGTTGCATTGACTGAAAAGCTACCGAAAATGATGGAGAGACATTTTGAAGAAAGAGCCGATCAGTACTTTTTAAAACTGATGCCTTTGAAAGAAATGTACCTATATGGTGAGCGCGTGAGAAACAATCGTGGTATGAAGGTTGGAAGTATCACGTTTGTTTATATGTTGGGGTTTTCTGCCTTCCTGATTTTCTTGATTGCCAGTGTCAACTACATCAACATTGCTTTATCACGCGCTGCACAGACCCGAACTGAGGTTGGTATTAGAAAAGTAATGGGCTCATCCAGAAAGCAATTGATGGGACGATTCATCTCAGAAACATTTTTCAGTACAACAACAGCTTCAATCTTCAGCCTGCTACTGGTAATTTGGTTGCTTCCAGGTGCCAACATATTGAGTGGAAAAGAACTTCCTGTTCAGGATTTTTTCCAACCAGAAATTCTTGCTGTTGTAGTGGTTTTCATTTTTGCAACCAGTTTGTTGGTAGGGCTTTACCCAGCATTTATTCTTTCATCTCCTCCAATATCTACCATTTTAAAAACTTCAAGTGGTGTAGTCGGCTCCACCGGTTGGTTTAGAAAAATACTTCTCACCTTACAGTATACGATTTCTATTTTTCTTATCGTTTGCACATCGATTGTAATCCGTCAAACCAATTATCTCGAAAGCAAACCTGTTGGCTTTGATAAGGAATTGTTGTTGGTTTTGGATGTAGATAATGAAGTTAAAACAAGAGTAGAAGTACTGGAAAACGAACTTCAAAAACATCCCAACATTCTTTCTGTATCCACTACGCGTTCAACAATCGGAGATGGTTCTTATACAACCAATGTAATACCTGAAGGATATACTGATGAATTGGGCACCCGTATTTTCGGTGTTGATCAGGAGTTTTTCGAAACGTATGGCGTTAAAACATTGTTTGGAAGAACTTTCTTGAAAAATTCAAGTGCTGATTCAGCAAACATTGTTGTGAATAAGGCGATGGTTGACTTTATGGGCTGGGATGATCCTGTTGGAAAACATATCCGTTTTGCTGCAGGTGGGCAACCAGTGCCGATCATTGGCGTGGTTAATAATTTTCATGTCAATTCTCTGGCAACGGACGAAATCGAACCAATGATTCTCTATTTAGATCTCTCAAGTAAGTCGTACACTTCCATACGCATTGGAAATGGGAATTTGAAAGAAACAATAGATCATGTACAAGAAACGTGGGATGAGTTGGCTGAAAGAACTCCTTTCACTGCTTTTTTTACCGATGATTGGTTTAACGAACAATATAATAAAGAGCGCAAGCTTCTTAAGATCTCTTCCATTTATTCTGTTATCAGTATCATCCTGTGTGCACTTGGACTCTTTGGCCTAACAGCCCTCTTATTGCAGCAGCGGACCAAGGAGATCAGTATCAGAAAAGTGCTTGGAGCTTCCTTATCAAGCATCATTTCCATGATGAACAAGCAATTCCTGGTTATCATTTTGATCAGTTTCACAATCGCTGCTCCGTTAGCTTACTTCTTAATTTCAGATTGGTTAGATCAATTCGTATACCGAACCTCTGTAAGTAGTCTACCTTTTATTTTAGCTGGAGGTCTGACTCTTCTGATAAGCGTCTTAATTGTTAGTTGGCTATCTGTAAGGTCGGCCAGCGTAAATCCATCCGAAAACCTTAGTACCGAATAACCTTAACTTTATATCCATGAAAGGAACTAACCTTGGCGAACTTGAAGAATTGATCTTGCTGGCAACAGCAACACTATACGATAACGCTTATGGCATAGCTATTCAGAAGGAGATCAAAGCAAAATGCAACCGATCAATTTCGATTAGCACCGTGCATGCCGTATTGGCCCGACTGGAGCAAAAAGGATACATGGACTCACGATATGATGGAATGACTCCCGAAAGAGGTGGACGAAGAAAACACCTATTTAGAGTGACCAAATCAGGCCAAAAAGCACTACTTCAGGTCAAAGAACAACGCGATTCCTTCTGGCAGGGAATTCCAACAATCGCCTTCGAAAAGTAGCAAAGACACACTGTCTGGCAACTGACCGTCCTTGCCATTCTTCTTTTCATTCTAATTATATGTATGTACATTTAATGGAAACACTAACTGAAAAATGGAAAATTCAAAAGGAATGAGAATCGCAGCTACAGTAGTGCGGTATCTTTTAGGCTTAATCTTTCTTGTATTCGGACTTAATGGTTTTTTAGGTTTCCTTCCCATGCCGGAAATGTCCGGGGCAGCTGGTGCATTCATGGGCGGACTTGCAGGATCAGGATACTTCTTTCCCATGCTCAAAGTATTCGAAATCCTTGCGGCTGTACTACTTCTAACTGGCATGTACATAGGTCTGGGAATTGCCATTTTAGGTCCCATAACACTGAATATATTCATGTTCCATGCCATGCTGGCTCAAGATGGCATCCCTATGGGAGCTGTAGTTTTCTTAGGGACGATCTTTCTTGCCTGGGCACATAAGGACAAATTCAGCGGCATATTCACAAAGAAATAAACACACTCTATGGATCTTGAGAGCCTGTCCTCACCTGAAGACAGGCTTTCTCATTTTAGAACAGCTGAGTTTTTAGCGCCTCTTCTAGATCTAAATCATAAAACTCCTTGTGAATGTCGAAAGGTTTTTCTTCCCCAGGTTTGCATGCTGCATAGTTACCATTCTCATTGAGCACGTACGCGTTTACATTATCCCTCAGGTTATATTGTAACATATTGATAGCCTGCTGCTTCAGAAAATCGTCTTTGATGATGAAAAGTGACTCTAATCTTCGATCAAAGGATCGAACCATCATATCGGCACTTCCGCTATAAACAAGAGGGTTTCCATCATTGTGGAAATAAAAGATACGCGAGTGCTCCAGGTACTCGCCTACAATGGAACGAACGGTAATGTTTTCACTTAAACCCTTTCTTCCCGGACGTAAGCAACAAATTCCTCTGACAATTAACTTAACCGGAACACCTGCATTCGACGCCTCGTAAAACGCCTGGATCACGTCCTTGTCCTGAAGTGAGTTCATTTTACAAACGATCCCACAAGGCTTTTTTTCCAATGCATTCTTCGCCTCCTGGTGGATCAAACCGATCAGCTTCTTTCGCATTTGTGTAGGCGCAGTAATCAGGCTCTCATAATCTTCGGGCATCGAATGGCCTGTGATCACGTTGAAGAACTCCTGCACATCATTGGCATAGACCTCGTCCGAAGTAAGCAGGCCTATATCCGTATATAGCTTGGATGTGGTTTCATTGTAGTTACCACTACCCATATGTACATAACGTGTCACTTTTGTCTTTTCCTTCCTAACAATTAGCAAAAGTTTGGTGTGCGTTTTCAAAGTACCTATGCCATAGATCACAAAACATCCTGCTTTTTGAAGCCTGAGCGCTTGCTTCATATTGTTTTCTTCGTCAAATCTCGCCTTCACCTCAAAGAGAACAGAAACGTGCTTACCATTTTCAGCGGCATTCAACAAAGCCTCAACAATCCTGGACTCTTTAGCCAACCGGTAGATGGTAAGCTTAATGGATAAAACGTTGGGGTCTTCAGCCGCCTGTTCCAATAAATCCAACAGTGGCTCAATGGTATTATAGGGATGATGCAAGAGTATGTCCCGATTCTTCAGAGCCTTGAACATATCTTGTTGTATCCCATCCACCATGCTCATAGGTGGGATCGGATTCGGTCTTAGCGGTTTGAACTGATCAAATTCCTGATGATTGACGATCTGCCATAAGCAGGTATAATCAAGTAAACCTCCTTCCGGGGAGATCATCACATTCTCATTTCCGATTTCATACCGCTTCAACAACTGCTTTAGCAACCAGGCGTTGGCATTCTTCTCTACTTCCATTCTTACCACCCTACCCGTCTTTCGGGTGCGCAGCTTGGATTTCATCTCCTCCAAAAAATTCGCTTCAATATCCTCTGATTCTTCAAGTGTGAAATCTCCATTCCTGGTTACTCTAAATAAGGTACATGAAAGTATATCCACCTTCTTGAAGACAAAGTCAATGTGTTCCCTTATGATCTCCTCGATGGGAATGAACAGGATGGTATCGCCATCTGTCATTTCAAAAAAGCGCGGTAGGTTTTGAGGCAGTTGGATGAATGACATCTTCTTTTTCTCCTTGAAGGTCAGCGACTTTGTTACCACACCAAAGATGAGAACGTTGTTCATCAGAACAGGAAATGAATGATAGGGATCAAAAACCATCGGAGTGAGCATGGGAAAGATGGTCTTTTTGAAGTAGGAACGGGCTGACTTTTTCTGTTTTTCATCCAATTCGCTGTATGACCTCAACCCAAAAGAATGATCCTCAAAAGTTGGCTTCAAATCATTCAGAAAAAGTGAATGCTGGTCCTCACTGAAAAGGTTCAAACCAGCCAGTAGTCTTTCCTTAAACGGCACCGACCGAAGGCCGGAATAGTCAACTCGATCGTTTCCAAAGTCGATATAGTTATATAAACTACCAACTCGGATCATAAAGAACTCGTCCGCGTTGGAAGCGGTTATGGCCAGGAATTTTAGCTTTTCAAAAAGGTTTCTTTTCTCCTTTTTTGCCTGATCGAGTACACGGTAGTTGAATTTGAGCCAGCTCAGGTCACGGCTGATCAGGTCGCTTTTATATATCAACTCCGAATAATCACGCATGATTTTTCAAAAGTATATAAAAAGCCGTCTTCCCAATGTTATGATTTTTATCAGCCTCTTTTACAAAAAAGCTGGGAAGATCCTTCTCCCCAGCCTGACTAATCACCAAACCCTCTTCACATAAAATCGTGAGTTTGCAATGATCCGCATCAAATATCACAGAAGTATCACAGGGCAATCACCTAGTCACAATTACTAGCTTAGTTCGAAGACAAAGTCGTGGTTGGGACATCACCAGATCAGAAGAGAATTGAGCAGATGAGGATGTAATCATTTTTTTGCGCAGTTTTATATTATCAATTGATAATAAACCACTAGCCTAACCATGACATCACTTAGTAATTTTTGTATTGCACTGGTCACCTATTTTTCATTGATCACCCCTTCACTAAGCCAGCAGCGGGGAACCCCTCTTGAAGAAGCTAAAAAGACCAAGGCTGCTAACCTCGTCTATGTCTATGAAAGTGTAACCAGCACCAAAGAACTCCAAAGTGGACTTATACACCAGGATGAAACCGGTAAGGAAGTTGGTGTCCTGGTCGATATGGTTAAAGCTTTTGAGAGGTATGTAACTGAAAAATATGAGATTAGGATTACTAGCAGGTTTGTAAATCCTCAAAACACCTTTCAGGGATTTTTAGATGAAGTCAAAAATGGAAGTGGTGGAATTTTCGGGTTGAGTAGCGTAAGTATTACAGATGAGAGGAAAGAGATCATGCAATTCAGTCCATCTTATCTAAATAGCATCATGGTACTTATTTCAAGTAAAAATGTTGCAACTCTTTCCGATACTGAAAATATTGCCAATGAATTCGAAAACAAATCGGCAGTTGCTGTGAGCTCCGCTTTCGATCACAAAATATTATCACAAATTAAGAAAGAGAATTACCCATCGTTGAAAATCAACCTGGTCAATTCTCCAGTAGAAGTTCTATCGCAGGTTGCTTCAAATGAACAATTGTTCGGATACGCTGATTTCCTGCTTTATCTCAAATTTGTGAGTAAAGGAAATCCGATCAGAAGACACCCCACAGGGGATCTACTCTCAGACAAGTACGGAATCATCATGCCTCTGAGTAGCGATTGGGGGCCTGTTTTAACCGAATTTCTCAACTCCGGCTATTTGGAATCATCTGAGTATCGTAGATCCATTATCAAGTATATCGGAAAAGAAGCACTGAGGATGCTCTAAACAAAAAAGGCTGAAACTTCAGTTCAGCCTTCGGTTAAGTTGTCGGAAATATTGTCTAGATCAAATTCATTTCGGTGAGTATCTCGTTCGTCTTTCGAACTGCTGCCGTACTCTCTTCAAGGTTCGTTTTTTCAGCATCATCCAACTCGATCTCCACTATTTTTTCAAGCCCATTTCTACCAATTAGTACGGGTACACCCACACACACATCACTAAGACCATACTCACCCTCCAGGAGAGAGGAACACGGGAACATCTTTTTCAAATCACAAGCGATCGCCTGGACAAGGGCTGATACTGCAGCACCAGGTGCATACCACGCAGAAGTACCCAACAGTTTTGTCAATGTGGCACCGCCAACCTTCGTCTCCTCCTTCACATGGTCCATTTGATCCTGTGATAGAAATTCTGAGACCGGAACACTATTTCTGGTAGCAAGTCTTGTCAATGGAATCATACCTGTGTCACTATGTCCACCGATCACCATACCATCTACATCCGATGCTGGGCAGTCCAACGCTTCTGCCAGTCTGTATTTAAACCTGGCTGAATCCAACGCGCCGCCCATTCCAATGATCCTGTGCTTAGGCAAGCCTGTGGCTTTATGGGCCAGGTAGGTCATCGTGTCCATCGGATTCGAAACAACGATAATGATGACATCTGGCGAATGTTTAATAAGATTTTCAGCTACCGTTTTTACAATTCCTGCATTCGTGGAAATCAGCTCCTCCCTCGTCATACCTGGCTTTCTTGGAATACCGGAGGTGATAACCGCTACATCGCTATTTGCGGTCTTGGTGTAATCATTGGTGGTTCCGGTTATTTTGGTATCAAAGCCATTCAGGGACGCCGTTTGCATTAGGTCCATCGCCTTTCCTTCAGCAAACCCTTCCTTAATATCGATTAACACAACTTCTGATGCGAAATCCTTGATGGCAATATATTCTGCACAACTGGCACCTACAGCTCCGGCACCTACTACTGTAACTTTCATTCTATTTTTTGTTTAGGTAATCCATAAATTATGAGGAAGGCAAAAGTAGTAAGCAATAAGCTATTTAGTAGCGCGATTTTGACCGTATAGTCATCGGGAGCCAATTTCCAGTACATGAATCAAAGAGAAAGCGATTAGCTCCGCCTTAACCAGTATTCGGGCTTTCGGCAGTATCTTTTTCCATAACATTACACTTGACCACTCCGACCTTGCAAGAAAAAGGATACTCACCTCTATCCCGTCTAATTTGCTTAGGAATTCACTTCGAAAAAGAGATTTACTCTTGTATAACCTTGATCAATTGTTCCACTTTCTCCAATTGTGGATCGATCACTTTTTTGACCGCTCTTTTATTTAGTAGGTAAAGACCCACGCCAACTACGAAGTAAAAAGCAAACGAAAAAACGAACATCCCTGTTGAAACCTTGGGTGATTCAAAAAAGCCAATAGTAAACATGGTGACCAAAGTCAGTCCTGGTAAAATGTACCAATAAAGGACGGTCTCCAGCAGTCTCTTTTGTATCCGTATATAATCTCTGGTTTTCAGGAGGTACTCCAGGTATGTCTCCGTGAACTCGCCTGGTTTGTGTTTTTTAGCACTCCTCAGCCTGATAATGACAAAAATGGCATAAAGAATGATTAGCACCGAAGCAATTTTCGATAGTATGAACGGAAAGATAAAAGCATACAACCCGAAAATTGGGATAACAATCATCGCTGCAATAATTTCTCTCAGATCCCGAAACTTAATTGCCTTATGGAGGCGATCCACACTTGTTTGTACATCGATCATTAACCGTGACTTCTCGAACTTCACACGCTCCTGATTTGGAGAAGATTGCCAGATTTTTATCAACTCGTCCTCTATCATGACTTCTCAGTTATACAGTTCAACAATTTCTCTTTGATTCTCTTCACCTTGACAGCTACATTGTTTTCTGTCAAGCCGGTTATACTTGAAATCTCCTTGTAAGGCAATTCTTCCAGGTAAAGTGTAATTACCGCCTTATCTGAATCATTCAGTTCTTTTATGCATTCTCTAAGTTGGGCGAGTCTTTCATATGGTTCCTCCCTGCCTTCATCTGCCTTAATGTCAGAGATGGAAATGTTTTCCAAATCCACAAAGCGATCTTTTTTGCTTTTCCGTTTCGATTGAAGTCGTATGCAGACATTCAAAGTTATTCTGAACATCCAGGTGCCAAGGGCAGCTTTTCCCTGAAAAGAAGGCATTGACTTCCAGATGTTCACTATTACCTCTTGAAAGAGATCCTTCTTATCCTCATCATTCTCTGCATATGCAGAGCATATTCTTAATATCTTCTGCTGGTTCTCGTCTAGCGCTGTAAGAAATCTATTTTCAAAATCTTGATGCATCCTAATCTCGTGACAAGCTATTCCTTTAGTTACAAGCGCCTTTCAAATATGACATTTTTTAATTTTTTTTTTCGCCAATCGTTCTGAACTACTATGATAAGGTGCGTACCCTGAAAGGAGACAATACGGCACAGATAGGATGGATGCTCTAATTTTAGCGTACAGAATCAATGTAGTCATGAACCGTAAGTCGCAATTGGTTGTACTTGGCCTTTTTCTTTTGGGAAGAGTAGCAATTTCACAAAACCTTTATATCGAGAACGGGTGGTTGTTTACCGGGCTTGACGATGATGTCATTCAAAACCCCGGCCTTCTCATACAAAATGGAAAGATTGTAGCTGTTGGAATAGAAAGCCCAGTAGATGGTTATACAATCCTGGAGCTTACTAGTCAGGATTATGTGCTCCCTGGTATTATCGATCTCCATGCTCATTATCGTGTGGAAGGAATGGGTGTGGTGAGAGACGATACAGTAGCTATGCCAAAAATATTTCTAGCCAATGGGGTCACCACCACTTTCCCTGCAGGTGAAATAGAACCGTACAAAATGCGAGACCTTCGCATCAAAATCGATCAAGGGGAGCGACCAGGTCCGCGAATTCTCAACTCGGGCCCCTACTACGGAAACGCCGCACCAGATTGGAATAAAGATTTTTCAAAAGAAGATGTCTATCAACGAGTAGATAAATGGGTGGCGTTAGGAGCCAAAGGGCTCAAAGCCAAGAATATCAACAAGGAACTGTTAGAAGCACTAATCGAAAGAGCCCATCAACATGGACTTACAGTCACAGCTCATCTGAACTCGGGAGTAGGAACGTCCGTGAATCCACAAGATGCCATTTTGATGGGCATCGACCGGGTAGAACATTTCGTAGGTGGTGATCTGCTTGCGGATACGACATCAGCATACAACAGCCTGGCAAGAATAGATCCCTCTGATCCAAGGCTTGACGAAATCATTCAACTCTACGTAAAGCGTAATGTCTACTTTGATCCTACCATCAACACTTACGGATCCATTGCCCAACTGAAAGAAGACGCCTTCAAATTTTGGGTGGATGAAAAAGCATTTTTAACACCCTATTATCGAGAAATCATCGGCAATCCTGCTCGTGGAAGTTTCGGAGACCTATCAGAAAAGCTTTTTCACGTGAAAATGAAAGTAATCAAAAGGTATTACGACGCAGGCGGATTGATTACACTCGGCACTGACCGACCATACTTGAAACAGTCTTTCCTGGGTTTCCAGATCGGTGGATTTGCTGCGCACCGGGAAATGCAGCTGCTGTCTGAAGCTGGAATACCAAATGCAGATGTACTTCGCATTGCAACAATCAACGGGGCAAAAGCAATGGGACTTAGCGATAGGCTTGGGTCAATTGAAGTTGGAAAATGGGGCGATGTATTGATCATCAAGGGTAACCCCATCGAATCCATAAAAAGTACTCGAACGGTGCACACTGTTGTAAAAGGTGGAGTCATTTACTCAACTGACGAGCTTCTGGCAGCAGCAAAAGGGAAATTAGGACCTATGAGTCCAGATGATTGGACAAACAAGTAGTTTTTTCATGTATAGCTTACAAGTAGCGAGTATTTCAGAGCAACAAGCCCTGAGACAATTGTGGATCGACAGTTTCCAGCAAGCGTATGAAGATGTCCACTCTGCTGAGAACATTGAGATCTATTGCTCCAAAAACTTCACACTGGAGGCCGCTAAAGACACACTGACGGATGAAACTACTATCTGCACCCTTGCCACCAGAAATGATCAAAAAGTGGGATTGTGTGTTGTAAAACACCAAAATTGTCCAATAGAAATTGGAGAAGATGCCTCGGAGCTCAAGCAGCTTTACATACTAGCAAGCGAGTACGGAACAGGTCTCGGAAAATTGCTACTTCAGGATGCGTTTGAAATCGCAAGAAGTGTTGGGAGAAGTTGGATGTGGCTGTGTGTTTCAGGGCTTAATTATCGAGCTCAGGCTTTTTACAGGAAATTTGGCTTTTCAGAAATTGGAGATGGCCCAACTCTGCATGTAGGGTCAGATCGGCTACCTTCGTTGATAATGAGTTTAAAACTCTGACTTTTTCGTTCTAATTTTCATTTATGGTAAGAATTGTGATTTGTCTACTGGTTGTTGCCTCTGCCCTCTCCTGCAGTCAATCTTCAGACGGGTATTTCAGCTATGGTACCAGCAACGATTCAGCACTTTTTTACTTCAACAAGGGCTGGGAACAGATTTTGGATTTAGGACAGTGGACCTTGTCAGAGCGTTCTTTCCGGAAAGCCATTGAATTTGATAATTCCTTTGTGATTGGGAAAAGTTTGGTTGGAAGGATCAGCCAGGACCTGGAAGAAAGACAAATGCTCCTTCAGGAACTGGAAAAACTTAGAGACTCAACGTGGTCTGATGAGCGACTGCTACTCAACATCTTCATCTCCAACATCCGAATAATGAATTTGAGAGCTTCGGAAGCCGGCGTGACTAAAGAAGCCAGAGAAAATCACCTGGCATTAGCTGAAAGAAACTTTCGGGAGTTTATTCAAAAATATCCCAAGGAATCGTACATGAAAGCTGAATACGTTGAGACAATTCATGCCCTCTACGGACCTCAACGAGCACTGGACTCTCTCAATAGCTTAGTTACCGAGCGCCAAAGCCAACTTCCTTTCTTCATAAGATACAAAGCACTGCTATCAGCGGAGCTTGGCAAATTTGAAGAGGCCATTTTGCTTGCGCAACAGTTGAAGGAAACAATCAATGATCCGACGATTCCTGAGCCTCATGTTCTAGCAGCTGAGATTTATTTTAAGATGGATAGCCTCCATAGAGCCAAACCGATCATCGATCATGCAGTTGGCCTGGACCCTAACCATTTGATCGCACAAGGGCTGCGTTCTCAAATTATAGACCAGCTCGATGTAGAAATATAAAGACTACATCAATCTGCGAATGGCTCTCATTTTCTTTTCCGACTCGCTTATAAAGGATACAAACACAAATCCCACTGCAAGGAAGAATCCCTGTATCATCGATTGAGTTTCATTTCCATTGGTGAAGAAATTTAGGCTCACAAACCCTAGTGTAAATAGCAAACACCCTACAATTAGGTTCCGCTTCTTTTTGCGTTGCTTTACTAGTAGTTGCTGCAATTCCTTCGGCGAAGCCCTCTCAATAGATCTATTCTTTTTGTTCATTTCTTGTGTATTTACCTACACTAGTAGAGGATTAGCACAAAATATTACAAGATCCTTAACTTTTTTTCTTATTCATCCTTAAGCGCAATCACGGGGTTTGCACTCGCCCATTTGAGGGAACGAGCGGCTGTGATTACAAATACGATAAGGTAGACTAGTACCAGAGCGAGGAAGAATATTACCGGGTTGATTTTGATGGTATAAGCATAGTCCTCCAGCCATTTGCTGATCAGCCAGTAACTCATTCCACTTCCGGCAAGAGCGGCCAGGAAAATAGCCAGCGACAATTTCTTGTTTAGGAAACTTATGATCTGGAGAAGAGAAGCACCAAGCACCTTTCGCATCGTCATTTCCTTGGATTTAAGTCCGATGATGAAAATCATGAATCCTACAAGTCCTAAAACCGAAAGTGCGATCGCCAACAGCGAAAACGATAGGCTGATCAAGCTGGTTTGACGCTCTTTGGCATAAAGTTCTTTTACCGCATCATCCATCATTTCGTACTCGACCGGCGCGTTTGGCTGAATTTTGTACCATTCCGACTCGATGATCTTCGTTGCTTCCAGAAGATCTGAATTCGTTCTAATCAAGATATTGGTATTTACGAAGCGTGGATCAGGTCGTAGCGAAATGATCTGCGGGGTGATTTTTTCTTTCAAGGTGAAAAAGTGAAAATCTTTGAATACACCAGATACTTTTCTGTGTAGTTCATTTTCCGTGCCGGGTCTCAAAATGATCTTTTTTCCTATAGGGTCGTCTTGCCAGCCAAATCGATTAATGAAACTGTGATTTACAAGTGAAGTGATTTGTCCGTCATCAGAAGAAAGCAAGGCCTTTTTAAAATCCCCATGAGTCAGGTCCATGCCCATAACATCGAAATAGTCAATGTCCACACCATACGAAAGCAGGTTCTCGTACGTTTGGTCATGTCCTTCTGGTTTGTATGCCAGTGGATTCATATTGTCGCCCATCATCGGACCAAACGCCACTCCGTCGATCTGTGGAAAGGAGGTTAGATTGGTTTTGAACAGCTTGTAGTCTTCAAAGTTTTCAAATGGCGTGGTGATTTTGACAACACCAGTCGCGTCGAATCCCATGTCCTTATTGTCCATGTAGCTGATCTGACGATTCATAAACCATGCGGAAATTCCCAGGGTGAAAAGCAAGACGAACTGAACAAAGATCAACACGTTTCGGTATTGCGTTCCACCGGTGATATTCATCATCGATTTACTCTTCATCAACACGTTTGTTTTGGTTTTAGCTAAGGCGGTGGCGGGAAAAATAACTGTCAGGAAGCTTACGACGACTGCCAGTCCCAAACCTGAAAAAATGTACAAAGGCGACGAGAGCAGCTTGTTTTCCAGTTTGATTCCAAGTAATTCGTTGAAAACCGGAAGCATCAACGAGAGGCCCAGCAAGACAAGTGGAACCGTCAGTAAAATGGTGAACGTTGACTCATAAATGAAGGACTTCACAATTTGTCCTTGTGATTCACCAAATACCTTTCTCACTCCGATCTCTCGGCCCTTGCTTAAGTAGATAGCCAATGAAAGGTTGATATAGTTCGCAATTGAAATAAGTAGTATCAGACCACCAATGACCAGAAACACGAGCAATTGAAGTGGATCTCCTGTCCCACCCGAACCAAAAGCTGCATCGGATTCGAGGTATATATCGGTCACTCGCATGAGGCGTGCATCAGAAAGTTCATGGAATTCATTGAACGCAATGCCTTCCATCTCTAGGATCTTGCTGATGAGCTGTGGTGGATCTACATCGTTGACGAGCTGTAAGTAGGTCTGCGTGTGAAAATGCTCCAGGTTGTAGATGATGGGATTGGTGTAAATCATGTCGAATTTGAGGTGCGAATTCGTCGGTACGTCCTCGATCACGCCTGTGACTTTCAACAAAACCGTATCGTACTTCAATGCTTCCCCAATTGGCGATTGATCTTCAAAGTATTTCTTTGCAACCGATTCTGTAAGTACAATCGAGTACGGATCGTCCAGCATACTAGCCTCGTCTCCTTCAAGGACTTTGAAGGTAAATAGTTTGAAAAAGTCCGATCCCGGGCTTGTCCGATAAATTCGCTTTTCGACATATTTTTTATCCTTATAACTTAGGAACGTCTGAGCGGTTCCATTGAGTTGGACTGAATTCCTAACCTCCGGATATTTGCCGGAAACAAGTTCACGACCATGTTCCATACCGAGATTGGCAAACCATTGATCGCCATTTGTTTTTCCCTCCAATCGATAAATGTTTTCCGCGTCCGTATGGAAACCATCATAATGAAATTCATGATCAGCATACAAGATGATCAGTGCTGCTGCTACCAATCCAAGAGAAAGGCCAAGTATGTTGAGGCTGTTGAGTCCTTTTGATTTTAAGAAATTCCGAAGGGCCAGGTTAAAAAATATTTTCATCGTCGTAAATCTTTGTGTCAACTTACGACGAGTTCAAAAGAAGGTAGAATAACAAGGAGTTAACTTGTTTTAAAGAAAAATTAAAGTGGTTAAAAAAGAGTTAAAATCTTAACTCATACCTCAGAAATCGTATACTTTCATTAATATAACTGGTGCAAAAACGCACTAATCTGAGATCAGATTTGAATAAAATGAAACTATCTAAAAGGGCCATTTTCTTTGTGATTGGGATTGCTACGGTAGCTCTTGTCGGGCTTTCTGTTTTACAGGTGCAAAATCTCCGCTCTTCACTCACCACCAACCGACAGATTTTCCTCCAAAAGGTGGACCTGGCGTCAAGTAAAATATCCAATGCTTTTGCCAATGACAATACGTATACGAACCAACTCGTCCGAGCTGCGACCTGGGTACGAGAATCCGGAGAGTTGAACGATCCAAAAATGGACCGGCAAATGAAGGACATCATCAATCCTATCTTCGAAGAAGCCGGACTGGACATCCCTTATGAGTACGCCATTTATATGCACAAGAAAACCGGTGATGGCTTCAACTTTGTGATGGGCGACGATGGTGCAAGCCTTGAATTCGAGCTGGCCAGTTGCGAAAATCCACAAGAAAGAGGTCACGGGTGGGCAACACTCACCTGCACGACGGCATTCGATCATGATAACAGCTTCCATCTTGCCTTATTTTTTCCAAGCCAGGATGCCTACGTTTTTGCTCAATCCAGTGGAGCGCTGATTTTATCGGTGGTTTTTATCGTTCTTCTAATTGGCTGTTTTGTTTACACCTTGATCGTCATTCAACGACAGAAAAAACTGTCCTCCATCAAGAACGATTTCATCAACAACTTAACACACGAGTTCAAGACACCGATCGCTTCCATTTCCCTTGCCACCAGCATTTTGAAAGGAGATAAGAAGATCGACAAAAAGAAAAAATCCAACTACCTCAATTTGATCGAGCTGGAAAGCAAACGACTCGAAGGCCAGGTGGATAAGGTTTTGCAGATCGCCATGATCGATTCTGGCAATTTCACGCTAGAGAAAAAGCAACTGGACGTACATGAGGTCATCCAGCGAGTGGTGGAAAGCATGCACCTTGTTGTGAGCAAGAGACAGGGAACCATCGATCTGAAACTGAACGCCACAAAATCCGAGGTACTTGCCGACGGAACACACCTGGTAAATATCATCTACAACCTGATTGACAACGCATTGAAGTACACCGTTGATGTGCCGCACATTTCCATCACGACCTACGACAGCTCTCAAGGAATCGAGATTTCTATCAAGGACAATGGCATTGGTATCGGTGAGGAGATTCAGAAATACATCTTTGACAAATTCTACCGGGCGGAGACCGGTAATGTTCAAAATGCAAAAGGTTTTGGTTTAGGCCTTAGTTATGTGAAAAAGATCATCGAAGAGCACAAAGGAAGAATTGGCCTCAACAGTCAACCGAATCGAGGTAGTGAATTTCTTCTGTACTTTCCATTCAGCTAATATTTATGGGGAAGATTCTATTGGTAGAAGATGACGAGAGCTTCGGGTACATCCTCAAGGAATACCTGGAGATCAATGACTTTGCCGTGACTTTGTCCAAGAACGGGGAGGACGGTCTACAAACCTTCCAAAAAGGTGTCTTCGACCTTTGCTTGCTGGATGTGATGATGCCAATCAAAGACGGTTTCACATTGGCAAAAGAGATCCGGGAAGCTGATCCGGACATTCCATTCATTTTCCTTACCGCCAAGGCGCTGAAGGTAGACAAGCTTAAAGGTTTTCGATTGGGCTGTGATGATTACATTGTTAAACCCATCGATGAGGAGCTGCTCATTGCAAGAGTACGAGCACTCATCAAAAGGACCTCCTCAGATGCCGAATCGGCACCTCGAGCTACTCAACATACGATTGGAAAATACCAGTTTGACTTCACAAATCAGGCCTTGAGTTTCGATGACCAGGTCCAGCGGTTGACGGAGAAAGAGGCCAAAATACTACTGCTTTTATGTGAGCATAAGAATGTCGTTTTGGACCGCAACAAGGCACTAAAAATCGTTTGGGGCGAGAGTGATTTCTTTAACCGTAAAAGCATGGATGTCTTCATCCATAAGCTGCGCCGTTACCTCAAAAAAGATCCGTCCGTGCAGATCATTAATGTGCATGGGAAGGGGTTTATATTGGAGGGGTGATCTGATCGATTCCGCTTAACCTACCAAATCGTTCCTTAAAGCGTAATACGGATATCCGTCCAAATGAGATGTTAATAAAGAACCTACATCAAAATGGGGCCTAAAGATGGTTTAGAGCCGTTATTTTATATATTACGTTTATATACTAGTTAGAGCCAATTTGATGCTTCGATTTACTTTACTGCTAATAGTACTTGCTGGAATAGGTTGCATACCAAGCAACGAGGACTGCTTAACAGATTTCAACAGTCATCTTTCAGCCGATCACAGCCAACTTCTAACGGAATTAACGCAGAAATTTGGCAGTTACATCAAGGAGTTAGATGAGAAAAACTTTGCTGATAACTACAGAAGCTTCTTGACGCAAATGGCTGTGAGTGATGAACTTTACAGCAAAGTCCCTAAGGATCTTGACTTAAAAAAAAGGGTTCTCCAACTTGATACGATGATTTTTAAGTACGAACACTTTGAAAACGATAGAGGAGAACAAAGAAAATTCATTCAAACTCATATTAACAGCGACTATATTTTAGCATTAGTTGCGGTACAAGATTGTAACAACTTAATCGCTGATTATGTAAACACAATTCAAGAAACGGGAGGTGTATCACCAGCATTAATCGCTGCTGGTGTGTCGTACAGCTACAGAGACGAGGACTTTAATAATCCAGTTCTGCAAAGGATTCTTGCAGTTGAACTTTATCTCCCCTACTTGACCTACGAACAGTAGAGAAAAGGCTTTAAGACGCTTAATTGCATATGTCAAACTGCACCCAGCAACTCTTCTGCTATTCGGACCGCAAAGCTTCTCCCCGAATCAAGTTCGGGGCAGGCTTCTTATCGTTTGATCCTCTTTAGCGTTTTCTGCCATCAGCTCTTTTCTTCATGACTCAGTTTCTTATCTAACGTGTTGTAAGTGGGTCGCAGCTTTACTAGCTTAGTTTTTCATCAGCTGAGGGTAGACATACGCACTTTAGCTGGGACGTTAGTGTTCATTATCTTACTGCATGAAGATTCTTTTTCCATTACTATTAATTCTAATTTTTGGCACCTCAGGAGCTGGTCAACAATCATCTGATGTTGGTCAAACTGAGACACAAATAGTATATGAAGGTATTGGTGACTCTTTCATAGGCAAGGTAACCGCGAACTGGGAGGTTAGACTATTGGAAGAGGATTCAGTTATTTTAACATGTTCGTATCGAAAAAATGATCAAGACTTAGTTCTAAACAACCTGCAATTGTATGGTAGATTAACCCCTTCCAAATCATACACTTATGAAGTAGACAAATCTCTAATGTTTTTTGGGATAGGGTGTGATATGCCCGCATACAAATACATGTTATCGGATTCTGTTCCTATATATGTTGAGCCTGATCTTCTTGAACTTATAGGCAATTGGAAGGTTGAGGCAACATCAACTGCTGGCTCTAAGAATTATTTCACAGTCGAAAACGTGAACACAGTGTTCAACACATTAATAAATAATAAATTGGACACTACAGACTATTATTTGAATTTCAAATCAGAGATTGGTCTATTACCAATGACATTAAGAAGTGGCTACAAGTGTCAAGTTAACATTACCAATATTCCCTTATTCAAGAAATTCTACATCAACGAACTTACTGGAGGCTACCAGCTCCTAATCGATAAGGGAAATCGAGATTTGGATATCATTGAATTAAGTCAAAAACACTAACAGTTGCTAAGCGGCATTTGTCAGCGTGCCAATCACAATCTGATCTGCAACTGTCCCACTTTGGTGCACCTTCTGAAAGTTGAGAAGCCTTAGCAACAGTAGAGCTTCTGGACTTTATCTTTCACAGCGCATATTCTTCTAGATAGCTTTTGAGGGATGGTGCACCTTCGTTACTTTTAGTGCTTTCAAGCTAAGTGTGGACAAACGCCGCTTAGCTAGACGTTACATGTCATGGCACCAATCCACCAAGTAAATTTGCTATATGACGGCATCAACAGATCAATTTTTAGGGAGGGAGATGGATCCAGAAGTAAGCAAACTCTTAGGCCAGTTCAGTGATGGCATTGACAGGTTGCCCGAATTTGGAGCCAAGATCATTAAATGGGATTTCGAAAGAACTTCAGGAGGTGATCATTTACTTCCTGCAGTACTATTCCTTAGAAATTTCCTTGGACTTATAGATGCAATTTCACTACTCATTAGGAACTCTTCTGTTGAGCCGTGTAATTCTCTAATGCGAACTTCTCTTGAAACACTATTCTATTTAGAATATCTATTAAAAGAAGATCAAGAAAAAAGGGCATTGTGCTTCTTAGTATGGAACACTCACAGAAACATTAAACTGTACAATAAAGTTGATGGAGGCTCAGAATTATATAAGCGGTTACAAGCTAAGTACGCTAACGACAAATTTCTTAAGAACGTGAATCCTACGGTACTAAAGGAATTGGTGAAGCCGCTTCTTTTGAACGCAGAGGAAATGCTAAAATTACCTAGTTACAAACCAATCGAAGCTGAATATCAAAGAACAAAAGCTATTAAAAAGAACCCAGATTGGTTCACCCTATTTGATGGCCCAAAAAATATTGAAGACTTGGCAAACAAATCTGATTTTTCCGGTCTCTACGAGGTGCTTTACAGATCTTGGTCAAACTCCGTTCATGGAACAGATATAATCCAAGGAAAACTCTCACAAGATGAAAGTAAAAGAGCAGAAATTGTTCAAATAAGATATCCAAAAGAAGCGCAAAGTTTGACTTTGTATTGCTTTAACCTCAGCGTGCCAATCTTCAAGACTTTTATCGAGAGTAGAATTCCTTCTAGAATTAACGACTTCAATAAATGGTATTTGAACATTAAAAAATTTACAGAGAAACTATCAGAAAAAGAACTGCTTTACATTGACTAAAACGACATGTAACAAACGGTATAGCACATGCCTCTAAGCTGCAACTTGAAAGTGCAATGCAAATCCGCTAGCTTAGAAGATGTAAACAAAGCCCAGAGGCACGTGCCATATCTGGGACGTTAGACGTGATCTGGAATCACCTCCGCCTCCAAATGTTTAGATCAAGAACTCGAAGATTAGAAAAGTCAAGAAAACTTAAACTTAAGCAACTGGAACTCTCTTCCTCAAAAGCAGAGATAGCTCGTGAAGAAGACTTGGAGATTATGGTACGACTCTGGAAATCATTCCAAACTAGAAAGGTTAAGTCATATGATAATTTTTTTAATGTAAGCATCTATGCCTCTCTTGTCGGAAGAGATATTGCCTATCTCTCTGATAGCTTTGCAAAAACACAAGAAACAAGCGAACGAAACATAGTAAGCAGGCTTCTTTCAATGACCTTGATTGAATTCCTTGACGATATTAACTTTTTGCTAGGTAAGGGCTTGAGAACAGAGCTTCAAATGATAGGCTTTGAACAACATTTGGATGAACTACAGAGCATAAACAAGGCCTTCTCTCTGGTAAAAAAGGAGAACCAAACTGAATTAAGAAAAATAAGAAATAATGCTGCTGCGCACAAGACTAAAAATGCTCTAAGTCTTTTGGATTTTAATAAGAACCTTGATTCGGACAAGATCTTCACGCTTTCAGCCGAGGTAAATCAAACGAATAACAAACTGACAAAACTAACCACTCAGATACTGTATTCAATCATTGATAATCAAAAGGAAGAACTCGAAGAATTGAAGACAAAAACTCAAGAAATGCAGGATAAAATTGAGGAGCTGAAAAAGAAAAATCCAGGTAACAAACGCTAAAGTGCATATGCCAAAGTGCTCCTATCAACTTTCCTGCTACTGAACTGCAAAGTTTCGCCATGAAATTACTCACCCTGTTCCGATAGCCATCGGAACTTCCCTCTCTTGAAAGAGAGGGTTAGGGAGAGTTCAGAAACTTTGCTAGCTTAGTTTTTCATCAATCCCGATAGCTATCGGGATTGGGACATACGCACTTTAGCCGGGACGTTATACACCCGCGCTAGCGCGCGTTTGCAACGCGTGCCAATCTTTGCTAGCTTAGTTTTTCACAGCGGGTCGCGTAGACTCCCGATAGCTATCGGGATTGGACATACGCACCTTAGCTGGACGTTGGGCATAGTTGGCGCAAACTGAAATTATGAGAATATCCCTACTTTTCCTTCTGACTTTGTCCTTTTCTTACCTGTTTGGGCAGACAAACGACGAACGCATTGACGAACTCCAAGATCGAATAGCCCAGACGGTAGGCGAACTCAAGAGTTTGGGCAAGGTGAACTACATGAAGCATGTGAACCAAGTTGAAGGGTACAAACAAGGTCTTTGGCTAGAGTCTACTAACGGAGAACTTTGGTTTACGAACTACGAACTCGGTTTGAGGCATGGCGATCTGACTATCTACTACACCTCGGGTAAGGTTTTCGTCAAGGCAAAGTACGATATGGGTGAACTTATTGATAAAGTATCTTTTTTTGACTCAAATGGAGTCTTGCTGAAAACTTATGAGAACATCCAACCGAACGACAGCACGGTCGAACGTAAACGAGAGAAGGTTGAAGGCGGTAAAATCTACTTCACTAGGGAAAAACACCGCTACGACTACAAAGCCTATGTCAAGAAATACATGAGTAACGGAGCACTCTACAAAGAAGGTTATGGACTAGTTGACCGAAACTGGTTTCTAAGTCACTTTGAAATTGGAGAATGGGAATACGCAGGCGAATAATAACAATGCCCAACATCCGACTATAGCGCATGGCCTTACTTAGCCATCTGCCAAGTGTCTGCTGAACATCCCTTATCAGCCGCCAAGAAACTGAAGTGCTTTCTACCCTGTTATGCCCGTGGGAGTTTTTGATCTGTATGGCGCAGTGCCTGTCTAGTACTTTTAATGCACCGGCAGATAAGCTACTTTTATCGCAATTGATAAAGCTCGGAGGTCACAGCGCCATATCTGTGCGTTTTGTTTCCTCTGCTAGCGCGCGTTTGTAACGCGTGCATTTCTACAAGCGATATTTTGGCACTCGTTGCAAACGAGCACCAGCATGGGGGTGATATACGTATTCGTGAAGTTGTGTCTCGGTGATTTTGCTCAGCTCACTTCCAAAATACTTTTCAGTGCTACTTAGCAAAGAGCAATAGGTATCGATTGTGCGATGACTATAGCGTTTAACCTCCAATATTTTCGGGAAATCCGCAATTGGCATTTGCAGTCCAAAATAGACAAGAATTGACAAGTGTTGCGTTTAACCTATCTACTTTGTGTCTATAAACGCATAGATTTCGGTGGTTTTATAAATTGCGATTATATAGACGTTATGCTCAATAATTTGTGATCATGTTAAGTTTTCAGAAAGGGAACAGTCAATTTAACTTTAGGAGTATTGCCTTACTCATTGAGGACGATCATATTCTAATTCAAAAAGATATGAAAGATGATTTTTGGGCTTTACCTGGTGGTCGGGTTGAATTCTTTGAAAACTCAGGTGACACTGTTGTCAGAGAAATTCATGAAGAACTTGGTTGGAAGGTACAAGTGGTAAGACCTATTTGGTTCATTGAGAATTTCTTTCAAATAGGTAAAACCAATTTTCACGAAGTTTCAACTATTTATCTAATGAAGATCTTGGACTACAATGAGTATAATCCAAATATTGAGTTTAAAGGATTGGAGGATCATTTAACTTTTAAGTGGTCGGATATATCTACCTTAAATGACATCAACCTAAAACCCAAAGAACTAAAGTCTAAGATTAGCAACTTACCTAATAACATTGAATTCATTACCACTGCCAAGATTAAGTGAACGTTTAACTTTTATTACTTGATGTATTGAAATCACTTTGTTAAGACGTCTCTTAACCTCATTCATAGTTCTCAGACACAAAAAGAGCATAACAGGTGCTAGCTCGCATACCTCGCGCTAGCGCGCGTTTGCAACGCGTACCAATCTTTGCTAGCTTAGTTTTTCACAGCGGGACTCCCGATAGCTATCGAGATTGGACATACGCACTTAGCTGGTACGTTGTGACTCATTAGTTCTCTCCGACTCTTAATTCCTCACCCTGACAAATAAAACCGGTTTAATGTTCACCAATTAACGTCAAAATACTTTGTCTATCATATTTAATCAAAAATGATAATCTAAACTTGTTGATGTGAATAGATTCATGTAAACTTGTTTTGATTATCATAATTTATAAAATATTAACATCTAATCTGTTTGAGGATTAAATATGCTGAATAATTAGAAACAAATTAGAATGAATCTTAATCTAAATAATGCAGTAAACTATCATTATGATCAGTTTCCTCCTCAAGAACTGAATTATAGCAAACTGGTAAACGAACTTATTAGAGCTACTGATGCTCTTGCGCGATATGATCAGATGCTCAAGAACATGCACAATAGTGAAATTCTTTTAGCTCCCCTCAGAAACCAGGAAGCCGTCATCTCTTCCAGAATGGAAGGCACTATCAGTACGATGGATGAAATCTTAAAACTTGAAGCTGACAATCCAGAAGACCCTACACAAGCACAAAATTTCAGATCAGAAGTTATTGAAACAATCCTGTATCAAAGAGCACTGCTCAATGCACAAAAAGCACTAAATGACGGTTATAAGATTTCACTCCCATTGCTAAGGGCCATTCATCAACAACTTTTATTCTTTGGAAGAGGAGCCACCAAAGCACCTGGAGAATTCAAAACAGAACAAAACTATCTAGCTGATAAATTAAAAAAGAACATCCTTTTCGTTCCAATCAGCCCTGAAAAACTTACAGAGGGACTAGAAAAGCTGTTTTCATACATCAATGAAAGTGAACATCCAATTCTCATTAAAACAGCCTTAATGCATGTTGAATTTGAATCTCTACATCCATTTCAAGATGGAAATGGGAGAATTGGAAGGATGTTAATCACTCTCCTGTTGTGGTCCTCTGGAATAATTTCAGCACCTCATTTCTACATAAGTGGTTATATGGAAGAGAACAAGGATTTATACATTGATACTATGAGAAGAGTATCTGAACATAATGAATGGGAAGAATGGTGTTCTTTTTTTCTGAAAGCAGTGGAACACCAAGCCATTAGAAATCTAGAAATCGCTGAAAGGATCACCGAACTGTATGAACAAATGAAAATAGTTTTTTCAGACGCTCTAGCTTCTAAATGGAGTGTAAATGCACTTGATTTTATTTTTACTAACCCAGTTTTTAGAAACAATAGATTCACATCAAACAGCGGAATTCCAGCCCCAACTGCTGCACGTTTTGCAAGGCTCCTTCTTGAGAAAAATCTTATTATCACTCTCGAGGAATCATCGGGAAGAAGGCCAGCACTTTACTCGTTTGAACCACTAATGAGACTAGTAAGAGTATAAACGAGTCACAACAAACGATAAACTCAATGAGCAAACTGAGCTTTGAGCAATTTCAGTACGAAACCGTAACTTTAGAAATCAAATTGAAAGGATATGCCCACTGAGTTTATCTGGAACGTAGCAGACATCCCGTTCTCATGAAGATCTCATTCACAATCACATTCTTCTGTTTTAACTCTATTTCCTATTGTCAATCAATTATTGATCAAAAGCCCAAATGGTCAAACATTGAATTACAACTGTCATACGAAAGCAAAGACTCACTTATTTCAAGGATTAGGTGGGACTATCCACAAGGCATGATTAACACCTACGGTGAACGAATCCTAACTAAGCCAAGGAACACTTACCACTTTTTACACTTGAACTCCGACGAATTAATTGATGCCATCTACTCTGGACCATCAGTAAACGAGGGGAACTCATTCACTTTGTTTCTCAATAATGGTGACTCACTAACTAAAATAGTTGGCCGGCAAGGAACTTTGATATCAATTAAACAGACTTACCCTAATTCATTAATTGAGCTAACTGCGGTTCGATTTGGCTGCTGCGATGAACCTTCAAACGAACTTTACCAAGCTCACTTTGACCCAAGTAAAAAGAAATTGATAGATTCTGAAGGGTCTTATTTTATTGATGACACTGAATTCCCTCCTTACTTTGAATTTCGAAAAGCATTTAAGGTAACCAATGAATCATATCATTTACGTGGATCTCCTGAAATTCTGAATGGGGAGCCGGAAGATTATTTCTTTGAAAAGGGTAATATAATTGCCACCTATAACTCTGGAGACATTGGAGTAGCACTAAGTCAGCAAGAAGATGAAACCGGAAGAATTTGGTGGTTTGTTTTGATGAACCCAAAAAGAAAATATCAATATCATATTGACAAATACTTCAGCAAAAGCAATGCTTGGTTCGGATGGATGAGTAGTAGGTTTGTTGAATCTATAGAATAACCTCTCCTAACAAGCCTAAAGTGCACCTATCAAAGTGCTTCTAACTACTCAACTGCTACTGAATCGCAAAGCTTCTCCACCGGAAGAACTTCAGTCTTTCATTGCCCTGCTTGGGTTATCACCAACCTAAATGCCTTACTTCTGTGAAGTTGGTCATAAGAACCAACATTGGCAAGAGTTTCTTATCTAAAGTGCTGTGATTGGAACTACACCTAACAGTCAGCACACGCCGAAGTGCTCCACGCATCCCTCAGAGTGAGAGTCTCGTTAGAAAATCTGATGAAGATAATTTTAAAACTTATTGGAGCAGTTTTTGTGATTCTTGGTGTCTACTATGGCTACAGATCAGCATATCATTTAGTAAACTACGACATAACTTCTGGTCTTGAACCAGGAGTATTTGGCCATGGTCGGCCTTATTGGAAAATCTTAATTGAGTTCATACTTTGGCTACTAGTAATATTGACGGGCACTGGTCTAATTAAAACAACAAAATTCGGACTCAAAATAGCATTACATGCTATTGTTTTCCCAACTATTATTGCTGGAGTTTTCTTTGTAGCTGAACTATCTAAGAAATCTAACTACTCCACAACGTTTTTGGTGAACAGCGAAAGAAGAGAAATGGACGTAAGCGAACAGTGGAAATATATCTACTCAGAACCAACTTATCTGGCTACCCTGGCAATCGCACTGATTGCTACCTTCTGGTTGACAAATAGGCAGTTGAAATTGGTGAAAAAGTAAGGTGCGCCAACAATATGTAAAAGGTGTGCGCTTTAATACCTCCACATCTTGCATTTGGAGTACTTACCAAATCCCCACCTCAAAGATTCAACCAATAGGTGATCTTAAAGGTCAATGCTCTTGTACGAGGCTGACCGATAGTGAATCCTCCCTCATGATCGGCAAAGTAGTTATCTGTGTACACAAGGAATATATCTGAAACAGGCTTAAACCTCCACTGAAAGCGGGTATTAATATTCAAATTTTCAATTTGACTGTTGTATTGGAAAAACGTGGTCAAAAAGATGTTCTTTGAAAACGTAAAGTCAAAACGAGGGCCAATCAAATAAAGTGAAGTTGTCGTGTAGGGTTCCGGTAGAATGATTCGATTATACGCAAAGTCAATCGATGCAAAGCCGAGTGGCTGATACCGGTATCCTACTGAGCCATCCAGGTTGATTCGGTGCCCGTTAAAATACTCGCCAGATCGGGTATTCGCGCGGAAGAAAAACCTTTTCCTTTGGTCCGATGAATACCGGGCAAGGATTTGATAGTTTGTGTATTCAGTATCCGCTGCGAGCTGCACCCCACCGGTACCGCTTGGGTCAAAGGCATTAAATAAATAGGTATACTGCTTGCGGAGACGTCCCCAAAATGTAGCAGTATTTCTGAAAGAAATTTCATACTGAAGGTTAACATCCCAGTCCAGGAACCCAAAGGTATCATTACCTACCATATCAAAATCAAGTGCCGGCCCATGCCGCTGAATGCTACCCCGCTCAGGAAACCATCTGTACCGAATGGTAGTCGCCAATTGCCGGATGTCTCTTCGCCGAACGAAACCAACCTCCGGATCAAAGCCTGATCCAACTAACTGAGAAAATACATTGACTGACCATTTTTGAATGTCATAAGTCAAACTCAACCCAGCCGCGTACGGTGATCCTGGCATTTCCGGTCCGAATGTTCGATGGTAGAATGTTTTTCCATTCCATACATTATTGCCACTAGCCAAGCGATACTCTACACCTAGTGTTCGATTGTATTCATTCAAAGAGGCTGTGTCATATTCACTTGAAGATTCGAAGGTTTGCTTATTAATGGTGAATAGGCTCACATTTGACCGACCAAAAACTTTCTGTTGCAAGCTTAGCATCGAATAATTGTATGTGGGCAGTCCAATTGAGGCATCGCTTCCGGCCTGCATGGATAAAACTCCCAAACGCAAATCATCAGAGACTTTCCCATTCAAACGCATACCAAAAGGAATCTTGTTTTGAATATTTTGACCCGTCAAGGTATCTCTCGCTATCCCAATCCGTCTGGAGAAAAAAGGTCTGGTACCTCTATTTCCTAAACCAGAAAACAGGTCTGCATTCTCAAGAAAAAATTGGCGCCTTTCCGGAAAGAAGATCTCAAATCGATCGAGGTTTGTCACCTGCCGATCGACTTCAACCTGAGAAAAATCAGGGTTTACCGTTAGATCCAGGTTAAGCCCGGGAGTTATTGCGTATTTCAAATCAAAACCAGTTGAAGGCTTGAGGTCCTCTGAGGTACCTTCTTCAAAATCTCTTTGTGTGCTCGAGGCTACATATGGAATAACAGAAATATTTGTTCCGGGTTTTTTCGTTGGCGCATCCCAGACCAATTCACGGATGTTTGCCATGTTGAAAAGGGGAAAAGTTCGTTTTATGGGTGCCCAGGTGCTTCTTTCCGCATATTCGCTGTCCACACGATAAAAATTAACCAACCAGGAGTCGGCGCCTTCATTGAAACGCAGTGTTTTAAAAGGAATGGCCATTTCTACCACCCAATAACCATCAAATTGTTTAGCTTCCGCATACCACTTGTTATCCCAATCCATACTAAAACTACCCTCTCCCGATCCTCCATTGACGATGAGCGCTTCTCTCATTACTCCAAAAGGATTCACACCAAACAAAACCCCATTGGTGCGATCGGAAAAAGTGTCAAAAATGACGGAAAAACTATCATTAGCAGCCCCACGAAAATCTCGTCTAAGTGAAGGTGTGATATAGTTACGCCGCTCTGGTAAATTGTACATTACCCCAAGCACATAGATATTATCATCGTCATAAACTACTTTGGCAGTCGTCTGTGCTTGAGCAGGTAGAGAGTCTGTAGGAAAATTCTGAGTGAAATTATAGGCAGAGTCGGACAAATGCCATGCAGGCTCATCCGGCATACCATCAACAAGAATGGGTTGAGATGTTCTCCGAATTTCTATGGTCTGAGCTAAAGTTTGAATCCCTGCGCAACTAAAAAGCAGGATAGTCAAAAGTTGTATTTGTGTTCTCATACTTGGTCCTGCAAAAGTAGCACTTGCAGTAGCTGAGGAATCGACCGCTTATCAAAAAAGGCTCAATACACCACTTACGTGCTGCTCGCCTAGGTAGGTTTCGTACTAACTTGAATCCAGTTTCAGTGGGTTGGTCATAAGACCACCATTGGTATGAGAGTAGGATACAAACCTGAAGCGAGCACCTCAGATTTTCATTCCTTTGTAGCAACTTTTCTTTCAACTAACTAACTTTATAATATGAACGTCAAGCAGAGAATAAAGGAACGGGTGAATGGTATCAACGATCCTCGTCTTTTGAATGAACTTTTGAAAGCCGTTGAACTCGAACATGAGATTGAGCATATTGACGAATTAACGGACCCTGAGAAAAAAGCTGTAGATGAAGGAATTTCTGATGCAGATGAAGGAAATCTTCATTCAAATTCAGAAGCAAGCCAATTGGTTAAAGAATGGCTAAAAAAGTAAGATGGACAGCTAAATCCATCCACGATCGAACTGAGATCTACAGGTACTGGAACGAACGAAATCAATCAGAAGTCTACTCGGAAAAACTAGAACAGCTATTCGAAAAATCTGCTGATCTGATTTCTAAATTTCCCCATATTGGAAGGAGAACAAATTATCGAAATGTGTCCTTTAAGGTAGTCAGAAACTACAAGGTTTTCTATCGAATTGAAGCTGAAGAAATCCAAATATTGAGGGTTTGGGATACCCGTCAACACCCAAAATCTGCTAGGTTGTAAGCCAACTTATTTAGTTGAGCGTAAACCTCATTTTTGCCATTCACTCACTCTAACATCACAATTCCTTAACTTACCTGATCGTTTAACCAATCCTAACTGTCATTATGAAGCAGCTATTTGTCCTTTTGCTTTCAGCACTAAGTGTTGCTGGTGTTTCCCAGAAAAAATACTCAGATGAAAAAATTTCAGCCCTTAAAAAAGAAGCGGTTAAAAAAGTTGATAAAAATGCCAAACTCGCCCAGGTCATGGTGGATAAGGTGTTCAGCTTTGCAGAGCTAGGCTTTCAGGAAGTAGAAACTTCCAAGTATCTCACTGGAATTTTAGAAGAAAATGGGTTTACGATAGAAAACGGCATCAGTGGCATCCCTACGGCGTGGACCGCTAAATGGGGCTCCGGGAAGCCGGTCATCGCCATTGGAAGTGATCTGGATTGTATTCCGAAGGCTTCGCAAAAGCCAGGAGTCGCATACCATGACCCATTGGTCGAAGGAGCCCCCGGTCATGGTGAAGGACATAATTCCGGTACCCCCTTAAATATCGTTGCGGCCTTGGCTGTAAAAGAAATTATGGAGCGCGAAGGCCTTTCGGGCACACTAATGCTCTGGCCTGGAGTAGCGGAGGAGTTAGTGGGTACGAAGGCCTACTACACCCGAGATGGCTATTTCGACGATGTAGACATCAGCATTTTTACCCATGTGGGTAGAAACCTAAACGTATCTTTTGGTCAGTCCCGGGGTACCGGCCTTATCTCTGTGGAATACACTTTTAAAGGAGAAGCTGCCCATGCCGCAGGGTCACCCTGGAGGGGACGAAGCTCACTGGATGCTGTGGAATTGATGAGCATCGGCTGGCAATACCAACGTGAACACCTGGACCCGCTGCAGCGATCGCATCATGTCATTAAAAATGGCGGAGATCAACCAAACGTTGTTCCTTCAAAAGCTTCGATCTGGTTTTACCTCAGGAACGTGACCTATCCTAAGATCATGGCGATGTATAAGCGGGCAAATGAAATAGCGGAAGGTGCAGCCCAAATGACCCAGACCAAAATGAGCAGCAAAATTCTGGGAAGCGCGTGGCCAAGGCACTTTAATAAGGTCATTGCTGCTACTATGTACCAAAACATCCGAGAGGTAGGCCTTCCGGAATGGGATGAAAAAGACCAGACCCTGGCAAGGGCACTTCAAAAAGAAGTCGGTGCGATCAATGTCGACGGGCTGGAAACAAAGCTTGATACCATCGGCTTACCAGTGCGCTCATTCATCAGCGGGGGCTCCGATGATATTGGAGACATCAGTTGGAAGCTTCCCACTGTGACCATGCGTTATCCCTCAAACATCCCTGGTCTTCAAGGGCACCATTGGTCCAATGCGGTTTCCATGGCTACACCCATTGCCCACAAAGGTGTTGTAGCAGGAGCGAAAGCAGAAGCTATGACACTCCTGGATTTCATCCTCAAGCCGGAACTGGTAGATGAGGCCTGGAAGTACTTCCGAGAGGTTCAGGGAATGGAAATCGAATACAAGCCCATGATTCCTGAAGATGAGAAACCCGCCATCTACCTAAACACAGAGATCCAGGGGGAATTTCGAGAAGCACTTGAAAAGTACTACTACGATGAAACGAAGTACGATAGCTACTTGGAGCAGTTGGGCATCACGTATCCTACAGTGAGGAAGGAGTAAGCTGGACTGTCACAACTTATGAACAATTCAGCCTTAATCGTTATCGATGCACAAGCTGGAATGTATAACGGCAATAGGATTGCCTCGATCTTTGAAGGAGAGAAGAAAGTACAGAGAATCAAGAGTCTAATCGATAAAGCAAGAAGCAAGGGGATAAATGTAATCTATGTTCAACATGATGGCAGCAAGGGACATCCGCTTGAGAAAGGTACTGAAGGATGGATGATTCACAGAGAAATTTCACCCCTGGAGGGAGAATCAGTCATTACGAAAAAATTTCCGGATTCATTTCAAGACACACAACTACTGGAAGTCTTAGCTGATTTATCGGTTACCAATTTGTACATAGTTGGAAATCAAACAGAGTACTGCATCGACACTACCTGTCGAAGTGCATTTTCAAAAGGGTTTCAGATCCTTTTGGTTGAAGATTGCCATTCCACATGGGATACGGGCATTCTGTCCGCTGCACAAATCATCCAACATCATAATGAAACACTTGGGAATGGATATGTGAGAGTTAAGAATTCGGAAGATATCACATTTGATGAGTTTGAAGGTTCAAGCTAGCGTATGGTGAGAAAGCCACCTAAATAGGTCAAAGGTGTTTTTTCTATATTGCTCAAATAATTGTTAGCATCTCTCATTAATGAGCATTTTTCAAAAAAGTGGTAGACAGCACTATTTTCTAGAGCTATTTAAGATAACCGATCAACAATCGGCCTCAGAGTTTAATACTAAGGAACTCATCCTAACTACTGTAGACTTGATTCAGAATGCCACTGAATTGGAGGCTGATGATCTTAGTTTGAATTTCGAAAGCAAGAGTTATAAATCTATCGAAGGATTCAAATCTCACCTTCAAAAACATACGGTTGTCCATAGTCACATTGGGTTTAATTCCAATAGTTCTCATACATTCTTCTCGGTAAGCAATCCAATGCTCAACTATACTAAAGATGCAAAAAGACCTGGCAATTCTACCATTGAAATTTCCCTTCAAGTCAATGGGGAGTACATAGACAGACCTGGAATGCATATTCTCGCGGAAGAATTGATACAAAAGTTCCGTTTTGAGTATGGCTACATTCACACGTTTCCAACAAGAAAGTTTCAGGGTGAAAAAAAATTGAAAAAAGGACTTCTATCAACCTCCGTATCTGTTGATAAAACAGACCAGATTTGGAGGAACCATCAAATAGGTATTTTGCATGGCTACCTTAAGAAACTCTATTATACCAACTATCTAAATAAGTCTCAGCAAGGCAACTCGTTAATTGCGGATTTCAGTGCCACCAAGGGTGAAATCAAGACAATATCTGATGATATAACAAGGTGGACCTTAAGTGATGATGAATTTCAAAATTTAAGTAGATCTGCAGAATTGGAAGATGTTTGCATTGTTACAGAGGATTCTGGATTCTTAGATAATCCAATAGCGAGTCAATTGAAAGATCTTACGACAGTCAGAGAGTGAGCGATTTGTACCTATCGTAAGACCAAATTCGACGAAGCCCTCGCTACTTCAACTTTCGCTTTATCCCAAAAAGTCGATAAACTAATTCGGTAGCAGGATCTTCATACTTGTTAATTTTGAATGCTCCTGAGTTATAGGTTTCCTGCCCATCAGCACTACTAACATCGTACTTTAAAGAAAGCCCTTCGTCTACCTCCTCGAAGGAGATTTTGGCTACAGGCCACGTATTTTCTTCCACCCATTCCACGTCAAAATTCTCCAGGTCTTCTATGATAGAGCTGGCTATTTCGTTACTTCCGTAAGCAGCTGTCTCTAGCTTCATTTTCATTTTGAGATCTGAAAAAGGCACCAACTGCGGATAGGTCTCGAAAAAGTCAACCATATAGCGGTCAGCCTCTCTCTCATTGTCTAGCGCTAGATAGGCCTCACTCATCCCTTCATATACTCGTGCCATCAATAGCTTTTCGTATTCCTCATCCAACGTCGGATCGTTCAAAACCACCTCAAACCGCTCGATTGCTCGCTCAGGATCATCGTCTTCAAGGTAAAATTTTGCAATGTAATAGTGGAAATACTTAAGGACGCCATCCCGTTGATCAGCAGAGAGTTTCTCTTCAAATAGCTGAATGAAGTATTCCGGGTTAAAATTTTTGATCAGTTCCCACACCTCGTCAAAAAAGATGGTGTTCTCAGATGAAAAGATGTTATACAGCACCAAAAACCGCTCAGGATTCGAAGAGAGCTCACTGGTCAAGAGTAGATGCGCATTTTCCTTTTTGAAATAATGTCCGGTCAAATCCACCAATGCATCAAAGTCAAGCCAGTAGTACCGGTCTTGAAATTTGATTGCATTCATCTTCCGCTTGTGATACAGATACTGGAATAGCATCGTGTTTCGGTCGTACTGCACTTTCCCCCAGGTGGAGTTAATATGTAGCTCTTTAAAATTGGAAGCCTTATCTGTGTAAGCTTTGGATTCCTCAATATCTCCTGCGTAGTGGAGCACTCGCGCCATGGCAATGTTGGTCCACCCATATCCGGGTGTCGGCCCAAGAATGTCTAGGGAGTTTTGAACAATTGCCTCCGCCCGATCCAATTCGTTCTTGAAAATATTGATGACCGACTGCATGTAGTCAAATTCTTTTGTCTCCTTCTGTTGATAGGCATCTATGCCCCGTTCTCGATCGTAGTGCCTTTCCGCCTCATCAAATTTTGCCTGTATGAATTGAAAATTCCCGTAATTATTGTAGGAAAGGCGATCTAAGCGCCTAAGGTTTTGAGCACAGTATTCCGCAGAATCGATGTTGAGCAAATACGAATAAACAATGTCTTTGAAGTGGAAATGGCTTCCCTCGGTAGGATCAAAGCCTGCAGGAATGTATTGGCTAATAAAGCGATAGTTTCTTCGGTTAGTGATCAATATCGAATCCGCATACTTAGAAGCCAGGCGAACATTTTCTTCTATGGTTGGCTTCAAAAAGGCGAATTTCTCATTGGTATATACCCTGTTCTTGTGATGTATCCAGGACAGCCGAGCATAAGGTTCGGATCCCCAGTTATAGACAAACTTGCGATCAATCAATTTTCTAACAACCACTACACTCTTGTCCAGTTCACCCACGTGACTGTAACTGCGACTTAAGAAATCGGTGAGGATGACGTACCGGCGTTGCAACTCATACACACTGATGTAAGGTTGTATTTCGGCGATCCGTCTCAGTTGAGCAGGGAAATCCTTTTCCAACAGCTCCAGGCTTTTCTTCAGTGGTTTGATCGCTAGTCTGTAGCCCAATAGATCTGAGGCTCTAAAGAATCGGTAGACACCTTCAAAGAAATAACCCGTGTAGTAAGTGCTGTCAATTTGTATGAGTTTTTGCGAAAGTTCATAGGCCTCCCTACTTCGAAGTGAACCTCGAAAATCTCGATCCAAACGATCAATCTCGATCCGTTGCGCCTGCAACACACTCACGAAAAAGAGCGGTATAAGAAACAAATATGTTCGGATACTACTTTGCCTCATCAAACGATAGCTTAAGCCTTGCTAACCTTTTCACTTCTGTTTTAACAATTGAATTCAGCGCCTCAGCCTCTGCACCCTTATTCTTGAACAATAACCTATGGTGAAGAACAGAATGAACGAGTTGAGTCAAGTCATCTTCAATAACGTATGATCGCTTATTGATAAGCGCATAGGCCTTGAGACATCTCAGTAGAATAATTCCACTTCGCACAGATGCACCCAACGAAATTCCCTGATTCTCTCTCGTTGCACGAATGATGTTGTTTACTCCTCTAATCAGCTCGTCATGAACAAATATCCTGTCTGCTTCTTCCTGCAATGACAACACATCTCCAAGTGTCAGTACGGCATTGGTTGCGGATTCAAAGTTGGAAATCTCCAGGTAATTCTGATAGATATTGTATTCCACTTCTTCGGGAACATAACCAAAACTGATCTTCATGAAGAATCGATCCAGCTGAGCATTAGGTAGTGGATACGTTCCTTCCATTTCAATAGGATTTTGCGTCGCAATCACGAAGAAGGGTTTTTCCAAAGGATAGGTTTGATCCCCCATCGTAATTTGCTGCTCGGCCATACATTCCAGCAAGGCAGACTGAACCTTCGGCGAAGCTCTGTTAATTTCATCTGCGAGCAAGACGTTTGTAAACAAGGGTCCTTTCTTGAAGACAAAGTCTTTTTCCTTTTCATCATAAATATGGGTGCCCAGAAGGTCCATTGGCAGGAGGTCGGGAGTGAACTGTATTCGATGAAATGCGGCATGTGAATTCAATTTCGCTTTTTCCCCAGAAAGCGAATGTGCCAACGTCTTAGCCATAACCGTCTTTCCCGCTCCCGGATTGTCTTCCAGCAAAATGTGTCCGCCGGCGATCAGGCAAGTCACTACCTGTGTCACCTGCTCACTATGCCCTTTAATCACATGCCCAATGTTATCAAGGAGTTTATCTACGGGTGCAGAGGAAGAATTTTGTTGCTGCTCAACAGCTTGTTGCGATGATTCTTCAGTCATATGTATTGCATTTAGGATATGTTCAAATTGATTAAATAATTAAACCAGCGGTTTACTTTAAGGAAATTCCAAAACCGTGTTCCTGTTGGGAAAACAGCTTTTAGGTTTTCTTCAAAAGAAGGATAAAAATTATTTATTACGTCTTCATCTTGAGATGATAGTTCCTCTTTACTGTACTTGATTTTTAGGTACACCTTCATTAATTCGGTAAAATTGGTGCCTAACAACGGATCGACCGTGTTTTCAGCATACACCGTTGGTGTCATAGGTCCTCTTCCGTAACCCATTTGATTCATGATAAATTGAACAAGTGGATACACCGCGATCGCTCTTCCTTTCGCTTCTTTCTTTCCTTTAAATCTTGATTTCAGGAGGGAATAGTGTATAAAAGGAGCCGATAGCAATGCTAGTACAAACAGGCCAAGAATCATGAGGGTATAGTAAACTCCCGTGTTAACTGCCTCCTGGATCGACTCTTCTTCCTCAGCCAACGGATCCTCTTCTTCCACCGGATCAATCAGAATTTCTTGAACCTGAATGTTGTCAGGTAGGCGGTTGATTAGTTCTAAATCAGATTCTGAACTCCCCTTCTTCCTCATTCGCTGAATACGCAAATCAAAAGAAGTGACTACAGCCGTATCTCCAATTTTGAGGTCCTTGAATGAGAGGGTATCAAACTCCGCAATGACTTTAGCATTGGAAGCGTCCATCTCAAACGTGTACGGCTCCTCCAATGACATCGATGTTTTTTTAATCACCAGTAGGTCTGCATCCAACACCAGCTCTTTGGTGGTAGTATCTAACCGTTGGATAACCCCTTTCGCCACAAATTGAGGTTCCACGGGAGGAAGCGGGGGTGTACGGTCAGGTTGACTGGTTTCCGCAGCATCTTCGTTACTGATGGTCATGTCAAAGTCAAGCCAGCCATACTCAGGAAAATAGACCTGCGTCCAGGCATGGGCCTGATCGGCATAAAACCAATACCACCCGGGGTTGTTGTGGCTTCTGTTGATCGTCATAAAACCTACCACCATCCTGGTTGGGATCCCCTGCGATCGAAGCATAAAAAGTGAAGAAGCTGCAAAGTAGGTACAGTAGCCTTTTTGGGTGTTGAACAAAAAATTGTGTAGCAGTGAGGCATCCGGAATGTTGGGGTCCGTCGGAGATCCCGGAGTTAAGGTGTACACAAATCGAGCTTCGCCATTTTCGTCCCTGGATAAGAAATAGTCTCTTATTGCCAACACTTTGTCGATGGGTGTCTTTGCATCCTTTGTCAGTTGTGCAGATAAGTCATTGATTTGATCGAACGTGCCGCCCGTTGGCGTTTTCGTGTAGTAAGAGAAGTAATCTTCTGGTACGTCCGTGTAATCTTTTATCTCTCTTAATATGCGAAAGCGCTCTTCCTGGAATTGCTGAATCGATGGCTCTCGGGTATTGTAGACAAAATACGCACTGTTAAGCCCTGACACTTCCGATTCGACATTATAAGCGAACTTGTACTGGTCACGGAATGCTGCTTCTACCGATATGGGTTGGCATGAATAGGCAGTACTGGGAGCGACAAACACGGATGGATCTAGCTTATTGATGTAGATCGTACTTTGAATGGGGTTGATAAATTTTTCCATTCGATCGTTCTCCAGCACATCAAGATTGACCTGCACGTAATACTGTGGTATTTGCGTCGGATCTGGTAAGAACAAATCGTCTGCTGGTCCCTCAGGATCTACTTCAAATCGTTCCAGCACCTCATTATACTGGTTAAGGTGATACAATGTGATGTACTGGGGGTTTGGCACCTCATTCTCCAGGAAATTGTCCATGTAGGCAGTGAAAAGCAATTCCTCCGATTGCCTTAGCCGAGGCCTCAGCTCTGTGTAATCTTTCAATTGAAATCGATTTTCACCATTCTGATTTAACATGCTGTCATCATCATCCGAATCACCTCCACCCTCTCCCTCACCATCATTCTGCGCCTGCAGTGCCTCATTCAGCTCACTAAACTTGGTCTGAAGCAACTGTGTAGTAGCCCAGAAAAGCAAAAACAGGATAGCACAAAACATTCCAATGCGAATGAGGACCTTGCCATAATTAATCCTGGTTTGATGTCGAATGACATTGAGCAGCTCTTTGGCAAAAAGTGCGTAGAACATGTAAAAGACCGGTGGAGCTATTAGCCAGGCCAGCTGATTGGCGTCATAGACACCAACCGAGGACAGTGCAATGGCCGAAGCTGCAAGCACAATCAGTGAAAAAAACACGAGGAAATACCGCCACCTGGCTATTCCAAAGCCAGAAAACCATCCGATCGCAAACAGAACGGCATTTATGCGGAAACGATTGGCTATGTAGTACGAATCAAATTCACTGAATGGAAAGAAAACAATACTTTGGTAAACCCAATACAGAAGCACTAACAAGGCTCCAAAAACAATGAAAAACCTTAATCGAGTGCTATGCAGGACAAATGCGATGATCATAGCGCTTCCAAAAAGCCCTGCGACAAATGAGGCATTTATAAACAGCAAAGAGTAGTGCTCGCTCACATAGTCGAGCAGTGGAAATGTGACCAAGAGCGTTGGTAGGACTAGCAGAATTAGCCCCAAAAAGAGATTTTTACCTTTCTTCTTAATCGTCATATCAGTTGCCCTTGAAATAGGTCGGTTTCTACTAGTTCTGCAATTTTTCTTTCATTCTGCTTGATCCTTCTACGTTGACGAGAAAGTACCCAACGTAGTTTGCCTAATTCACTTTGATTCTCATTTCTCAGAATCATATTCGTCCAGTTAAACAAATTTTGCTGATCCAGGTAGTTGGACACTCGAATAATGAATAGAATAGCAGAGCGTTTATTTATCAATTCTTCCAATTCTTCTGAGGGAACCAGCGAACTTACGCAAACAACACTAACAGACCCATTGGAAGGAAACTGATCAACCAATTGGTCTTTTTTCCATTTTGCGCAACTCAAGAAATATGCCAGTTGATCTTTTTTATCAACGATCAAACTGTCATCCACCGTCTGATCGATACTAAATTCTACTTTTCTACCGGATTTTTCAATTTGAATACAGGTATTGTAAATGATGTCTTTATAGTAATCCAACATCCCACTTTCATATTTGCGATCAACTCCCAACAACGAGTTTTGGAAACTTGCGTACAAGTGCAAATGTGAAGCATAGGGGTTGATGATCTCAGGTATGCGGACGACCAATTCCTTGTTCTTAGCAAAAATTTTCCAAACAATCCTACGCACATCGTCCCCTGATTCAAAGTCCTTGTAGTTAAGGAAATCACCTTCCACTCGTTTACTTGTCTTCACTTTTTCCAGTTCCTCACGAGCCTTGGAGGGCGGAATATCCGTAGGTGGAACGTCTCTCTTCTGTGAATAGAGATAAAATGCTTTCTTAAATTTTTTGAAATAGGAAAAGCGAAAGAACTGTAGGTAATCCTCAAAAGAAAAAATGTACCCCTTCACATTGTATTGGGCTCTCTTGGTCAGATGAAGACTTGCCTCACCCTCTTTGAATAAAAGGTCTTTCCATCCGCCCGAAAATTTATGGATGACGACCGGACCAACCATACTGCCATCTTCAAAAACCACCCATGCTTTCAGGTATCCAATGATCGGCATGATCACACGGGATAGCGATAGTTTCACCGGAACCAATCCTGCCACACCTTTTTGGCCATCCTCCAGACCGATCGACAAATCGATGCTTACCTTTCTTGATTTGATCGCTAAATAGGCCCAGCAGAATAGCGTGTAAAGCAGGCCAAATCCAATAACCAGTCCTGCAAAAACCCCTATTAACCAAGCAAACGTGAGTAAAAAGGGAGTAAACTGCGATTCTTCTCCGTAATATTCATTTCGCAAAAAAAGCGAAACAAGTAGGGTGAAAACAAGGAAGATGAATCCGTTCCTTTTGAGAGGAACAAACTGAACTAAAAAAAGTAATGAGTTTACGAGTGTACGTTTCATTGAGAGCGCTACCTCACTTTTTCCCTGGTGATAAATCCGATCGGCAATTTAATGTTGAATACAAAACTGGCAATGCAGTTTGTGATGAAATGCATTCGCAATGCTACTAGAGAACAAAACACATTGCCTCCTCAACGTCTTTTTGCCATCAATTATTTCTCTTATAACATGGTTTCTGAACTGACATCTTGTGGTTAGGTCATGGCTTTGCTAGCTTAGTTTTTTATCAATAGAGGTTTTAGATATCTGAACGTCAACCGAGCACCAACTGGCATTGTAAAATGAGTTTTCTTAAAGCAGAGTGGAGAAAATTAGCGATTGCGAATTATGAAATTGAACCGTCCATTCTTGATTCTTACATTCCTCCAAAAACGGAATTAGACCTCTGGGAAGGCACCTGCTATGTGAGCCTGGTGGGGTTTATGTTTCTTAATACCAGGCTTCTTGGAATACCTATTCCATTTCATAGGAATTTCGAAGAAGTAAACCTTCGATTTTACGTAAAATATCCTGACGGTCAATCATGGAAAAGAGGAGTAGTTTTCATAAAAGAAATTGTTCCCAAAGCAGCACTAACCTTCGTGGCTAACACCATTTACAAGGAACATTATCAAACCATGAAAATGGATCATTTATGGATCGAGAACGAGAATCACAGGACTGTTCAGTATCAGTGGGGCACTCATGGAGCCATCCATTCATTGCAAGTCAGGGCAGAACTTGCTAGTAAGGAAATAAAACCTGGTTCGGAGGCGGAATTTATAACGGAGCATTATTGGGGCTACACAAAAGCTAGCGATCACGAGTCGTTTGAATATGAGGTCACACACCCAAAATGGAAGGTGTATGATGTCTTAGAACATGATATCATAGTAAACTTCGGTGAGGTCTATGGCTCCACCTTTGCATTCCTAAACCAAATCGAACCAAAGTCCGTGATGTTAGCGGAAGGCTCCGAAATTACGGTTGAAAACAAGAAAAGCATCTAAGCACGCATATATACAGATGTATTTTTATTTGTGTGTTTGCTATAGTAGCCCATTCATAATCTAGAATGCTAATCATTGAATACCAGCCCAAATGGCAAGAGGACTTTCACAAAATCAAGGAAGTACTAACTGCAACTTTTTCAACCTCACCTATCACTATTGAACATATCGGTAGTACCGCTATTGAAGGGCTTGCTGCAAAACCAATTATTGATATCGACATTGTTTATCACGAAACGCGACAATTGAGCCGTGTAACAAGTGAGTTGGAATGGATAGGGTACAATCACGTTGGAGATCAAGGTATCTTCGGGCGTGAGGTTTTCAAACGAAATCAAGAAACTCAAAACCACCAAATACTGGATTTTATTTCCCATCATCTCTACGCATGTCATGTCGAAAGCGATGAACTTAAGCGACACCTGGCATTTAGGGACTATCTAAGAAAAAATGAAGATGCTAGAACAAAGTATGAAAAATTAAAACTTGACATAGCGCAACAAGCAAATCAGGAAAAAAAGAAGTATGACTTGTTGAAAGAAGTGCAAGCCAACGATTTCATAGCTTCTATCTTAGAGAAAGTAGTAACAGACTGAACAAAAAGTCCCCAAACGTCACTGTAGTCAATAGCGAATCAATTGAATTGTTGCTCCAATGAATACACAAAACCAGATGAATTTTTGCTATGCCTAACTTAATGGGCTACTGTCGGCGAAGCGTTGCAAAATCAATCGTGCCGAAGATGGAGCAGTTGGTGGAGCTAAGCGCCCCCGGACCGGGAGTCAAAATCAATTCGTCACCTTCCAGCTCGACTTGATGATTGCCGGTAATTCTCAGCACACAGTTCTCTTCTGTCGTGAGCTCCAAGGTGTGCGCGTAAGTAGCGAAATCGAGTGAACCTGTCAGGACACCTGTATTGACATCCGTGATCGGCGGAAAACCCAGACTGGACATGAAATTTCCATCTTCACTCGTTCCGGTCTGTACTA
>JANQOR010000015.1 GCA_028285685.1 Cyclobacteriaceae bacterium | reverse complement strand
ACCATCGGCAAGGGTACAGGCCATGGCTATGCAGATTCGGTCAATGTGACTAATCAACTAGATTATCTAAACCCAATTCATTTTCAACACACTAATGTTTTGAGCAAAGTGTACACAAGTGCAGATAGTTCACATTCAACACAACAGCTCAATCCAGAATTAGATATTTACTTTTCTCAAAACAATTTCAGCGTATCTACTGCCAGCGATACGGTAGGGTTCGATTTTAATCGGATGGTGTTTGGTGTGCAAGTTGACATTTTGCAGTGTGAAGAAGGAGTCTTAACCGTCGTCCTGAATGAACACTTTCACCAAACCAAGTTGACGTTGGACTACCCGACTGAAGATTCTGCATTTAAAGTGCTTGCTTTACAGGCTAACTATCCTGCCGCCCATCTGGCAGATGCCTTTACTCCACCGCCTAGTGATCACATTGCAACAAAGGTCTACTATCAATCACATCCAGGTGCTGATACAACTGTCCTATTTGCTGACAATCTGGAGTATTACAGACTAAAATCAAAAAGAATAGAAATTGACATACCAGTAATTTCTTCACCGGATACTCTTTCAGGCAATACGTCATGGATTAATTTCTCTGAGCAAGCTTTGATTCCGGGGGACACCGTCATCGTCGACTGAGTGGATTAATTACTAACTAGTGAGTAGGCCTGAGGCTTCGCACAGAACAGAACCTTTGTGCGGGCCCAGGTTTTTTCAAAAAGCTCGGAACAGCGATAGCTTTCCAAATCCTGTTCCTTCTCCCAAATGCTGAAAGTATAGTAAACATTTTCCAAGGAAGCATCTTTGCACAATTCCAGGTGTGTACACCCTTGCCTGGCAGCAATCTGACCTCTGACCTCTTCAAAAAGTAATAAAAAATCACTCACTTTTCCAGGGTCAAATTCCATCCGTACAATTCTCTTTAACATGTTCTTTAACTAGTAAACTCTATATGAACAGGAGCATCAATTCCAAGACCTAGCAATTGCGACGCATCTCCCTTGTTCAAACCAATTTGCAGTACTCCGTTTGAATTGAATAGCACATAACAGTCTCCTGATTCCACATCAGAAAAATATGCATTGGTCTGATTGAAGGACTCTCTTCCAAATCTGATAGTAAAGGTTGAGTTTTTCCCGTTTATCTCCAGAATCTTGTCAAATTCGGTTTTTGCAATATTGGTGATCAGGTTCCCATAATGATCAACGTTTACCACATTTCCTACAATCTCCCGTCGTGTCACCTTCAGTTGCCTTGCGAGGAGCTTGACTAGCTGATCTATGGGCTGTCCAATTTTCTTCAAATTGCCACCATTCGATAGCTCCAGTGCGGCTTCAGCCAATTTGTCTTTTGCAGGAAATGTGTCTCCGGAAACATCAATCTCTACCATTTCCGCCGGGTCCTTTTCCGAGAGCATACTAAATAGTCCACAATTAAAACCTACAAAAAAGTGACCATCTAACTGAATCGCAATGCCATTCGATTTTTCCCTAATGGAGTCAACAGAAACCAAATGCACTGTTCCTTCAGGAAAATCTCGATATACCGACTTCAGGACCACTGCAGCATGGGAAATATCAAACGGCCGGATTGCATGCGAAATATCAACAACTTGTTGATCTGGATTTTGTGAGAGGATTTTCCCCTTCACGGTCGCCACATAGTGATCATCCGTGCCAAAATCAGACATAAATGTGATGACGGCCATTTGAGGGTAAAAATCTTAAATTTGTTTCGCAAAGCTATATTTAACTGTGTAGCATTAAAACAGGAATTTCTATTGCTTGAAAAAATAATTACACTTGAAAATGTATCCCTGGTTGATTTCCTGGGGATTGAAAACCAAAACATTAAGGCACTTTCAGATGCTTTTCCCGACAGCAAAATCGTAAGCAGAGGAAACGAAATACGAATCAAAGGCACAGCTCCACAAATTCTAAAAATCAATGAAATCCTGAGCTCGTTGCTGAACCATTACCATGAGTATGGGAAAGTGACCGATGAAAACGTGAAGGATTTTGTGACCAATGAAGAGAAAGTAAAAGAGGAACTCGGTAAGACCAATGTGCTTGTGCACGGTACGAAGGGTGTAAAGATCTCACCCAAAACAATCAACCAAAAAAAGCTCGTAAAGGCCGTTGAGAAGAATGACCTTGTCTTTGCCATAGGCCCTGCTGGAACAGGAAAAACCTATGTTTCAGTTGCGCTTGCCGTAAGAGCCTTAAAAAATAAGGAAGCCAAAAAGATTATTATCACCAGACCAGCAGTTGAGGCCGGGGAAAATCTTGGGTTTCTACCGGGCGATTTGAAAGAAAAAATTGACCCCTATCTACGGCCTATATACGATGCACTCCACGATATGATCCCAGCAGAAAAATTGAAATACTACAATGAGAATGGGATCATTGAAATTGCACCGTTAGCTTATATGAGGGGACGGACACTCAATCATGCCTATGTCTTGCTGGATGAAGCCCAAAACACCACGCCCATGCAAATCAAAATGTTTCTGACGCGGATGGGGCCGGATTCCAAAGTAATTGTGACTGGTGACCGATCACAAGTAGACCTTCCCAAAAACCAAGTTTCTGGATTGATAGAAGCTACAGAGGTACTTAAGGACACGAAAGGAATTGGTTTCGTGGAGCTGGATGATCGGGATGTGGTGAGGCATAAGCTGGTAAAGTCAATCATTCAAGCTTACAAAAAGCACGGGGCCAAGAATTAGTCCCCAGTTCTTTTAACATTTAAGCTATGTTGATCAGTTGTAGTCAGGGTTGTGGCTGATTACGTATAGAAATTCATAATTTAACATTATCACCAAAGCCAAGCGCTCTGACACCTAGAGCGCGTGTATTTCTGGAACTCATATCCTTTCGTTCGATTATCCGTCGTTCTCATTTCGGGAATATTCGCCTTTGATCTCTTTCCGGCAATTTGGGAACACTTTGGCGTTCTGGTAGTATTCCTGATTGGACTCCTTGCAGTCTCACTTCTTCTTTCCAACAGGGTCGGATATTACAAATTCCGTGTTGTAAATGGATTCCTTGCTCTACCTATAATCTTCCTGCTTGGAGGAGAGTTGGTTCGGAATAAGTACCACAATTTGCCTCAGCATCATTATTCTAGAATTCACTCCGAGTTTGAAGGCTTCTGCGGAACGGTAGTTGGCCAAGCCTCGGAGAGAACTAATCACTTTAGATATGATCTAGAACTGAAAAACATCCTAACCGAGGATTCAGTAAGAAGTGCAGCTGGCAAAATACATCTCTACGTAAGAAAAGACACGGCTGTGAAATCGGTCTTCAGCTACGGAGATGTGCTGCTGATTAAGGGCAAGATCTATTCGATATCCCCACCTGGAAATCCACACGAATTTGACTTCAAGAAGTACTTGAGCTTTCAGAATATCTATGGTCATGCCTTTGTCCGCGGTTTTGAGATCAAGTCCATCGATAATGCCCCTCCGAATGCTGTCCTCAAATTTGCCTACCAGACTCAGTCTGCGGCCTCCGCTGCAATTGATAAGCATATTCCCGAATCGAGAGAAAATGGAATTGCCAAAGCCCTTCTGCTCGGAATCAAGGACCACCTGGACAATGAGGTAAAGAAGTCATACTCCGCTGCCGGAGCTATGCATGTACTCGCGGTTTCTGGTCTTCATGTTGGTATTGTCTACCTATTTCTTCGAGTGCTCCTTGGTCGTCTAAAAAGGACTCCGTTGGGAAGGCTACTCTTCACAGTCATATCTATTACAGCGATCTGGAGTTACGCAATAGTAACAGGCTTATCACCCTCAGTATTAAGAGCTGCTACGATGTTTTCCATAGTCGCATTTGGCGAATTGATCTCCACGAGAGGAAATGTATATAACTCCTTAGGTATGGCGGCATTCGTTCTGCTTCTTTTCGATCCTTATCTCATTTATTCAGTTGGATTTCAATTGTCTTTCTCTGCTGTATTCGGAATTGTATACCTACAACCTAAAATTTATCGACTACTGGAAATCGACACTGTGATTCTTGACAAAGCTTGGTCCATCACTTGTGTTTCTATAGCAGCGCAGATGGCGACCTTCCCTCTGACTGCCTACTATTTTCACCAGTTCCCAACCTATTTCCTAGTATCTAACCTTGTCGTGATACCTTCTGCAACTATCATGCTGATGGGTGGAATTGGCATGCTTGTATTAGAGCCTGTAGCTAGCGAACTAAGCAGACTTGTGGGGTTTATGCTTTCGAAATTCATTTGGTTCGTTAACGAGTCGGTATTTCTGGTAGAGTCTTTGCCAAGCAGTTTAATAGAGTGGATCTATCTTGATTTGACAGGACTAGTTCTTACCTACACCATTGTCATATTTATGATTTGGGGCATTCATCATCATTCTTTTAAAACGATCTTGTTAGGCGTTTGTCTCTTTCTAGGGTTTCTCTTCGTACGACTAAGCGCTAAACGAGAACAGTCGAATAGTCATCAGATCATATTCTACGAGGTGAAGGGAACAATGGCCATTGATCATATCGTAGGACATCAAGCGATGCTCTACGTAAAAGAAGGAGGCAGTGATGTTGAACTGCTAAGTTATCAAATCAACCCGAACCGACTTGCTCATGGGCTAATTCCAATTTCAAAGTCGCTGTCCGTTATGGAAAACTCAAAGCAGTTTAGTGTTCAGCCCCCGTTTACTTTTGGTGAACTCTCTGATATGAAGATTCTGTCTATTGACACGACTACATTTCATTTAGAATTTGAACATCCCATAGCAACAGATATCTTAATCATAGAAAATGAGTCCATTAAAAATCTGCAGTGGCTAAAGGATCATTTTCAATTTGATTATTTGCTGATTGGCAATCACAATTCTCGTTACTACAGTTCCAAAATGAAGAGGCAAGCGGAGGATCACAACCTAACAATTCACTCATTGCTTGAGGACGGTGCCTACGTCCTGGATGTCCGTAAATGATCAATGTTAGCTTAAAAAAGTGTTCGTTTACGAACAACCTATTATATTTAAGCAACCTCACAGCCCCAGAATCGCTCTTTTATTCTGTTGGCATAGTTGTGGCATTTTTAGATTATACCAAACTTTAATCCCGTGGAAGAAACAATTGATAAAATACTAATAATTGATGATGATGAAGATGTGCTGTTGGCTGCTAAGATGTTGCTCAAGAAGCACATCAAAGAAGTGGTGATTGAAAAAGATCCACGTAAAATTCCCTTTTTGCTGAACAATGATAGCTTCGATGTGATCCTGCTTGACATGAACTTCAGTCAGGACACTACCAGCGGAAAGGAGGGGTTTTATTGGCTGGAGCAGATCCTAGAAAAAGATCCGGATTCGGTCGTCATTCTGATCACAGCTTTTGGAGACGTCGAAATGGCCGTGAGGGCCTTGAAAGCGGGAGCCACGGATTTTGTTTTAAAGCCCTGGCAAAATGAAAAACTTCTAGCCACCCTTTCCAGTGCTTCGAAGCTTAAGAAAAGTAGGAAACAGGTCACAAGGCTGAAGCAAACGAGTAAGACACTACAAGAAGACAGCAACCAAGCGTTCAAGGACATCATTGGCAGCAGTGATGCTATCAAGAAAGTTTTCAAGCTCATAGATAAGGTAGCTGCCACAGAAGCTAATGTGTTGATACTTGGGGAAAATGGTACCGGCAAAGAGCTGATTGCGAGAGCTATCCATCAGAAATCGCTAAGAAAAGACATGCCATTCATAGGTGTTGATATGGGAGCCATTACCGAATCCCTCTTCGAAAGTGAGCTTTTCGGCCATAAAAAAGGATCATTTACGGATGCAAAAGAAGATCGGGCGGGTAGATTTGAAGTTGCTACAGGCGGCACACTCTTCCTGGATGAAATTGGTAACCTTAGTCAACCATTACAATCAAAGCTTCTTACCGCTCTGCAAAACAGAAAGGTGACACGAATTGGCAGCAATCAGGAAATCGATGTGGACATAAGATTGATATGCGCTACCAATATGCCAGTTTACGAAATGGTGAATGATAACACGTTTAGGCAAGATTTACTTTACCGAATCAATACTGTGGAAATAAACCTGCCCCCGCTCCGGGAGCGTATGGAGGACATGGAAAAGCTTGCTAACCACTTTACGAGACAGTATGCGGGTAAGTATCGAAAGAACATCAATGAAGTGGCTGCTTCAACTGTGGCCAAGCTTCAGAAATACCCATGGCCGGGGAATATCCGTGAGCTTCAACATGCGATCGAACGGGCTATCATAATGAGTGACAATAATCAATTGATGCCAGACGATTTCTTCTTTCTGTCGCAAAAGCCGGAGAGCTCTGTATCATTGGAACCAGACACTTATAATTTGGATGACATGGAGAAGGCAGCCATCCAAAAAATGATAAATAAGCATGAGGGAAATATCTCGAAGGCTGCCAAAGAACTAGGACTTACAAGAGCTTCGCTTTATAGAAGATTGGAGAAACATGATCTTTAAGTCTTTCAAATTTCAACTTGCGGTTCGAGTAATTGTCTTATTGGCAACAATGTTTCTATTCACCAATTTGTACAATTCCGACACCTATTTCTTTACCAAATTCCTTGTATTTCTAGCAGTAGTAATTCAGGGATACTATCTCTATCATTACGTTGAAAAATCAAATCGGGAGGTGGTACATTTTCTTGAAAGTATCCACTATGATGATTTCACAAACACCTATCCTGAACGAAAAGACTCTTCTAGTCAGGGCTCACTTTACCACGAATTCAACGAGATTTTAACCAAATTTCGAGAAATACGAGCGGACAAGGAGGCACAACATCAGTACTTACGAACAATCGTTCAACACATTGGAATAGGCATTATCACTTTTGACGAATTAGGAGAAGTTCAGATCATTAACAATGCGGCCAAAAAGCTCCTCGATGTAAAACTCATCAAAAACATTAATCAGATCGGCAAAAACTATCCAACCTTACTGGAGTCGTTTTCTGATCTAAAAACCGGAGGTCGAGATTTGATTAAAATCTCCAAAAATGATGATGAAGTTCAACTTGCGGTGTACGCCATTGAACTTTCTCTTTTGGGCAAGGCATTCAAGTTGGTATCCATTCAAAATATCCAATCAGAGCTGGAAGAAAAGGAAATGGAAGCTTGGCAAAACCTTATACGTGTTCTCACACATGAGATCATGAATTCCGTAACTCCCATCTCTTCGCTTGCCTCTACGGTAGAAACCGAACTTGACGACTTTGTTAAGGCTGGAGCTGACGTAGCAGAAATTCGTAATGACCAAATTGAAGACTTCTATCTATCCGTAAAGACCATTCACAACCGAAGTGAAAGCCTGATCAAGTTCGTTTCCGACTTCAGAAATATGACCAGGATAAAGCTTCCAACGCTGGAGGAAACAAAAATTGCAGACATCATTGATCATGTCACAATGTTGCTAAAGCCAGACTTTGAGCAGCATGAGATAGATGCAAACGTTTCTATCAAGCCGGACCTCTGCGTGATGATGGACAAGGAGCAAATTGAACAGGTAATTATAAACGTGGTTAAAAATGCTGTTCAGGCGTTAGCTGCAGGGGAAAAAGACGACAAAGTCTTAACCATTACCGCGATGAATGGAGAGTCAGGTGGTGCATTCATTAGTATTGCTGACAATGGTGTAGGGATAGAAGAAGAAGCGCTGAAGAAGATTTTTATTCCTTTCTTTACAACAAAGAAAAGTGGATCCGGAATCGGCCTGAGTCTCTCCAAACAAATTATGCGAAACCATGGAGGAAGCATCAGTGCTAAATCTAAGATTGGTGAAGGGACAGAGTTCCTGCTCAAGTTTCCGAACTAGTGGTTAGTTTTAAGTGCAAGCCACAAGCTTCAAGTCTTTAGCAAGCTTGTAGCTTGCAACTTGTAGCTCACAACTCATGAATTTTTTCTTCATCGTCCAGGGAGAAGGTAGAGGACATCTCACACAAGCCATTGCTCTTTATAACCTGCTATTGAAAAATGGACATGTCGTCTGTCATGTGGTTGTGGGGAAAAGTGAACGAAGAGCGCTACCTGACTTTTTCACCAATGCCATACAAGCTCCGATCAAGCAGCTTGAGAGTCCGAATTTTGTGACAGACAAAGAAGGGAAGTCGGTTAAGCTTTTCAAATCGATTTTCACCAATCTGCTAAGGCTTCCCGTCTTCCTCAAAAGCATCCGTCAGATCGACAAGCTGGTCAAAAAACATGAGCCTGACGCTGTTATCAATTTCTACGACTTCCTGGGAGGGTTTTTCTATTTACTGAAAAGGCCGACATCAAGACATATCGCTATTGCCCATCAATTTTTCCTGGACCACCCTGAATTTCAGTTTCCGAAGGGAAGATTCTTTGACAAACCATCGATGAAACTGGGAAATAGACTTGCTGGATACAAGGCTTACAACACACTTGCCTTATCCTTTCAGGAATTTCCGGACACCAAAAAATTGACTGTTGTTCCACCGCTTTTACGAGAGGAAGTCAAGATCGCACAAACCACCAAACAAAGTCATTTTCTTATATACATGGTCAATCATGGATATGCGGAGCAGGTGGAAAAATTTCACAGGAAAAATCCAGATATTCCACTTCATTGCTTCTGGGACAGAAAAGGTGCGCCGGAGACTTTTTCCAAAGATGAAAATCTAATCTTTCATCAGTTGAATGATCAAAAATTCATCGAATTGATGGCCAGCTGCCAAGGATATCTTACTACGGCGGGATTCGAATCCGTATGTGAAGCTATGTATATGGGTAAGCCTACCTTGATGGTTCCTGTAAAAGGGCACTACGAACAAAGCTGCAATGCAACAGATGCCAAAAATGCCGGTGCAGGTATTTCAAGTGAAATTTTTGAGTTGGAAAAGTTGTTAGCATATATTTCAGTATATAAAAACGTCCAAACCACCTTCAAAAAGTGGTGTGACAAGACGGAGGAATTATTCATACAAAACCTGACAGATGTTAATTAAATTTTCAGACAACCCCTTTAAGCAAATTATAGGAATCACTTTTTATAACAGAGTAAGTATTTCGCTCTTTATTCTGATTTCCATTCTCGCGACAGTTCAACACAAACTGAGCTGGATTTTAAATTTGGAACCCCTAGAATTGCCGGTGGTCCCGGTTAGTATTCTTGGTGGTGGTCTTGCCATTTTTTTGGGGTTTAGAAATAACAGCGCTTACGACCGGTGGTGGGAGGCACGAAAAATCTGGGGCGGAATTGTCAACGCGAGTAGAACTTTTGGCACACTTATCATCTCCTTTTCTTCCCCTAATTTTAGCAACAGCACAGTTAATGAGAAGGATGTGCATACCTGGAGAAAGGATCTAATCCACAGGCACTTAGCCTGGCTTTACGCATTAAAAATGCACTTGAGAAAGATGAATTATTGGGAACATCTCGAAAAATACCTTTCCGCTAAAGAGATAGAAGAGGTACGAAAGTATCACAATAAACCCACACAATTGCTCCATCATCAGAGTCTGAAATTGCAAGTGGGCTATGACAAAAGAATCATCGAAGATTTCAGACATATGGAACTTGCCAACGTGATCAAAGAACTACTACGTCTTCAGGGAATGACCGAACGAATCAAAGGAACCATTTTCCCCTACTACTATAACTACTTCACCATTGTGTTCTTGTGGCTATTTATCATTTGCTTACCACTTGCTCTGGTCCCGGAAATGAGTTGGGGCGCAATACCCATGTCAGTGGCCATTTCATTTGTCTTCACCATACTCGAGAAAGCGGGAGCAACGACAGAAGATCCATTTGAAGGCAGAGCCTCTGACACACCTATTTCAACCATCACGAGAAACATTGAAATTGACCTATTGGAAATGCTTAGAAGCAAAACAATTCCGGCTCCTGAAGAGCCAAAGACAGGTAAATTTGGGGTACGCTACATAGACTAATCTGCTTCCAAAGTGGCAATAATCAGCAAGAAGAAGGAACCGTTTCCAATAAGTAGGTATTTGAGATCATACCTCAAAAAGTATGACCGTGAGCTGGATCTTCCGGTGTTTTACTCCGATCTCCTTCGTTATGATAATTCGATCCCAGTCTATGATAAGTCTGGAAATGACACGCTTTGGGAGACCATTTTTTTCCCTCAGGGTGACATGGACCAAATCTATGCAGCACTTAAAAAGGTGTATGCAATCATCAAGGCAGATGGTGATCTCTCTGTGATGGACCATCTGACCATCGATCGTGTGGATCTATGCATGTATGGAAACACACAACCAATTAGAATACGGGTTGTCAACCAGGTGAATGACAATTTTGATTATTTCTATGTGAAAAATGCTGATGCATCGAGAATCTACGGCTTGGAATTGGAGCACTTACTTTCTCCCAACAAACTCAGTTATGTCGTAAACCGAGAAACGATCATCGAAGAACATATCGTGGGTGTACCTGCAGAGCTTTTCATAAAAAAGTACCTAACTCATCCAAATTGTAACGAGATAAGACTTGCAAAAGAATTTGTGAAATTCAATGAGCGCTGCTTTGTTCGGTTGTTAGGTGATATGCACTCAAGCAATTTTGTAGTCGACATAACCCCTGATTTTGAAGACGTTGAATATCGATTAAGAGCCATCGATTTTGATCAACAATCGTATGAGGGTCGACGAGCCATATATCTACCGCAATACTACTCACAAAACAATCCGATCATCAATGTTGGATTGAAGCATATGACCGTCGAAACGGTGAAGCAATATCAGCGCGAAGAACGATCCAATATTGCTCATCGAATGAAGGTAGAAAAAACTCGAATCGATGATCTGTTAAGTGCGATGAAACATGAAAAATTGTCAAAGCCCGAGCACATAACCAAGCTCAGAAAAGAGCTAGCCACTTTTTATGAAGACAAGGACTTTCTACTGTGTGGGAACATGGGCGAACTAGTTGCATTAAGCCTTGAGATGCTGATCAGAAAACCCAATCTGTACAAGGATTATTAGTGACTAGGTGAGTAACTGGGTAAGTGAAACTGAAATGTGCTGCCCTGGTTGGGTTCGCTTATCACTTTGATTGTGGTGTTATGCAGCTCCATGATCTTCTTCACGATAGCAAGTCCCAACCCCACGCCATCCGATTTTGAAGACTTCCGTGTCTGACGATATCTGTCAAATATATATGATTGATCGTTTTCACTTATGCCTGGACCACTATCAGTGACAGCCACCTCAACATCCTTCTCATTTGAAGAAATTTCGAGTGAGACTTTTCCATTTTCAGGACTGAACTTTAATGCATTGTCTAGAAGGTTTTGAATAACCCGCTCCACCAAACTGATATCTGCAAAAACAAGTGGTGTATTGTTATCAGCGTTCACGTTGATTTTGATGCTTTTTTCTGAAGCCAGTAGCTGATATTTGGCAACCAAATCCATCGCGAGATCGGTTATTGAAAACGGTTCCTTGAGTGGTTTGACCTGGTCGGCTTCAAGCTTCGAATATTCAAACAACTGTGCTACTAGTTTAGAAAGTTTTTCAGAACTGCCTTTTATAATATCCAAGTATTTGTCTTTTTCCGACTCATCTAATTGCTCCTTTTTCATTTGGAGGGTTTCCACATACCCGTGAATGATAGAGAGTGGTGTTCTCAGATCATGAGAAACGTTGGCAATTAACTCCCGTCGTAAGACATCGACCGATTTTATTTCTTCCATATTCCTGGATATGGTATCTGCCATTTCATTGAAATTTGTGGCAAGAACCGAAAGGTCCGTTCTTTCCGGCTCTTCAATTCGGATATCCAGATCTCCCTCCCTAAAACGCCTCACGGTCTGAATAACAGATCTAAGATTTTTCGTAAGAAACCAGAAGCTTGTTAGCCCTAATCCAAGTGCAAACACCATAGTGAGAACCGATGCACCAATGCCCAGTTTCATGAAATAGTCTGAAAGTAACGAACTAGCTACATTATCTAGCTCTTGACCAGCCAATACAATGTAGATGTAACCAGTTCTGCCCTGATTCTCAAATTTAGCTGAGGAAAAAATCTTTTTTTGCTCCCTGTTTCTTGGATCATCTCCCAGGATATACCTATCGCCACTGCAAGCAATGAATTCTTCAATAGGATTTAAATCAACATATTGAACGGGGTCCGCCGGATCGTCATGCTTTAAAACAACAGAATACAGAACTGCACCGAGACTATCGAGCAAATAAACTTCAATACCCCTGTTGACGGCCATCATATCGTGCATCAAATCACCGAATAGTGGTTTGTTTACAGTGCCATCCTCCAAAAACGGAGAATCTCCATTGAACTTTTCTTCAATTAAATGATTCGCTAGCTGAGCATTGAGTTTCTGTGATCTTTCCTCAAAATGTTTATTTGTGAAGTAAACCGAGATAAGAATGTATGAGGTGCCCATAAGCACTACCAAAAAAAAGAAGGCTATTCCAAGTTTTCTTATGAGTCGGTTACTGAGGGTCTCGCTCTTTTTCATAGTTCTTCATTAAACTTATAACCCACTCCCCAGGTGGTCAGGATAAATTTCGGCTCGTTCATATTGGGCTCAATCTTGGCTCGCAGGCGGTTGATATGCGAATTTACGGTATGTTCATATCCATCAAAATCGTATCCCCAAATGATCTTAAGCAGATCACTTCGTGAATAACTTTTCCCGGGATGGGACGCCATGAGCACCAGGAGCTCAAACTCTTTTGGAGATAATTCGATCTTCTTCCCTCCAACACCTACTTTCCTCTTTTCCACACTTATAGAAAGTTCATCGAAGCTTAGTTCCGATACAGATTCTGTAGACAAACTCTCGTGGATAAGCTTCGCTCTTCGGAATATAGCTTTTACCCGGGCTATAAACTCTCTAATGCTAAATGGCTTGGTAATGTAATCATCGGCACCGACCTCCAGCCCAATTACACGATCAATCTCTTCTGATTTGGCGGTTAGCATGATAATCGGGGTACTTTGGACAGCCCTGATCTTTTGACAAACTTCTATGCCATCCATTGACGGAAGTGAAATATCCAATATGACAAGATCAGGTTTTCGATCAAGCGCGAGATCCAGCCCCTGTTTTCCATCCATCGCTTTGATCACTGTACAAGACAAGTCCTGCAGATGAATCTCCAACAGGTTTATGATTTCCGGATCATCCTCTATTATCAGTACTTCTTTCATCTTTCTGAACACGAATCAACGCAAAACTTATCACAGAAGTATCACAATTAAATTTCAAATCTGCAACAATGGGCAAATTGGTCAGAGGAATTACACTTGTAATCAATTCAACCACCTAATTATCAGGGAATTAAGTCTGTGATATTCCGATTTGAAAATGTTAATTCTTTGTGATCAATTCACAACATCTGCATCGTTGATTTGTCCATCAGAAACATGTAAAAATTTCGTAAAATGAGAAAATTATTTCAAAAACCAATTTTAATCCTGGCAGCGCTCAGTATAATTCTGGCGAGCTGCGGTGATGATGATGGAACGGTAATCACCCCTGATGCCGGAACCATTTCAGGAGGGCCATTCACATTTGTTGTGGACGGTACTTCAGATTTCGTTAGTGGCATTACAGTGAGTTCCGACGCAGTTGGAACGAATAGCTCATGGGTAATCACCGACGACAACAATAACATTTTGGGGTTACCTGCCACAATCACTGATTTGGAGGGTGTAGACTTTGACGGAGCAGGTGCCGGTGTATGCTTTATTTGGTATCTAAGATATGAGGAAGGCTTGACAGGTCTTGAGATGGGCATGAATACAAGTGGGTTGATGGGATCGTTCGATCTTTCCAACTCAATCACGGTTACCAGGAATGCTAATACAGATTTAACCTTGGATCTTATGGGTCTTGAGGACCTTGGTTCCGATAACGTGTATGAAGGTTGGATTCTAGTAGATGATGCTCCAGTTTCGACTGGTACGTTTACGGTGGATGCTTCAGGGAATCTTTCAGCCACTACTTTTTCCGTGAACGCAGTGATGTTGGCTTCCGCCACTAAGTTTATCCTAACAATCGAACCGGCTAACGACTCGGATCCAGCTCCTTCAGAGCAAAAGTTAGTGGCCGGAGACTTTTCCGGAAGCACAGCAACAGTATCTACAGCTACTGCACCAGCAGTGGGCGACTTTTCCAACGCAGCAGGAACCTATTTCTTACGAACACCGACAGATGAGGCTGACGGAATAAATAATGGAAATGATGTTTATGGCATTTGGTTTGGAGCACCAGGTGCACCTCCAACAGCAAATTTCACTCTACCGACACTAGGCGACGGATGGATTTACGAAGGTTGGGTGGTAACTGAAAACGGCCCTATATCCACTGGTACCTTCCGGGATTTTGGAGCGGTTGACAGTGGCAATCCACTTAGTAGTCCAATCAACAACGTGGGCCCTCCTATACCTGGTGAAGATTTCTTCGTTGCACCAGCAGGTTCAAGCGACACCTACCCAATAGATATGCGCGGTCAGACGGTGGTCATTTCCGTGGAGCCAGTTCCGGACAACAGCACAGCTCCCTTTTTGTTGAAGCCACTTCTTTCCATGATAGCTTCCGATGCTGCCACAGCACCGACTGCACATGATTTTGGGCAAAATTTAGGGTCTCTACCGACTGGTACTGTATCTAGATAACTGACAAAATTGTCTGGTAAAAAATTATGTTTCAGCGAGTTTTTCTACAGATAGTGTAAGTAGGTTACATTTTAAAAAACTTGCTACGATAGCCCGATCCTTCCGGATCGGGTTTTTTATGTCAAGAAGACTCCTCTGTTAAGATCTACCCTAACATGTTCATTTATGGTTGTTGATAGTTCGTAGCCCTTGTAGTTCGCATATATTGGAAAGCGGCCATGACTTCTCAAGACCAGAACTGCTGTTGTAAGCTTCTTGACCTTTACAGAGAGTAGTGTGCTAAGGCTGTATGCCAATGTCTTACCACTGTTGAGGACATCATCACATAAGACCACAGATTTGTCAACCAGATCATCATCCGAACCATTAAATTTTATGTCCTTATCCAAAGGATTTTCCTTATTGATAGAAATAGTGAAACACTTCGAGGTTTTCCTGGATATTTTCTTTAGCGACTCCGCAAGAAGAGTTGCAAATTTTTTTCCTCCCCCATCAATACCTACAAGGACGATTTCCTCATCCATGTTGTTCTCGTAGATCTGGTAAGCAATTCTACGTATTATCTGATCAATTTTTTCTTTGGATAGAATTTTATCGCTCATTGTCTGGCACAGGCATCACTTTGCTGTCCTTGAAGGTAGATAGTATTACCATCGATTGCAACCCATCCACCACTTCGATATCAGACACTTTTTCAAGCATTAGCTTTTGATAGGACTGAATATCGCTGGCAATAATTTTCAAAATAAAGTCTCCCGATCCGGTGATATGGTGGCACTCGATTACTTCAGAGATCTTGTTGATTTCGTTGATGAAAAAATCAATGTTCTTTTTGTTATGACCCTTTAACGAAACCTGAACGAAAGTGCTTACACTTAGTCCGACACGTTCCGTATCCAACATGGCATGATAGCTCTTTATTACCCCAGACGTTTCAAGTTTTTTCACTCGCTCCAACGTGGGTGCTGGAGATAAACCTATGTCTTTGGAAAGCTGAGCGTTGGTGATTTTAGCATTTGACTGCAGAATATCCAGGATTTTCCTGTCAATTTCATCAAGCTTGATTCTTGCTGCGTTTATCTTCATCACGAAATATTATTCGTTACAAAATTAATAGTATTAATAAATATTTTGAATGTGAACAAAAAATATCTATTCTTCTAACAATCAACAGGGTTTTACCCCTACTGTTATGATGTTAAAGTTTTACGATTCTTTGCACCGAAATGATGCCTTCAATTTCCATACGGATGAAATAAACACCGGTTGTCAATCCTTTCAGATCTAGAAAAAAGTTGTTTAAGCCTTCCTCTGTTTCTGGCTGAGTCCTCAACTCTACTTTACCGGCGGAATTCAATAGGGTTATAGTTGTTTTTCCACCATTCGGAGCAACCAACCTCACCCTGACTTGATCCCTTACCGGATTTGGAAACGGTGCCTCGACGATAATTTCAGGCTCAATCGTCAGGCATTTTTCGTTGTCAAGGGGATTACTGTCCTCAAATCCCTTATACTGTGAGTTCAATGAAACACAGAGGTAGCTCAGTTCAGTTGCACTCAATGGAACTCCTACGTTCAAGTTGACCAGCTGACTTGCTCCGATATCAATCAATGTTGAAATTTGCTCTGTCACAGAAAATTGATTTTCAAGTTCGATTACAACTTCTGTATTGTCAATGGGAAGATTGCTGTTGTTTTGAATCTCAAGAAAGATCGTTCCGATGTTGTTATTTTCCACCAATTCAAATTGGCCAATAGACAAATCGACAATAGGAGTTGCAATGAGAACTGAAGTCGTAGTGGTATCGCTACAACCCAAGTCATTATTCGCTACCAATCCAATATCATATCTACCCGGCTCATCAAAAACAAATGTTTCTTCAGCCTCATTGTCACTAACAGAATCACCATTAAACAGCCAGTGATGAGAGGAACCACCAGTTGATACGTTAGTGAATATGACAGCTTCGCCAGGAATTCCAAAAGTTTTTGGTGCAGAAATTCCGGCCTGAGGAGCTCTATTTATCAGAATATTTTCCGATGCATTCACTACACAGCCAGACAAAGTTGTCACCTCAAGTGTTAGTTCGTATGTGTCTTCTGGCAGAGACTCCAGGACCAACTCAGAACCATTTCCGACTGATGTGCCATCAAGAGACCATTGTCGGGAAACAATTGGGTCTTTCAATGGTACTGAAAGATCCGACAACTCGATCAGTTCATTGCTACAATCTCCATTTACTTCAAATTCGACGCTTAGCAATTCCAATACCTCTACTGATCTGGTAATCGTCTCAGAACAAAAGTTTTGCCCTGTCACTTCCAGGGTAACATCAAACATTCCTGAACCATTAAATGTGTGTCCAACATCTTGACCCAAATACTCCTCACCATCAATTGTCCAGAACCACGACGTTATTTGATTCCCGGGCGAAGCGGAAAAACCAGAAAAAAGTGATTCTTCGCCTTCACAACCAATGTTAACGCTAAAATCAGGTTCGGGAGCCGGTAGGATTTGAATGTCCTCGCTATGTGAAGAGCTACAGCCGCTTGAGCTCATCGCTTCTAATCGAACATTGGTGATTCCTTCTCCTGGAAAATAAAGTATCGGGTTCTGCTCATCCTGAACCTCTGCCAAAGGTACGTCTCCAACATACCATGTCCTGGAAACGATGTCTGCTCCGTTAACTGTTGAGAGATCCATAAACTGAACTCCGTCGGAACTTGTACAAGCTTCAACAAAATCAAATGTTACAATTGGCAAAGAAGCAACTGACACCTCTTGAGATGATGTACTCCTGCATCCATTCATATCAGTGACAGTCAAGATCACGCTGTAATTTCCTGCTTCTGAAAATAGGTGATCAGGATTTTGTGCATTGGAAGTGAAGCCATCATCAAAATCCCACTCCCATTCCAAAGCACCGTTCGTACTTTGATCCGCTAGGGAAATAGTCTCTCCTTCGCAAATTGACAAAGAAGATGAGCTAAATGCAGAGGAAGGACCCTCAAATATCTCTATTTCAAAAGCCGTAGATGTGTTTTCACAACCTGGAATTATGGACTTAAGTGTAATTTGCTTAGTCCCCGAGGTGGCAAAATTAAAGGTAGGACTCTTCTCCGTTATCAATTCCCCATCAAAGTCCCATTCATATGTTATCACTTCAGCATGTTGTGACTCATCGGTTGTATTTGCGAAGAAAATATCTGCATTTCTACAAGCACTCGAGGCTGCTGTAAAAGTAGGAGCCGGCGGATCAGAATAAATCGTGATTTCTTGCTCTACGAAATTAGTGCAGGTTCCATCAGTAACATCTAGACGTACAGTGTGTGTTCCAGTTGTGGGAAATTGAAAGTTAGGGTTTTCTAGGTTGCTATCTTCGATTCCATCCAAATCGAAATCCCACGAGTAGGTCAGTCCTGAAATATTTGGGGTAAATGTATTGGAGTTGGAAATGCATCTTGACACGTCTATACTAAAATCAATATCAGGTGCAACATCAGTGCTCACCGTAATGGTCTCTGTCGTATAGTGATCATTGCCATTCGAATCTGTAGATCTTAAGGTCACTGTGTATGAACCATCACTGGCATAGCTGTTCGCAGCAGGCGTCTCAAGATTCGATGACGCACTAGCTCCACTACATGCAGGTGAGAAGTCGATCCGAAATAAACTAGTCGTCCCAAAATCAATAGTAAAGCCATACCAGATGCTCTCATGCTCAACGACAGCAAAAGCATTGTGGCCTGTGGCCAATACACCAAGGTTCCCTAAATCTTCTCCCGTCGGAGCATTCGACAGAGAACCATTGTAATTCAGCCTGTAAACAGAACCAGTTCGGGATTGTATCAACGCATAGTAATTCCCACCCTCATTGATAAGTTGTGTGTTTGTAGGATCAGCAAAGGCTATCACTGTCTCATCTGTCTCCGTTGGTGCATTATTTAAACTCGTACCAAAATCAAGCTTAACCACCCTGTCATTGCTGAAAGAGCCGATCATACCATACCAATTGCCACATTCTTCAATCACTGATAACCCCCTAATCCCACTCGGACCCGTAAGCAACAGCTCTGTCGCCGTAGGACTGTTCGTAATGCTATTGCCAAAATCCAACGTGTAAATTTCCGTCTGTGAGCCACTACCAATCACAGCAAAATAATCACCATCATCTATCGCAATGTCGATGGTGAAGGGGGTATCCATGATGCCAAAGCCACCGAGATCCTCTGCCGTGGGGCTACTCGATATATCAGAGCCAAAATCAAGCCTTATAACATTATCCCCAGATCCATTAACTACTAGCCCGTACCAATTCCCACTCTCCCTAATCATCCCAATACCATCCGGATTCGTTAGCAAACTCCCAGGGTTACCCAAATTCACGATCGTAGGTGTTGAAGTAAGATCAGAGCCGAAATCAAAGCGTATCACATTCGCCGATGACGACCCAACAGTAAAACCGTAGAATTGACCACCGTCTTCAACAATAGTGTGCCCTAGAGCCCCATCAAAATTCGAATCAGTAAGGATACTTGAGGCCGATGGTGTGGTCAGCATATCTCCACTACAAAAATCCCAATAGTAGCTCGTAGCATTAACACTCGTATTAGTAACATTGAACTGCTCACCCTGACAAACATCCGTTGGTAAACTGAACGAACCAGTAGGACAAACTGAAGCATCAACACTGACATCCTTCATCACAGTGAATGTACAGCCTTGGGAGGTCGTCACTTCTAGCGAAACACTGTATGTGCCTGCTGATGGAAATGTGAAAAATGGATCCTCATCCGTTGAATTGCCTAACCCATCAAAATCCCACGACCATCCCGTCACCGCATCATCGCTGATCGTAAGATCCATCCCGTCAAACTGCCCAGCTATATTCTCCTCGAAGGATGGGAAGGTAAAGTCCGCAAGATCCCCATCTGTCACTTCAATGTCTTGACTAAAGGAAGTAACACAACCAACATCATTGGTTACTGTCAACTCCACTGTGTACATCCCAGCAGCAGCGTATGTATGCGTCGGATTGGCATTGGTGGAACCATTGGTGTCTCCAAAATCCCACACATAATCAGTGATCGTCCCTGAAGTTACTGAAGTGAAGCTGATCGGCTCACTAAAGCAATTGTTAGTGTAGGTGAAACTGACACTACTACCTTCGCCTAGTACAATGTCCTGTTCCAGTACCGTCGAGCTGCAACCAGGGATATGTGCCTGCAACGTAATCGTCTTAGTGCCAGAACTTGAGAATGTAAAGGAAGGGTCCTTTTCACTTGAAATCCCCTCTCCATTGAAATCCCAACTCCATGTGACATCAGACTCATCGAATCCGGTCAAATCAGTATCATTGGTGAAGGACAAAGATGAATTCGTACAAAGACTACCACCAGGTACCGAAAACGCTGGTGAAGGAGCATCTGCATACCAGGTGAACTCCTTCGAAACACTGTTCGTACATCCTGAGGTGCTCACAACACTCAGAGTAATTTCGTAGGTCCCCGATGACCCATATTGATGGGTCGGATTGGCCACATTCGAAGTGTTCGTGTCACCAAAATCCCAGGAATATGTTTGAATATCTCCACTCGTGTTGATTGAAGTGAAGGTGTTGCTATTTAAAATACACCTCGAAGCATCGACACTAAAATCAATGTCAGGTGCAACATCAGTGCTCACCGTAATGGTCTCTGTCGTATAGTGATCATTGCCATTCGAATCTGTAGCCCTAAGTACGATAGTGTTGGTCCCGTCTGTCCCATAATTTATCCCACCTGGAACTTCTTCTGTACTAATTGGAGAGGAGGCCTGACAGGCATTTGGCCAGTCGATCCTGAATAGTGTGCTCGAACTAAAATCAATAGTAAAACCGTACCAAGTGCTACTATCACTAATAACGGCAAAAGGATTGTGAACACTTGTCAGTACACCAAGGTCTCCCAAATTCACTCCAGAGGGACTTGACGATAAACTAGCCCCATAATCAAGGAAGTAAAGATCTCCACCTCGGGCCTGAACGATCCCATAGAATTGACCTCCCTCAGCTACCAGAGCTGTACCAGTGGGTTGGGTATAGGTCAATACAGTTTCCTCTGTGACAGTAGGGCTATTTTCCAGACTATTTCCAAAGTCCAATTTGATCACTTTGTTGTTACTGAATGAACCTATAAGTCCATACCAATTGCCACATTCTTCAATCACGTCAAAACCCCTAATACCACTTGCACCTGAAAAAGTGAGTTCGGTGCCTGTCGGAGTGTTCGTAATGCTGTTGCCAAAATTTACAGAATAGACCTCGCTCGAAGATGCACTTGCCAGCATTGCAAAAACGTCTCCATCATCTTCTACGACTTCAACAGTGAAAGGCGTAGCAAATATCCCAAACCCTCCCAGATCTGTGGCAGTTGGACTGTTAGACAAAGAATTCCCAAAATCAAGTCGGATGAGGTTATTTCCACTACCATTCGCCACCAACCCATACCAATCATTGTTTTCCTTGATCAGTGATATATCATCAGGGTTGGTCAACAAACTTCCCGGATTGCCCAAGTTGGAAATCGTTGGGGTATTTTCCAGATGATTACCAAACTCAATCCTGATAAGATTTCGTGAGGACGATCCAACAACAAAACCGTAGTAGTTTCCGTCATCCTCTTTTAGCTCGATATCAAATGCACCTGCCAAATTAGAGTCTGTTAAGACAGATACAGCTGTTGGTGTAGATTCAAGGTCACCAGGACAAAAATCCCATTCATACATCGTGGCGTTAACCGTATTGTTAATTAGTGTGATATTTTCACCCTGACAGGCTGGAGAAGTGACAGAAAATGACGCCGTTGGACACTGTGAATATCCATTAAGTAAGACTTCCAAAAGAAGAAACGATATTAATACTGAACGTTTGATGCTTAAAGATTTAGTGCAAATGAGTGCCTACAGACCTAAAAAAACATTAATTCTAGTCTATTTCCACAACAATTGAATTATTCAAAGAAATAAATAGACGAATCCATTTTTATAAACGATCAAAATTCACTCGGATCCTATAAAATCAACGATTGCAGGCTCGAAATAGCTGTGCCCTCCAGGATGAGAAAAAGTCACTACATTCGACAAGCCGGCAAATAGTTTCGCGCTAATCATTTGCTTGGCATCACTCCCATGAATGGTTTTCTCCTCCAAACCCCACGTAAATAAAAACTGTGTACTAGAGTTTCTAATCATTTCTTTAATATCCCTGGAATTGTAAATCGATTTGTGATCAGGTATTACTATCTGATCAAGTCCACTTCTATATGGAAAATCCTTGAGCGTCGAAAAGCCAGATGCAATAACAGCTTTATCCGGACTGCTTTGCAAAGCGTTGAGCAATGCAGCCACCCCTCCTTGTGAAAGCCCACATACCACAGATTGATCGTAGTTGGACTTGATATACTTCATTATGGCCATACTCTGAACTAAGTAATAGTAAGAATACGAACTTCCTACGTTCAACAAGTAATTGACATACGAGACCTCACTGATCTTATTCTTTCCATTATGAATTGCTAAAAAGTCTTCATTTGGCTTAACCAAAATAATTGCATCTCCATATTCCTTAACCAGATTGTCAATCGACTTTTGGTAGTTATTTCCAATATCATAGTAGATAGCGGAGCTCTGATTGGTTCCTGAACCTGGAATAATTAATATTCCTACCTCCTTATTCTTTTTTATTGAAGATGGATTGAGGTAGGCAAAGGCAGTATCTATTTTCTCATCAAGCTGATAGGTTACAGCGAGCACGTGTTGACTTACATTAAATCCTCTCACCTCAATCCTATCAAATGAATCAGCCAAAGCATCAATGTCAAGTCGATAGTTATCTATTCTGCTATACAGTTCCTCCAATTTTTTAATTGGGGGGTATTTTAATGAATCCCGAGTCGAGAGTTTTGCAACAAAATGCTGGTCCAGAACAGATGGGGACTGATTAGAATCGTCTTCGGATTTGAAAACATCGAGTAAGTATAAGATTTGCTTATATGGAACAATTTTGTACTGGATTGTCGCAAGGCCCCAAATGAATGATCCTGCAAGCAAAATCAAAAACACAAAAATTCTCCCAAGTCGATTCAAACCCATCCTGCAAAGGTTGAATCAGAAACATTAATTACCAAGACATAAAAACCCCGTTTGGGGTTACTGTCATGCTGTGTTGAAGTCATTGACTTTCAAGATAAACTAAAAAGTGAGCCCTTTTCTATCCAAAGCAGCTTCATTTTGATACCAGTTGCACTCACTAACAAATTGAGTGAATTGATTGAAGATATGCACTAAATCCTGTTCTGGTTCATACTCTTGTTGGAAAAAAGTAGGAACAATGTCATACGTTCTTGACCTTCCATGGATGGACTCCATAATATCTTTTGTTATGGCTTCAGCCTTGTGGTACTCTTCGACGTATGGTCTTCCCTTCCTGGCAATCTTCTCTCTCAATTCCACATCAGGTACAATTTTTCGAAGGACATCAGCCAGGCTATCAGGCCTGACGTCAACAATCGGGCACTTAGTAACCCAATTGTCATCATCTTCCGTGTTAAATTTTTCCTTACTAAAAATGTATTCCTTCTTGAATGACGAAAGTACGACACAACCTGCTGCTAACGCCTCTCGCTCCTGTTTTCCACCTTGAGGAGAGAACATTTGTCCAATTAAGATATCGGCGTCTTCATAAAGTTCCAGTGCCTGCTCATACGGCAATTTTTCCATTAATCTGAAATCAAAATCAAATCCCTCCTCCCTTAATTCTTCAACAGCAGCAGTTACATACTTAGTGCCCTTCAAAGCGCTCTTAGAAGGGGAGTGTACAACGAGCGGCTTCTTACGCTGTGAAGCGTTCTCCCTGATGGTTTGAAGATTAATCGGGACATGATAGTACTTATATGGTCTAAGTGAAAGTTGTGCAGCGCCTGGAATTGTATAGATAAGGCTTGCGTATTTTTCTGAAGTCCTCAAACGCTGTAGTTTCTGAACCAGCGATCGTTTGGGATTTCCCTCAGGTGCGTATTCATAAGGATCTACTCCTTTTGAAAGAAAATCCTGACTCATTGCTGGTGTCCATCTAATATCTGTGCCCACGTGATAGAAAACCACATGTTTTCCTTTTTCTCTAAGTACCTTGACATCAGAAAAGTCGTACTTGAATGTGGACCAAATGAACAAGAAGATATCGCACTCCTTAGTTGCTTTTCTCCATAAATACCGCAGATATATTTTCAGGTAAACTGCCCGAAAAAACCTAGTTAGTACGTTATCAAATTTGCTGAAAAAACTTAAATCAATAATATAATCAGCCTTTGTTCTAATGATGGGATTCTTTCTGTTGTGCACTGCTACACTAAGTGTATCAATGCCAATGCGGTCAAATCCTACCTTAAAATCATCTATACAGGAAGCAACATCCGTTAGTCCAATAAATACCTTTGACATTAATTCAAAACTTTAAATAATTCATCATTGGAGATGCCTGGCGATCAAAGGATTCGGTAAGATCAGTATCCCACTCAGTCCATTCGGGAAAAACATTGTCAACGTTGAATCGGTCCTTAACGGAGTTTACTTTTTTAGTCATGACTTGAGTAGCTACTGAAATATCCTCAAACTCCAAGGACAAGAAGTCTACGAGTCGATCCCAGGGGTGATTGGTCTCGCTTAAATTGACCAGGTAGGTTCTTGCCGGATCAATCTTGTTGATCGATTTAATCATTAACTGATTGAATTTATTCCAGTACCATGCCATTTTTTCAAAACGACTCAAAGCCAACCATTCAAAAGGTAGCATTTCCTCTCTTGGTCGTATCCTGCTATAATCCCACCAATCATCTAACCTGGTTTTCTTTGAAATTGAAGAATCTTCACTTTGATCAAAAAAACTCCCTCGACTAAGTTGGTGCCAGTCCATCATTGAACGAACTACCTCGCGACCATCCCTAACAACAAACACATATTTTGGTTGCCACAAACGCTCCATGGTAGTCAAGAACGGAAGGTAATTTGGATTTTTGTCTCCAAACAAAAGACCTTTCTCATTTACCTCCGCAATCAGTTTTTGCCTGGCATCCAAAAGAGTTTTTCCGGGATCGGAAAGACGACCCTCGTACATCTCTCTACTTTCGATGCATAACTTCGGCTCGATCTCAACAGAAACTTTGCAATTGTTACTCAGCTGTAAAAAGTTGGTTAGAGCCGTTGTTCCGCTTCTTGGACATCCTATTATAAAAAATGCAGACACACTCATTCATCCATTTTTTGTAGCAAAAACCTCATATACTCCTTCCAAGCCAAAGTAGTCCGCGGGATAAAAACTCTCAATTGCAATGTCATTATCCAATGTAATTAGGCCATCAGCACCTACCTGTATATTTTCAAAACCCAGTTTCTCTAACTCGCTTACCAAGAACTTACTTGGTATGGCAATCTGATTGCCCTTAGGACTCTCGCCGTAGTTGTAGAACGCTAGACTATCTTCTAATGCTTGTTTTGCCATTTTAGAAGAATCGAAACTGATACTGGAATTATGTCCCTCCACAAGATTGTACACATACCAACCAATTGAATTGCAATTCAAATAAATTTTTCCCTTGGGCCTTAGGACCCTGTGGACTTCCCTGAGACTCACTCTGTAGTCGGTAAAATAGATGACACTGTATGAAAAAACTGCATCAAAAGACTCGTCTCTATAAGGTAATTCTTCCATTGAGCCTTGCTCCACACTAATGTTGTCTAAATCAATGATTTGCACCATTTCACTTAATACCTGTACTCGTGTTGGATCAAGCTCAATGGCATTCACTCGTTGATTGAGCTTAGATAAGGCAACAGACCATTGGCCAAATCCAGACCCCGCATCGAGAACACTTTCCAGTCCAGTCATTCCCAACGCCCTTAAGCGATCTTCATAAACCTGAGCAGGTGTGCTCCAAACTCGATTGAAGAACTCTCTATCTCTTTCAATTAGATACTTGGAAGCCAACAAGTCGAGATCTTGATTAGCTGGGTTTATCTTCTTCATTTGCATAATGATTGTAAACCTCTATCATTTTGTAACTCTCCATCTCAAGTCTTTTGATTTGAGAAATAAGGTTCTTAAGTGCATCGCTAACTCCAGCTCTGCTAGAATTGCGCAACTGCCTAAGTTTAGCAGCGTCGTGGTAGTATTTCTTTGCTTTGACATAGTCATCTTCACAACTGGTATTAAGAAAAAAGTGTATAGGATGAAAATTAAAGACCTTCAAACCAGTCCCCTCTATATCTATCCTTAAATCATTGTACGAATGATCATACATAAAATGAAAATCATCTTCCCAAACGAATGGAATTCTAAATAATGAATTCCATAGGTAAAATGGTTGAATGTTCTTGCGGTAGGGAAGAAAATGGTTCGCTTCATATATGAAGCCTTTTTTTTGGAAAAAATCAAGCAAAAAGGTGTTTTGGGTCAAGCTGTGTGACCTTATTCCTTTGGCTTCCGGATACCAACTCTTTAGTTCATCAATGATCTGTTCAATACTTTTTGAGTTTTCTCCATTCAACAGAAAATTGAAATTAGGATGAATAGCCAGTTCGAACAAATCTCGAGAACATGACTTAATTACCTCAGACTCATGAGTACAAAACAGCGTGCATTTTACCTGCTCTTTCTCAAAAAACTGAAGCATATCTTGAATGACTTCTTCCGCCGCCCAATCGATGTCTACTGTTATGGCTATCATTGTTCTTGACTAATATCTGCGTCCCAAATCGTTACCTTTTTACCATTGATTTCTGTCCAGGCGCCCGGATACGGTCTGGTTTGAGCTCTTATGAAATTCCTTATTCTCTTCGAATCCCAATTCCAGTCGATCCTTCCATCTTCGGGAGATCTTTGGGGCCAAACCTTCACCCCACTTTTGTCCTGAGGAGAGAAGTTGATATTAGGATAAGTATTTAGTGCGTCTGCAAGTATTTCCTTAGATGCCAGAATAGCCTTGTCATAAACTTCGGAGATAGTGTCATCATCATCAATTGTAAATTTCTTTTGGTCAATTATGTCACCATCGTCGATACCATCGTCAAGTTTAAAAAGGGTAACTCCGGTTTCTGTCTCACCTTCAATCATTGCCCAAACTAGCGGAGCGCCACCAGCATATTTTGGAAGTAACGAGGCGTGAATTCCCCATGCGCCGGACTTCGCCAATTCTCTAACCTCGGCGGGGACCATATAATACCATCCCAACACCAACATCACATCCGGGCTTAGCTCTCGGATTAAAGGAACATGATCCTTCAGTCGACGACCTTCCTCTGAGTTAATTTCAACAAATGGAACATTCAGCTCATCAGCGTACGGCTTCAAATCAGCGTACATGGAATTTACTATCTCCTCTTCGCTGTACGATATTTTGAAAGCTTTAGGTATAGAAAAGATTGCCTGTATTTCGAAAGCATCAACTTCAATGATCCTTTTTAACAATTCCTCACTAAACGTGGTACACCCTAAAAAAATACCTTTCATGAAGTTTAAACATCTTCGCCGTTCAGAAAAACCCGGCACCACCACTCAAAGCACATGAAAGACCAGATTGCCAACCTATGATTGACTCTGTCATTCATATGCTCATTGACTATTTTTTTAACATAGTTTGGGTTAATGAATTCTGAAGATACAGTTTTTTTATTCAATAGTAACTCTTTCACATAAGAAGCATTTTCTCCCCTGTACCAGCTTTCGTCAGGGGCGGAAAATCCCTGTTTTTTTCTATTGACAATGCGCGCTGGTATTAACTCCTCCATGGACTTTCTTAGCACATTCTTGCCGTCATCGAATTCCCGGTATCTTGATTTCTTTCTTTCCATATTTTCATCGATCATCCTTATCTCACTATCCAGATTGCCCAACTTGTGCTTTACCGGAACCTTTTGTGCAAATTCGACAAGATCGTTATCCAGAAAGGGGAAACGCTCTTCAAGACCGTGTGCCATCGACAACTTATCTCCAACAATTAGTAGTCCGTTTAAGAACGTCTTTATCTCAAAGTATAGTGAATTCTGAATGTGATCTTCAGGGCTATTATAGTTGAGACTGTCGTTAAATGTAAAAACTCGCTCAAAGATGTTCCTTGGCTCGTCAACATTGATTTCACTTCTGATAGAGTCGTTAAATAATGCTGCTTTATCTTGATCAGGTACAAGCCTTTGCCAGAATGAATAGTACTGCTCAAAGAAATCTTGCTGCGAAATGGAATCAAATACCCGGTAGTATCTCCAGGGGTAGCCGCCAAACAGCTCATCTCCGCCTGCTCCCTGCAAACACACCTTTACAAATTTTGAGGCTAGTCCTGCAATGTAGTAGCCAGGATATGACATACCAACACGAAGGTCTTCCAAATGATAAACCACCCTCGGCAAAGACCATCGAATGTCGCCAGCGTTCATGACCCTTTCGAAATGCTGTGTCTTGAAATAGTTAGCCATCAACTCAGCATCCTTCCTTTCATCATAGTTGACCTCCACGCCTGTGACCTCACTCATATCAAAGCCACATGTAAATGTTGAGATCCGATCAACATGACGAGAAGCAATAGCCGTGACGGAACCTGAATCCATGCCTCCTGATAGGTAGGTTCCGATTGGCACATCCGAAATCATTTGACGCTGGACTGCTTGTTCAAACAACCGGAGAGTTTCTGACTTAGCATCTTCAAAGGAAAGAGTTTCGTCTGGCTGGCTGAAATTATAATCCCACCAGGATCGATGCTTAACCAAATTGGTAGTTTGATCAACCTTCACCGTATTTGCCGGAGGCAGCATCGTGACACCTTTGAATAGTGTTCTGTAGGTAAACAGGTTTTGAAAAGTAAAGTATTCATTCAGAGCCCCAGAATCCAATGAAACGGAAAAATCTGGATGAGCGATGATACCTTTTATTTCGGAAGAAAAGACAAGGGTCTTACCATTAAACCAATAGTAGAGCGGCTTAACACCATATCTATCTCTACTCAGATACAATGTCTTTTGTTTGGTATCCCAGGCAGCAATGGCAAACATGCCATTGAAAGATTCAAACACCGCTGGTCCAAATTCACTCAGTCCTTCGACGATAACTTCGGTATCCGAATTTGACACAAAATGATGCCCTTTACTGGTCAGCTCCTTTCGTATTTCTCTAAAATTGTAAATGCAGCCATTAAATACAACCACCCATCTGCCATCTTTGGAAATCATCGGCTGTCTTCCTAAATCGGACGTATCCAGGATTGCCAGTCTTTGATGCACTAAGCCAATACTTCCTTCAGCAAAAACACCTTCACCGTCTGGTCCTCTATGCTCAATGCTCTGAGCCATTTTTTCAAGCAAATTTTGATCGACTGCTTTCCCAGATAAGTTATAAACACCAGCTAATCCACACATTATTTGATATTTCTTAGCGCTTCCGCTACATAATGAAAGTCCTCATCGCTCATCTTATTGTGAAGTGGTATTGCCATCGATTGGTCATTCGCAATCCTTGAGTTTGGAAAATCAGATGCATTGTATCCAAAAGTATCAGAATAGTAATTAAGCATGTGAATGGCATGAGTTCCAGGTCTTGTTGAGATCCCTTCACTCAGAAGTTTATCCATTATCGTATTTCGATCATATGGAGCTTTCTCCGCGTCAACCATGGTGACATAAGCCTGCCAGGCATGTGTATAGTCACCTGGTACCTCAGGTGCTGTGATCCAAGGAATGTCTTCAATAACACTATTGTAAAAAGATGCCCACTCCATTCGATCACTAACAAATGACTCAAGTTTGCCCAATTGGACCACTCCCAGTGCACCTTGGAGGTCTGTCATCCGGTAGTTAAATCCTAACAGGTTGAATTCCGGCAGAAGGTAAGGTCTAGGGCCATGATGTCTCTGCTCTTCTGAAATATCAGCACCATGATTTCTAAGAATTCTCAACTTTTCCGCCAGTTCATCATCATTTGTTGTGACCATTCCACCTTCGCCGGTAGTCACAGATTTTCTTGGATGGAAAGAGAAGCAACCACATACCCCCAGGCCACCAACGTATCTTCCTTTATATTTTGCTCCAGCAGCACAAGCAGCATCCTCAATTAACGGAATATTAGGAGCAACATCTCTAATTGCATCCATGTCAGCACTTAACCCAAAAAGGTGAACGGGGATGATGGCTTTTGTCTTAGAGGTGAGTTTTCTCGCTAAATCTTCAATCGAAATATTGAAACTCTCTCGATCAATATCTACCAAAACAGGCCTGGCGCCACAATATAGGACAACGTTCGCAGTGGCAATCCAGGTGAATGATGGAACTATGACTTCATCTCCCGGACCAATGCCCAACGAGGCTAGTGCCAAATGTAGTGCTGTGGTTGCTGATGTAACGGCGATGGCATGATTCACTTGGTGAATCTGAGCAAACAAGTCTTCAAATTCCCTGACCTTGGGTCCGCTCGTTAACCAACCATTTTCGATCGGCGTTCGAAGAGCATCGAATTCTTCTTCACCCAGAGAAGGAGTTGCAATCGCAATTTGTCGTTTAGTCATCTAAAATTTTTGAATTCTGTCGAAGTTAATGCTTACTTAAAACTTGTTTGTGAAATTACAAAGAGTCGTAGTATGTACTCCAAATGTTCAATTTCCGTCCTAGAATTTGTTCAATCTGATCCACGTCTTCTTGAAGGTACAAAGCAAGCATTTTCTTCCATTCCTCATTCAAAACTGGTTTATCATCAAATTGACGGGAAAAAAAACGATCCACCATGTTATTGAACCCCCTCCTCATAAATGCTGGCGTCAAATTCCGAATTCTTTTTCCAGTAGAATTCCCATAGATATAGTGAAAAATGAAATCTAATTTCTTGCTTCTCCTTTTCTTGCCGACAGACGGATTGGAATGAGGTATTGCTCCGTTCTCTTCCACATCGATCTGTTTAAGTCCCAAAAATTCATACACTTCTTGTCTGGATTTTTGAGGATCCTTTAAGAATTCCTCAAGTACAATAAAGTGAAACTGCTCCTTCGGAAATAATCTTAGAAACGGCTTAAGCTGAAAGTAATATCGGCTCATATCTATGTGCATCCTATCCTTCATTACTAGATGCTGGAGATCAAACTTTATTTGATTTCTGGCATAGGAGTGCATGTAGTGTGATATGATTCTTTCTATTGGATCCCGCATCATGTAGATCAGCTTTACCTTGGGATTGTACTGATGTATTTTTTTCGCTGTATCCAAATTATAGTGCGGGTATCCGGTATACGTTGGAGAGGCCTCACCAAAGATCTTTTTTGGTTCGTCCGGAAATTTCTTATGATACGTTGAGAGCTCCCTATTCCAATCGCTCGTGTGAGAAAAAAAATGAGCTTCCTTCCCAAGGCAAAATCCTACAGACGGATCGTTTTGAAAAATCCGTGCTAAGGTGGTAGTTCCACACTTCATTGCTCCGATGATTATGAAATCTACCCGTTTCATTCAAGGCTATAAATTGATGTGCATTCTTTAAGAAAAATGCTCACGAAAGATCAACTTCGTTGCTGATACTCATACCTCTCCACTCCATTAACTTGCTCAATCCACCAGTCAAATCATATTTGAATTTGAATCCAATTTCCGCCTCTGCTTTCTCTATGCTACCAATCCTGTTCTTTACAAGTTGCCGTGCATCATCCACTGAGTAGGGTCGATAGTTGATCTCAAGGTTTGAGTCTGCCAGTTGTAATATTTCATCACATAGCTCTTTGATAGTGGTTTGCACTCCTGTGCCTACATTATAAAAACCAAAATCAGTATCAGATTTCAAGGCATCGATATTGCTCTTTGCCACATCTTCCACATAGATAAAATCATAAGCCTGACTGCCATCTCCATTGACTGTCGGCGATTCGTTTGCCTCAATCTTGTTCAATAAGATGGGGATGACCCCGCTATACACCGCCTGCTGATCCTGACCCGGACCGTAAACGTTCATGTATCTTAACCCAATCACGCTTAATCCATAACGATCATTGAAAGCGGTGCACATTGATTCACCAGAAATTTTTGTCGCACCATAAAAATTCTTGTTATTGAAAGGGTGATCTTCGGTCATCGGCACCTCGATTGCATCACCATACACAGAAGCGGAAGAAGAGTAAATCAGTTTCTTTATGTTGTTATTCACACACGCTTCCAGCACGTTAAATGTGCCCTCTATATTAACTTTAAATGCTGTCCTGGGATAATCTTTGCAATGCAAAAGCCACATCGCTGCTAAATGAAACACATAGTCGACGTCTTTCATAGCATCGTTTAGAATATCAATATCTCTGATATCTCCACCATTCGCATAAATGCTACACCTGGGATCTTCGAGTGAATCGGCTATATTTTCATGAGTTCCCCTTGCAAAGTTGTCGTAGATGATAACCTTTGAAACAGGTTCTTTTAACAACTCCGCTACTACATGACCTCCGATAAAACCGGCACCCCCGATTACCAAAATATTCTTTCCTTCTAGCTCCATTAATTCATTTTTTTACAAAGAACACAAAATCAAGTCTTCATTCCACCTTCTCCTTTGATATTTCTTTTTCTAGTAGTTCATCATAGCTGTGGATGCCAACAATCGCACCTTTTTCAAGTTTCACAATCCTTGAACAATACTTTAGTGATGTAATTCTGTGCGCAATAACCACAATAGTTAGGTTGTTTTCCGACAAGCGTCGGATTGACTCTGTAATTTCACCCTCCGTTTGGCTGTCAAGAGCGCTCGTGGCTTCATCGAATAGAAGAATTTGAGCCCCCCAATAAAGTGCTCTTGCTATTCCTATTCGTTGTTTTTGTCCTCCGGAAAATTTCGTGCCACGTTCTCCAACATGGCTTTGAAGGCCGTTTGGTAACTCTTCGACCATATCATCGAGGCTGGCCATTTTAATGGCCTCTTCTAGACGGTTCTGGTCGATTTCTTCTCTGTGCACTCCAAAAGCAATATTTTCGGCGATAGTACCATCAAGTAAGTAGACGTCCTGCTGAACATAGCCGATGTAATTTCTCCATGACCTGACATGATGATCTGTAAGGCTTGTATCATCAACCATTACCATGCCACTGTCCTCTTTGAGAAATCTAAGGAAGATATTCATCAGGGTTGTTTTACCAGAGCCCGATCTTCCCACAATTCCGATAGCTTCACCTTTTCCTATCTCAAAAGTGACGTCCTTAAGTGCGACTTCTTGTGAGTTTGGGTATTGAAAAGAAACATTGCTTAGTAAAATCCTATTTTCAAATTGCAAAGTGACTTGGGAAGATTCGTCACCTATATGATCACTTTCGAGGAATACCTCTTCCGCCATCTTTAGGAAATGTTGACCTCCCCTGATCCGCATGATCGCCTGGATCATGCGGTTAAGAGATGGTATCAGTCTGAATGCGGCAATCCCAAACACGGCCAAGAGCGTGACAAGCCCACTTGTATCTTCAAGCAAAAAAGTACCATATATCACTATCACTATCACAGTCAGTGCCATACTTACCTCAATGATCTTCGTTGGAATCAGGTTAAAAATGAACAGTCTTTTATGAGCAGTAGTGAATTCCTTGGTGTGGCCTTGGTACTGATTGTAAAAGAGGTCAGTCGTATCATTGATTTTAACATCAACATAGCCAAAAATGGAGTGATAAAGGACCTTCTCCATTTTGGGTGCAATTTCACCTATAACCTTGCCATAATGTTGGATCTTCTTTTTAGCAAACCGATAAAACCCAATAAAGACCGGGACAACTGTTACGGAAATAAGAACGATCACAAGGTAGTTGTATGATAGAATTCCGATCAATATAATAGTGAGGATCATTGCTTCACTCAGAAGATTGATCATAGGAGTTGTCACATTGCTTGTCAGCCAGAGAGGAACCTGCCTTACCCGGTGAACGATAGTAGCCGAGTTCACTTTCTTGAAATACAGAAAATCTTTCAGTTGAAATATCTGAAACGCCCTAAAAGTAAAATATTCAAGTAAGTTAAAGGTGAACCTTGCTTGTGTACGAGATATCAGTAAACTGAAAATGTTCTTTGCAACAATTACTAAAAAAACCGTACCGCAAAGAATCGCTACAAAGTAGGCGTATGATTCAGGTGATACAAAAGTATAGAGCTCTGACAACCACCCATTTTTCTCAATAGCATCTGGCTCCAACAATAAAACCAAAAGAGGTATTAAAGTTGCGATTCCCAACACATCAAGGAAAGAATTAGTGAAGATCAAAGCAACCAAAAGCACGCTTTTTCTAACATAAGCTCTCGGCATGATCTTTAGCAAACGCCTATAAATATCTATAATGGAATTCTTGAACATTTAATAGGTCTGGAAAGTAGTAAGGCTTGACATTTCAAGATTTAAAGTTAGACATAACCTATGATCAATGCTCCGTCTGGAGATCTGCTTTCATCATTTGGGTGAAGACTTGTCTTATGTGTCCTCCTTTCAGATGATGTGAATCACGAAAAAGACTGTCAGCGAAGGAATTATGATAATCGAGCACTCGGACACCATCTCCCAAGTAGTTTTTCCTTATTGTCTCATAATATGTTTCATCGCTAAAGCATCTTGATTGGTCTGCGTAATATCTCGTGGTTACGGGAAAACGCACCAAAACCAGGTCTATTTTATTTTGATCACACAACTCGATCAACCGTTGAAAGTAGTACACGCCAAGTTCACTAAGCTGCTCATCCAGGCAATTATGCTCAGCTTTTTTTGCGATAACGATCGGTGTTTGGTCCTCCCTTTGAACTTCCCCCTCGTTACTTGTTTTATCGGCAAAATAGTAGTCCACAATGTCGGTCTCACCATCGGCATAAGGAAACAAGGTACCCTTAAGAAGGCTATAAATAAATTGAGTTTTATTGGTGGTCAGGTCAAAAAATTCATTTATGTCATAGTATTTCAACCAAAAGAAGGAGTAAAAGTCCATGTTAATATTCCTGTCTCGAAGCAATCCCAGATCGTAGCTCAATATCACCCTGGAAGGTAGAAGACCCTGTCTTAACAGATAGCTCAGCTTATAATAACTTTTCTCAATCGATTCTCCATACGATCCAAAATGCACTGCTTTTTCAAGTGAGTCAGTCTTGAACGCAAACGTGTGTGAGTTTCCGAGGAACACTGTTTCCACATTATTCTGAGCAGCTTGCTCAAAAAAATGAGCTTCCGTCTGAACAATGTGGCTATCCTTCATTATAGCCAGATACCATCGGCTTAGGAGAAAGTTGATTAGAAAAAAACCTACTATGAAAAATATGGTTCTCCTTAGATTCAAAACTGAAAATAGATAAATGCTTCTTGTCCATCGACACCGAAGAAGATGATGGAAAAAAGTAGAAAGTAATAAAATAAGTACTCAACAATGAAATTTCTGAAAGGCCTGCCTCCTATGGGTCCCAAAAACTCAACCATCACAAGAAAACCAATGTAAAAAAAAGATAAGACAAAATTCAATTTGCTAATCCCTGTTCCCACGGCTTCAACATAAAAAGAAGCGTAGCCTAAGTTTAAGTCTAAAATATTCTCGATCACTAGAAACGCATCGCTTAGATCATTGGCCCTGAAGAAGATCCATGCAAAGCAGACCAGTCCAAATGTGACAACTATATGACTGCCTCGCTTTATAGCTGACAGAGCATTTCCACTCACACTTAGTAACTTTTCTCCTATCAGGTAAATTCCATGCAGAAGTCCCCAAAATATGAATGTCCAATTCGCTCCATGCCAGAGCCCACTAACTACGAAAGTGATCATGAGGTTGTAACACCAGCGATATTTGACAACTTTATTACCTCCTAAAGGAATGTAGACATAATCTCTGAACCAGCTAGAAAGCGAAATGTGCCATCGTTTCCAAAATTCGCCAATAGAACTTGAGAGGTAAGGTCTCTCAAAATTCTTCATCAATTCTACACCAAACAATCTTGCCACCCCAATAGCAATGTCTGAATAACCTGAAAAGTCGCAATAGATCTGGAAGGCGAAAAAGATTGTAGCAATGATAAGTGAAATAGATCCGTACTCACCTGGAGCATCATACACTGGATCCACGAAGAGCGCCAGTCGATCTGCTATGACCACTTTCTTGAAATACCCCCATAGCATTAGTCTTAGACCTGGTAGAATGTTACTGGCCCTGAAGCCCATTGTCTCTTTCAATTGCCCTATCAAGCGTCCTGCACGTTCAATCGGCCCTGCGACCAGTTGTGGAAAGAATGACACAAACAATGCGAAATAGCCAAAGTGTCTTTCGGGTTTTATCTTTCCATTGTAAATGTCTATCGTGTACGAAAGCGTTTGAAAGGTATAAAAGGAAATTCCGACGGGGAGGAGTAAGTGTGAATAAGGAATGACATAGTCAAAACCAAAAAATCCTAAAACACTGTCGAGATTTTCATTAAAGAAGTTGAAGTATTTAAAAAAGAAGAGTACACCTATATTAACAGCTATACTGAGGTATAATAGGCGCTTTTTCTGACTCGCTGACTCAGCTTTGTGCATTGCCAGACCCACAAAGTAGTCCACTACAGTGGACAGCACAATTAGAAGTGCATATTCAACCTTCCAATAAGTGTAAAAAAAGTAGCTGGCAAATAACAGGATTACCCAGCGTAGATTTCTGATTGCAACAAAGAGAAGCAAGACAACGATCAGAAACAGTATAAAATCAAAAGAGTTAAATAGCATTGTCTATCGTACAGATCTACTTGTCTGCGAAAATAGTCTTATAAACTTTGTCGATAATATTATAGGAGCGATGATTTCTTGCGGTTTGTCCAATCTTCTTCCTTAACATTTTTGGGTCTTCTTGCTCAAGCAGATCTCTCAACATTTTAAGCCCTTCTTCAGCGTTGGCGAGATCTTCAGCTAGCACAATTCCTATCTGTGCATCTTTAACAATTGATGAATCATCTCCAATCCCAGGTGGGATTATGATCGGTAATCCATTGGCCCAATATTCGCCATTCTTAATAGGGCTACAAAACTTTCTGGAGGGGCTCGGACGAATAGTCGAAAAAGCAAAATCCGCAGCGGATAAATATGCTGGCACCTCATCATGCCTCACACGCTTTACTACGCAGGCTTCAAGGTCTATCCCCCGTTCATTAAGCATTTTGGTAATGAACGCCTCCTCCTGAGGAGACAAAATGATCAGCCTAAAGTCGGAACCAAAAGCATCAAATGCTTTACTGAACAATTGAAAAGCTTCTTCTTTCAAATAGATGTCACCAAATTTCCCAACATAAATACCAACAACAGCTTCGACACTAATATCAAGTGAGTCTCTGATTGACTTGCGATCATTTTCATCAAAGCCAAACTTGTCAAGATCGACGCAGCAAGGCATTACAAATAATTTCTCTTCAGTCAATCCTTCCTTTACAAGTTCCTTCGAATAATTGATGGAAACTGGCATCAGGTATTTTGCATGAACCTTCTGTTTCCTCTCCCACCTTTTCTGAAAAATATACCTTGGATCCCAACGACTCCATACTCCAGAATCTAACATGTAGTTAGCGTGGGGTTCAAACGACTCCACTAAAAACGGAATTGCCGTATCAGCGCTAAGACGATATCCCAACGCTCCAGCCATGGAGCTTCGACAAAGGATACAGTTGATCTGGGCTTGAACACAAATAGATCGGAGCTTCCTTCTAAACAAAAGAAAATCTGAGATCTTGTTGACAAGATTGACTCTGTAATTTCGGGACCTGAGCGGAAGGTGTCTTACTTTTTCAGGTAAAGTGCTGGACCGCGTTTCATTTCCTCTTTCTATTGTGCAAAAGGTAATTGATTGGATTTGAGGAATGCCAGCAAGAATTTGTAAATGTGGTAAGATTGTTGACTCTGTTAGTGAGTCGTTCAAACCCCAATATCCTATGTATAATAATCTCACTGACACTGTCTAAGGTCGTATTAGGGAGTGAAAGCCTGTCATTCTCAACAGCATCTCCGGAGCGGTGGTATCATATATGCTAATACGAGGCACCGGACCATTTTCATTAATGTTATACAGCCGTGGCTCGGTGGAACAAACAATTTTGTAATTCCGCTTTACTGCATCAAGATGATTAACGTGACCCATGGGAAATGCGAAGGTCATTGGCTTCTCACCCATCATCTTGGTGATCTGTGCCTGTGAAGAATTGCTGTCGTTAATGGCCTCATCGGGTAGCATGAATTCATAGCTTAGATGATCCAGGCTATGACTCCCAATCAAAACACCATTTTGCGAAACTTCCTCTATCTGACTCCAAGACATTGGCTGGGCCCATTCGGATTTCTCGGCATTTAAGGTACGAGTTAGGTCTGATACGATTGAAGCGCTTTGAGATGGGGCTGAATTTAAGGTTTTTATGATTTGAAGTAGTTCATCAAGCTCAGCGTCCTTTCTCACTTTAACAACATAGTCATCAACCTCATAGGTTGCCTCATCTTTTGTAGCGAACAGTGCCGCATGCATCAATTCATTATTCCATATTCGTTCTTGCTTTTGAATTGAATTTACAGGAACAAACAAGGTGGCCGGAACCTTCATTTCTTTTAGAATGGGGTATACATATTCGTAAAAATCTAGAGTGGCATCATCGAAAGTGATGAAGCAGGCTCTTTCCTCGGTGGTGTTGATATCATCCATCGTATATGGTACATAGAGGCGTAACATTAAATCAAGAAATTCTCGAAATTCATTTGGATGGATTGGTTGTGTCAAATGATCGAATTTGGGATGCACGCGATGAAAAACGACCACAGGCCTTTTTCCAGCTCGTCTATTCAGTAGCGTAAGCATCCTTGCTACACCTGCTTTCTGTATCAACGACATAACCTTCGAGCGCATAAAGGGGAAGATAAAGTGGTTTAAGTATAGAACTTATGTGCTACCATCTTTTTATCAGCATTTTTAATGAACTTCTCAACATTCCGGCAGACAAATATGATAATACCATAATCCGTCTGATTTTTTGCATGAGGAAGTCTCTTTCGTCCTTTCCATGAATGTATCCTCCTTCGTTAGCAAATTGAAAGTAGTTTTTATAACCATTTTCAAGCTGCTTTAGGTCTGCCATAGCCGACCTTGAATGTCTCCGGTAGGTTTGAACAATGTCCGGGACAGATACGAGTGTGCCCTGATCTGCAATCGAAAGGAAAAAGGCCAGATCTTCGCTGTGTGTCCATCCCACCGGAAATTGATACGTCCGATCTGAATGGAGACGGATCAGCCATGTCCCGCAATTGATGAAACAGGTTGGATCTAGCCGAAGAAGTCCCTCCCTTGGATTTCCCTGATAGGAAGGTAACTGGGTTAAGAGACTTTTTGAGAGATCTTCATTTTTGTGTTCCTGTCCGCCTCCAACAAAAGCCACCTCTTGGTCCTCGAAAAGGTCTATTCTTGAACTAATACTGGTATCCATCATCAAATCGTCGGCATCAAGGAAACAAAAAGCATCCCCACTCATTTCCGAAAGACCTCTATTCCTAGCCCTGCTTACTCCACCGTTAGGTTGAGACAAATACCTTATCCGAGTATCATCATAGGATCTTGCAATCTCCTCCGAGCGATCGATACTACCATCATTAACAAGCACCAGCTCCCAATCATCATATGACTGTCGAAGGACCGAACCAATGGAGTCTCCTAGAAATTGTTCCGCGTTGTAAAATGGTGTAATGATGGAAACTTTCAATACTTCGATTTAATTTTTCCTGCGAGCCGCCCCGCCAACCTCTTCAGTACTATCGGGGATGCTCTCATCTTCCTATAGAATTCAAATGTATTGAAAGATGGTGTTGCAAATCGTTCGTCTGAGTAAAATCCGGTTTCGGTGATATAGTAGCGCTTCGGAAGTTCTTCCCATTTGGGGTACCGGAACCAGGCTTTGCGCTTCGCTGCAATGTAATGAAACATAAGGTACTCCCTTCCATCCTGATCTAACACTTTTGAGTTGCTATATCGGATATGCCCTCCTGGCTTGATAGATTCTCTCAATATATCTGTGAACCTTGTTTTGACCAAACCATCCTTTTCCGCATTTCTTATGTGTAAGGTAAAATTTGCATAGTCAAAATCTACATCGTGGATCGGCGTAGAGAGCAATCTTCCCCATTGCTTGCTGCACTCCGTGAATGAATAGTGGGAGGAATCCTCAAACACCATTTTGTATGTATCATCTCTCCTATAAAGCGAGTTAACGACATCTGTATTTCGAAACAAGGCTAATGCACCCGATACCCAAAACTCCCGACCACTAATAACATCATACTGTTTTAGATCCTCCTGCGTGATGAATTTATCTATGTCACCATAAATCAAATCGATATCGCCAAATCCCCAGAATGCGTAAGTTTCAAGGTATTCAGCAAAAATTTCTCCATATGCGGATTTCAGGTCACACAACTTGTAAGAATTCCTCAATGCCGCCTCAACTCCAACCGCAGATTGTACCTTTTCAGCAATTTCCGACAACGTTAGCTTCAAGAATTTCACATTAGAGGGATGATCTGTAGGTGCTGGCAGATCAGTTATTAGTAAAAAATCAAGGAGGTCATTCTTGCAACTTTCAAGAAAGAGAGGAAGATATGGTGGCCATGCGCCAAAGTAGGGAATGATGACGCATGCTTTCATGCTAAATATTTAGCCATAGGATGGCCGTTCTTAACAGCAATTGAATCGTATTTAAAGCGAAGAATAGCATAGCCAAATTTCCTCAAAATTTCTTGAATTCTGATAGATTCATTCTCTTGAGAAAGTCGATGTTCAAAGAGAATCACCTTAATTTGGACAGTATCAAAGTCAATCATTTTCAAGATTTCCAATTCATAGCCCTCAACATCCATAACAAGAATATCGAAATCATTCATCCCATGTTTTTCAACTAAGTCCATGAATGATAGCTTTTCTATTTCTACCGTTTCAATGGCCTCTTCTACCGTTTCTGGTACAGTCAATTTTTCCTTTTCAGCCATTTCCCTGAAGTAGGAACTGTTATGGAATGTGTCAACCAATTGGTCCCTATCAAAAGTTGTCCATCCGTGAAGCCAACGCCGATCTGCAAATGAGAATCGGTACAATTGCAATTCTTCGGTTGGATCTGCAATTGCAGCATTGACAAAAGTTAGTCGCTTGTGAGTTGGGTAATTCTCCAGCAATTGCTGAAACACATTCGGTTGAGGCTCAATCAAAATTCCCTGCCATCGGTCTCTTCTTACATACTTGTAAATGGGGTCATTATTTAGTCCATCGTTCGCCCCTATCTGAATGAATCTTATCCGTTTTTTTGATTTTGAGAACTGGTGGATAAAGTGGTCAAGAGAGGGATAGTTTGGCAGTCGGAAATAAGAATGAAAAATCCCGAACAACCAGTCATTGCCATAGATCAACTTTCTTATAAAGGTCCGCATCGCAGGTTAATTAGCCTTCTCAATCTAGTAACTATTGCTGAATGTATTTCTTGCGTCTGTCAAACTTCGAAATCATTTCATGTTCCAACCTGTGTGGCATTCTCCGAAATGTCTTATAGCTACTCTCCTGAACTTTAAGATTCAAGGGTTCAATGAAAATAGAATTTACTAGCATGCTAACTTCCATTTCATATTGTCGATAAGCAACATTGTGAAATGTATCTTCTGGGTAGATAGGGACATGTCTTCGTTCAATAATGACACCGCCATCTATTTCACCATCTATGAAATGAGTGGTTACTCCAACCTTCTCGTCATGATACACCGCCCACTTAAGGGCATCCAATCCTTTGATATCAGGTAAATACCCGGGATGTGAATTGATCACCTTGTACCTTTCTGTAATATCCTCTGAAATAAGATTCCCCGTGGCTAACAAGATGTAGTTAATCTGGTCGATACCACTGAGAGTCTCGTATAAATTGGACTTCTTGCAGAAGTGCACTTGGATTCCCATGTTATTGCAAAAGTCTGACAAGCTTACGTCCACCGGATTGGAGGGTCTATGTGTAATCAAGGGCTGAAAGTTTTTACGTACTTCCCACTCGGTTGCAACCACAGACGGCTTTACTCCTTTGGCCAACAAATGAAAGATCAAATCTTGCGTCTTCCTATGAGGATGATCGAACGTCAATACGACAATACTTCCTTCCGCCACTTTACTTATTATTTCTTATATGGTCTGAAAAAGAATAAATCTTAGTTATCATTTCGACAGTCTTTAGTCCTTCATATCCATTGGTAGCAATGCTTCCTCCGCCGGAAAGTACATCTACCACATTGGCATAAACGTCAGCATGATTGGACATCGAACCCTGATAATGGCCATAGTTGTTTGCGGGATTTCCTTCTACCAAGCCTTCAATTTTGTAACCCTCGATGTTTTGATACTCCAACTCGTTCAAATACTGGCCTCCTATTTTAACTGTTCCTTTCTCACCGAAAATTGTTAGTGATCCTTCCATGTTTCTTCCATGGCTGTTGATAGTATAGTTTATCGAACCGATCGCTCCATTTTGAAATTCGAGGATGGCCACTCCACTATCCTCAAAATCAATGGTTCCTTCGTGTGCGAAATTTCCTTTGAGCCCACTAGTGGATTTAATGTCTCCATTTAACCAATACAGAAGATCAATGAAATGGCTGAACTGTGTAAAAAGGACTCCCCCATCCAATTCAGCTGTTCCCTTCCATGAATTCTCATAATAGGCTTCATCACGATTCCAAAAACAGTTGAGTTGAAGCGATAGGATCTTTCCAAACCTGTTTTCGTCTATCGCCTTCTTCACTGCCGCAACAGGTGGATTGAACCTGTTCTGCTTAACGATGAATAACATGCGATTTGATTTGAGTGATTGATCAATCATCTTGCCGCAATCATCGACATTGAGAGCCATCGGTTTTTCACAAAGTACGTGAAACCCTGACCTAAGGGCAGCAGTGGAATGTTCACAATGCAACCCGTTTGGAGTACAAACGCATATTACATCAGCATTGCATTTTTCAAGCATGGTTGAGTAGTCATCATACTGAACACAATCGTATGACTTGGCTAGTTTTTCCGCCTTTGATGAATCTACATCGCAAACACCTATCAACTCACCGAAATTGCTAATGTGTTCCGCATGTCTATTAGCAATCCTACCACATCCTAAAATTGCGAACCTTAAATTCTTTTGATCACTCACGCTGATGGTTTGTCTTTTGATTTTAGCTCCGAAACCAAGGATAGAATGGTGTCGAGGTGTTGTTCATACGTATTCTCGGTCGAAAATTTTTTCCTCTTTTCCATCAGATCCTCTGAATTATAATAGGCAAGGTTATCAAGAACCTCCTTGAATTTGGAATGAAGACCAGAATTTCTTTCAGACATGACAACCAGGTCTTCCTTGGTCCTGTATTCATCGATGTAATGTGAGACTACTACTTTTCCAGTACTCAGGTATTCCAAAAGCTTATGTGGATTTGCTAGTTCAGTTTTAAATGTATCACCCTGATAGGTGATAAGAAACATATCAAATGACTTCAAACGACTGGGCAATTCATGCGAATCAACTTGTCCATGTAGAACGACATTGGAGTAGTTTTTTAGTTTATCAACCAATTCGCTTTCACTGTCACCAAGATTACTTCTACCATCCGGTCCTATGAAGTGGAAGCCAATATCCTTATGAGCATCCACAATTTTCAGAAGCACTCCTTCATCCATATATGGATAACTCAGGTTTCCTACTAATCCAATGTTTATCTTAAACGAACCTGGCAGCACCGATGCTTCCACACTTTCCAGGAACCATTGAGCCAATCCATGATTGATCTTTCTTCTAACTCCTCCTCTCAGACCAACAAACCGCTTTAGAATCAGGTCAGATGTTCCGATGATCAGATCGGCTTTTTCGACACTTAGTCGTTCCAACATAGTTCGGTGAACATCTACCGGATGGTAAATCGAAAAAGCTTGGCCCGGAAACACACTTAGGTCCTGAAATTGATAAGGGTCAAAATTCCATAAGATATCTGGATCGAAACTCCATTGATGAACAATGGAGGAGGCATATTTTGTTTGTAGTGATCGTCTAAAGAATTCCGGCAATCGATTCATTCCTTTCAGGACACAGTAGTCACAGGTAGTGAGATGTTTCGTCTTTTTATTGAGTTCTGATTTTCCTGCGGTCAATCTGGGGCTAGGGGGGTTAACAAACAAGACCTCATGTCCTAGCGCCGCCAGCAACGAAGCATAGTGATGTTTGGATACAAAATTGGTTCCCCACTTTTCGGGTGAAATCAATACAATGTTCAACCGTTCCATCAATGGATTAAAGATGATGCTTTATTAAGTCTGTAAATTTCTTCATTATAGTCCTTCTGGAGTATTGGGCAATCTCCTTTTTATCTCCATCAAAGTTGCAACTTCCTTCTCTTTTCCATTCAGTGAATTTATCAATTAGGTATCTACTGATCTCTTCTGAGGTGCTAAAAGCTTCACCTGCTTTGGTCCGTTTCACCAGTTGGGCCGCAACTTGATCGTCATCGGGGAATACCAAGATGTTACGGCGGTTGCCAAGATATTCAAAGAGCTTTCCTGTATAGAATCCTCGAAATCCTAGTGGAACTGGAAACAAAAGGACCTGTGAAGTGCCATAGAACTTCGCTACCTCTTGCTTAGGTACTCGTTCTTCAATAGTTAGTGCGACTTCCTCTGGGACTCCAGATCTTATTTCTTCGAGCACACCTTTACGGTAGCTCGGCCTGACCCCTATAAAATTCAACCGAATCAACTCCGGCTGATCTACGGACTTGTAAAATTTCGTAAATCCTGCAAGAAAGATCTGAAGATCCTGGAATTCATATAAAGTGCCGATACTGGATACATCGAAGGTATTGGTGCCTTTGTCTTCACCCTCCTGGTGCAAATACTCGTCTTCAAAGCCATTCGTTATTTCGTAACTATTCGTTTGCCATTTTTCAGCGATGTAAGTAGCAAATTCCTCACTGATCGAGACCGTAAAAAGTGAGTGTCTCAACCATTTTTTTAGGTAGGGATGCAAAAGCCTCAATCTTAGCTTGTTGGGAAAATCGATCTGATGTGAGGAAAGTACCCGATCATCCGGTAGATCTCTGAAATCGATTACATAGGGAATATCAAAGTTCTTGTGAATCTGGTAGCACAAACGGATTGGAAAATATGGCGAGTACAGGCCTATTACTAAATCATAATTAGCATCCTTCAGATGTTCCCATAGAAACCGCTTAAATATCTCGGCACTTGCTTCAAGCATACCAGCATTGTCAAATTCTCCTCTTAGCCATCTTCCGATCGTTTCAAACCTGTTACTATCCTTATGTGATTGCAAGGATCGATCAAGTGGTAGCCGAATGACTGAATAGTCACCATTATTTTCCAATTTGATACCTTCGTCAGCAATGCTCCAGCCATCCAGCCAGTCGTGTGTTACTATAGTAGCTGAAATATCATTTTCATGAAAATAATCAGCAATAGCTTTCGTACGATAGGACGCAATGTGATTGAGTGGGGGGAAATGGTAAGATACGACTAATGCCTTCATCTAGATTTCATAGTGAAACTTGGGTAATTTGGAAGATAGTAGGTTCACTTTTGCAAAAAGAAAAGATTCTTGTTGTTTCGAAGGTAATGCTAACCAGAAGATCTACCATGTGTTCGAGACACCTAATGAAGTATTATTTTGCCGCAACAATGACACATCCCGTACTGCTCGAAAGAACTTGCTAAACCAATGAAGTTGCATCCAATGTTAGAGGTTCAAAGCATTATTTTTTTAGTTGCTTTTGACGATAAAGAAAAGTTACTTTAAAGTATGTCGAAAAAAGTAGCAATTCTACAATCAAATTATATCCCATGGAAGGGATATTTTGATCTTATTGCTATGGTTGATGAATTCATCATCTACGACGAAGCACAATACACCAAAGGAGACTGGCGTAATCGCAATAAAGTCAAAACAAGTCAAGGACCTGCATGGCTCACCATTCCAGTCGAACTTAAAGGCAAGCATCTGCAAAAAATCAGCGAAACAAAAGTGGCCAATCAAAAATGGAGGCGCACACATTTTAAGACCATCGAAATGAATTACAGGAAATCCCCGTATTTTGAAAATCAGGCTGACTGGATTCACGACCTCTACCATAAAGGCGAAGAGAGATATTTGAGCCGGATCAACGTAAATTTTTTGCAGGAGATAAACAAAGTGCTGGGCATAGATACAGTAATTACTTCAAGTTCAGATTATGAATTGGTCAATGGGAAATCCGAACGTCTCTTGTCAATCTGTCTTCAATCCAATGCGGAAGAATATATTTCCGGCCCTGCAGCAAAAGAGTATCTAAATACTGATCTTTTTAAAAATGAAAACATCAAGGTAAAGTGGATGGACTATTCTGGCTATGATGAGTATCCCCAATTGTATCCACCATTTGAACATGGTGTTAGCATATTGGATTTACTATTTAACACAGGTAGCGATGCTCCAAAATATTTAAAATTCGCTCGATGAAATTATCTGTTGTCACGACATTGTTTTATTCTCAACCTTACATTAGAGAATTTTATGACAGGTTAATTGTAAGCATTGACAAGCTGAACATAGAGACTTACGAAATTCTCTTTGTCAACGACGGATCACCTGATGATTCTCTAAATATCGTCCGCTCTATTATAGAGGAAAATGCAAACGTAAAATGCATTGATTTAAGCAAAAACTTCGGACACCATAAAGCAATCATGACAGGAATGAGTGAAGCCAAAGGTGACCTGATATTTTTGATAGATGTGGACTTGGAGGAAGACCCTGAATTACTTGAAAATTTTTGGGATGAGTTAGGCAATGACAAAGATCATGATGTTGTGTACGGAGTTCAGCAAAAAAGAAAAGGTGCCTTTTTTGAAAAAATAAGCGGTTCATTGTTTTACAGATTTTTCTCGATCCTTGCCGATATCAAATATCCTCACGATACGACTACAGCACGGCTGATGACAAGAAAATATGTTGAAAGCGTTCTTCAATTCAAGGAAAAGGAACTCGAGCTTTGGGGAATCTTTGTTCTGGCCGGCTATAGACAAAAAGAACTTTTTGTTAACAAAAGTTCAAAGGGGACTACCACCTACACATTGACGAGAAAGTTGCGCATGGCAGTCCAAACCATAACTTCATTTAGCAACAAGCCACTCTATCTGATTTTTATGTTAGGATTTATAATTTCATGCACCTCATTATTAAGTCTCATTTATGTTGTCTACACGAAAGTGATGTACGATCAAAGCGTGCTTGGCTGGGCCAGCCTAATGGCATCTATCTGGTTTATTGGCGGAGTAATTATGTTTAGTCTAGGTATTATAGGCATTTATATTTCAAAAATTTTCGCAGAAACCAAAAACCGGCCGCTCACAATAATTAATAAAGTATATTCTAAAGATTAATGGAATTGAACAAAGCAAGTGAATACTATACCCGAAGAAAGGATGAATTCAGTCTTGAAGCTCAGCAAGTAGGGTGGAAGGATGAATTAGCGCAACAAAGTCGTTTTAAACAATTTCTTCGGCTGTTAGATTTGAAAAGTGATTTTTCAATTAATGATCTTGGTTGTGGCTTTGGCCATTTCTACAATTTTATTGCAGATAATGGATTTGAAAATTTTGATTATAATGGATACGATCTCAATGAGGCGATGATCCAACATTGCAAAAGCAGTTTCGAGGAGGTTTCAAATGCAAAATTCACATTGGTAAAAGATGCGGAAGAAATGGGACCAGCAGACTATACCATCGCAAGTGGCATATTTAGTCTCAAATTTGATAGAACCGAAGAGGAGTGGCTAAATCAAGTTCTTGCAACTATTCATAAAATGAACGACAAAAGCAAGCATGGCTTTTCATTCAACAGTCTTACCAAATACTCGGACAAAGAATTCATGAGAGAAGAATTATACTACGCTGACCCTTGCTTATTCTTTGACTACTGCAAGCTTAATTTTTCCAAGAATGTGGCATTGCTTCACGATTACAATCAATATGACTTTACTATTATTGTTAGGAAAAGTTAAGTTATGGGATACTTATATATCTTTTTGACAGTAGTGTTCACAGTTTATGGACAATTGATTCTCAAATGGCGACTAGAGATTTTCGGTGATTTCCCTGAAAAAGGTGTAGGACAAATTTTTGAATATTTTATCAAGGTATTAATTGATCCGTACGTTCTATCTAGTTTTCTAGCCGCATTTCTGGCAAGTTTGACTTGGATAGCAGCACTAACAAAATTTGAAATATCGTTCGCCTATCCGTTCATGAGTTTGTCCTTCATCGGCGTACTGGTTTTTAGTGTTTTATTCCTCGGCGAAACTGCTACGATAAACAAGCTTGTTGGCCTTTCTCTCATCGTTGCAGGCATTATAGTGCTTTATAAATCATGATCGGTTTCAACTCGCCTTATTTCACGGGGAAAGAAACTGCCTATATCAAAGATGCGGTCAACAGGGCACATATCAGCGGCAATGGGTACTATACAAATAAGTGCCATCAGTTTTTTCAAAAAAAGTATGGATTTCAAAAGTGTCTGCTGACCACCTCATGCTCCGATGCTCTCGAAATGGCGGCCATATTGATAGATCTTCAACCTGAAAATGAAGTCATAGTCCCTTCTTACACATTCGTTAGTTCAGCCAATGCTTTTATAATGAACGGAGCAAAAATCGTTTTTGCTGATAGCAGGGAAGACCACCCTGGAATAAACGAAGACGGAATTGAAGAACTTATAACAAACAAGACCAAAGCAATTGTAATCGTTCATTATGCAGGATTCGCATGCGATATGGAGAAAATAATGTCTATTGCAGATAAGTACAATCTGTTTGTTATTGAAGATGCTGCGCATGCCGTTGATAGCTTTTATGACAAGAAACCTTTGGGAGCTTGGGGGCATTTGGCCACGTTCAGTTTTCATGAAACAAAGAACATTATGTGCGGAGAAGGTGGCATGTTAGTCATCAATGATGCGCAATTTCTTAAGCGATCAGAAATAATTTGGGAAAAAGGCACGAATCGGGCTGCATTCTTCAGGGGCGAAATAGATAAGTACGGTTGGGTGGACATTGGTTCCTCTTTTCTTCCTTCTGAAATCGTAGCAGCATTTTTGTATGCACAGCTAGAAAAAATTGATGAGATCCAAGCTAAAAGGATTGAACTTTGGAACTTCTATTTCGAAAGCTTGAAGCCGATCGCAGAAAGAGGTTTGTTAAGAATTCCTGCAGTCCCATCCTACTCAACAATCAATGGTCATCTTTTTTATCTGGTTACGAATTCGGGCCATCAACGAGACGAACTAATCGGGCATCTAAAAAAGAAAGGAATCCAAGCTGTATTTCACTATATGTCACTGCATAGAAGTAAGTTTTACACGGAAAAACATGACGGAAGGGAACTTCCAAACAGCGATCGCTATTCTGATTGTCTGCTGAGGCTCCCGCTCTACTATGATTTGGAACAATCTGACCAGGAAACTATCATTGATGAAATCAAAGCTTACTTCAATAATTGATGTTCCAGTACCCTAATTTGACTTTTCAAAGAATTAAAACTTAGCTTGATGAACTTCAAAGAGGGTCAAGCCCGTTAGTGGATCTTTCACCACAAGTGTTGAGTTTTTTTGAAGAAGTGATTCTTGATCGCTAAGCTGTTCACTTAAATAATATCGAATTCCACGATCTCTCATAAAGTCCAGCTGTGCCTGTTCTAAATCAATAGAATCGTGATTCTTCACATATTGATAAAAAGAGCATTGCTTATGATTTGGATTTTCGGATGAAATAATGCTTAGGTCAATGCATTCAAAGTTGATTTTCGGATTGATATTAAGCAATACGTTACCCAATGGTCGGAACACGGGAAATTTGGGGTCTTCTTTAATAAATGCAATTTGAGCCTTCGAATGCCGAGGGAACAACTCTTTGCATTTTGTCATAAAAGCCTGCGAAACATGAACTGCTCTACGCCGATACTCATAAAAAACATAATGATCAGTGATGGTGTCATGAGCACCGTATAGACCGAAAATAATAACCAACCCAGCCCAAATCTTTTGGAACAGCGTCTTTAGTTGATTAGTGATAGTAAACCAGGCGATAAGAGCATTGCTGCCAAGACTTAGTGAAAAAAATTGAATTTGCCAGGCTTCGCGGTGGTGGTCTGAAAGTACCCACGTGGCGACTATCCCGATCTCAAATAGTAGCAATACCACAATCCCAACCTGAATATTTCTCCCCATACTCCTCAGGTGTTTACGCAATAGTACGATTGCAATAAGCAGCATAAGGATATAAGGTAGATAATCGAGTGTGTAGTAAAGATGAGCCCCAATTATTCTCTTAGTGATAGTTCCGAACTGCATTAGAATACTGTCAAACACCTGACCGTAATCAATCATGGGTGCTTGAATGTCTTCTGTAATACCCATCCATGCGTAAAACCCGGATATCATCAAGAACACCAGGAAAAGGACAGTCATTAGTTCAGCATAAGTAGTAAATGCTATCTTTTTCAGGCTAACGAGTAAGGTCCCTCCCACCAGCCCAACTCCCAGACTAATAGGTAGCATCATAAAGTTGAATATGGGAAGAACGGCCAGTGTGATGACACCCATCACATATCGTCGATGGTACGCCAGATACATAAGCAGCAAGAACGTAGCGTAAAGTAATAGGTACTTTGGGCTGACATGATTCATAAGACCAAGGGTGTATTTACCTTTCTCCAAATATTCGAATGGAAGGAAGTTTTGTCCACTTGCAAAGAGCAACAGGATTCCAAAAAGATAGATGAAACCTGGATGCAATTTGGGGAGAAGAGCTTTTGTTAGAGACACCAGGAAGAAACTGACCGAGGAAGCAAAAAAAATTGGTACGCTGATGATAAATGACCAAAGTGTGCTTAAACCCAAGACCTTACCCTGAATCAATGCCTGGTAAAGCTCGAAATAATGATAGGGTGAATTCCCACTAGAAAAATCTTTGCTAAGATTAATTCCAAGAAGGGTGTTTTCGTATCCACTATTCCAAATGTTTTCAGCAACCATTACATAATAGTAGATGTCCGTATACAGAGTAGGAATATCTCCTTCCTTGAAAATAAAGTCATAAAAACATAGGAAGTAAAAAGCACTCCAAAAAAGACACAATCCGATGATCGGCTTGAAACCGTCTAAAAAAAGTTCCGCCTTAAGAGGCGAAGGAGGTTCCGGTACCCTTCTATTCCTGATTAGGAAGTAAACCAAAAGAGGAAGGAATAGCACCTGAATAGTCAAACCCTTCGTGACAAACAATGAGAACAAAACATTGAATAGGATCATCCCGGAAAACAGCGCAAATATTGGTTTGAAAGGATCCTGAACTCTGATTTTAACAAAGTGAATGAAGGCTAAGCCCAGGATGTAAGCAACGATGGAGGCTAATAGTGGTGAGGCCAAAAAAGCAAGAAAAACCTCGTCTGATATCATTTTGATTTCTGTGCTGACCCAAAAATAAGATTTAATTTTGTCTGCGATGGTGCCATTTAGAAATCTAGCGCAGAATATTAGACTATCGTAAGCGAATGAAGAGAATAGTACAAAGGTTAGTTAAATGGTACCTTAAACCAGTCGAGTCCAATCCAAAGCTAGCAATTTTCACAAAGGGGAAACTCATGCAACACAAGGAAGAGCATGTCCATTCCTTTATCCATATGATCAAGAAGAATCATGTTGAAACAGCTGGCAAGTACATCGTTGACGTAGGGACATTTGAGGGTAATACCATTAAGCTCTTTGCCAACCAGTTTCCCGATGCTCATGTTATCGGCTTTGAGCCCAATCCCGAGATGTATCAGATATCTTTAGACAATTGCAAGGGATTGAAAAATCTGAAAATCGAAAACATGGCATTAGCCAACCAGGAGAGTGAGATGGATTTTTTTGTGTCAGATAACAAATGTGCTTCTTCCCTACGATCATTTAATGAAAATGAAAACTTCACCCTAGGTGAAAAACTAAAAGTGAAAACAACATCGTTGGATGGTTATTTCAACAATGAAGAGTCGATATTATGCCTCAAACTCGACATTCAGGGGTTCGAATTGGAGGCCTTGAACACAGGACTTCGAACACTGGAAAGAACAGACTATATCATCATTGAAATGAATAATCACGACTTCTATCAAGATGGTGCTCAATACCATGAAATTGACGCGTTCCTGCGATCAAAAAATTTCAAACTAAACAACATTTTCGCTGGCTATAACTTTCAGAGTTTGAAGGAATTTGACGCAATCTATGAGCGAACATAGCCTTCCCGGATCTCTGCCAGAACTTTTGCGAATTCTTGACCCACTGCCTTTTTTGAAAATTTGTTCTTAACGCTGGTCCGGATAGCAACTGGATCATATTTGTCTCTTTGGCTGATCAGTTTCTCAAGTGCCTTGACCCATGTTTTAATTTCGTATCCCTGAACAAGGATCCCGTTCGAATTGTCGACAAATTCTGCTATTGCAGGCAAATCTTGAACTACTACGGGCGTACCACACATTAGTGCTTCTGCTGTCACAACTGAAAAGGTCTCGTAACTTGAAGAATGTACAAATGCAGTAGCCTTATTCATCTCGGCAGCAATCTCTTCCTTGGACATTTCGCCAAGGAATGAGATCGCATGCTCAAGTTTCTTTGATTGAACGTAATCGTTCATCTGACTGTACAATGGTCCGTAGCCCCCGATCGTAAGTTTTGCACCCGGAAATCGATCCAACAAGGATTCGAATGCTTGAATAATTATCATCGGGTTTTTAATGGGGCGCCAGTAGTTGACCATAAAAAAACTGATCTGTTCTTTCTTGGCTCCCTCAACAATGTCAAAAACCTCATCATTTACCACATTCGGAACTACATACGAAGGAAAATCCAGCGAAGAAAAGTGATTGATATCGTCAGCTAACGCCTTCGAGACAGTTATTATGGGAATATTGTGTGAGAATATCTGTCTTATCGGGTTCAAGGATTTTGCCCCTGCCGGCAGGTTGAAGTTGAGGTGGTAAGCTGTCCAATGTTCTACAATACACATTGGTACGTGGAACTCCCTTTTTAGTCGTCCCATGTATCGGCAAAGCGGATAGGCGATGTGAAAACAAATAACATCATACGAAGTAGACGCGAGTTTTTTTCTCAGAATCTTAGACAGAATCCAATAAGTAAGCAGTTCGTTCAGCTTCCAGCTTTTTGCAAGGAACGTATGAATAATGACGCTTTCGCTACCATCCTCCATCGATGATGAGGAGCGCCTCCACAAAGTATTGGAAGCAACAAATTGCAGATGAACCAGGTTATTCTGTTCTGCATGTGGATCTAGCGCCCGAAAATGCTCTCTGACAAACAATGCCTCCAGTAGATTGGCACTATTCGGATACCAATTGGCGATATGGAGTACCTTATTCATATCCGAGTTTGGCTCTTAAAACTCTTGTTTTCCTTAAAATGTACTTTTTTTGATTCTCTGTTAATCCATCGCTAAGTAAGTTATTTCGGTCCGTTTCGAGCTTTTTCAAAGATCTGCTATGATGTTTCATCACCACATCACCCATCATTTCTTCGGTTAATTCGAGACTAGCAGTTCGCTTCTCTAGAGAGAATCGCTCCTCTATTTTGGAAAAGATGTCTGTGGGACTTGCTACAAGATCTTCGTACTTGACAAGCATTGAACTCACTTTATGGTCACTATAATTAAGGATCTCTCGCGTTGCCCACAACCATCGGTTAGTGGCATATTCTATTGTATTGCCTAAACCATCCATTCTGGATTTAATGGCTGCTAAGCTATCCCTGATGAGGAAAATGAATTTACCATTTGGAAAAAGTAAGCGAAGTATCCTGAGGTGTTCAGCTAGTAGGGGAGTCTTATCTCCCACACTTGTAGCTGAATCATTATGCACGATTCTATGCAGATTATAAAGTCCATGAATCGTCTTATTCAGTTTTGAATCTACCTCCAATGACTCTTCTAACTGGGGCCGGGAAAGATTCCAATACGAAAAATCTTTTGATTCGTCAAGCCTTCTTATCAAGTCATCCTTGTTTCTTCTCGCCCTATTTTGAACCCAATCGTAGAAGAGGTCTGGAATAATTTGCCCAGATTCTGGTGGGAAATGAATGTAATACTTACTCATCAATTCCTTGCGTAAAAAAGTAGATCCGCTTCTCCCCGGGGTCACAATAAAATAGAAGTCATTGTCGAACGAATCTGAAATCAGCGCTGAAGAACTATATTTCGCCCGCTGAAAAAGAACCTCTCTCCTAAATCTTGTATAGTAGTAGTTGATCAACCTTGATATTTAGTGAGCAAACCTTAACATTAGTTGATTGTCTTGTAATTCATCCCCAGAATTATGGCCAAGTTCACCCAACTTCCCAAGTACATCCATTGTCAATGAGTTGATTTCAGCAAGCTGGCGGTAGTGATCAAGCTGGCGACTGACAACAGGAAATTGATCCCACTTACCAATCCCCTCACCCACAAGCACATTGGCAAAAAAACTTCCATCTTTATTCAACTGATCTTTCACAAATCGAAAAGTTTTTTCCAGTATTTCATCCGTTAAATGAATCAGCACCGAAAAAGCGAAAATCACATCAAAGCCATCAACTAATTCCAAGCCATCGAACTCTTTGAAGTGCAGAAGGATAGGTTTTTTGCCTTCCAATTTTTCACTTCGCAATTCCTTCCTTGCTTCCTTTATCACATATGAACGAACATCGATTCCAGTATATCCACTTTCATCGAGGTAGTCAATTATTGGTATTCCTCCCCTAAGAGTACCGCAACCAATATCCAGCAATCTGTCAGAGCTGTTCAGACCATGATTTATTAAAAACTCAATTTGAAAGCGTCTTTTCTTTTCCCAATGCCGCGCCTGCCCGACTAAGGAGTGCCTAAAAGTCTTAGGATCCATGAAACGCGCCAAATATTGCCGGATCTTGGTGTACACTTCTTTGAATTAGACTATCGTTTTCTCAACCATACGGACAATTGCATACCAGTACCTGTGGCCTTCATAATCTTTTTTAGTGGAAAATCAAATGCTCTTGGCATATACGTATCACAAACGTATTTGTCAAAATGAGCTACTTCGTATCCCAGATTCGCACCATTCATTTCAAACGACCTCAAGGTAAATTCGTACAGGTGATAAGGTGCATGCATTGGACTTATGTTACCTGCGTAATCGGTCAAAATTAGTTTGTAGTAAAAATTCACCAGCTTACTAACTAGCCAATCCGCCGAAGGCACTTCTATGTGAATGATCCCATCAGGTTTCAGCCATTTAAGAGCTTTCTCAAGTGAACCTGATGGATCATACAAGTGCTCCAGTACAACTCCAAAAGATATGTAGTCGAAATATTCAGAATCGTATTCTACCTCTTCGATCATTGCACACTTCAATCTATCTGGCGAAATCCCCATTTTATTGATGGCACGATCATAAAATGGTTTCGATGGTTCAAAACCATATGACTGAAAACCATGCTTTTCGTAAACGAGCATTTGCTTTCCCAAACCTGCACCAACATCAAGGAACGTCATCTGCTCGCCAACGGAGATGAGTTTCTTTAGTCTGGCAATGTCGTGATCAAAGGCATGTTCGTTGATCTTGAAATAGTCATCCTTCCAATATTCCTCTGGTGGCACTCCGTAGTGATCCTGCAAATCGAAAG
>JANQOR010000018.1 GCA_028285685.1 Cyclobacteriaceae bacterium | reverse complement strand
TTGCAGCAGAGGGTATCGACATTGTCGAGAGTATCTACGATGGAGACCCCGCCGATCCAAGAGCTCAATCTAAGCTCGATTTCTCAAGGACAATGGCATTTGAAAATTTTGTGATTGAGCGCGATGCAATGCGTTACGAATACTCCAATATTGACAACCAGGCCAATGAACGAGGATTGGTCGAGAAGAATGACTTTTTCACATTGTTCGAATTCTCAGCCAAGTGGGATCCCATTCCTACCATGTTAACACAAAACCATCAACAGATCATTCATGGGTTCATGGGTCAAACCACCGGTTTCAAAAAAGAGTTGGTCAAAGGAGACGTGATTATTATGGGTCAAGCACCTTCAATCAATGAGGCAAAATATATCCACGGAGTTCTAGGAAGAGGTTTTTGGACGTTTTACGGTGGACACGACCCCGAAGATTATCAACACTTTGTAAATGAGCCTCCAACAGATCTTAATCTCCACCCAAATTCTCCTGGGTATCGATTGATCCTGAACAATATCTTGTTTCCAGCGGCTAAAAAGAAGAAACAGAAAACTTGATTTTCAATTACGATTATAAATTTGTAATTCGTAATTGATTAATGCATTCGATCCGGTCTAGGTTCCAGGCTCTTCATAATCTCTGCCTCCTCTGCCAGAAATTCTTTCCATCTTTTTTCCACTTTTTCAGCGGACATGTATTCTTTCGCTAACTCGATGAAATTATGGTAATGACCAGCTTCTGAAACCATCAGATCATAGTAAAAACGCTGTAGTTCTTTATCCTCCAGATTTTTCCACAACACTTTAAAACGTTCCGCACTTCTTGCTTCAATTAGCGCATTCATCAGTAGTCTTTCAACGAGTTGTTCGTCTCTACTACCGCCTTTTTTCATCACCTCATTTAGCCGAACCACGTACTCATCCTTCCTGGCTTTTCCAAGGCTATATCCGCGCGTTTTCAAGTGTTCTATGACCAATTCAAAGTGAGCCCACTCCTCTGCTACCACTGGGGTCAACACTTCAACCAGTTTTTCACGTTCGGGGAACTGGATTATTAATGATATACACGATGACGCCGCCTTTTGCTCACAATAGGCATGATCTACAAGGATGTCCTCAATATTTTTCTCAGCAATGTTGGCCCACCTCGGATCAGTGGGCAGTTCCAATCCCAACGTTGTTTTTTGTGTACTCATCAGTCAAAAAAGGTCCATCTAATCATCAAATCAAAGTTTCTAGGTTGGCCTGGATAGTATGGGGTCATAAAATAACCGCCATCCGGAGGTTGATTGAAGTATCCCCATTTTATTCCTACATAGAATTTATCAACGCGCATGGTGAAGAACAAATCTGCTCTGAAATAGCTAGAGATCTCAAACTCATCCTGTAGATAAAATTGCTGTGTAACAGGGACGTAGGCATTGGCGAAGTAGGAAGACCTGGCATGTGCGTCAATGCCTACCTGGATCGGAATAGCATCGCCAAAAACATCCCCTTTCCAGTAGTATCGTCCATTGTAAAACAGCTCCGGAATCCTTACTGCATCGCCAGAACCACCAGATACATTTGTAGCCAACACCTCGTTTTCGATATGAAATCCTTCGCCCTCGAGGCTTCCAAAAACAGTGTTGATTTCGCCACCGATAGTAGCAATCGCAATTCCATCAGAGGCCTGTACAGGTTCCTGATTTCTATCGAAGTAGACAAGATCATTGTAGGCGGTGAATGAGACTTTGGGAATGAGCGAAATGGTTTTGTAGCTTAGTTTAAGGCTACCATCCAGCTTGTTGACGAAAACAGGTGAAAAGTCATTGTGCCATTCATAGTGGTTGCCAAAGTAGTTTTGATAAAGCAGTGGCACACGATAACTCTTGGAGGTGTATTTTAGGTTTATCAGATCGCTTAGGAGACTGCCGCTAAACAAATATTCACCAGTCTGCAGGACTTCTACCTCACCAATTACCCGAAATTTTTCCTTCCAATTAAACCTTGTGTAGCCACCAAGGTATGTTTCCGTTGTTCGGCTCAGTGGGTCAAGCAACAAGTAGTCAAAATCTACAGACCTCAATTTGATATAAGCCCGATAGAAAATACTGGACAAATCCCCCTTAATGCCGACTTCATTTGTTACTGACGAAAACCTTGCCCGCTCTTGCGTGCTGTCTGCGTCAATTTGAAAAACACCATTGTACGCGTCGCGATAAGTGTCATACGAGGAGATGCTTCCGTCTTCAAAATCCTGGTACAGGTTTTCCTCATTGTACAAATCGATACTATGGTAAAGCTGAAATTGTTCAGCGATTTGGTAGTCATGATAAAGGTGGATCATGGATTCACTTCGCTCGTTTTGCGCTTCTTCCAACCGCAATAAACCATTGTTCAGCTGAAACAACTCGGACAGAGTGGAATCGCTTCCGAAACGCATTCCACCAAGCTCGAAAACATTGTGTGTTGTATTAGAGTAGTAAAAAACAGCTTGATATGGTATGTTCTGATGCTTGTAGTGGGTGTAAACATCAAAGGATGTTCCAGTGGTCTGTCGATCACCCACCGCATTTCTGGCGAAGATCTTGTCGGCGGTAATTTTATGAAGGTCAAAGCCCAGGTTCCATCCTTCACGCACATTTCTGGAAAAATCAACATTAACGATGTTTTTGTTTCCTCCTCCTATAAAAGCTAAAAGATCTATATACGGAGATTTTGTATCGTAGAATTTGATGGTGTTGCGTCCTTTTCTTGCATAAGGAGCGAAGGCATTGAATCCGGATGTTCTTCCGATCAACGCTTGTGGCTCGAAAAAGACGGAGGTTAAGGCTGTTCCAAAATTTCCCAGATTTTGATACTTGCGGGCATTTCTATTTATAAATGACTGTCTATCAAACTGATATAACAAGGTGTCTACAGTAGAATATTGCTCCTTTGATGCCTCGTTATTCAAAATGTCTGACTCGTAGACAAACTTCGTGGTATGCGGTCCATAGACCAATTTTGTTGAATCATCCAGCAGTTGTGAAAAGGCCTGGGTCGTGTAGAAAAAGGAAAAAAACAATACTAGTTTTCGCACAAGCAAAATTAAGGATTGAAGGTGTAGTCGTTGAACTTTTTTTACCTTTTACAAAAAGTGTTCCTGATATTTGATGAATCGGAAGAAAATAGAATCATGAACCTGAGATATGCAGATAAAAGATATTACAACTTTTCTTGAAAGCTGGGCTCCTCCTTCTCTTCAGGAATCCTATGACAATTCAGGACTCATTATTGGAGACCGAAACGATAGTGCAACTGGAGCGCTAATTACCTTGGACGTGACCGAGCAAGTGATAGATGAAGCCATCGCCGCCAAATGCAACATGATTATCTCTCATCACCCACTCATCTTTTCAGGTGTAAAAAAAATAGGAACCTCACATTGGATAGATAAGTGTATTCGCAAGGCCATCCGGAATGATCTGAATATCTACGCTATCCATACCAATCTTGACAACGTCATTTCGGGAGTCAACAAAAAAATTGGGCAGCGACTAGGACTCAGTAATCTGAGAATCCTCAAACCCAAAAGTGAAACGCTTCTAAAGCTGACTGTTTTTGTACCCACTGACAACAAGTCTGAGTTGCTGTCCGCTTTATACGAAGTGGGTGCCGGTGAAATTGGCAACTACGATCATTGCAGCTTTCAGCTTTCGGGAGAAGGCACCTTTCGACCCAACGAGCAAGCAGATCCAACCATCGGTAAGAGCGGCACAGACGAAGTAGTACAAGAAACACGTATCGAGGTGATTCTTCCTTCTTATTGCAAGGTTGCCGTGTTAAACGCCATGCGAAATAGTCATCCATATGAAGAGGTAGCCTATTATCTGTCTACTCTTATCAATTCAAACCAGGAAGTTGGCTCGGGAATGATCGGGGAGATGGACAGGGAACTGTCAACGGAAGACTTCATGGAACACCTAAAAGAGGTGATGAACCTGAAGCTAGTGAAGCACACTGATTTCACCGCGAAGAAGATCAAAAAAATAGCATTCTGTGGTGGTTCAGGACGTTTTCTACTTGAGACTGCCATAGCGGCAAAAGCAGATATCTTCATCAGTGCTGATTTCAAATATCACGACTTTTTCGAGGCGAACAATGAGATTATCATAGTCGATATTGGGCACTATGAAAGTGAGGTATTTACTAAAGAGCTTCTATACGAAAGATTAACTAAAAATTTCGCTAAATTTGCGTTCCGTTTATCGGAGGTAGACACTAATCCTATCAAATTTTTATAAATACTGAATGGAAAATACAGTAGCCCAAAAGCTCGAAGCACTTGAAAAACTACAAAAATTAGATTCAAAAATTGACGAGATCAAAAAAGTGCGAGGAGCCCTCCCTGAAGAGGTTCAGGATCTCGAAGACGAAATAGCAGGATACGAAACACGACTTGATAAGCAAACGCAAGATCAAAAGGATTTTGAGGATGCAATCGCTGCAAACAAAGCTGCTATCAAGGATGCAGAGAAGCTTATCAAAAAGTATGAAGAGCAACAGATGAATGTTCGGAACAATCGTGAGTATGATGCGATAACTAAGGAGGTTGAACTGCAACAATTGGAGATCCAGATCCTTGAAAAGAGGATAAAAGAAGCATATGAGAAGATAGAAGCAAAGAAGGAGGAAGCTGAGGAAACCAAAGGTGTGCTGACTGAAAGAAAAAAAGATCTTGAAGGGAAAAAGGGTGAGCTTGATACTATTACCAAGGAATCTGAAGCCGACGAGCAAAAGATAGAAAAAGACCGTAAGAAAGCAGAAAAGAATGTGGAGGAGCGACTCCTAAAGTCGTATGAAAGAGTACGGAACAACATGAGAAACGGTCTTGCTGTTGTGCCTGTGAATCGAGGTGCATGCGGAGGATGTTTCAACATAGTTCCCCCTCAAAAACAAGCTGAAATCCGCGAAAAGAAGAAAATCATTGTATGCGAGCATTGCGGCCGAATTCTTTCAGATGTGCTTGATGAGATTGTGGTCGAGGAAGCGAAACCGAAGAGAAGGACGACAAGAAAAACTGCAGCTAAGAAGTAACGACTAACAAATGCTAACTATAAAGCCATTGGCATGAAGTCAATGGCTTTTTTGTTTCTGATTATGGATTAGTTGATTAGAGAATTGGTTGATTGGTGAATTAGTTGATTGGTTGATTAGGTAATTGGTTAAGTAGTTGATTGATTGGTTGATTGGTGAATTGGTTAAGCAGTTGATTGGCTTTGCGGAAATGGTTGATTCATGGATAAATAGATAATTGAAGACTGTCAACTAGCACCTGACAACTAACTTACCTAACTCCCTTTTCAGGATGCCGTCCGATGAACTGCTTAAAGTGGTTTTTAATTTCGTCCATCTCCTCCTCCATGTTTCCGCTGACAAACTTGGGTTCATCCACATGGATCGTTTTTGAAGGATAATCAAAACCAACCTTAACTATTGGGACGTTTGCTTTATGGGCAATCCTATAGAATCCGGTCTTCCACTCAGGAGAATAGGACCGTGTGCCTTCAGGGGTGATCGTCATGATGAACGACTTAGTCTTTTCAAAGAGCTCAACGACTTGATCAACCAAGTTCGTCTTTTTGCCCCTGTCCACAGGATACCCCCCAATGGACTTTAAAAACCAGCCTACAATTGGAATTTTGAAGAGTTCTCGTTTTGCAAGAAAGTTTGGATGTAATCCCACAAGATGCTTGTACCCGTAACCCACAAAAAAGTCAATATTGCTGGTGTGCGGAGCTACTATAATCACGTACTTCTGTATATCCGTAGGCAGCGTACCGATGTGTTTCCAGCCTGACAGCTTAAAGAGCCAACCTAAAAAACGTTCTTTCAAAGACCTGTTCCTCATTGAATCAAAGATTCTAGTTCCTCCTTCAGAATCTTACCCTCTGAAACGACTTTTTGGTATTGCCTGACTTTTCCATCTATTAGTGATTTATATACAATCAACATGTTTTTTACCTCCGTATCATTTAGACTTTCCAGATCGGAATCTGCAAAATCCGTGTTTTTCATGACCCAGGGCATCAGGTGATCATTGTGGAAATTGATCTGCGAAGCCCCTCTGAATTCTGCCTCGGCAACCCACACCTCGTGATAAATAGAAATCCGTTTTCGCAGCTCGAAGCTTTCGATCAGGTCAAGTTTACCAGAGGACGAAATTGATTTAAATGTCACATTCCTTGGGGCATAATTGGTAAAATTCATGCTTGCCTTGAACTTTTCATACAAACTATCGGATTTGCCCCCGTTCAATAAACCAAGAACTTCGGTAATGATCTTTGATTGCTGTTTGTTTCTATCGATCTGATAGTTTTCGTAAACATTAATATCTGTTTCTATTTCCTCAATCAGTGAACGGATGATTTGATCAAACTCTTCCTTCTCTTTCCTTTTTTCGGCGCTATTGCTCACGTAAAAAGCCAGAGAAACACCTATAATAACGGCTAAAAAATTTAGAATGTGATCAGACCAATTAATCTGCTTCATACGGAAATTTACTTGTAGGCGCCCATGCCTCCAAACTTCTCGATCCGCTCCATGATACGATCTTCTGGTTTCTTTTTAAGTAATTCCTTTAAGTTTTTGGCAATCACTTTTTTCAGCTCTTTTGCTGAAGCTTGTAAGTCATTGTGGGCCCCACCCAGAGGCTCCTTGATGACGTCATCGATGAGCTTGTTTTTGAGCATATCTTTGGCAGTAAGCTTTAGTGCTTCAGCAGCCTGTTCTTTGTAGTCCCAGCTGCGCCAAAGGATGGAGGAGCAAGATTCCGGTGATATCACAGAGTACCAGGTATTTTCCATCATCATCACCTTGTCCCCGATCGCAATACCAAGTGCTCCACCGGAGGCCCCCTCACCAATAATAATGCAGATGACAGGTACCTTAAGCATCATCATCTCCTTTAAATTTCTGGCAATAGCTTCACCTTGTCCACGTTCCTCAGCTTCTAGACCAGGATAGGCTCCTGGTGTATCGATCAGTGTAACAATGGGCTTATTGAATTTTTCAGCAAGCTTCATTAATCGCAACGCCTTCCGATATCCATCAGGATTAGCCATACCAAAGTTTCGTTCCTGGCGCTGCTTCGTTGTACGTCCCTTTTGCTGACCGATAACCATGACTGGTTGTTTGTCAATGATTCCAAAACCTCCCACCATCGCTTTGTCGTCCTTCACTGCACGATCGCCATGAAGCTCAACAAACTCATCCGTGATCTCATAAATGTAATCCAGGGTGTACGGTCGATCCGGGTGCCTTGACAGTTGTACCCTCTGCCATCTGGTGAGATTTGCGAATGTTTCCTTTTTCAGATCAACAATCTTTGATTCAAGTGTCTTGATCGCATCCGCAACATCGACATCGCTGGACTTGGCCAACTCCTTCATATCCTCCAACTTCCCTTCCAGTTCTGCGATTGGTTTTTCAAAATCTAGCATGCATTTGAATTTTGACAGGGCAAACTTAACACCTCTGCCGTGAATCTCATTGTTAGATCGGAGATTTATAGAGTCACTGCATGTTCCACTCCTGAACCTCATCACACCACATTTTAGGGTATTGTCAAAGCTCGTTGTATTGGATCTTGAAGGTTACAAGGGTTAAAAAAATCAAATATGAAAAGATTACTTTTAATTGTGTCGATCGGATTCCTCATCCAAGCTTGCGAAGACGCTCCCATAGAAGATGGTGTTATATGCACAGCAGAATTTAGGACGCTAGGCGTGACTGTTACTGGTGGCCAATTCGACGATTTTTATACAGTCAGAAAAACGGATAACGACACCATCAGACACAGTCCAACCATCGGCGGAAGTTTGGGGGATTTCTATCCGATTTTAGATGACAGCTATCAACCGAAACTCGAGAACGATCAGGACACGTTCACTTTTCATGGTTTTCTTTCGGGTGAGCTCTTAGTTAAAGAGGATTATGTCATAAAAGCTGATGAATGCCACATTGAGCTAGTGAGCGGAAACACCGAAATCCAACTTTGACTGCCTTACTCACTCGGCACATACACATGTTGACCTAGAAATATCGCATTTAAAAACAGTCGGTTCGTGCCATACCATGATCCCCTGAAATTAGGATTGTCTGCAAACATGATCACCCTTCCTCCTCCTAGCCTACTGACAATTAGGGAGGCAGAAGGCTTCAGAAATTTGTCCATATTCTCCTGAGATATAAAGCCATCTATGTGTGGGTTTGAGGTATACTTTGCAACTGTAGAATATGAATTCTGACTTGGCGCTAACCACACCTCACTATTTCGATACACCGGTAATTTGGAGTTTTTGTAGCCAAAAGCCAGTGGATGAGTCAGATCAAGATCTACCTGAAAGATGGCGCCACCAACCTCTTTCTTACCGGAATTATATGGTGCATCTACGTAAGGCTTTCTGGTGGGAGCCTTCTTTTCTTTTTTATCGCCTTTTTCCTCTTTGACCAACTTCTCCTTGACGATCTTTTTGTTAATAGCCCACGATGTGGCAGAACGACTTGTAACGAGTGTATTTCCATCTTTCACCCAATCGCTAATCTTCTTTATTTTGGCTGAATCCAGTTCGTTGTACGAAGCAGAAACCATCACCATCACGTTGTAGTCGTTGAGGTCTACCCTATTGAAATTTCGTAGAGGTACCTTCGTGATCGGCATTCCAACACGTGTGTCGAGCAGGTGCCAGACCTCCCCTGATTCGTAAGAAGAAACACCGCCTTCTATCCACATTAAAGCCTTTGGTGGCTGAAGGGTACGGACATTGCCACTTCCAAGATCGATCCCCGAAGAGCTATACCCTGAATTTGCACTTGATATTTCAATACCGTATATGTCGCTCTGATTCTTAAGCACCTGGTACAAGGAATCTGCCGAAATCGCCTGTTTACTTACGGGAATCACCAAAGTTCCATAGCCAAAGCTCTTAACACCGTTTTGTACCTGGATAGAAAATGGCTTAAATGCGGAATTCACCCTTACCCCTGCTTGCTGAAGCCCATTCAGGAGTGCTGGAGCGTAATAATCTTCCCATGGCACCAGGTAAGCATAATTGGTTCTTTGCAGGTCGTAAGTTGTTCTAGCAATACTCTCCTTGGTTACTTCCGCACCTCGTTTGAAATTAGAAGTCATCGGAGCATACTGCATATTATAGAAATTAACCACAGACCAAGCCGAGGCGTCATAATAGACGCTGTCAGAATATTCCCTGTAGGTTTCGAACATGGTTTGTACCATTCGATATTGGGGCTGATCGGTTGGAACCACATATGCCCTCCCCGGATTGAAGCGCTTCCCTCCTGCGGTAATTCTACCGTCCAGCTGATAAACCTTGATTCTGTGGAGCAACAGTTTATCAACAAAATCTCGTACGCGGTTGGCATCATGGTCATCTCCAAAAACATATCCCTTGACATTCGTGGAACGCGCATTAGAAATTGCAGATTTGAAAAAGTCTCGTTGGTAGTTGTAAAGCATCATCTTGTTTTCAACTGCCGCTCTAACAGTTGCTAAGCTTGAAGTATACTGATTGCGAATGGTAAAAGCGAACGTTATATCTCCCATCCTGGTCTTTTGGGCATGACCTCTTGAGCTGGCTTGTTCGAACAATAAGGCCAGTCCTCCCTGCAAATCGGGATACGAGGAACCATAGCCGGGATACGTCCCATCGAAAACCTCTTTGGTGAAATAGAAGGAGCCGATCTTGTCAAGGTCCTCTTTGAAATAATTTGCAAAGGTGTCATTCAAGGTGGTGTAGTTCTCCTTGGGCATAATCGGGTCTTTGCTGGCAATTGCCTTCATCGGCTCGAAGAAATAGGTGCTGTTCGTTCCCATTTCATGGAAGTCTGTCACCACATTTGGATACCACGTATGGTACCAATTCAATTTTCCTCGACTTTCCGGATTGATACCAAGCAACCAATCTCGATTGAGATCAAACCAATAATGATTTGTCCGGCCTCTTGGCCACATTTCGTTGTGTTCTGCATCCATGGGGTCTTTTACCAGTGGCTTTCCTTTATAAGTATTCGCCCAGCTTGTGTGTCTGTCTCTTCCATCGGGATTGATTGTAGGGTCAATGAAGATCACCGCGTTTTGGATGTAGTTCTTTACTTCATCACTTTGTGATGCTACCAGTGTGTAAGCGGTCAAGAGTGCCGCCTCCGAGCTTGAAGGTTCATTACCATGAACATTGTAGCCAAGATTTATGAAAATTGGCAGGCCGGATAGATCAGCTGTAGAATTTGGATCGATCGCCTCCATGTGCTGATTCCTCAACTCTTCGAGTTGACCATGATTTGATGGGTCAGTAATAGTCAGCATTACGAGCTGCCGATACTCGTGAGTCATGCCGTACCGAGCAATTGTTGCCCGATCGGAGACTCTTGCGAGTTCATCAAGGTACGCAACAATTCGATCATGACGCGTATGATGCTCTCCAATTCCATAACCAAGAAATTGTTCTGGTGTGGGAATGGATGGGTCAAAGGGCCCCTTGTCTTTAAGGAAATAATCCTGAGCAACAACGGAACAAGTAAATAGTACAGCAATTGCAGAGAAGGTAACTGATCTATAATTCATGGTTATAAAGATTGGACCACAAATTATAAATTCCGGGTCTAATGCGAGATCAAATTGGGATGGAATTAATCAATGGACAGATGAGCGGCTAGTGTCGACATATTTTTAGTACTTGACAGCCTTGATTTTCTCCACCTCCAAAACGGAAATAGAGCTGCCATTGATCTCAATCCATCCGTCTTTCTTAAACTCGGATAAGATCCGGATAACTGATTCTGTGGCGGTACCGACCATGCCTGCAAGATCTGCCCTGGAAATTTCAAAACTTACTACACCTTCACCTTTATTATAGGTGTCAAAGAGTTTCATAAGGCTATCTGCGGTCCGTTTCCTAACCGTATTGTAAGCCATTTCCATCAGTTCCAGCTCACGCTCGGAAAGATGTCTGGAGAGAATCTTTATAAACTGCGCTGAAACCTCACGATTGCCAAAAATCAGTTCCTGGAAATCCGATCTAGGGATTAGAATCAATTCCGTTTCCTCCATTGCCTCAGCAAACTCTGTTCTCGTATCATCCTGGATTACCGCACGTTCTCCCAAAAAATCCCCATCCTTCAAAAGGTCATGCACCAGCTCCTTACCGTCCTCATTGATTCGGTAAGTTTTCACTTTTCCTTTCTTGATTTTATAAACATAGGAGCCAAAATCACCCTCTCGATAAATGATATCCTTTTTTTTGAAAGTTCTTGTTTTCCGCTCTTTATCAAGGTCCCCGATACTATGATACTTCTTAGCTGAATTCACAAATTCATCGATTCCATTGGAGTGTGTAAGTTCCTCGTGTCGCTGTATCCTCCGCTCGATAGCCCCCAGCAATTCGATCTCTTCAAATGGCTTGGTGATGTAATCGTCAGCTCCCATATTCATGCCCTTCCTGAAATCGGATTTCTCAGCTTTAGCCGTAAGGAAGATAAACGGAACTGCTGCAGTATGTTGATTTTTGGATAGAAGGTACAGCACCTCGTACCCATCCATCTCAGGCATCATAATGTCACAAAGGACAAGATCCGGAGGCATTTCCAAAGCCTTCTTCACTCCTTCTTTTCCGTTAGAAGCGGTTCCAACTCTATAATTAGAAAGCTCCAGGAGTTCTGCTATATTTTCCCGCACATCATCTTGGTCCTCGACAACAAGTACAAACTTCTTATCCATAGTAGCATTTTAAGATGACCAAATTAGGCAATACCAAAAGGTTTTGCTTGAGAAATGTCATGATTTACATTGAGTTATATCATAAGACTAGCTCTTTTAATGACTGAACTTGTGATCAAAACGAAAATCATGGATTGGTTAATAATTGGAATAATAGGAGCATCTATCGCAATCTTTGCGATGGTGGATCTGGCATTGAGAAGTTACACAAGGAAGATCAGAGTTATTTGGTACCCTATCGTTATTTTGCTGCCAATAATTGGGCCTTTGGCCTACTATTTTATGAGAAAGTCACTTTCCAGAAGCTAATGGGATTCGCACGCAAAATGTGCTTCCTTCTCCCTCCTTGCTCTTAAACTCGATCTTACCCCCCAGTAGTTCTACGTATTTCTTGACAATATTCAAACCTAAGCCAGTTCCCTGAATATTTGTCACATTGTCAGCTCGAAAGAATCGTTCAAAGAGATTTTTCTGCTCAGATTCCGGAATGCCTATGCCGCGATCAATCACCTTCAGGCAAACTTCCATTTCCTCCACCAATGCGCTCACATGGATAGGATCGCCTTCAGATGAGTATTTACTAGCATTAGAAATTAGATTAATCAACACATTCTTTAGGATGTGTTCATCCGAAAGAACAGTTGCGGCTTCTGATTCGATCACTAATTGTTGATCTTTCCGCAATGTACCTTCCATCTCCTCACATACTTCTTTGACCAACAATTCCAGGTTGACTTCCCTCTTATCCACTCTAGTTATCCCACTTTCAAGTTTCTCCATAGATAAAAAATCATTCAGAATACCGGTGAGGTTCTGTACGCTCTTGTTGATCCTTTCAATGTGTTTTTCTCTGGAGGCTTGTTGGTCACCTTCCTGATACTTGCCGATAAGGTTTGCCGATGATAGGATGGTAGTCAGTGGCGTTCTAAACTCATGGCTTGCCATGGAAACAAATTTTGATTTAAGCTCCCCTAGTTCTTTTTCACGTTCAAGAGATTTCAGGATTTCTCTCTCAGCCTCCTTTAAGTCGTCGAGGCTCTTCTTCAGTGCATTTTCGGCAAGTTTTCTCTCCTGAATTTGACTTTGCAAACCCATATTCATGTGCTCCAGTTCGCTCGTTCGAGATTTCACCTTTTTCTCCAGTTCGCCGGCATATTCTTTCAACCTCTTTTGTTGTTCTTTTACCAGACGTTCACTTTCCTTTCGCACGGTAATGTCTGTAATGAATGCCACTATCATCTTATCGTTGTTATGACTCAGATAGTTGAGGCTGATTTCGATTGGAAAGGTGGTGCCATCTTTCCTAAGACCGTTCAAATCCAATCCCTGTCCCATTGGGCGAGGGCTGGGCTTCTCAATAAATTTGGTGCGATGGCTGGTATGCTCGGAACGAACCTCCCGAGGCACCAGCTCCTCAACTTTCTTTCCCAAAAGCTCCTCCTCGGCATACCCAAACATCTCCAAGGCTCGGGGATTCGTCATTTCAATTTCTCCATTTTTGCTGAAGAGCATAATTCCCTCTCCTGCGCTATGAAACAACTGCCCCAAAAGCTCCAGTCCTTTTTCAGACATAAGGTATTCACTGCTTAGTTTCATCGCTAAGGTCTCTTTGGGAGTTTTGTTTTGGAATGATAAACCTAGCAAAGCGTAATGACTCTTTAGATCATTTCACGTGATAAAGTTCAAACCCGAGTATGACAGATGTCAGGGATGTGTCCTAGTCCATCTTCTAGATTTGGCCAGATATACTTAATTGAAGATTGTTTACTCATATCCTTATACCTACAGATTTTTCGCCAGCCGCTTGGAAAGCTGTTGAAATTGGCTTGAATCTAAGTGATCAATACAAGTGCGAAATATCCATCCTACACATTTACCCTGTAGCTTCGAAGTTCTCGCATGAAAGCAGTCATGAGGACCTTCTTCCAAAACTCAACAAAGTGAAAGAACACATGACCAAACTAAGCAACGACCTTCGAAAGAACGAAAAGACTCAAATTAACAATCTAGTTTTGCCTGGAAATATCGAAAAACAACTTCTGGACTTTGTGACACAAAATTCCTTCGATCTGGTCATCATGGGCGTGAATAGCAGTGGTGAAGACAACTCACCTGGTAGCCATACAGCCAAATTGATCGAGGAAAGTGATACTCCGGTACTAGTAATTCCTAATAGTTACTCGTAGAAGATACTGGCTACTATGTTCTAAACTTCAGAGAAAAGTGCTGAACGAACCTAATCCTCGTATTCCTGGTTCCCACTAGAAGTTACTCCTACTACCTTATATCCACCACGATCAATATATAGTTTTTTCTCACCTGACCTACGGCCGACATCTAGGTTTCCGGAAGTGGCAGTAAGATCAAAACTCAAATCCTCTATGTTATTTACAAATTCGATTTCAACATCCCCGGAACCCGCCTTGAAGTAAGCATTACCAGTCAATTCTATGTCATTGCCGTCAATGTTTCCGGATGAGGTTTGTACAGCGACGACCCCGATTCCTCCTCTGAGCTCAACATCTCCTGATGTCGCTTCAAGTTCTAGATCACCATTAAAATCTGAAATGGTAATGTCCCCGGAACTCGCCCGTGTATCTATGTTTCCTTCTGTATTGTAAATCTGCTGATCGCCACTTGTAGATTCCATTTCCAACTCGCCTACTAACCCATTTATGTCGATATCCCCGGAAGAAGTTTCAACCTCTAAGTTTGCAATAATTCTTTTCAACGTGATGTCCCCACTTGTCGCCTCAATTTCGGAGTCCTCTGCGTCTAATCCCGTTACATACACATCTCCAGATGAGTTTTCAATGTCCAGTCGGACACCTTCTTTGATAGTAAGCTCTATTTTGGATTCATTCAGGTTCCAGCCTCGCCATGAGCGATCATTCTTGATCACTTTTACTAAAAGTGTCGATCCGGAGATTTCTGTATCAAACTCAAAATCTCCCTTTTCCCCACGCCCCCGGATAACTGCATCCAGGTAGTTTCTTGATCCCTGCTCAACATATACGTCACAGAATCTTCCCTCTATACGTACTTCTTTTATGTTTTTAGCTTCTAGCTCCGCTGAGGCTAAAATCGTTTGTCCAAAAGTTGCTCCGCCCATAAAAAGAACGGTCAGAATCAATAGATTTCTCATGACTGTTATGTTTACTTATAAGACAGGAAAATCACTGCAAGGTTGCTCAACCGATCTTTTTCCTGGCAATTTCAGCCAATAAACGGAGACCCTCTTTCAGGTACGGGTCTTCTTCAAGTTTCTTTTTTATTTCATCCTCAACGGATACTTCATCTTGCTCAACCGAGGCAGAAAGGCCCTCTTGTTGATCTGTTTCCGGTTGTCTTCTTTGCTCAAAGTTCAGCGAAACGGACGATTGACTTCTTCTTTCCTTTGCTTCTTCAATTTCTCGCATCAGCTTTTGAAGGTCTGCATCCGTGTTCAAATGGTCCCTGTATAATGCATTAAGGTTATCCAGGAGTTCATCGTCCACATTATTAGTTGGTTTGAAGTTGGCGTTGGCTATTTCGTCCCAAGGAAGGGAATTAGGTCTGCTTGCCTCTCCGTATTCGTCAGCATCATAAATGGATGGAAATTGAACGTCCGGAGCTATCCCGATTCGTTGATTACTACTGCCTGTCACCCGATAGAACTTGGCTAAGGTCATCTTTAGCTGTCCAAGTTTCATCTCTGGATTTCGGATGTAGCGATCCAAATCAATGATGTTTTGCACAGTGCCCTTTCCAAAAGTGCTCTCTCCTATAATCACACCCCTCTTGTAGTCCTGAATTGCACCCGAAAAGATCTCAGAAGCTGAAGCACTTCCACGGTTCACCATAACAGCGAGCGGTCCATCATAGAAAACCTTGCCACCGTCCTTGTCATCCATTTTGTCCACGGACTGGTCTGTGTTTCGAACCTGTACCACGGGTCCATCGGGAATAAAAAGACCGGTCATTTCAATGGCCTCTTGTAGTGATCCTCCACCATTAAATCGGAGATCGATCAAAAGCCCATCCATTCCTTGCCCTTCCAATTCCTTTATCAGCTTCTTAACGTCACGGGTTGTACTTCTGTAATCCTTAACACCGGCATTTAGCTCATCAAAGTTTAGGTAAAAACTTGGCACTGTGATCACCCCTAGTTTGTAGGTATCGTTTCCCTCTGAAATAGGGATCAACTCAGACTTCGCAGCTTGTGACTCTAATTTTATCTTGTCACGAACTAGCCTCAGAGTGTCCGGAAGAGCGTTCTGTCCTTTGCTTGCCTTAAGGATCTGGAGTCGCACAACCGTACCCTTGGGTCCACGAATTTTTGCCACTACATCATCCAATCTCCAACCGATGACATCCAGAAACTCACCTTCATCACCTTGGGCAACACCAATAATCCTATCATCCTTGTAGATCTCCTTGCTTTTATAGGCCGGTCCGCCAGGAATTATCTCAGCAACCTGTGTATAATCCAAGTTCTGCATCAGCCTTGCTCCAATGCCTTCCAACGAAAGGCTCATATCAATTTGAAAATTCTCAGCATCAGGTGGAGAAAAATAATCAGTGTGTGGGTCGTACGCATTTGTGTAAGCATTCATGTAGCTCTGAAAGACATCCTCGCTGTTGTATTGATAAATGGCTTTTTGAATGCGTTCGTATCTTCTTTTTAGGCCTTTAACTGTCTTTTCCCAGTCGTTTCCAGAAAGCTTATAAGTTAAAGCCTGACTCTTAATGATCTTTCTCCAAACCTCATCTCTCTCTGACCGAGCACTCGGCCACTCTTCTTTCTCTCGGTCAAATCTGTACGATTCATCCTTTGTAAAATCAAATTCCGTCTCTAATAGAGAGAACACATAATCAATTCTCTCCAACGCTCGTTCTCTGTACAATTCAAACACGTGATAAGCAAAATCTAGTTCTCCTTCAGGAATTTGAGTATCAAGCTTATGTCGAAGGTGTTCAAATTGTTCAATGTCGGCCTTGAAGAAGTAGGCCTTGTTAGGATCTATGGAAAGGAAGTAGTTGTCAAAAATGACAGATGAAATGGAGTCAGACAGAGGTAGTTTTCTGTAATGATAGCGTTTAAGCAAATTGGTTATGACATAGGCCTCACTTGAGTGCTCAGGTTTCGGCTCTAAAATTTTGAGCGTATCTCCCGCTGAATAAGAATCACTTTGGGATAAACCCGTAGAGACTCCGAATGAGGTCAGAATGGCAAACGCCGCTATCAACAGTAATTTGTACATGGTCTATAGTCTAAATATTTGTCTCTTCAACGCAAGATCGAGAAGATAGATTTTAAAAATAGTCGATTTTTTATCAGTGGTTGTAATACAAAGATCAAACCAGTATTTTTAGCTACTAATCATCTCAAAATCTAAGGAGCAAATTTGCTTTCGCAAATGAGGAGGAAAATAGGCCTATTTGCTGCACTATTCGCGGCTGTCCTTATCACTTTTACCTCGTTGGTTTATGATAAGCTGCCGCAAAGAAGCAAACAGGCCTTTGAAACTTCTCAGGAAATGCCAGTCTAACTAACATCGATCATGAAAAAGAATATTTTAATCATCATATTACTTCTTGTGACAAGCTTATCTATCCTGTATGGATACATAAAAGCTAAGGAAGCGGAACTGAATCTGGTAAGAGCTTTGGAATATAAGGAATCGGCTCAGCTTGCTGAAGAAGAAGCTAAAAGACAAATGGACCTTGCAACTATGGCTGCTGCAGACGCAAGGGCTGCTCAAGCCGAAGCTGAAAGAGTGGTGGCAGAACTGGTTAAGTGTCAATCCAATTAAACGAACCATGAAAAAGAACATTATAATCATCCTGTTGTTGATCTTTACCACTCTCTTTATTCTCTATGGCTATATAAAGGCTAAGGAGGCGGAACTCAACCTTTTGGCGGCAAGGGATGCCATGGAAGAGGCGGAGCGACAGACCGAAATAGCTACAATGGCCGCAGCAGAGTTAAGGCGGGCAGAAGCTTTGCTAGAAGAGTGTCAATCCCAATAGAGCTATGAAAAAGAACACCGTAATAACAATATTGTCCGTCCTTCTGTTAGGTTTTGTTGTTTATAGCTACGTGAAAGCATCTGACGCTTATGTTAATCGAAGAACTGCAAATGAATATCGTGAAATTTCCATAAGAGCGGAGGAGGAAGCTGACAGACAAAGAACAATTGCATTAATGAATTTTGCGGAAGCAGAAAGGTTGTCAAGACTGCTCGAAGCTTGTGAAGCTAAATAGCCCAAACATGGTAAAGAATGTTATAATCACGGCACTCTCAAGTTTTTTGGTCTTGTTTATCCTTTACGGATATTTAAAAGCTTCAGAAGCTGAAAAGAATCTTGTGACAGCGCTTGAATACAAGGAAAGTGCTCAAAAAGCAGAACAGGAAGCAACTAAGCAAGCAGAAATAGCAACAAGGAGAGCTGCAGAAGCAAGAAGAATTGAGAACCAGTTGCTCGAATGTCAATCTAAATGATGAAGTCATGAAAAAGAACATTATAATCATCATATCGCTGCTAATAACCATCCTGTTCACATTCTACGGTTTTATAAAAGCCAATGAAGCTGAACGAAACCTTTTGATTGCCCACGCAAACTACGAAGAGGGCCAAAGACTCAAAAAAGAAGCCGAGAGGCAGGCAGAAATAGCAGTTCAAGCAGCTGCCGACACGAGAGCTGCCCAAGTTGAGGCAGCACGAGCAGCGCAAGAGCTTCTAAAATGTCAATCCCAGTAAGAGGTAATTATGAAAAAGAACGTTTTAGTCATCGTATCGCTACTAATAGCAATCTTGTCCATATTCTATGTCTACGTAAAAACGACCGAAGCTGAACGCAACCTGTGGACTGCCGAATCACATTTTAAAGAGTTACCAAGACTTCACAAAGAAGCCGAAAGGCAAACAGAGTTAGCAGCTCGGGCGGCTGCTAAGGCACGAGCCGCACAAGTAGAGGCGGAACGAATAGCGCAAGAACTAGCGAAATGCCAATCCAAATAGAACACAATTATGAAAAAGAACACTTTAATCATTGTGCTGGTCTTAGTTACAACCTTGTCAATAATTTATGGCTATGTTAAGGCGATGGAGGCTGAGCTAAATCTCGTGAGGGCTCTAGAATATAAAGAATCGGCCCAACTTGCTGAGGAAGAAACTGAAAGGCAAGCAGAGGTAGCTCGACAAGCTGCTGCCGAGGCACGACGTGCTCAAGCCGAATTGATGAAATGCCAGTCCAATTAACTCACCCTTTCGGATGATTTTGTGGTTCAAGCTTGATTCTTGCTCTTCCTTCATCTTCATTTGAGAAAAAACAAATGAAACGAGTAACAGGAATCGGTGGTGTATTCTTCAAAACCGAAGATCCGCAAAAGACTAAAGCATGGTACGAGACACATCTCGGCATTGAGATGGACGAATGGGGAAGTCAATTCAAATGGCGTGACCTTGATGATAAAGAAAAAATAGGGCGAACTGTTTGGGGTCCTTTTGAGAAGAATACGGACTACTTCTCTCCGAGTGAAAAAGACTACATGCTTAACTATCGAGTTGAAAATTTGGTCGAACTTCTGGCACAATTAAAAAAAGAAGGTGTCGAAGTAGTTGGCACGATAGAAGAATACGAGTATGGGAAATTTGGTTGGATCTTGGACCCGGAAGGCAGGAAAATTGAACTTTGGGAACCTATCGAATAGTGTTTTTTCGTGGATTCATTATCTTTCTACGCATTAAATACTGAAGTATGCATATCAAGGTATTGGCTCTACACTGCACTTTAAATGATGAAGTCGACAAGGATGAGGTCTTCCTTAAATACGAAGGAAAGAAGCTATGGCCCGGTGGACCATACAAGTCGATAAATTCCGGTGAAAAAAAAGAAGTAAACAAAGAATTTGTTCATCAAGCAGACCACGACATGGTTGTCGAGCTGTGGGATTTTGACTTCTTAAGTAAAAATGATCTGTTGGGAACGTTCACTATGCATGTTGAGGAAGAGGATCGGGCATCGACTTACTTCACAACTATGAAGGTGGCCAAGGAAGGCAGCACGGCGAGCTACATGCTTGAATGGGAGATCATCAAGCGAGTTGTTTAAACATTTTATCCTTAACTAGCTTCTTATCCAAATATTGGATTCCTGCAACCAGGGCTCCTACCAAAACAGCTAAAGGAACGATTTGACCCAACGAGGCAAATGCCTGTAAGTCAGCAAAATAAAGTACAACTCCCAATCCAGCTCCAACAATGCCGACCATTCCAAGAACGATCAATAGGTAGAACTTCCTTTGTGAAATTCGCTCTCGACTTCTGATCAGCTTAGATACTCTGTCCTTGAAATCAAGGCCAAGCTTGAAATCCGGCTCCATTCTTAAGCCGTCCTCAACAATTTTATCAAAGTTTTTCATACCAGTTCAACCTCCTTTCTTGCGTGTTCTTCTATTATAATTTTCAGTTTATTTTTTGCCCGATGCAAATAATTCTTTACAGTTCCTTCCGGCATACCTGTTATCTCCACGATTTCCGGATAACTAAACCCCTCGAGATAAAACAAAGTTAAGACCAATTTATAGCTTGAAGGAAGCTGATCAACCAATTTCACAACGAACCGACTCAAATCTTCGTCCTCGAATGATCTAGTGGAATCAGGAACTTGGAATTCAATCGAATCAAAGTCCACCTGATCCAGTCGCTTCTTCTTGGCAAAATTCACTGCCATTCGAAAAGCTATTGTGGCAATCCAGGTAGACAGCTTAGAATCAAAATGGAACGTATTTAGCTTTTCATAAATTTTTATAAAGACATCCTGACATAGCTCCTCTCGATCCATATCATCAGGGACCACACGAGCAACCATATGGGCAACCAACCTTTCATACTTGCCAATAAGTATTCGAAGGGCTCCTTCATCTCCTGAAAGTACAGTGGCTACCAGTTGCTTCTCGTCCATCTTAATTCAATTAGTCATCCCTGACTTGCCGAATGTTGCACCTACACAAGTTAATTTAATTATTCCGCATTCACTGCAACCTTTTGACAGAGCTCTATTGTCTGACGTTCCAAATGATGTTAAACAAAAACTAAAAATGTATTATGGATGATTTAGTACCTGTGATCGCAATTATATCTGTATTTGGATCACTTATTTTGTTCGTATCCACACTTACCAACTATTCGCTAAAGAAGCGATTGATCGAAAAAGATATGGTCAACGAAGAGACCGCTAACATATTCAAGTCAACGACATCCAAGCAAAATGCGTTGAAATGGGGTCTTATCGTGCTATTTGCTGGAGTAGGCCTAATTATAATTGATGTGTTGCGACTGGATGGTGACGATGCAATGCCTTATGGAATTGAGGCCGTATGTGTAGCCCTCGGGTTTCTTCTTTATTACTTTATTGTTAAAAACGAGGACGATCAATAACGGATAAAGGCGCAAGGTCAAAAGCTCACAAAGGATTCGCTTGCGCCTTTTTTAAAAAAAATCAAATTGAGGATTTAAACCTTTTGGGGGTTTGCAGTGTCTTAGAACTCATGAAATGGAAAATCCTCCTTAAGTTCATCTACTTAATTGCCCTTCTGGCATACGCCGCATCAGAAGGAGAAGAGGAGCCTCAACTGATTGATTCGGACCCCGTAGTTGAGGAACCATCCCTACTTAACGCCTCACTTGGAGATTGAAAAATCTCATTTTCTTTCGTCCCACATGCTACTATATTTGCAGTATAATTTTCTGTAAATAACAATAACAAAATCTTATGAAATTCAAACCTGGTGTACTCTCAGGCCAAGAGGTTACTGACCTTCTTAATTATGCAAATGAGAACAAGTTCGCACTTCCGGCAGTGAATGTAACAAGTTCCAGCACAGTCAATGCCGTTATGGAAACTGCTAAGGCGGTCAATTCGCCTGTCATGATCCAATATTCGAACGGCGGTGCTGCCTTTTTTGCAGGGAAAGGACTTTCTAATGATGGTCAACAGGCTGCAATCGCAGGAGGAATATCAGGAGCTCACCATGTGCATCACATGGCTGAAGCATATGGTGTAACAGTCATTCTACACACTGACCATGCCGCCAGAAAATTATTACCCTGGATTGATGGCCTCCTGGATGCCAACGAAAAGCATTTTGAACGGACGGGCAAACCGCTTTATTCTTCACATATGCTGGATCTTTCAGAGGAACCTATAGAGGAAAACATCGCTACCTGTGTGGAGTACTTTAAGCGCATGTCAAAAATGGGAATCACGTTAGAAATTGAGCTGGGTGTTACAGGTGGCGAAGAGGATGGTGTGGACAACACCGGGATTGATAATTCCATGCTGTACACCCAACCCGATGAAGTGGCTTATGCCTATGAGCAGTTAAAGGAAGTGAGTGACAACTTTACTATAGCTGCGGCATTCGGAAATGTGCATGGCGTTTATAAGCCGGGCAATGTAAAATTGACACCAATCATCCTCAAGAATTCACAAGATCATATTCAGGAGAAACACAGCACTAGCCATAATCCCGTCAACTTTGTCTTCCACGGTGGATCAGGCTCTTCACGAGAAGAGATCAGGGAAGCTATCTCGTACGGTGCGATAAAGATGAACATTGACACAGACATGCAGTGGGCTTATTGGGATGGGATCAAAGGTTACTATGGTGAAAAATCGGATTATCTGCAGGCTCAGATCGGGAACCCGGACGGAGACGACAAGCCAAACAAGAAATTCTATGATCCACGAGTTTGGATTCGAGAAGCAGAAAAATCGTTCGTTGACCGACTAAAAGTCGCATTCGAAGATCTCAATTGCGTTGATAGAAATGCTTAAATAATCCATGCCTTCTATGCTATAGTCATTCTGAACTTGTTTTCAGAATCTGCATGGATCTTGAAACGAATTTCCGGAGGACTATCTGGTTTTTAGCAATGATCCTTAAGGGTAGAAAGCACCTAAAATTTCAATAAAAAGCAAATGAACAACATCTCAGTCATTGGAAGTGGTACCATGGGAAATGGTATTGCACATGTATTTGCACAGAATGGATATAAGGTCTCACTCATAGACATCTCTGAAGATGCGCTGGAAAAAGCCCTGGTAACCATTGACAAAAACCTGGATCGTCAGGTGCAAAAGGAATTGATCACAGCATCTGACAAGGCCCAGGCGCTGGAAAACATTACGACATTCACATCCACGGAAGAAGGTGTTAAATCCGCCGACCTGGTTGTTGAAGCAGCCAAAGAAAACTTCGACATCAAAAAGAAGATTTTTGAAACGATGGATGCGAATGCTCCGGAGAGTGCCATTCTTTCAACCAACACCTCTTCCATCTCCATTACCCAGATTGCGGCAGCTACGAGGCGTCCCGACAAGGTAATTGGGATGCACTTTATGAATCCGGTACCAGTGATGAAGTTGGTGGAGGTCATCAGGGGGTATGCTACCTCAGATGACACTACAAGGATCATCATGGAAATGAGCAAGAGCCTGAAAAAGGTTCCCGTGGAGGTGAATGATTACCCTGGCTTTGTTGCCAACAGGATCTTAATGCCAATGATCAATGAGGCAATCATTACGCTGCACGAAGGCGTTGCAGGAGTTGAGGAGATCGACACCGTAATGAAATTAGGGATGGCTCATCCCATGGGACCACTGCAATTGGCCGATTTCATCGGATTAGATGTTTGTCTTTCTATCATGAACGTCTTGCGCGATGGATTTGGAAATCCAAAATATGCACCGTGTCCCCTACTCGTCAATATGGTAACTGCCGGCTACCTTGGTGCCAAGACTGGTGAAGGATTTTACAAGTACACGAAAGGATCGAAGGATCTCGTTGTAAGTGAGATGTTCACTTAAAGAGTCGTCTTCATAGCTAGTTATCTGTCCGGATAATAGTTAATGACCCCCAGGCTACGTGACAAGGTGTCTAGTTGGAATGATTCGAGTGTTTCATTTTCTAACACTTTTTGAAGGAACTGCAGAGTACACTTATTCATGAGTATGTGAGACCCTTCAATGTCGCCGATGGGTGAAAAACGAGTCAATTTCGGTACGACCGCGAGCATCATACCAATCGACAGCAATTCAGGATGATTTAACTCCATCATCCGGAGGCTAATTCTTTCTGATGCGTTGAAGAGCAATTGAAGGTCTCTGTCGCTTTCGGCTTCCACGAGTGTCATTTTCTTGCCGTGGTTGCTACGGATAAACAAAATCGGAATTGAAATACGCTCTGATTTAAATTCAGGAAATTGTTTTAACAATTCGATATCCGGCACGCCATCAAGTGTAACAAGCGCATTAGCATTCAGGCTTTTGGATTGGTATAGAAACAATGTTTCAGCAGCAGTGGAAAAAGACATTAGAATCAGGCGTGATGTATCCACGAATGGCATTTTCTCTGTTTCTTTTATCAGGTACTCCAGGTCCGACAATTGAGTCTGGTACCGTTTCGGACCCCTCTCCGGGCGCTGGGCATTCGATCCGATATGAGGCATTGTCACCACGACATAGCCATTGCTGGCCAGAAACTCAGACATCAGAAATGTTGATCTTGCCGGGCGCCCACCACCTTGAACAAATACAATGACCGGAAATTTTTCGTATATCGGGCTCGCACCAAAACGAGCCAAAGAGTTTGTGTCAAGTAGCTTATCAAGCTCCATTCTACTCGCTCCGTACCTTGTAAGAAAACGCATCTGTATCTCCTTTAGGCTGTCGCTCACTTCCAGGAAACCCAGTTCGCGAGCGTCCATACCGAAATAATCTCCAACCGTAACTTTTCTTTCCGTGCTACCAACCGAAGCAGGGTACCACACTCCTATTTGCATCGGACGCACCAGCCGCTCACCGAATTGCCGTGTACTGTCTACACGATAAATTTCTTTAAACCCAACCGAAAAAGGTCCTGGAACTATTCCTTTCCATAATGAAGGTTCGTTTTGACCGAAACCCATATGGAAAGCCAGTAGACAAGCAATTGCTAAACGCATTTCCTAAAAGTAGGGTCAGCGAACAAACTTTTCTTTGGAAAGACGTCAACGACACATTTATGTCGCCAATGACCGAAGTAGGGACTTCACGGGCCGTAGATAGGTTCTTCCAATGTTTATCCGATTGCCGTTTTTCAATTGAACACAAAGTCCAGTGGGCCCACGACTAATTCTCTCGATCATCATCGTATTCACAATCCAGGAGCGATGAACACGCACAAAACCTTCATCCGAAAGAACTTCATTCATCCTACTGATCGAAGATCTAATTATATACTGATCAGAAACAGTGAAAATCTGACAATAGTGATCATATGCCTGGATTTTTTGGATCTGCTCAAAAGGTACTTCTGCCAGAATCCCATTTTTGAGAACTGATAACGTCTTCTTTTTGGGGATTGATCCTGCTTGTGGACTTGCGTCTTCAAAACTTACGTGAGCTACAGCTAATATCAACCAGTAGCAGAGTACCTCCAGGTGGAAGAAATTTAAAAATACCTTTGAGGAAATTGACACACTTAATCCGGCATTTACGGTGGATACAAAAACCAGGTGTGCTAGAGCAAACAAGATCCCGAATGTAAAATGCCAGGCAAAATTCCTTGTAAGACGCCTCTTATGAAAAGGGAACTTAGTCTTGAGAAAAAATACAATTGGTGAAAACAGTATCAGGGACAAAATGACGAATGAACTACGGCGGATCTCCAGCAACCAATCAAAGCTCAGATCCCGAAATGTGACTCTCACATATCGCTGAGCTAAGAAGCAACCAATCAGAATCAAAAGCACCAATGCGATCAAAGCTATCGCTCTCCATGGATAGGTATGTATCTTACTTTGTACGCTGAAAAATTGCATGTTTGGAAGTCTACAACTAGAATCTACGCCAAAATTGAGCGAAGGATTCAGTCTATTTCGACTCCAATTTAACTATGACACGCTCAAAAATTTGAGTTGCGGTGGTTAACCGTTCCAGGGTTCTGAATAACTCCCCGGTCTGGCCGGAGTGATGTCCGTGACCAATTGGATCCATCAAATAGTATTTTTTACCATCATCAATGGCAACCATGGAACTATAAACTAGTGATGGTTGACCGAGCAGTCCCGCGCCACCATGATATAAGGTATCGTCGGGGTAGTCAAATTCTGAAAAATACTCATTGTCATCAAAGGCCACGTTGACCTCCAGGAGTATTCTAAAGTGTGATAGTGAATCTGTGGTTAACTTCAACTTTAAACTTCCCTGCGGCGTAGCTCCCGTTATTCCGTCCGGCAATGGCTGATCCGGAGGTGGTGAAAAATATCCATCTTGGTACTTCACTCCTCTTTTATGCGACCAATACGGTAGCGCGTCCACTCGGATCTTTCTCAGTCCTGTATCCAAGCTTTTATCTAACTGTTTAAAGTTGTACTTGGTTCTGCCACTATAGAAGACGCCTTTGGAAGTCGAGTAGGTCACCATCAAGCTCTCGACATAGTTCCCTAATGTGTCCTCTATCCAAATGCTCATCTGCGGAAACCAAAAATGCTCGCCAGCAAGAATTTCCAGTTCGATCTTATGCCCTGATTCCGTTGAAAAATCGTAGAGAACAAACTCCTCGGATTGTTCTCTTGGGAGTGCTATTTTGTACTCTTTATACCAATCCTGAATTCGTTCGATTGGGGAAAAACCGGCAAAAATGGCAAAGACCAGTGCTGAAATACAAACAAGTACAATTCTTGTGTCCACTCTTTTGAAATAGCGAAAAAGGGACGAAATGTTATTACGTAAATGAAAAACAACTCCAAACAAAAAAAGCCACCCGAAGAGCACATGAACAAATACGTTAGTAGAAGAATACCCAGCGAAAAAGGCGTACACGCCGCTTGCCGCAAGGGTCAAAAAAGAAGCGCCTACATAGACGCTTATCAAGGATTTTTTCAAGGGATCTCGTCTTTATTTGCTGTTTACCTCACCCACTAGTTTTCGCAAGTCGGCAACTTTGCCAGCATTGGACGCCCTCAGTTCCGGAAATTCAATGCCTTTTGCCTCTGTTATTTGCTTCATTTCATCAATCAGGATGGTAAGGCTTTCCTCATCAGAGATCCCGGCATCGATTTTTCCCAACAACCCAACTTCACTTTTCAGTTCCTGGATATCTTTGCGTAACTCAATAATCACCTTTGCTTCGCCCAACTTGGTATCTGTCGGACCACAGGATTTCTTTTCAGTTTTACTGCAGCTCTTAGGCTGACAATCAGGTTTTGCACCCTTCGTATCCTGAGCAAACGCTCCTGCAATGAAAAATAAAAAAAGAAAAGGTATTAACAATCGTTTCATGGTAATGTATTCGTTTTTACCTGAAGACGATCAAAGTGAAAAATGATGCAAATTATTTTACGGACAGGCTTTTTCCCAGCAACACACGATACTACCTGCTGCGTCATATTCGAATTCACAAGTTTCTTCAAAACGCTGCTTTATCCGCTTTCTGGCACGTTGAATTTTCGAACGAAGACTTGGATACGCGATGCCCATAATACCCGCCACATCTTTCTGACTTTTACCCTTAATGTCAATCTCATTGATCAGATATCTGGATTCAGGATCCAGCTCGTCAATAAATTGCTTTTGGCAGGTTAATATCTCATCCGTCAAATAATTGTATTCTCCAATCGAATTGAAGTTCTCTGGAAGGTTCTTGTTGGCACGCCTGTAGTGATCGATCAGCGCGTTCTTTGCTATTTGAACAGCCCATGCCTCCAGGTTTCGGATATCCATGTTGTTCCCTTTTGTGAGGACCTTCAACACTGTGTCCTGGACAAGGTCTTTGATCAGGTCCTCATCATTCACCCGTGATCTCAAAAAGTGGGTAATCTTCGATCGCAATTCTTCCATGAAGACTAACAGACGAAAATTGTGGAAAATGGTTATCGAAAGCCTTCAGTCAAGGATCACCCACTATAAACTGGGTTTTTACTTTAAACGACTGAGTCCTTCTTTTGCTTGCGCCATTTCCGGGTCTTGCGCCAGTGAGCGTTCGTAGTGATCCACTGCATTTGGCTTGTCTCCCATTTTTTCGTAGATCATACCTAATCGCATAAGCGCTCCGGCATGCGAAGGAGTTCCCTCCTGCCATTCCGTATCAAGGTACTTCTGAAGGCTTTTGATTCCCTTTTCTGATTGCTTACCGGAAAGGGCACTAGTACGGCCAATCTGGTACAAGGCACTCATGTTTTCGGGATCATGTTCATAGGCTGATTCAAAAGCGGTAAATGCCTGATCGTATTTTTCACGACCCTGATAGTAAAAACCCAGATTTAACAATCTTCGCTTATCGTATTCAGCAGCAGCAATGTATTCCTTTTCGGCTTTGTCAAATTCCTCCTGGCGCTGGTACACTGTCGCTAAGGCACTATGACCTTCCAGCACATCTAAACCCTTGATAATTCTTGCAGTTTCCTCGGCCTTTTCCCAACTTCCTCCCAAGACGCCGGGGGCCTGTGTGTAGTATTCAATCAAACCCCAATGTCCATCAACATTCTTAGGGTCAAGCGCGACGGCTTTTTCATAGGCAGACTTGATCTTTGGTGCCAGGATTCCCTGCTTGAAGAAATTCGACTCCCCTGCATAGCTCCCGATCGAGTTTCCAAGCCAAACGTAATAGTCAGCCTTTCGATCATTCATCTCAATTACATCTTCAAAATAATCAGCTGCTTTTCGAAACTCCTCCTTGTCAAACGCTATTCTTCCCAGATAATACATCGACTGTTCAGTAGAAGCATTTTTACTGAAAAAGCGCTCTGCTTCTTCAAGTTTACCAGCTTCATAAAGTTCAATTCCTTTCGTCAATAGTTGAGCCATTGCTGTTTCCGAAAGAAAAAACAGCAATACAATTAGCCACTTCTTATTCATTGGTTTTGAGGTTTTGGTTTTGAAAAATTTGGATTATTTATTTGGCTCGATATAATGATGAAGAATTGCCAAGTTTAGTTGCATCCTCCTCACCCCGACTTTGCTAGAGCTAAGGGCCAATTGTGTAGATCGCACTAGGAAAATACAGTCGTAATTGAGAAATTGCCGCTCTCAAAATCACAAACGATGAATAAATCAACGATACCGGTGTTACTCGCAATACTTTTGTTTGCAGCCTGTACCAATCAACCAAAAAAAGAAGAAATTTCCATGAGACCAGACGCACCCGTCGCTGAAAAGGCGGATACCCTGTTAACAGAACACGGACAAACAAGGATCGATCCTTACTTCTGGATGCGGTTAACAGATGACCAAAAAAATGCAGAAACTTCAGATCAGCATACACAAAAAGTTTTGAATTATCTGACTGAGGAGAACGACTTCACCAAGAAGGTCATGTCTCATACCGAAGATCTCCAACAGGAATTGTATGATGAAATGGTAGGAAGAATAAAAAAGGATGATGAATCTGTGCCCTACTTCTCAAATGGATATTGGTATTACACCCGGTATGAGGAGGGCGGAGAATATCCCATTCACTGTCGCAAAAAAGGTAATCTGGACAAAGAAGAGGAAGTCATGATCAATGTGAACGAGTTGGCGGAAGGTTACGCATACTATGCTACTTCTGGCCTTAGTGTGAGCCCTGACAATAAAATTCTGGCATTTGGCGAGGACACTTTAAGTAGAAGGATTTACACCATGCGCTTCAAGAACCTTGAAACTGGTGAGTTTTATGAGGATAGAATTGAAAATACATCTGGAGCTGCCGCATGGGCTAATGATAACAGCACATTCTTTTATGGGACCAAAAACAAGATCACACTTCTACCTGAAAAAGTACTGTGTCATAAGTTGGGCAGCGATGTTTCCCAAGACAAGCTGGTCTATCACGAAAAAGATGACACCTACTACAACTGGGTGTATAAGTCCAAATCCAAGAAGTACATCATCATTGGTAGTTGGCATACACTTGTAAGTGACTACAGGATCATCGATGCCGACAATCCAGATGCTGGCTTTAAGCAGTTTACTCCGCGCGGAACCAAACATGAATATAGCATCGATCATTTTGAAGATAAGTTTTACATCGTCACCAACTGGGATGCACAGAATTTCCGATTGATGGAAACTTCAGTCAACGCCACCGACATGGAGAACTGGAAGGAAGTCATACCGCATCGCGAAAATGTCCTTATTGAAGGGCTGGAGTTATTCGACAACTTCATGGTCATAGATGAACGAAAAGAAGGCTTAACCAACTTGCGGGTCATTGATCAGGCGAATGGTAAAGAGCATTACCTTGACTTTGGTGAGCCGGCCTATTCTGCCTATATCTCGACAAATGCAGAGTTCAACACTAAGACTTTGAGATTCGGATATACATCGCTTACAACACCACGCTCCACGTTCGACTATAACATGGAGACCAAGGAAAAAGTCTTAAAGAAGCAACAAGAAGTAGTTGGTGGTCACAATCCAGATGATTACCAGTCAGAACGTGTTTGGGCGACTGTTCGTGATGGTGTGAAGGTCCCGATCTCCATCGTTTACAAGAAGGGCTTTAAAAAAGATGGGAACAGTCCGCTACTACAATATGCTTATGGCTCTTACGGAAGTACCATAGACGCCTCTTTCAGATCGGACCGGCTCAGCCTTCTGGATAGAGGGTTCGCCTTTGCAATCGCACATATTCGCGGCGGTTCGATGATGGGACGACAGTGGTACGAAGACGGAAAAATGTTCAAGAAGAAAAATACATTTAATGATTTCGTAGACTGTTCAAAATTCCTCATTGAAGAAAAGTACACCTCTGCGAATCACCTGTACGCATTAGGTGGAAGCGCGGGCGGATTGCTGATGGGCGCCGTTGTCAACATGAATCCAGAGCTATACAATGGAGTCATTGCGGCAGTTCCTTTTGTTGATGTGATATCTACTATGTGGGATGAGTCCATCCCTTTGACGACCGGGGAGTTTGACGAATGGGGTAACCCGAAAAACCTCGAATCTTATGAGTATATGATGTCCTATTCACCTTATGACCAAGTGACGGAACAAGATTATCCAAATATGTTGGTAACGACAGGTCTATTTGACTCCCAGGTGCAATATTGGGAACCAGCAAAATGGGTAGCGAAACTGAGAGATAAGAAAACAGATAACAAACTTCTTATCCTCGACACAAATATGGATGCAGGCCATGGGGGCGCTTCGGGCCGGTTTAAGCGTTATAAGACCACCGCTCTACAATATGCCTTCCTGCTAGATCTAGAGAGTGGCGACTAAATGGTATAAAACGATAATCAGAAAAGCCTCGAGAAGTCGGGGCTTTTTTAACTAGTGATAAAGCACAAAACTTTTTTTAACTGGAGCACCGGGAAGGATGCTGCACTCGCCCTACATTATTTGCGTCAAGACCAGGCCTTTCATGTGGACAGGTTACTGACTACAATAAACGCTCACTATGATCGGGTGTCTATGCATGGGCTAAGGAGGGAATTGCTGGATTTGCAGGTCAAAGCAATTGGACTACCTTCTTCGATCATCTCCCTTCCCGAACAACCAACAATGGAAGAGTATGAAGAGATTATGAGTAAGAAAATCTCGGACCTCAAGGAGCATGGATATACGCATACAGCTTTTGGCGATATTTTCCTAGAGGATCTACGGTCATACAGAGAGCATCATTTCAACAAGCTTGGAATCGTCGCCAAATTTCCACTGTGGAAGAAAAATACGAGAACTCTTATTAAAGATTTCCTTGCGATTGGCTTCAAAGCTGTGGTCGTAGCGGCGAAAGCTGAGTACTTTGACGAAACATTCGTTGGCAAGGAAATCGATCATAACTTTCTGAATGAACTACCACAGGGCGTTGACCCGTGTGGGGAAAATGGAGAATTTCACACCTTTTGCTTTGACGGACCACTTTTTAGCTCGCCGGTTTCATTTGAGGTCGGTAAAAAAGTCTTTCGTGAATATGATGCACCAAATCATTCCAATGATGCTGGTTGTCCAGACAAAATGGGGTTTTGGTTTTGCGATCTTCTGCCAAAATAACAAGTGCTTGATTATATTGAGGCTGCATAATAGCAATGCTTGAAGCTTCCAAAATATACAAGGACATCCAGAACAAGCTCCAGGAAATGGACGAGGAGCGCGTCAAATTCTTTAATCAAGTTGAGCCGTTTAGATATGCTTTTTGGACCATATTAATACTTGGAGGGTCTTTTTTGATCATACGTTTGAACGTTTCCAGCTTTGACTACATAACGGATCAAAATCTTGATCAAGTCATCATTGGATATGTGATTACCGTTTTTGCAACATTGATGGTCTTTCTCTATGTCAATCGGCGAAAAAAAAGTCAATTCAAGAAGATGTTCGCGGCGGATATTGCTCCTTACATTATTCGCGGCCTGGATCCCTCCTTCAAATATGATTATGAAGGCCAAATCCCCAGGATGGAGGCAATAAGCAGCTTACTTTTCCCACCTTTCAGCACATATGAATGCCAGGACCTGGTGACTGGAGAGATAAATAGCGTGTCAATTCGATTTGCCGAGATTATTCTTAAGAAAGTCGTTGTCGAAAAGGACTCGAAAAAGCACATACCGGTTTTTTCAGGAATTTTTTATGAAGCTAATCTACAAGCCAAGTTTCCCACCGGCATCTGGTTGATCCTGAAGGGAAAATCCAAAACGGCAAAAGAAGAAAGAAAGACCAGGGTCAAATTAGATCATCCTTCTTTGAAAAATTATGAGATCTATACAGATAGTGAGGTAGTTGCCAAACAGGTGCTTCAGTCCTTTATTCTTGAGAAAATACACAATCTTAACTCGAAATTGCTCGCTGATAAGATTATTAAGCAACCACTCTCCTTTCATTTTGAAAATCAGCAAGTACAAATTGCGATTCCGACGAGAAAAAAGTTTATGGAACCGAAGCTTTCAAGGACAATTGATCACGTTTCTTTCATCAAAGAGCAAATTGTTCTCTTAAACGCCATAAGCACTTTGTTAGAAGATTTAACCTTAAAATAGATGGAAAACTCCTCAGAAATCACAGGCACTAACTATGTTTTGGCCGTTAAAGATTTAGCAAGATCGGTCGACTTCTATATCAATCAGCTTGGATTCAGCACCGTGTGGGAAGTAGAAGGATGGCATACACTGAGAAGAGAAGGGTTTGTGGTGATGTTAGGAGAATGCTCTGACGACAGGTCAGCATTTGAGACCAATAATCACTCATATTTTGCCTATATCGATGTCCAGAACATCGACGACTTATATCAGGAATTCAAGGCAAAGGAGATAAACATGCGCGAAATTTCTGATAAACCCTGGGGACAAAGGGAGTTTGCCATCACAACCATAGATGGGCATAGAATTACGTTCGGAGAAGCAATCGACTAGTCCACCCATTTGTAAGTCTGTCCAGACTTATGAATCTTACTCAACATTTCTTATCTTTATTGAGCCGGATGGTTGATTTGACGGGTAATTCTAAAATCCACTAAAATGAAACGAAAAATCCAGGTAAAGTCACAACAAGAGGTTGATGATATTTTGTCAACCTTGGAGCAGTCTCAAAACATTTTTAAGGTCAACAGCTCAGAGTCTCAGGTTGATGTTGAGTTTGAGGACCGTTACTTCCAGTTTTTGGTAGACAAAATTGAAATGCTGGGATACTCCAAAGGTGACCTTGTAGAGGCCTAGAAAATCTACAGAGAATCTAAACATTTAGCCCTTTCACAGGAAGGACTATAGTAATCTTTTCGTCTTAATCTCGATATACTTGTTGATCACATGCGCATTCAAATTCCTCGGAGTGGTATACAAGGATAGAATCCCATTGTGGGTCAGGACCGACTGAATATTCCGCTTCTCATCCTCAATTTGACTCGCAATCGACTTATTGTAAACGTCCAGGCTAGATTTCGTTGGTCCATCAATCACCTTGTCAAGTTCTGTGTTTCTGAAGAAAATCAAAAGCAACAAGTGATGTCTGTTGATCAGTTTCAAATATGGAAGTTGACGTTCCAGGGCATAAATAGATTCGAAATTGGTATACATCAATAGTAGACTGCGCTGCTTGACCTTTTGCTGAATGTACCAGTACAAAGTAGCAAAGTCGTGTTCATTAAACTGAGTTTCTTGGTTGTAAAGGGCTTCTAGCAAAAAGTTTAATTGCAAGTTCCGCTTCCTGGCTGGGATAAAAGTTTGAGGTTTGTGCTGAAAGGTGATCAATCCTGCCCTATCTCCTTTCTTGATCGCCACGTTCGATAGCACCAGCGAAGCGTTGACTGAATAGTCAAGGAGGGTCATACCTTCAAAAGGCATTTTCATTGGGCGGCCTTTGTCGATGACAGAGTAGATGGGTTGAGACTTTTCATCTACATAATGGTTCAACATCAGGTCTGTCTTACGAGCTGATGCTTTCCAATTGATATGCCTTGGATCATCACCTAAAACGTATTCCTTTATGTGATCAAATTCGGTACTTTGACCGATCCGTCGCATCCGTTTTTGCCCGCTCATTCGCAGGTTTTGTGAAATAGCTGCAAGCTCATATTTGTGAAGATTCAAAAAAGATGGATAGACCTTGACCATTTGGTCCTGACCAAAAATCTGCCGTCTTGCAAGCAATTTCAAAGAAGTGGTAGCCAACGTATTCGTTTTCCCAAAAAGGTACTCACCTCTCTGCGTTGGGCGAAGAATGTATGATTTTGCTTCCTGACTCCCAAGAGGAAGGTCCATCTGAAGTTTCAAATCTCTCTGCTGAAAATTGGCTGGTATCTCGTCAATTACCTCGACCGCTATCAAGAACTTGTACAGGCTGGATATGTCGAAAGACACCTTATTTTCGTCTCCATTTGAAAAACGATCCGGCAGATGACGTTCCAAAACAATTCTTCCACCGGTCCAAAACAGAAGCACGATATCGGCAAAAGAAAGAAGTAAAAAAGCGAGCGTGAGTCCCTTTGCAATACTGAAAAGAATTGGACTGAAATATCCTACGAACAGCACAATGATGAGTATTATGCCAGTAAGGTAGAAGCGATATGTCGGGAATATTTTCACGATAAACCACACAACCCCCTTGCCCCCTTTATTAAGGGGGAATAGTGACCTGCAAAAATTTCTATTAAATCTCGCCAGATAATTTTTTGGAATAATTTAAATGTTGACCAAGACGGCTTTAAACTCACAGGCAAGGAATTGAGGCAATTCCAAATGAATAATCCCATTTGCTCTGAAACTCTTCTTGATAATGAATTTTCTGGACGATTCCCCCTTAATAAAGGGGGTTGGGGGGTTGTTCTAACGTTCCTCATAGCCCAAGATGTAGTTTTCAATGACTCGAATTACGTTTCCCATATCCTTTTTAACCTCACTATCATCGAACCTTAAAAAATTCAATCCTAATTTTTCAAGCTCTGTCTGACGAAGTAGGTCAGCCTTGAAAGCTTCCTCATGGTAGTGGCTATCTCCATCTATTTCGATAATAAGAGCCAGCTTAGAACAGAAGAAATCGACAATAAAATTTCCGATTGGTTTTTGCCGCATGAACTGGTACCCATACAGCTTCTTACCCTTCAACTCGTTCCATAGCAATACCTCAGACAATGTGCTATTGTTTCTAAGATTTCTTGCCAATTGCTTGAGTTTCGGATTGTAATGAATCTTCATCTCAACATCCCTACTTCGGAACCTCCACTTGTTGCATAATCTGCTCTGTGACTTCAGGGATCGTGATCCCTTGCAGTTCAGCCTCCGGAGAAAGTATGACCCGGTGTTCGACCACTGGTTTGAATAAACGCTTTATATCTTCAGGAGTAACAAAGTCTCTACCTTGAATCGCGGCAAATGCTTTGGAAGCTTTCATCAGATCAATTGATGCTCTTGGTGAAGCTCCTAAATACAATGAATGATGTTCTCTGGTTTTCGCCACCAACTTCACGATGTAATCCATCAGTTCTTTTTGCATTACGATCGCTTCCAGGTTCTCCCTAAGGGTCACCACTTCCGCTTTCTTGATGACTGGCTTAATAAAGTCCAGCTTATGATGATTTGTATTCTTACTGGTCATCTCAAGGATCTGCGATTCTTCACTACTTTCTGGGTAGTTCACTACAATCTTGAAGATAAAACGATCCAATTGTGCCTCCGGGAGTCGATAGGTTCCCTCCTGCTCGATCGGGTTCTGCGTGGCCAACACCATGAAAAGCTCTTCTAGTGAGTACGTCACTCCATCATTCGAAATCTGCCGCTCCTCCATCACCTCAAATAGTGAAGCTTGTGTCTTTGCGGGCGCCCTATTGATCTCGTCGATGAGCAGCAGATTTGTGAACACCGGGCCTTTTCTGTATTCAAAAGAAGCCGACTTTGGATTAAACACTGATGTGCCAAGAACATCAGAAGGCATTAAGTCAGGAGTAAATTGGATTCGTTTAAAATCTGAATCGACCAACCTGGAAATTAGTTTGGCCGCCAGTGTCTTGGCAATTCCTGGCACACCTTCAATCAATACATGACCCCCCGCAAACATCGCCGTTAGCATAAGCTCCAGCATTTCGGATTGGCCTATCAGCGCTTTAGACGCCTCCTCCCTAAGTTTGTTTATTCGTTCGGACAATTCCGAAAGGTCAATCCTGTTTTCAAAATCACTCATTTAAATATTTCTATTTTTCTAGATAAATCAATTAATACTTGTTGTCCTATTTGAGACTCCGACTTTACATATTGAATCAGTTCGAAGGTTTTGATCACATGTTCTCTATCCACATTACTTTTTGACGAGAAGATGTCATAGAATTTTTCTGTGTATTCGACCTTAACATAGTATCTCTCCTTGATCTGCGACAGAAAATGGTTGATCAGCTTCATTGCTGCATTCCTATGGTCTCTCTCCCTAAAGAAAAGTGACCCAAGCGTTTTGACATATTCCACTGTTGCATTTGTCGGAGGCAATATGACTGGGATAGCTCTTTGCTTTCTTCTTGAGGAGATCATTAAAAATGAAAGAATCAAAAACAGTCCAAGGTACAGTGACCATCTGAGCGCATCTTCGCTCAGAAAATACCGCAAAGGTGTTTGTGGTTCTCCACGCCCTGATTGGTAAAACATCGTATAATGCACCTGATCTTCAGGCAGCACTGACAATAAGCTGGCAGATGCCTGGTAGTTGTCGTTAATGAGCAGGCCGAAATTGGTAAATATGTACGGCACGGAGACTAGAGTAATAGTCCCCATCTCAACTCTCTTGGTTATTGCTACCGGACCCTCCTCTTTTGAAGCCACCACGTTCCAACTAGATGAATCTCCCAACTCAAAATAGTTCGAAACCAGGCTTGCAGGATAGGTATATTCCAACGAATCAAAAAGGGTTATTGTCGTTTCCGGTGCTTCAAGGATGTCTTGATTCAGCAATTGAAATTCGAAATGTGATTCAAACTCAAGGGTATCCTTGAACTCATCAGCGAAACTGTTAGCTGCAATCAAAACGTTTCCCCCGTCGGAAACTACCTCGAATAACTTATCAAGATCAGTTCGGTCAACATCAGCTCTTTCAGCCAAAATCAACATATTCGTTTCATTCTCAGCCAGTTCTGCAATTGTATTGTTCGATAGCCCCAGTCCATTTTGAAATAGATCGGCCGACCTTTCATTTAGGATGAAGCCACCAAATGGATTCTTATCACCTGGCTTGAATGTGACCATCCAATTGATCGGCTTAGGTGCAAGCATGTCCATCACCACATAGATGATGAAAAGTCCAACAAACACGTAGACAAAAATTTTATCCTTTTTCATTTCAACTTCTCCTCAATTGCCACTACTAGCCTTTCACCATCCTTATAATCGTCGTCACCAACATTGAAATCTCCATACCAGGCATGCTCGAAGAGATCTGTTAAGGATCGGTACATTGGAGCAACATTGATGTCTAGTTCTTTTTCATAATCATAAGGCGATTTCCATTCCTTGAACCGTATGATCTCCCTGCTTGAGAGAAATAGTAGGGTTCTTAGGTACAAGTAGCGGATTGCCAGTTTGTACTGTTTCTCTTCAAGTGCAGAGTCAATTAGCTGGTCGTAATCCACTTTTTCACTCATAATGTCGGAGCCGACCGTCGACCGAGTAAAATGTCTGGCATCAGCCGAAAAGCCTTTTCCGTACCTCAACCTGATCATATAGAAAATAGCCAGTCCGAGTACTGCAACCAAAATGATGTAGAAAAGCACATTTGACAGCCAAGGTGTGTTTGGGTTTCCGAAGATTTTTGTGATCATAGCAGCAAACCACCACTTCAGTCTTTGCCAAATAGAAGGTGGCTGGATCGTTAGATTCATGTAGCTAAAATCCTTGCTTTCAGCATAGTTCGACATTTCCGTTCCATCAAATTGCCGAATATCAGTCACCTGGTCATCCCCAACGATGAAGGTTGAAGAAAGTATAAGAATAAAGGCAAGAAGAAATTTTCTACTTGGTGTCAAAGTCCTCGATTTCGTTCATTAAACCTCTGCCCTCTGACCGTTCAATTAAATTGGAATATTGATAACCCAAAGCGACAAGCGGAATGCAGTACGTCATGTACGTTCCAACCATCGATACCGCCATTGCAAATGTCATGTACCCCGAGGAGAACATGTCGAGTATGGAGGTAGGGTCTCCCGAACCAGCTTCCATCTCCTCAACTACAGAAAACATTTCTACCACATATAGAAAAGCCAATGGTATGGAGAAAACCATTTGAACCGCATAAGCGATTAGGTATGAGACGATGAGTAACCCAAACGTGCTCCACCATTTATCCCGAATTAGGGTGAATGTCTTGCTAAATGCGGTACCTATACCTACCTTTTCGAAGACAAAAATGGGATAAGCGAGGGACAAGGTTACTCCGAGGTATATTCCGGGTAGAAAGAAGAAGAACATTCCCACAATTGTCACCAAAGCGATCAAAAACCCAAGCAACAGCAGTCCACCATATTTTGAAAGAGCCAGTCTGAAAACTTCTCCCACTCCTGCCGTCTTCGCTACCCCTTCATTGTAAAGCTTCATATAAGAGAAGGTAACGCTCACAATGAAGGTGACCGTTAGCCAACTCACCAGCATCATAAGGAAATAGTTACCACCGAGCAGCGAAAAGAAATTTAGAAGGTCAGGTGGAGTTCCGGATCCTGTTTCAAAGCCCAGGGTAAAAAAGGAGCCCATCACATTTTTAAATACAATACTCAACAGCAAGGCGGCTGGGCCTCCGATTAGGAGGAGACATAGGAAAAGTCCCTTGAAATTCTCTCTTAAAAACTCAATGGTCGCATTGATCTTTTTGCCAAAATCTCGGAGTCTGTAAAATTCAATTCTTGGAGCTTCCATGATGTGTGCGGGTCGGTAGATAAATGAAGTAGTAAACGATTAAGAATAGTGATCCTAAGATAATAAAAAGCTTGGCAGCTAAAGGCCATTCGGTATATCTAGTAAGAAACGACTCAATGAAGCCGGCAATGACAAAAAAGGGAAAGAGACCCATCACGATCTTCAATCCACTTTTAGCACCTTGACGAAAGGAATAACTTCTTGGATAGGTCCCTGGAAACAAGAGTGCGTTCCCCATACGAATACCTGCACCTCCAGCAATGATAATAGCAGAAATTTCCATTGTGCCATGCACCCATACCGACAGGATCGTTTCATCAAAAAGTCCATATTGGAAAAAGAAGTAATGAAAAGCTCCTAACATTATTCCATTTCTAAAAAGGATAAAACCAGTCCCAAAGGAGGTCAAAATTCCAGCTACAAAAGCGAGGAATGAAACACGAATGTTGTTTGAGGTAATGGCAAAAAACATATACCATTCGTCACTGCTCCCATAGACGCCCATGGGATTTCCATCTCTGATATTCTGGATAGTCATATCAACATATCCATCTCCTAGAATTAGGCGAGCAAAAGTTTCATCATGTGCCGTCGACATAGCACCTGTGAGCACTCCCACCGCCATAATTAGAAAAGAATAAAGCATGGGCATGCGTGCCTTGAACATTTCGTCAGGGACTTCAGTCTTCCAAAATTTCAAAAACCTGCCCTTTCTTTCGGGCTTGTTCCGATAAATGAGGTTATGAACCTTGAGTGAGAGTTTATTCAGATAAACTGTCAGGGAGGTTTTAGGGTATTTGGCTTTGGAGAATGCAAGGTCTTCCGTTAGATGTATATAGATCTTAGACAGATCGTCAGAAGACGGATTTTTCTTTTCTAAAATCTCTTCATAATCCTCCCATTTCTCTTTGTTCAACTTGACAAAAACCGATTGCTTCATTCACTTCACGAAATGTGTATTTGGCAAATATGTCAATTATTAATCGTGGTTTGTATAAGCTTGCGATGAAAATTGATCAAGTAAAGAGTGGCGAAGTTCGTTACCAATCAGAATATTGAAATAGACCTTGAAATTGCTAGTTTAGGTGAGCGTATACTGGCGTTTTTCATTGATGCCATTATCATTTTTTTTGTACTCCTGGCATTCTCCGCTGCCCTTTCCAACCTGGATCTTGAAGGTTGGATGGCTCTTATCCTTGCCATTCCATTTATGTTCTACTCCTTCCTCTTTGAATACTTTGGGAGTGGTCAGTCACTTGGCAAAAGGGCAATGAACATCAAGGTTGTAAAACTAGATGGTACCACACCTACCATTGGAAGTTATTTGCTGCGGTGGCTCTTCAGACTCATTGACATTTACGTGATGTATGGCGGTGTCAGTGTTATTTCAATAATTGTTACCCAAAACGGGCAGCGAATCGGGGACCTTGCAGCCGGTACGATCGTGATCAAGGTACGAGACGTTGATGTTCAGGCCGTAGTGAAAAATCCCACAAAATCCGACCATGTTGTCACGTTTCCTGTTGTGAAGCAACTAAATGATCAACAGATCGAATTGATGAAAAAGGCGCTTGAAATGCGAAGGCAAGGTTTCAATGCAGAAGGTGTTGCGAGCATCGCTGAAAAAATCAAAGGAAAGTTTCAGATCGAAACCGATCTTCCTGATGTTAAATTTCTCTATACCGTCATTGCTGACTATGAACATATTGCCAACCAGGAGTTTGGGGCATAAAAAAACCCTCCAGTGGAGGGCTTTTCACTAATGTCTTTTGAATGGCTATTTCTTGACAACTAATGTACTAGCGATCATATCATGAAGTGCTTGTTTCTTTTCGGTGAATCCAGCCATGATGTATCCAATCATGAGAATGATCCCGGAAACAATTTTACCAATCTCTCGAATGATCGCTTTAACAAGATCAATTCTACCACCCTTCGCGTCGGTAACCTTCAAGCCCAGAGCCAATTTTCCAACTGTAGCCTGCAGTTTGCTTGATTGCATTAAAGCGAAATACAAAATATTCACAACGATTCCAATAAGTCCACCAGCAAAAATCACACCCATAACGGCGGTTGCCATAGCGATGATATCTCCTTCGGTCATTGAGCTAAAGTCAAAGCCATCCGAAGTTGCCCCTATTCCAAGTCCGACTGCACCAAGTAGTGGAAGAATTAAAATCCATTGAAGGATATTTAGGATAATCGCATCAATGATGTAGGCTACAAATCTTAGCCAAAAGCCAGCATATTTACTATCTGCCATAATTTTTCGATTAGGTTAAACAAGCATTTAAGATAGACTTTTTTCTGCTAAAAATTCCTATCAAACAATTCGACCATGTTTTCCCTGGGCCCAGTATGTCCAGGTTTATCGCCGCAACCAATTGCAAATGCGATTAACAATGTGGCTAAAAATGCAGTCAACAGTACTGTTTTTAATATTCTCACAATAGGCCGGACTATCTAAATAATATCAATTACCCGGATAACCACAGGGCTTATGATTCCTGTAGAGGCGGCATCAAATGATGCTACATCATTGATGTATATTTTCTTGCCATCAGGGCTGAAAGCCATATCGTTTGGCAGTGAAAATGTGGCCTGATCCAGACTGCCGTTTGCCAGCCCTCTTGTTCCATTACCTGCGAACAAGCTAACCTGGCCCTGAAAGCTAACCCGATAAATGCTGTTTAATCCACGAGCCACGACATAGATAAAATTCCCGCCAATAAGCAGATGTCCCATGTTGTTACCACTCATAACGGCAAAAGTACTCGCTGTCCCAGCTGGGGTTATCTTGACGATCCTGGAGCTGTTGAAATTTGCAATGTACAAATTGCCACTTTGATCGATGTCGATCCCATTGGGACAAGCTAACAATGCACTTGAAGAAAAAAGTGACACATTCCCATTCATATCCACCTTGCTTATCGTGTTGTTGCTACAATTGCAAACATAGAAATTAGAGGTGCCGTCAAACGCTACTCCGACCGGGCCCTGAAATCCTGAAGCGAACGTGGAGACCTCTCCATCTGGAGTGATCTTGCTCAACGTACCGCCTTGGATACTGGATTGATACAGGTTCCCTTCATTATCAAAATCATTTCCAGATGCTCCAAGCAATCCGTTGGCAAAGGTGGAAACCTGACCTTCCGGAGTAATCTTGTAGACCCTCCTGCCCGGAGATCCACCGAGTGCTGCACCAAAATCTCCCATGTAAATATTTCCGTCCGCATCCACATCCATTCCACCTGAGCCTGCATTAAAGGAGTCTGTCAAGGTTCGTACCGCACTTTTCTGCTCAAGCTTGATGGTATTGGAAGGTGCAGACAGGATCACTTCCGAACCTTCAGTTCCGACAGAAAGGACGAAAAAGTTGTAGTCAATATTCTCCTGGATCGGATCTCCGTCTGTATCAAGATGGTTTTGCTTAAAGGAGAGTTGGTCCCCATCAGCATTTACGTCGACGTGGAGATAGCGGTCACTGGAAAGCTGAAACGCGTCCAGCGAATCAAAAGAATTTGCCCCTGTTGATTTGACAAGAAAAACTCGAAATTCCTGGATCAGACTGAGCTCATCTGGTTTTTGGTAGCTGAGTTCCAAATCGCTAGCATCGCCTTGATTGGCAACATCTCTGGCATTCAAAGACGTTGGTGCAGATAATTGCACCTCATCGAGGCCTGGATCATCGCTTCCCCCACAGGAGATGATAATCGCTACAAAAAGTAACTGTGCATGAAGTTTCATTAATTAAAAGGTTTAAGTTTTCATCAATAAACTTCACGTCGCGGTCTCTTAGGTCTAGGCTATATCTAAAACAACCACTAAAGACACAAACCCTCATTCCGCCAATAGTTGATCTTGTCTATGTATCTCTACGGCTGCAACATTTTGCAATCGATGTATGTCATATTTCCTAATCATGTAATACTCCTTTACAAACGCTCTACTATGCTTAAGAACTACATCCTCATTGCACTACGAAATATCAAGAAACACAAGTTTTTTGCAGCTATCAACATCATTGGACTTTCGTTAAGTATGTCCGTATGTCTCGTACTGATTCTGCTGGTCTATGATCATTTTCAGTACGATAAATTTCACCCGAACGACGACAGAATTTATCGTGTAATCACCTACACCGAAGGTCATACAGGCCCTTTTGATGATGTATATGCCACTTCCCCACAACCAATTAAAGAGCACCTCACAGATCAGTACGCCTTCATCGAGAAGGCGACCAACCTTAACCATCAGTTCAGAGGAGAGATACGATCACCGCACAAGATCCTGGAGTTAAATTCACTGTTCGCAGACGAAGATTTCTTCAACATATTCGGATTTGAGCTACTTGAAGGGTCAGCAGAGGGATTGGCCGAACCATACAATCTTCTGCTCGGTGAGAAAATGGCAGAGCGGCTTTTTCCAAACCGGAGCGCAATTGGTCGAACGGTGGATTTTGAAGACCATGGAAACTACAAGATAATCGGAGTCGTAAAGGAACCTCCGGGAAATACGCATATTCAGTTCGAGGCCCTCGCATCATTTTCGACATTACCACTATTGGTCGAGAAAAATGTCTTCAGCGATAGCTACCAACAATGGGAAAATATTTGGTTGAATTACAATTACCTGCTTCTCACCGGTCGTGATTCTAAGGAAGAAGCTGAAAAGGTAATCAACGACATGCTGGATAGAAATATGGAGTTGGCGGACGACCATCCGGGCTACACAGCCTCGTTACAAGCGCTTGATGACATTGTGCCCGGCAGAATAATGGGTAACGAAATTGCTTTCGCCTTTCCATGGTTTGTACTGGCTTTCTTCGGCTTGCTAGGGGTAATAGTCATCGTTACGGCCACTATCAATTACACCAATTTGTCCATTGCGAAATCATTAAGTCGTACAAGAGAAATTGGAATTCGAAAAGTAAATGGTGCCCGCAGACAGCAGATAGTGGTTCAGTTTCTTGTGGAGTCTGTCATCATAGCCCTTATCTCACTTGTGGTCGCCATTGTCATATACAAGCTACTTGTTCAGTCATTCAATGAGATCTGGATTTTCAGTACAATTGGTATCACTCTACAGGACTCGTGGACAGCATATGTATATTTCTTCGCTTTTACGATCCTGCTCGGAATCATTACGGGAATTGGACCGTCTTTATTTATTTCAAAATTGGATGCGGTGAAGTCACTCAAAGGCTCGCTGTCCGGAATTAGGCGTAATAGAAAGTCTGTTCTTTCGTTCCTGACTGGAAAAAGAACGCTTCTGAGCGTTCAGTTTAGCTTGTCCATTTTAATGTTGATAAGCATTCTGGTTCTACGTGATCAGGCAAATTTCCTTGTCAATTCAAACTTTGGGTTTGATGAAGAAAAAGTGTTTTTTGTTGAAACTCAGGGACATGAACCGGAGATAATCAAAGAGGAGTTTGGATCTATTCCAGGAGTGAGTCACGTCTCATTTACATCGCATCACCCGGCCGTTGGTAGAACTAATGGGGACAATGCAACATGGAAACCAGATCAAGAACCTCAAACACTCTATCACTTCTCCGTTGACCCTCAATATATTGATGTGATGGGGCTGGAACTCGTTGCTGGATCAGATTTCCCAAAGAGCATGTCGCAGCAAAACGAAAAATTCATCATTCTAAATGAAAGGGCTATCAATCAATTCGGTTTCCAATCCGCTTCTGAATCAATTGGGGAGACCATTACCATTAATTCTATGCAACTGACAATCATAGGAGTCATGAAGGACTATCACTGGGAACCACTAATGAAATCGATTCGTCCATTGGGTCTGAGAATAAGGCCCAGTGCCTTTACCATTGCCTATTTCAGAATCAGTGGCAACAATGCCCTCGATACAAGAAAAGCCTTTGAGGAAAAATGGAGTTCTTTTGACCCGGCCAGAGAATACCGTGGTGGTTTTCTCGACGCAGAGCTTGACGAATTCTATCAATTCTTCTACGACATTGGTGGAATATTGGCCTATGTGGCCTTGTTGGCCGTGGCTATAACCAGCCTCGGGTTTTTGGGTATGGTGAGTTTTGAGCTCAAAACCAAAGTCAAGGAAATTGGCATCCGAAAAGTGCTTGGAGCCAATTTCCAGGAAATAGCCCTGACAATGTCAAGAGGATTCTTGATCATGATTGCTCTTACAGCTCTGTTCGCTGTTCCACTAGCCATTTGGATCAATGGGTTATGGGTCAATGAAATGGCATCACATGCTCCACTTGGCTTTTTAAATGCCATACCTGCTATCTTGATCATCGGCTTTCTTAGTTTAGGATCCATTGTGTCACAGGTCTGGACAAATGCCAGAAAAAATCCGGCCGAGACTTTGAGAGTGGACTAAATTGATTTTGGTTTACGGAAATAACTTTGATCCCGCACACTATGGATTTCCCTAAACCGATCACCTCAGTAGAATGGTTAGCAAATAATCTGGAAAACGACGATTTAGTCCTACTTGATGCGAGTGTTCCCAAGCCCATGACCAAAGCTGAGGACAATCCCTTAGCTGGAATTCAAATCCCCGGATCAAGGTTTTTTGGCATAGATAATGTCTTTTCTGACCATACCGTTGATCTTCCTCATACCATGCTTTCCGCAGAAAATTTCCAAAAGGAAGCACGGAAACTAGGAATCAACACAACAAGTAAGATTGTCGTGTATGATAATCTTGGTGTTTATTCCAGTCCACGAGCCTGGTGGATGCTTCGGTCCATGGGGCATGAAGAAGCTTCGGTTTTAGACGGTGGATTACCGGAGTGGGTCAGGCAAAATCTAGCAACAGAGACCAAAGCGAAAACGACGTGGAAAGAGGGAGATTTCACGGCTCATCCTAAGCCATACTTCTTTAAGAATTCAGCAGAGGTTTCAAAGGCGATAGACGATCCAACGTCTCGGATCTTAGATGCACGGTCAAAAGGTCGCTTCGCGGGATCAGAACCTGAGCCCCGGGCCGGACTTCGCAGTGGTCACATTCCGGGATCACTAAACCTACCGTTCTCAGCAGTTATCGATGGAAACAAGTTGCTGCCAGCGGAAGGCTTAAAGAAACAGTTTGAGCGTCTGGGTATTTCAGATCAAGAATTGATTTTTTCTTGCGGGTCCGGACTCACAGCTTGCGTCATATCTCTAGCGGCAAATATCGCCGGATTTGAAAAGCTGTCTGTATACGATGGTTCATGGAGTGAGTGGGGCCGCCCTGGTGATTTACCAGTTGCCACCGGAGAATAGACCCCGTTAATTCGGTGGTGGATCCTTCTCCTTCATCTTGTAGTAAACCACAATCTCAACTCTTCTATCCCAAACATTACCATATGCGGAATTGAGTCTGTTTTTTTCAGACATTTCCACTCCGTATGGTTTTGGAACGTAAGGAATGCTGTAAGCAGTAAACAACTTTCCGACGTTTTCAATTCTCCTCTTGCTGAGATCAAAATTGAGTTTTTCATTACCGGTGACGTCCGCATAGCCATTTAACAAAACGCCCGTAATCATATAATTCTCGTTGTCCAGGATGGATGTAATCTTCATTTTGGCATTCAGATCCACATCGTCCTTACCAGTTACGAAGTAGATATTTTCTTTCAAGGTCAATAGGTTGTGATCCTCGATAATTAGTCTGAGTTCGGGCAATTTGTGTGGGGGCAGGCCATAGTAAGTCACAAATTCCTGCGCTCTATTGGTTAGCCTACGATTTTCCCATTGCAGGAAATAGGCGCTATCTCCATACTTCACTTTTTTTGGTCGCAACTCCCAGGTGGTCTCATGTAAGACGGGCCATCTGCCAATGACCATCTTGTCTGGCATTGTTGCGCCATTCCCACGAATGACCGCCGCTCCCATCATATCCGAAGTGTCCCCAGCGGTTCGGTAAAATAACAGCTCCTTTGGTATACCATAACCGGCAAAACCATATTCAGTCTCAACTACCTTACCATCAGCAGCAATCACACAATGGTCATTATCATCAATCATTGTATCGAAAAGCACTCCGAGCCCTATCCGCTTCGCGGACTGTGCGAGGTTTTCAAACCGGTAACTGACTTTGTAGTACTGCGCGTATCCTCTTGAAATCGATTTGAAATCTCGATCTACAGGTTCCAGCTTTTGAATGATTCTAACTTTCTGGAACTCGAAATCGATTTGAATTACCGGTGTCATTGCCGTTCCTTCATAGTTCAATTTACCCGTCAAATGCAATGGTCCCTTGGCTGCAAGACTAGGGCTGTTAGTGGCAAGTTTGCCATTTATTTTTACGACAAAATGTGAGGTAGAGGTAGGAATAGGATAGCCATACATCAAACGTTTCGTTCCGGCACCCAGTGTAAATCGGCCGTCATCACTCAGTCTTGAATTTGCTGCAGCAGTCACACCCTCGTTCGTTTCCAAAGTCAACTTGTGATTGATGCGTTCGAGGTGCTTCTCCAGGATAGGAAGCATCGCTTCATCTGATTCTTTAAGAGCAAGGACTATGTAGGCATTTGCAGACGGGAATTCATTCAACTTTTCATAAGCTAAGGCAAGCATCATGTTTGCCTGGGCTGACTCTTCAATGCGGAGCGACTCTTTCGCCCAATTAATAGCTATCTGGATTATGTCCCGGTTGAAGTGTTTGTCGATCAAGAGCTTAGCTGCATGTAACAAGGCATCTTCACGGTTGTCAGAATAGGTCTCGATGTATGTCTGCAGAAGATCTGGTAAATCCTCCGGTGCGTTTTGCTCTGCATAGTATAACCTACTGGATAGTGTGAGACTATCAGGATTAGAGAAATAGTCAGGGTATCTCTTGACGATCCCTACCGCTTGATTTAGGCTATATGCATTGCGGGTACGTAGACTTCTTTGCAACAGGTCTTGTATGCCGCGAAAAGCAAAATTCTTGATCTCTTCCGGGTATAGCTCTCGGATATCAGGATCAGCAAGAATTTTCTTGAAAGAGATCAGATTGGTACCCATCACAAATTCAGTGATGATCTTCCAGTTCTCTTCACTTTTCCATTTTTTCTCGCCCACTTCCTTCAGGTAAGTAAGAGTTACCTTGTTGGCCTTTGGTGGATTAGTCATTTTCAGTGAGCGAGCATAGTTGTAAACGGCCTCCGAATTTTTAGGTCGTTTAGCATAGTCTTCACTGTATACTTTTTGATTGATCAGATCCTTTGCTTGTTGAAGGAACGTTTCACTGTCAACAGCTCCCTCCTGCCTGAAAACAAGTTTGCCATTTTTCGCTAAGTAAGCAAGGGTTGGATAGACAGTTATTTCATGTTTGGTAATCAGCTCGGGCTCTTGCTTTTCTGCATCAATTCGGAGAGAGATGAAATGCTCATTCATAAATGCGCCGACATCCGGATCCACAAAGACTTCCTTCTCCATGTATTTGCAAGGCTTACACCACTCCGTATAAAAGTCAATAAAGATCGGCTTGTTCTGTGCCTGCGCCTGTTTCAATACATTTTGATAGGAATCCCTAGAAAAGTTGATGGACGGATTATTTGCAAAAAGCTGCAGAGTGCCGCCTAATAGGGTGGCAAATGCTAAGAGTTGGCGCATGGAAACCGGATTGATCTATTAACCAAACGAATCAATTTGGAAACTTGTTGTAGGTCCTTCGCTTTTCCACTGCAGTTTCTCACTTCAATTGATCAGGAGAAATTGCGCTATTCTTTTATCCTGAATGTCGGACGTCGTATTGATCGCACGGTCGATTCACTTTTGGGTTCTGGTTTTTGTGACAAGATAAGTAATGAGTGGACGAAAATGGTCCGGAATTTCTGATTCTCCTAGTATCAACTCCCGTTTTTCTACTCCATACTCTATGGTAATCGAATATCGGAATTGATCGGTCACCTTGTTCTGTTCTGCATCACTACTTACCCAATTGAAAAAATCAGCCTCGTCAATAATTCGCTTGAGCTCGTCCTGCTCTTCGATGGTGAGAGAGTCACTCTTGATGGCGGTGGATCTTGAGATACCCGTAAATCCTCCCGATCGTTCAAACAGTATGCTAAAGGGTTCTTGTATCCTCACATAGTCCAAAGTAAAAAAAAGAATAAAAATGACACTTTTAAATGTGATCAAATTTGTCATGAATGTGATGCAGGCTATTTTCCAAACAAACCGCCTAAATTAAGACAACCTCGATTCCCACTTTTGTCAGTCCCATCCTCTGGTTCTGTGTTCCCTTCTTCAGCATCTAAGTCCAGAACAACATCTATTCCTACTTTCTGCCATCCATTCCTCACAGCTAGCTGTTCATCACTGCCCTTGCCATAAAGTTCAGCAGCAGCTTCTACAGTGCTATCTGCGGCGGTCTGGAAATCAGAGGTCGAACTAAGCTTATCTCGAAGTGTAACATACCAGATCTTTCCTGCCTTCTCCCAGGCAAATCCACCTAACTCCATCGCTACCTCATAAAATGCTTTATTTGGAATTCCCGAATTTATGTGGACGCCTCCATTATCTCCGGTAGTATTTACATAATCGTTCATATGACCAGGCTGCGGATCTTTACCTAATACAGGGTCGTCGTAAGCTGACCCGGGGTTTTTCATGGACCTAATCGCGGTTCCATTTACATTAGAAGTGAACAGCCCCTCGCCTATTAGCCAGTCTGCTTCAGAAGCTGTCTGATTGTTAATTCGCTGCTTCACCAGCGACCCAAAAACATCGGAAAATGACTCATTTAATGCTCCCGACTGATCCTGATAAACCAGGTTGGCTTCATATTGGGTAACCCCATGTGTGAGCTCGTGCCCTATGATATCTACTGCGATCGTAAACCTGTTGAATAGTCTGTCTGATTCAGGCAGGTCCTCGTCTCCGTCTCCATAAACCATCTTTTGACCGTCCCAGAAAGCATTGTCATAGCCTACATGGTAATGTACAACTGACACTAACTGCAACCCATTCGCATCGATAGAGTTTCGCTCAAATATTTCGTCATATAGATCGTAGGTTGCCCCAGCTCCATCGTATGCCTCATCGACCGCAGTGTCTCCAGTTGCCGCCTCCCCTTCGCTTCGTACCAACGTACCTGGAAGCCTTGTCCCATTTTGTGCATCATATATCTTCCGATCTTTCTGTCCGGCTGTCGCGGTAGGCTTTGCAGATGTTTTTGCAAAAGCCTGCCGCTCGTCTCGTAAGAGAGTCGCTTCATTCAAATTCTGCTGAACCCTCTCGATCTGTAGTGGGCTTCCCTTGTCAAGTATGTTCTCTGCCATGTGAGGTGGAACAATACACTGAAGTGGATTATGGTGGTGTGTGCACATAATTAAGTTATTTTGGTGTACTACAAGTTAGTCTTTTTTAACATAATATACACCTCATCAAGAGATGTGGGATACAATTATAGGATCTGTAAAAAATTCCATCGTAAGCACTTCACTAAGTGTAAAGTACTTGATTCTTAGAGCCCCCAGTCGCTCCCGATAGTTATCGGGACTAAACAACGACCTACTGATTGAGGAAAAAGCAGTAGGCATAAAAAAAAGCACTTCACTAAGTGCAAAGTGCTTGATTCTTAAGAGCCCCCAGTCGGTCCCGATAGTTATCGGGACTAAACAACGACCTACTGATTGAGGAAAAAGCAGTAGGCATAAAAAAAAGCACTTCACT
>JANQOR010000006.1 GCA_028285685.1 Cyclobacteriaceae bacterium | reverse complement strand
AAAGATTAAAACCAACCTCCCTGAGGTCTCCACTAACGAACTGGTTATTCGGAAGGGATTTGAGCCGAACCTAATCCTCTACCCAATGGTGGAGTATAAGAAGATCCACCACAAGATTTCATCGCTGAGTGAATTCAATCCGGAACAGCGTAAGCTGAAAAGGAATTTTTTCAGGAGCATCGCCCAGGTAGAGTTGGATAGTGTCAATCGAATGTTAATACCCAAGTCAATGCTCGCTCATGCACAAATAGAAAAAGAAGCTATTCTAATCGGCATGGGCAACTATATAGAGATGTGGAACCCGACCGTATTCAATGATCATCTGATCGAGGATATGACCGAGTACTCAGAACTAGCTCAAAAATTCTTGGATGAATAATCTAACAATAGAAAGAGCAAAATTTTTAGCGAGAACGACTCCCTTCTCCATGGGGAGAAGGGTCGGGGATGAGGGAGAAAAACATGAAAAATGAGTCAGTACCATCAGCCAGTGATGCTGCAAGAGAGTCTGGAAGGGCTGAATCTGAACTCGGACGGTGTATACGTGGATGTAACGTTCGGTGGTGGTGGACACAGTCAGGCCATCTGGAACGAGCTTGGTACGGGACATTTAATAGCATTTGATCAGGATAAAGATGCTGTGAAAAATGCCGATAGGTTCGCCGAAGCCTCGGCGCAGGCGGACAAACAAAGTTCTTTCACATTTATTGAGTCAAATTTCAGACACCTGAAGAAATACTTGCGATTTCATGGGATCGGTGAAGTAGATGGCATAATGGCAGACCTTGGAGTCTCCTCACACCAGTTTGATGCACCTGAAAGAGGGTTCACCACTCGTGCTGAAGGAGTCTTGGACATGCGGATGGACCAGGGAGCTGACGTGAGCGCACGTGAAGTGCTGAATGAGTATGCTGAAAAGGACCTCATTCATCTGTTTAGTGCCTATGGTGAAGTGAAAAATGCAAGAACATTGGTTCGTGAGATTGAGAATTTCAAGTTGAATGGTGAGATCACAACCAATAAAGAGCTGAAGGAAATTGCATTGAAGAATGCTCCTAGAGGTAAAGAAATGAAATATCTGGCACAGGTATTTCAGGCTCTCAGAATTGAGGTGAATGATGAGATTGAAGCGCTGAGAGATTTTTTGACTCAAGCAGGTGAGGTGCTAAAGAAAGATGGTAGGCTGGTGGTCTTGAGCTATCACTCTTTAGAGGACCGACCCGTGAAGAACTTTATTAATAAAGGAAACTTTAAAGGGACGGACGAGAAGGATTTTTATGGTAACCCGATCCGGGTGTTTGATCCGGTCAACCGAAAACCCATCGTCCCGACCATGGCAGAAATTAATAAAAACAGCCGCGCAAGAAGTGCAAAGCTGAGAATTGGCAGAAAAAGGTAAGTGAAGTTGCAAGTCACAAGCTACAACACAGGTATTGAGCTTGAGGCTTGAAGCTTAAAGCTTACTGCTTATGAAAATGGCTGAAAACACCTATAAATTACCCCAGAAGGAAGAACGAGGAGGTATATTCTTCGTAATCAATCGATTCCTTCGGATGGACAGTTCAATTAGTGAAGTGATCCATGTGCGGTTCCTTCCGCAGATCCTTTTCCTCTCTCTATTATGTGTTATCTACATAGGAAACCGCCATTATGCCGAGAAAAAAATCAGATCAATCGATAAACTGGAAGAGCAGGTCGAGGACTTGAGGGCTGATTACACGACTTTAAAAGCAGAATTCATGTATGAAAGCAAGCAATCGGAAGTCGCCAAGCGAGCATCCGAACTTGGATTAAGAGAAAGTAAAGAATCACCTGTATTAATTAAAAACAAGTGAGCATCAAACGAAGCATAGTATTTCGCGTTCGAATTGCGTTCATTCTCACTTTTCTAGTGGCAGGTGCTGTTGTCTTCAGGATGGTTAAGATCCAATACATAGAGGGTGACAAGTGGGTAGATCTTGGTGAAACCATTGGTATGAAAGTAATGAATGTGAAAGCTACCCGTGGCAATATCTACGCCGACGATGGCAGCCTCTTGGCAACCTCACTGCCCTTTTACCGGCTGGCATTTGATCCATATCTAGCACCTGATGGCCTGTTCAAAAACAACATTGATTCGTTATGTCTTCTTTTATCAAAATACTATAAGGATTTAGAACCTACGCAGTACAAGAGAAAAATCAATGATGCCCGCGAAGCAGGTAGGAGGTACATTACCCTAAACCGGAAGGAGATTGGCTATCAGGACAAAAAGAGAATGGAGCGTTGGCCCATCTTTCGTGAAGGTAGGCTTAAGGGGGGGGTGATCTTCGAAAAGGTGGAAAAACGGTTCTTGCCTTTTTCCCATTTGGGTTATCGCACAATTGGCAATGTAAATGAAAATGATCGTGGTGTTGTAGGTTTGGAATATAGCTTCAACAAGCAGTTGGCGGGAATCAATGGTCAGGCACTTTACCAGAAGATGGCTGGAGGTGGATGGAAGCCAGTGTATGACGGTACCGAAAAAAGACCTGTAGATGGGTACGATATTCAAACAACCATAAATGTTGATCTTCAGGATGTGACGGAATCGGCATTACTTGATGAGCTTCAAAAACACGATGCGGACTATGGGGTAGCCGTGGTAATGGAAGTGAAGACCGGCGAGATCAAGGCGATATCCAATTTAAGCAGAAACTCAGCTGGAGATTACTACGAACGCTACAATTACGCTGTAGGAAATCAAGGGTCACGTGAGCCGGGATCCACCTTTAAGCTCGCAAGTATGATCGCGCTACTGGAGGAGACAGATATCGAGCTGACTGATTCGGTCGATACTGGCAATGGAGAATTAGAGTTTTTTGATCAAACCATGAAAGATCATAAACCTGGAGGTTATGGTCGACTATCGGTACAAGAGATTTTTGAGAAATCTTCCAACATCGGTGTGGCAAAATTGATGACCCACTATTTCAATGATAACCCGGAAAAATTCATTGATTATCTGAAGATGATGAAGTTGGATCAACCACTTGGTTTTCAGATGGTTGGCGAAGGTGAACCATACATTAAAGATCCATCGGATACGACCTGGAGTGGTATTAGCCTTCCCTGGATGTCACATGGATACGAACTGAAAATGACTCCTCTTCAAATGCTGACGCTATACAATGCAATAGCTAATAATGGAGAAATGGTAAAGCCAATTATAGTTAAGGAGGTGATGCGTGCAGACAGGACAGTGGAGAGATTTAGGACAGAGGTGATTAACAAAAAGATATGTTCGTCGAAGACGCTGGACAAAGTGAAGACGATGATGGAGGGAGTGGTGCAAAGAGGAACCGCTTCTAACATTAGCCACAGCCATTACAAAATTGCAGGTAAAACGGGTACAGCCAAAAAAGTGAAAAATGGCCGCTACGTAAGGGAATACTACACCTCATTTGCTGGGTATTTCCCAGCTGAGGCGCCTAAATACAGCTGTATCGTGGTGATCGATAATCCAAAAGGTTATCAGATCTATGGAAGCGATGTCTCTGCACCGGTTTTTAAAGAAATAGCTGATAAGATCTACTCGCTTGAATTGGATCTGCACGAGATCAAAGAGGAAGGAACAGAAGTAACGGGAATTTTTCCCTACATCAAGGCAGGGAACCAGGAAGAACTCACAATGATTTGCAACGAGTTTGGCATTTCCAATCATTCATTAGGTGAATCAGAGTGGGTGAAAACCGATGTTATTGATCATGCGGTCTACTGGGAGGCTAATGAAATCGATTATAACAAGGTACCAGACGTTCGTGGAATGACGTTGCGTGATGCCATCTATGTGCTGGAGAACCTGGGACTTGAGGTCGAAACTGACGGTCGAGGTAGGGTTCAAACACAATCCCAGACACCTGGAGGTCGAATAGTCAAAGGTTCTACCATTAAACTACAGATGAGTTGATGAAGATACTAAAAGACATATTGTACGGTATCTCGCTTCAATCACTCACCGGCGATCGGGAATGTAAAGTTTCTGGTGTTGCTTTCGATTCGAGAGAAGTAAAGAAAAATACACTCTTTGTTGCCATCAAGGGTTTAACTGTAGATGGTCACGATTTTATAGATGAGGCAATTGCCAAGGGTGCAAAGGCGATTGTTTGTGAATACCTTCCTGAAAAAGCGGATGGACAGATCACCTTTATTCAGACTGCAAATTCAGCGGAAGCACTTGGGATAATTGCTTCCAACTTTCACGATCGGCCGTCAGAGAAATTAAAATTGATTGGTATCACTGGCACGAACGGGAAGACCACGAGCGCCACACTGCTGTTTGAGTTGTTTACTCATTTGGGCTATCAAGCAGGCTTATTGTCTACTGTGGAAAATCGAATTGGGAAAAAGGTTTTGGATGCTGCATACACGACACCAGATGCTCTCCAATTGAATGAACTGCTTGCTGACATGGTCAGTGAGGGTTGTACTCATTGCTTCATGGAAGTGAGTTCTCACGCACTTGTTCAGCATCGGGTGGCAGGGGTTCACTTTACCGGTGGCGTATTTACCAATATTTCGCATGACCATCTTGATTATCACAAGACCTTCGATGAGTACATAGCTGCGAAAAAGATCTTGTTCGATAGCCTAAGCTCCGAGTCATTTGCTTTGGTAAACGTGGATGATAAGAGGGGTGGAGTGATGTTGCAAAACACTAAGGCAGAGAAATTCAAAATGGGCATCAAGTCCATGGCAGATTTTAGAATAAGGATTATTCATAATACACTCCAAGGACTCGAATTGAATTTCAGTGGGGTGGATGTCTGGTTTAAGCTTATTGGTGAGTTTAATGCATATAATTTGATGACGGCTTATGCCGTGGCGATTCTTCTTGATGAGGACAAAGAAGATATTTTAAGTGGCTTGTCCGTTTCAAGCGGAGTCAGCGGACGGTTTGAAAAGGTGGAAAATAGCTCCAATGTACTCGCAATCGTGGACTATGCACACACGCCGGACGCCTTGGAAAACGTACTTCTGACCATCGATAAACTCAGAACAAAAAATGAGCTATTGGTGACCGTTGTTGGCTGTGGAGGTGATAGGGACAAAGACAAGCGACCTGAGATGGCAAAAATTGCTGCTTCGCTGAGTAATAAAGTGATCCTGACCTCTGATAATCCAAGGAGCGAAAACCCACATCAGATCCTTGAGGACATGAAAGTGGGGATACCAAAAACGTTTGAGCGAAACGTTATGGTGATTGAAGATCGAAAAGAGGCAATACGTACTGCCTGCAATTTGGCTAACGATCAGGATATCATTTTGGTGGCTGGAAAAGGGCACGAAACATACCAGGAGGTGAAAGGTAAACGTCACCATTTTGACGACAGGGAAGTGCTGAGTGAAATATTGAACAATTAACAATTAAGAACTGAAAATCGAAAAAAATCAAAAATCCTAAAATCAATGCTTAAGTACCTGTTTGACTATCTGAATGAACTTGATTTTCCTGGAGCAGGCATGTTCCAGTACATCTCGTTTCGCGCGGGTATGGCAGCACTTTTGTCATTGATTATCACCATCACGTTTGGGAAAAAACTGATCAACATTCTTAGAAAAAATCAACTCGGTGAGTCTGTACGCGATTTGGGGTTAGAGGGTCAGCTAGAAAAACAGGGAACACCGACTATGGGTGGCATTATCATTATATCGGCAATTGTGATCCCCACATTATTGTTTGGTGATCTAGGAAACATCTATGTGATCCTACTGCTAGTGTCGGCTGTGTGGATGGGCATCATCGGTTTTATTGATGATTACTTAAAAATCAAGCGAAAAAACAAGGAAGGATTAAGAGGCAGGTTCAAAATTGTAGGGCAAGTAGGACTCGGGTTGTTTGTTGGATTGGTCCTGGTGTTTCATGAAGATGTTGTGATCCAGGACATGGCAGGAGAGGCTTACACACAGTACGATTCCATTGTGACTACCATTCCCTTCGTTGCCAACAATGAATTTCAGTACGACTGGCTGCTGCCAAAACCCCTGGAAACCTTCACCTGGGTGGTCTATGTGTTGATTGTTATTTTCATCGTTACCTCGGTTTCCAACGGTGCCAATATCACAGATGGATTAGACGGGCTTGCTGCGGGCAGCTCTGCCATTATCGGACTGACTCTAGCCATTTTTGCCTACCTCTCAGGTAATGCTATCTTTTCTAATTACCTGAACATCATGTTCATTCCTAACGCCGGAGAACTGGTAATTTTCTGTACTGCCTTCGTCGGTGCTTGCATTGGATTCCTATGGTACAATTCCTACCCGGCGCAGGTTTTTATGGGCGATACCGGAAGCCTTTCTCTGGGTGGGATTATAGCGGTGCTCGCCATTGTAATTCGAAAGGAATTGTTGATACCTGTTCTATGTGGGATCTTCCTGATTGAGATCTTGTCTGTCATTGTCCAGGTCTCATATTTCAAATACACAAAGAAAAAAACCGGTGAAGGGAAACGCATCTTGATGATGTCTCCGCTTCACCATCACTATCAAAAAAAGGGCTTGCATGAAGCCAAGATTGTTTCACGATTTTGGACGATCGGGATTCTGTTAGCCATTTTCACCCTTGCAACGCTTAAAATTCGATAAATGACAGTAGCAGACTTACATCAGTTGAACGTGAAATTCCAGAAAGGGGCAGTACAGCTTTCGGAGCTAATACCTTCCGGTGGGCTAACTCATGCCACTTCAGTAATTATTCGAAGTTCACAATTTCTTCATTCCTACCTGGAAAAATTGATTCAGGCTGAAACTGAAACTCAACTTGGTGATGCGGTAGAAAGAGTTGAAGACAATATGGATGAGATCATCTTCATATTGGATCAATTGGATATTGCCAACAAAAAAGAGCCTATCAGTATCATTGAGGATTTTCTAAAGGAGGGATACGACCTACTGTCCATTTACTCAGCTTGCATTAACCAGGTGATGAACGAAAAAATACCTAGCGAGGAATAACATGAAAAAACTCATAGTCATATTAGGTGGAGGAGAAAGTGGGGTGGGCGCTGCAATCCTGGCATTGAAAGAAGGCTATGAGGTGTTTGTGTCTGATGGTGGCACAATTTCAGATGAGAGAAAGGAATTACTGAAAAGCCACAATATTGAGTTCGAAGAGAACCTACATTCCTGGGATAGAATCAGGAAAGCGGTTACAATCGTCAAAAGCCCTGGAATTCCCGATTCGGCGGGCATAGTTACCAAGCTACTTAAAAAGAAATTTGATGTAATTTCTGAGATTGAGTTTGCTTATCGTTTTGTTGGCGATGCAAAAATTGTAGCGATTACTGGAACAAATGGTAAAACCACAACATCGCTCTTGACCCACCACTTGCTGAAAATTGCGGGTTATAAAGTGGCGTTGGGTGGAAATGTAGGAACCAGCTTCGCAAGGCTTGTGGCAGAAGGCGGTTATGATTATTATGTTGTTGAGGTTAGTAGTTTCCAACTAGATGGGATAGTAGAGTTCAAACCGGATATAGCGATTTTGTTGAATATTACTCCTGACCATCTGGATAGATATGACAACAAGTTTGAGAACTATATCCATTCGAAATTTCGGATCATTGAAAATCTTACTCAGGAGGAGGCCTTTATCTACTGCGCCGATTCGCAACCTATAACGGAGGAGCTTAATAGAAGAAGAGCGGAAAGCTGTGTCTTTGCTATGTCAGCATCCAAACACGAAAAGCTGGGCGCATATCTTGAGGAAGATCATCTGATATTCAACTATGAATTCCGTGATAATGATCAACACCACAAGATCCCAATCTCAGAGATTTCCCTGATCGGAAAGCATAATATGGTCAATAGCATGGCCGCTGTCTTGAGCGCTATCCATTTGAATTCGCCGATCGATAAGATTCTGAAAGGACTGAAAACCTTTAAGAATGCACCGCACAGACTTGAATATGTAGCTGAGATAGATGGAGTGGCGTACATCAACGACTCCAAAGCAACCAATGTGGACTCAGTTTATTATGCCCTGGATGGAATCAAGCAGGGAATTATTTGGATTGCAGGTGGTATTGACAAAGGGAATGACTATCAACAGTTGGAGGAACTAGTTGAGGACAAGGTCAAAGGATTGATTTGCTTGGGAAGAGATAATCATCGATTGATTGACTTTTTCTCAGGAAAAGCAGGACGTGTCACTGAAGTGGACAATGTCAAGAATGCCATTGAAGTGGCATACGATTGGTCAAGTCCCGGAGATGTGGTATTGCTGTCACCAGCATGTTCCAGCTTCGACCTCTTCGACAACTACGAGGACCGAGGCGATAAATTTAAGAGAGCAGTCAAAAAACTGAGTAACGCAACTAAAATGACAAAATCATGACAGCTATAAAAAATTGGGCATATAGCAATCTGAAGGGTGATCCGATCATTTGGTTTATCGTCCTGGTGCTGTCGATTTTCAGTATCCTGGTTGTTTATAGTGCAACCGGAAGTCTGGCCTACAAAATGATGGGTGGTAACACAGAATATTACCTGATCAAACATTCCGTCCTTGTTGGTTTAAGTCTTATCGCAATCTGGGTAGCTCATCGAATTGATTTCAGATACTACTCTAAGATATCTCGATTGCTTCTATGGCTTAGTGTGCCTTTGCTGCTGTTTACCTGGCTGTTCGGAACGACGATCAATGAGGCGTCAAGATGGATTACAATTCCGGTAATTAACCAGGCGTTTCAACCATCTGATTTAGCCAAACTCGCATTGATAGTAACGCTTGCAAGTATGCTATCAAAGCGGCAGCACACGATTGACGATTTTCAAAAGGCCATCATTCCGATGCTTTTCTGGATCGGGCTGATATGTGGGTTGATAGCTCTGACAAATTTTTCATCAGCGATCCTGCTATTTCTGACTTGCATGTTGGTCTTGTTTATTGGACGTGTACCTGTGAAATATCTACTGATGCTCGTGGCGATCGGTGCGATGTTCGGTTCCATTGCGTTCTTTGTGGGCCAGAGGGGAAGTACTGCAGCAAACAGAATTGAGAACTTTGTGAAAAAGGAGACACCATTTCAGGCTAAACAAGCCTATGTTGCAATTGCTTCTGGCGGTTTTTTTGGAAAGGGCCCTGGGCAAAGTGATCAGAGAAATTTCCTACCTCATCCCTATTCTGATTTCATCTACGCAATTATTGTCGAGGAATATGGAATGCTAGGGGGAGCTATTATTTTGTTTTTGTACCTGGCACTGCTGTACCGCGGCATGAAGGCAGCAGAAGACACCGATCGAGCATACGGTGGACTCTTGTCTGCGGGTTTAAGTTTTGCGATAGTAATACAGGCAATTGTGAACATGGGTGTAGCCGTGGGACTCGGACCAGTCACAGGCTTGACTCTTCCGTTCATTAGTATGGGTGGTACTTCACAGCTTTTTGCAGGTTTGACTCTAGGGATCATCCTTAGCGTAAGCCGGGGAGAAATAGATGAATTCGGAGGAGCATTTGGTAATCAATATAAAGAGGCAGCGTAATCGAAGAAAAAAGACCATATCGAATTATGATTAGCGGCGGTGGAACGGGAGGTCACATCTACCCCGCGATTTCTATTGCCCAGGCACTGAAGGAAATTCTTCAGAATGTCGAGATCCTCTTTGTTGGAGCAAAAGGAAAAATGGAAATGAAAAAAGTACCTGAAGCAGGCTTTAAAATTGTCGGACTCTGGATTAGCGGAATACAACGGAAGATTTCGGCTGACAACATAATGTTTCCGATCAAACTCTGCTCCAGTTTACTTCAATCTGCACGGCTGATCAAAGACTTTAAACCGGATGCGGTTGTGGGTGTAGGAGGATATGCTAGTGGCCCGCTTTTATATGTGGCAGGAAGAAAAAAAATACCTACACTCATTCAGGAACAAAATTCTTATGCCGGATTGACAAACAAGTGGCTTTCTAAGTCGGCGAAAACGATTTGCGTGGCTTATGAAGGTATGGAGAAGTATTTTCCTAAAGAGAAAATTGCCGTGACTGGTAACCCGGTGCGGAAAACGATCCAGTTAAATCCAAATCGAATGGAAGAAGCGTGGAAGCACTTTGAGCTGGATGCTAACAAAAAAACGCTACTTGTGCTTGGAGGAAGTTTGGGTGCCAGAACGATAAACGAGAGTGTGTTGGCAGGATTGGAAAAGGTGGATGCAAATGATATTCAATTGATTTGGCAAGTGGGAAACTTCTATTATGAGGAGATGCTGGAACGTGCGGGTCAGGGGAACAAGAACGTTGTGATCAAAGACTTTATACGCCAAATGAATTTTGCCTATGCAATTGCAGATGTAGTGATTTCCAGAGCAGGTGCCCTTTCAATTGCTGAGCTTACATTAACTGGAAAACCTGCGATTTTGGTACCATCACCAAACGTTGCAGAAGATCACCAAACGATTAATGCAAGGACTTTAGTGGAGAACGAAGCGGCACACATGGTGAAAGATGAAGATGCCGTCAACCAGCTGATGGATGAAGCTATTGCTTTACTTAGCAATGAAGAGGAAAAAGAGCGTCTCTCGACGAAGGTAAGATCCATGGCTCACGAGAATGCAGCGGTGGATATTGCAAACGAAGTAATAAAACTGATCGCATGAATCTGAAAGAAATAGAACGAGTGTATTTTATCGGTATTGGTGGTATCGGGATGAGTGCTATCGCGCGATGGTTTCATGCATCTAAAATTTTGGTGGCTGGGTATGACAAAACCAGGACAGATCTGACTACTGAGCTGATAGACGAAGGAATTGACATACATTTTGAGGACGAACCCACCTTGATCAAAAATGAGTTTTTGGAGGAGAAGGGAACGTTGATTGTTTACACTCCAGCCGTGCCAGCAGATCACCAGGAACTTACTTTTTTCAGGCAAGGAAATTTCACGGTGAAGAAGCGGTCTGAAGTTCTCGGTATCATCACGGAACACAGCTACACCATTGCAGTTGCCGGAACGCATGGAAAAACGACCACTGCATCTATGATCGCTCATTTGTTAAGCGCAACAAGAAAAGGTTGTACTGCCTTTGTTGGCGGAGTGATGACCAACACCGGATCAAACCTCGTCATCGGCGATAAAATGGCACCCATTGTTGTTGAAGCGGATGAATTTGACAAGTCATTCCTGCAACTCCATCCGAACGTGACGGTGATTACCTCGCTCGATGCTGATCATCTTGATGTATATGGAGATGAAAGTACAATGTTGGACACGTATGAGGAGTTTGTTAAAAAAACAGCGGATGGTGGCAAAGTAATCATGGCTTCAGAAGCTGGCTACAAGATCAACCCTGGAAACAAGTATATCTCTTATGCAATCAGAACAGGAGATGCAATAGCCGACGCATTGCGAATTGTAAACGGAGCTTTTGTCTTCACCTATCGATACGGCATGGAGAAAATATCTGATGTGTACGTTGAAGTCCCTGGTTATCACAATGTAGAAAATGCATTGGCTGCCATTACCGTTGCTTTGGAAATGGGTATGGAAGGATTGCAGATTCGCAAGAGAATGAAGACCTACGCCGGCGTCAAAAGAAGGTTTGAATTTGTTTATAGAAATCCCAAATCCGCACTCATTGATGACTATGCCCATCACCCAGAAGAAATTGCGGCTTTCCTAAAGTCTGTCCGGGTGTTGTCGAAGAAGCGGCGGGTTACAGTGATTTTCCAACCTCACCTATATTCTCGAACAAGAGATTTCAAAAAGGAGTTTGCGGCTGAGTTAGATAAAGCCGATGAAGTGATCCTGATGGAAATTTACCCAGCTAGAGAAAAACCGATCAAGGGAGTTTCTTCTAAGTCCATTTTCGATCTTATGGAAAATGAAAACAAGGTGCTCGTTAACAAAGAGACCTTGTATGAAGAGCTTGCAAACAGAGAGTTAGATGTGATCCTGACGGTCGGAGCAGGAGATATAGATAAAGAAGTACCAAAAATCAGAGAGCATTTACGAGAGCGATATGGAGAGAGTTATGATGTATTAGAGTCTAAAAGTTTGGATGACGATGAGTAAGGAAAAGAAGAACATATTGCTTTATTCCTTCACAGGACTGCTTGTTTTAACACTAATCACTTTTTCTGGTGTCAAGAATGCTCACAGAAAAATCGATGGCATTGATATTACCATCGCTCAAGAAGATGGAAACTTCTTTACAGATCAAATGGAAGTGATGAGCCTGATGACGATTGATGCCTCTGACTTTATTATAGGCTCCGAGCTTTCTGAATTGAAGCCAAAAATATTGGAAGAGAGAATTGAGAAGAATCCATTTATTCGGGAAGCTCAAGTATATCGTGATTTGAAAGGAACTTTAAGAGTTGCAGTGGAGCAAAGCAAACCAATCGCCAGGGTATTGATGCGTGAAGGAGAAGACAAATACATCGATACCGAAGGTAGGATTTTGCCGGTGAATGCCAAGCACACGGCTCGTGTGCCACTTCTTGAAACAACTTTTGATTTCGGCTGGGAGAAAAGCATCAATGAATCAGCATATGGAAACACGGTCTTTGAGCTTTTGAAATATATTGAGTCCAGTGACTTTTGGAGAGCCCAGATTACTCATATCGTCATTTTAGAAAATGGAGATATAGAATTGCTTCCTCAAGTGACAAAACAAAAAGTACTATTCGGGAAACCGGAAAACATGGAAGCAAAGTTTGCTCGGCTCATGATTTTTTATAAGGAAATTTTACCTAAAAAAGGCTGGAACACGTACCGGCAAGTCAATTTAAAATTTGATAACCAAATTATTTGTGAACAGTAACGACTTAGATAGTAGAAATTATGGAGGATAAAATCATTGTAGGACTCGACATTGGCACGACAAAGATCTGCGCCATTGTCGGTAAGAAAAATGAGTTCGGGAAACTTGAAATACTCGGGATGGGTAAAGCGGTCTCTGATGGCGTCATTCGCGGCATAGTGACCAATATTGATAAAACGGTCCGCGCGATATCAAAGGCTATGGCTGAAGCGAGTGATCAGTCGGGGATTGATATCCGAATTGTGAATGTTGGAATAGCAGGTCAGCACATCAAAAGCGCAGTTCATCATGGGTCGATCACCAGGGAGACTGATGAGGAGATCACCATTGAAGACTTAAGTAGGCTTACCAGTGATATGCATCGAATCGTTACGCCTCCAGGTAGCGAGATCATACACGTGATGCCTCAGGACTACATCGTGGACTACGAAGAGGGAATTATGGATCCTGTGGGGATGACCGGTGTTAAGCTCGAAGCTGATTTCCACATCATCACTGCACAGACAAACGCAATTAATAATATTAACAAGTGTGTGAAAAAAGCAGGCCTGGAAATCGAGAACCTTATACTTGAGCCACTTGCTTCCAGTCTGTCTGTTCTAAGTGATGAAGAAAAAGAAGCCGGTGTTTGTCTGGTAGATATTGGTGGTGGCACCACGGATGTGGCAGTTTTCTATGACAATATCATACGACATACTTCGGTAATTCCGTTCGGAGGTAACATAATTACCTCTGATATTAAACAGGGCTGCATGGTGATGGAACACCAGGCTGAATTACTAAAAACGAAATTTGGGAAAGCGATCGCAGAAGAAGCAAGCCCGAATGAGATCGTATCTATTCCTGGATTAAGAAATCGTCCTCCCAAAGAAATCTCCATCAAAAACCTGGCTCATATCATAGAGGCTAGGATGCAGGAAATTATTGAATTGGTGCATACGGAGATCATTACTTCCGGATATCATAAAAAGTTAGCGGCCGGGATTGTGGTAACAGGTGGTGGCTCTCAACTTACCAATCTGAGCCAGCTATTCGAATATATGACTGGATTGGATACCAGGGTAGGCTATCCTAACGAGCATCTTGGAAAGAGTAAGGTAGATGCGGCGAAGAGCCCAATGTATGCCACTTCGGTGGGATTGGTGCTTTCGGGATTCAAGGCACTGGATATGAGAGAGGAACGATATGAAATAGAGAAATCGGGCCTTGGAGAACGTAAAAAGCAAAAACAAGGCAATAAATTTTTCAGCAACATTTTGGAAAAAACCAAAGGCCTGCTGATCGATGATTTTGATGATAAAATAAACTGAGCTAAAGGTGAGAAGTCTTAGCCTCAAGTCGAGTCATTTGAAGCTTTAGACTTTACAGCTTTCAGCTTTAAACTATACTATTATGGCAGAAAACATGTATCAATTTGATTTACCCTCACACCATAAGTCCATTATTAAAGTAGTGGGTGTTGGTGGAGGAGGCAGTAATGCAGTCAACCACATGCACAGTCTTGGAATCAAGGACGTGGAATTTGTGGTTTGCAACACAGATAGCCAGGCACTCGAGAGTAGTGCTGTTCCTAACAAGCTGCAGATTGGAATCAATCTGACGAGCGGTTTAGGAGCAGGAGCAAACCCAGACAAGGGTCGAAGCGCTGCTATCGAGAGCAAGGAAGAAATTCGGGATCTTCTATCGCAGGACACAAAAATGGTGTTTATCACAGCCGGGATGGGTGGCGGTACTGGAACGGGTGCTGCACCTGTCATTGCACAGGTATCGAAAGAATTGGACATTCTGACTGTTGGAATTGTCACAGCTCCATTTGCTTTCGAAGGTAAGAAAAAGATGGAAGCGGCTAATGAGGGTATCCAGGAGCTCAAAAAGTACTGTGATACGGTTCTTGTGATTATGAATGATAAGTTAAGAGAGGTATATGGTAATCTCTCTATCCGTGATGCGTTCGGCGAAGCAGACAATGTGTTGACAACCGCAGCAAAAGGTATTGCTGAAATTATCACTGTCCCAGGCTACGTGAATGTGGACTTTGAGGATGTAAAAACGGTTATGAAAAATGCCGGGCCTGCGGTGATGGGATCAGCAAAAACCCTCGGCGAAAATCGAGCTCGCAGAGCCGCGGAGGAGGCGTTGAACTCCCCTCTTCTGAATCAACAGAACATTTTTGGCGCAGAGAAAATTTTGCTGTCCATCATTTCGGGAGAGGAAGCTGAGCTACAAATGGACGAACTGACCGACATCACAGACTACATCCAGGAGTACGCCGGTGACAATGCGGAGGTAATCTTCGGTCACGGTGTTGACAGTAATTTGGGTGAACACATCCGTGTAACGGTGATTGCCACAGGATTTGGAGAAGTAAGTGCTGCCGGAGAATACGTCAACAAAAACGATGACACGAAACTATTCGACTTAGAATCTGATAAGCAGATAGAGCTCTTTGATGAAAAACGAGAGCAACCTACTGAAGACCTGATCTTTAAAGAAGAGGAGGAAGAGGAAACAGACGACGTTTCCTATGAGTTTGGTTGGTTGAAGAAAGAGATCAAGCGTGAAGTGGAAGAGGAAGATCGGCAGGAGACCACGGAGCATGAATTTGAATTCGATTTCACTGACAAGTTCAAGGAAGAGGAAGAGACGAATGAAGAAGTCGTCGAGGAGGAAGTTGAGATAGCTGACGTTTTCAATCAAGTGTCCCCGTCGAAGAAGCAGGAGCTGGCTTCTGATCGGGAAAAGAGAGAAGCGGAGTTCGAAGGGAAAAAATATGAAATGCCGACGGAGGAATTCAAGGAGCGCTTGGATGTTCCTGCATATGAGCGCAAGAAAATCAAGTTAAAGGATGCGCCTCATTCATCAGAAAACAATATCTCGAAGTTTAACCTGACAGAAGACAATCAGATTTTGGGAAACAACAAATTCCTTCATGATAATGTCGACTAGTTCAGAGAATGCAATACTAGAAGTTACCCTGCATTTATTTCAGGGTCTTCAGTAGCTACATTTTAATAAAATTGACTAGGTGTTAGTCATACTGTGCCGGACAGTATCCGGTATTCTGCCAAGAATGAGTCCCGGCTAAGGTCGGGACTTTTTTTAATATTCATTGCAAATCATTTGCTTCCTTTGTTAAAGGTTGAGGTTCTTCGGTCAGGCAAAATTGATACCATTTGAAAGTTTTAGAATTTTACTTATTGATCTGCGGTATCCATGGCATCATCCAATCTATCATTCTTTTCAGATCTGTAAGGAGTGATACAGGAAATGAATTTTTGTCATTTTATATCTTTTCATTTTCGGTTATTCTGCTCGAAAATGCATTCAAAGTAGTAGAAGGAGGATTTCAACTACCAACTTTTATTAGTCTGCCTTTTCTTTTCAGCGGCTTTACGCTTTATCTGTATGCCAGGACCATTACAACTTCAAAACCGAGCTTACGATCCATTGCTTATCATGCTATACCCTTTGCCCTGGTTACGGTGATACTCTTGATCAGTTATCTGTTTGAGGGCATGGGCTGGTCTACCTCTTTTTTTACGAGAGATCCCCTAATCAATAACATCGTGTTGAACCTTTCAGGTGTCATCCATTTGCTCCTCTACATCTCACTTTCTTATCGAGAGCTTCAGAGATATAAAAAGATATCCGGGTATGCTTCAGTTAAAATCACCTGGATTTCTTTTTTGGTAGCCACTTCTCTAATAATCTGTGTCAGTGCACTGGTGATTTTGAGCTTGATCGTACTTTGGCAGGGCAAAGTGAGCCTGGTTTGGTTAGCAGTTCCGGTTTGGGTCATCATGACTCTTCTTATTTTTTCTCTCGGATACACCAGTTTGAGAAGCCCTGAGGTGTTCCATCGAACTGCCAGTCAGACCTTCAGAGATCTTTCGACCTTCGTTAAATATCGTAATACAGAAATACCAGCTGGACAATTCCAGGATCTTATTGCAAGAATTGAGTTGCTCCTAACCAGAGAGAAGGTTTACAAGTTGCCTGAAATGACTCTTTCGGAATTCGCAAAGAGGGTGGAGCTCAGGCCTAATGTACTTTCCCGCATAATAAATGAATATTACAAAATGAACTTCAATCAATTGCTGAATGAGTACCGTCTAAGGGAGACACAAATGATGTTACAAGATCCCCAATTCGACAAATACTCTATACTCGGAATTGCTTTGGAGGCGGGATTTAAGTCCAAATCAAGTTTCAACTCGATTTTTAAAGAGAAGCTTCAACAAAGCCCAAAAGATTTCAGGAAACAAAAACTTCAAGTCGACTAGTCCAATAGTATACGTCTGGATGAAAGTAAAGCAACACCTGTTGATTTTAGCAGCTAAAAGTCGATATGAATCAAATCAAAACTGCGGCGAAGATTGTTTTGTTGATCGAGATATCTTTTATGATTGCCTGGAGATTTGCCGGTTATGCACCTTCACCCATCCCCTTAGGAAACCCCTTGCTAATAGGTATTATTTCCCTAAGTTTCTTTATTCCCACCAGAGTTCATCGTAAGAATTGGCGAGAGGTAGGCTTAACCAAACATACATTTAAGAAGAAATACCTAGCTCAAAGTCTGTTGATGGGTGCAGCTCTGGGATTTATAGGTTTTCTGGTACTTATTCCCGGACTCGAGTTTCTCACAGGAGAGGAATTCGATAGAAGCTTTTTCGAACGGATCGAAGGAAACATTGCAATGTTATTTGCTGCCATTGGAGCATCACTCCTCTATGCTGGAATAGGAGAGGAAATGATTTATAGAGGGTTTCTATTAGATAGATTGAATGATTTAATTGGAGGGAAAGAGGCAGGAACAATATTAGCTGTTTTACTTTCTGCTGGGGTTTTCGGACTAGCTCACAGTTATCAGGGAATTGTTGGGATACTCTCCTCAGGAGTGATCGGTTTAATACTAGGATTGCTGTATGTGAGATTTGATCGGAATTTGTGGGTGGTTATCCTGGTTCACGCTACAATAGACGTCATCGCTGCGGTGATAATATTCTTGGGATTCTTTTAAGGTACTCTACTCCACCTTAACCAAGCGAAACCTGTTATTCCAAACGAACTCTAGTGTGGAACCATCCTCTTTAAACTCCATCTCATCTCCACTACTAGTGTCCTTAAATGATAATTCTCCTGTTGGCCTTAAGATGTACTGGTCACCATCTTCCAGATCATCGACCACCAGTGTATTTCCCTCCGCCGAAACGTTGACGAAGTAGGGCTCACTGCTATCATCTTGATCCAGTTGATACTTGCCAGCGAATCGTTGAAGAGCCGCTTCATCCAGAGTCACTACTTCAATGACTTCAGGTTTCATAATATCCAGATCATAGTAGTTGCTGATTGAGAGCATTATTTGCCTCATAAGTGCTCCTCCTTGATCGGCGTTGGTCATGACAATTGCTGCATCGCCTTTTTTTGCGTAGGCCTCCATATCATTCGTGAAACCAGCATTTTTGCCTCCGTGCCCAAATCGCAGAGAATTTCCTTCGCCCTCTAAACTTGGACCTAATCCCCAATCATTTTTGTGCTTTGTGAGCATGGCCTCAACGGTTTCCCTGTTTAGAACTCCGTCAGCCTGTCCGTTGTAGATATTTTGAATTTGAATACAGTACTTAGCTAGATCAGAAGGAGTAGTCCACAAGCCAGCAGCCGCTTGTTCAGGATAGTTGTGATACAGACCAGAAATCAAATTGCCCTCCCAGTCGTAGGCTGCACTGAAATTATCCAGGAATTCTTCCGTCAAAGGTTGATTGTACGTGCTTCTCTGCATCTCCAGAAGAGGGAAAATGTTGTTCTTCATATAAACTTCAAGTGGCATCCCACTTACGTCCTCCACTACCTTTTCCATGATGGTGTACCCTCCACCTGAATATCTCCATATTGCTCCTGGAATGGTGTCGGTATAGATCCTTCCGGTGTTTCCTTCGCCATTTAGAACAGTTTCAATGTCAGGAAAGGAAGCCTCCTGCTTGTAGCCAGGAAAACCATGAACGGTCATTCCGGCGGAGTGGGTGAGCAAGAGACGCAGTGTGACATCTGCTTGTTCTGTAAACTTGTTTTCTTCAACTTTCCAACCTGTTAGATAAGTGTTGACATCGGTGTCCAGATCCACTTTACCCTCTTCCCAAAGCTTCAACGCTGCAAGAGCAGCAACGGGCTTACTTATAGATCCTGCCTGAAACAAGGTACGTTCATTTACCTTGGTACCGGTTTCTGAATTTGCAATACCATATCCCTTAGCCCATCTCAATTTTCCTTCCCTGACTACCGCAATACTCAAACCTGGAACATTGAACTTCTTCATTTGTTCCTCAATCGAAAAGGTCGTAGGGGATTCTCCTTTGACCTGGATCACTTCTGCTAACCCATTTTCTATTTGTCTGATCTCGTCGGACAAGGAAATCGAGGATTCCTTGGGGGCGCATTGAAGTAAAATAGCTGCAAGGAATAGAACTGATATTCTTTTCATGAGTAGATAGGTTATACCATAAAGATATAATATCTATCAATCCTTATCTTGTACTTTTTTGTGCTCCGTCTGGTCCGCAGCTAAGGAGCACTAAATAAAATTCTTACTCATAGTGCAATGCATCAGTAGGGTTGATGTTCTCAATTTGTACCACTTTGAATCCAACCACGATCAATATCAAAAGGAAAGTAGCGATGGCTACACCAATGAATGTTACAAAACCCAATGATATTTGGTAACTAAAGTTTTGCAACCAACCGTTCATGATATACCAGGTGATTGGAATTCCAATCACATTTCCTATGATCAATAGCCGTATGTAATTTCCTGAGAGAAGGAACAAGGTGCCTTTCATTTTTATTCCAAGCACTTTCCTGATGGCGATCTCTTTTGTTCGCTCTTTGATTGTAAAACTGAGTAGCGCATATACACCAAGCAAAGCAAGAATGATAGCGATCGTTGTTAGCATACCAATGAGTTGACTGGTTTGATTTTCTACTTTGTAAAGACTATTGAATTGATCATCAGTAAATGCATACTCAAATGGAGTGGTTGGCATTACCTCTGCGAATTTTGTCTCAACATCAGAAAGCAAACCAAGTGGATCTTCTGAGCTGTACTTGATGGACACCTGGCTGTATTTGTCCTGGTCGGAAATGACAAGGACACAAGGCTCCACAGCAATATGCAGTGATTTGTAGTTAAAGTCCTCGGCGACACCAGCGATAGGCTGGTATCCACTGCGACCAAAAGGAGATATGTTTTTTCCTAGTCCGGTTCCCCATCCAGCCTCCCTCACCGCCGCTTGATTGACAATATAAGTGTATCGTTGACCTGTAGAGAGTGCCTTGATCTCATCGATATCACCTTCTCTGAGCTCTATACCGAATGTTTCGACAAAATTTTTGTCTACAGAGATCAAATTCCAACTTATTTCTTCTGCCTGCTCATCCGTGAATCCCTCCAATAGCATGGTATGCCGCCAGTTAGCCACACCCGGAGTAAACCTGGAGCCTGATACTTTTTGAATACCGGCAACTTTTTCGAGTTCCGGAATCAGCAATTCAACCTTTTCCTGCGATTCCTGATCAAACAACTGTAGAGTTACAATGCCCTGTTGATCGAGTCCGATATCATGACTCTTTAAAAAATTAAGTTGACGGTAAATGAAGACTGACGCTAGAATTAAGATGCAGGACACAGCAAACTGAACGGTCATGAGTGACTCTTTGAATCTTTTCCCTTTGTTTCCGATTTTCACCACCCCTTTTACGGCATTGACAGGATTAAATGAGAGGATATAAAGTGCAATGTACAGTCCTGAGAAAAGCGCGATTGCTGCAATCAATCCGACAATCCCGGCAATTAGAATAGGATCTCCAATATTCACCGTCATATCCGATTGGATGATATTATTAATGGTTGGAAGTGCTAGGTCAGATATGAGCAAAGCAAGAATTGAAGCAATGGTGGTGGTAATAATGCTTTCGGAAACGAACTGCGAAACCAACTGTGACTTGGAGGCACCTAATACTTTTCGGACACCAACTTCCTTTATTCTCCTGGTGGAACTGGCAACGCTAAGATTTATAAAGTTGATGAAGGAGATCAACAAAATTGCCACAGCCACTGAACTGTAGATCACCAGGTATCGGGAGTTGTAAGAAGCTTTTAGATTTCCTCTGTTCGGTTGAAAATGAATATCTCTCAACGCCTGAAAAGCAAGTTCCTCAAATTGCATAGATTGATTGTCCCCATATTCTGCCGTGATTGCCTTCATTTTTTCCTCCGCCAGAATAGGATCAGTCCCTTCTTCTAGTAGAACGTAAGCAAAGTAATTGAACATTCCCCAACCTGCTGTGAGACTAGAGCCAGGCTTAGCAGCAGGCAGATTTTCGAAAGGAACAACAAAGTCAATATCAAAGTGACTATTGGTAGGGAGATTTTCAAATACTCCAGCCACCTGGAAATCCATGCGACCATCCACCCGTATGACTTTCCCAATTGGGTCTTCCTTTTGAAAGTACTTTGTTGCCATCTCTTCTGAGAGGAAGGCCAGGTTTCCAGCTGGATCATCATCAATCCGACCCTTAACCGTTTTCATGTCAAAAATTGAGAATAGAGATGGATCCGCCAGAAAGAAGTTTTCCTCGTTAAACACTGCTTCATCGTACTCTACTGCAATTTTCTCATTGTAACTAAACTTCGTTAAACGCGCGTAAGAGACTACCTCTGGTAGTTCGGCTTTTAGTTTTGGAGGAATGGGTGTGGAGACCTTCACCCAGCCATTTTGGTTGGCAACATCCCCGGTTACTACCCGATAAATCCTGGATTCATTGGAATGGAATCGGTCGTAACTGGTTTCGTACGTGATGTGCAAATAGGCCATAATACATCCGGAAATGCCAATGGTAAGTGCCACCATGTTCAATAGAAACGTGCTTTTGTTTTTCAACAAAGATCTGAGCGAAGTGAGGAAAAGGTTTCGAAGCATAGTTATATGGTTTTAGTATATGACTGGACATTGCAAGCAGAAGTTGCAAATCTTTATCATAAAGTGAGGTGACAATGTTAACCACTTGGCTGTGCAAATCAACCACTCCCTTTAAAACTAACTAGGTAGGAGACCAGCCGACGTACTTTCGAGGTGTTGATTCTCGATAGTTATCGGGACAAAAAACATTTTAAACTCAAATAATTATGAAAAGACTAATTGCTTTATTCGGACTGTTAGTTGCGGTCTACATTGTTCAGGCCCAGACTTACACATTTAACGTGGAGGTAACCGGAAAAGGGTCTCCTGTACTTCTTATCCCAGGCATTTCTTGTTCAGGAGATGTCTGGGATCAAACGGTTGAGGAATTGAAGGCTAGCTACGAATGTCATGTGGTGACATTGCCTGGTTTTGCTGGTCAGGCACCTGTTGAGAAGGAAACTTATCTAACGTACGCAGGTGATGAACTAATCTCTTATTTGAAAAAGGAGAAGCTGAAGGATGCCGTGATCGTTGGCCACAGCTTAGGCGGATTTCTGACTTTGTATATAGGCTCCAAGGAACCTGAAATCGCTTCAAAATTAATTGTGGTTGATGGGCTTCCATTTCTAGGTGCTATGCAAAACCCTCAGGCAACACCTGAAACCGTCAAGTCAATGGCTGAGATGATGAAGAAAAACATCGAATTGCAAACTCCCGAACAATATGAAGCCATGCAGCCAACAATGCTCAAAACCATGATGAAAGATGACGAAGACATAGAGGTGGTCATGGAGTGGGGGAGAAAGAGCCACGGGCCGACCGTTGCTCAAGCAATGTATGAATTGTATCAAATTGATCTAAGAAATGAAATCTCGAGGATCAAGGCTCCGACTTTGGTTCTGGGTGCATGGATCGGCTATAAGGACTATGGTGTGACAAAGGAGATGACTCAAATGACATTTCAACATCAATATAAGAATTTGAAAGGTGCTCGAATAGAAATGACAGATGAGGGCAAACACTTCATCATGTGGGACGATCCGGATTTCTATTTTTCCAAAATAAAAAGTTTCCTGAATGAGAAGAGCTAACCAATTTCTTGTTCTTGGGATAGTGGGACTCCTAGCGAGTCTCACTAACTACTTTTTTATTAGTGAAATAGATGACCTTACTCCCTATGTCACTCCATGGCTGGTTTTCTTTATTATTGGACTGTCAATGCGTTTGAAATATGTCAAGAAATAGGTGGTATTGGGTCATTCAGATTACCGCATGGTCAACCTATGGGGTCGTTGGCCTTTTAATTTCGGGGCTTTTCTCTGAGATAAATCTCCCCAACATAGGTCTTGTTGTTTTGGGAGCAGCTATGATGCTCACATCGACTCATCTATTGCGCCTGTGGATGAAAAGACGAAAATGGCTTAAGCTGAGGTTGAAGGCACTCATTGTTCGTCTCTTGCCAACACTAGTGATCCTTGCTGTAACTGCCAATGCACTGGGTACTATTTATACCTATGCTTTCACTACAATAGCACCTAAAAATGAATTTTCCATACCAATCTTTTTGCTCTACACGCTGCAAACCTTTATTTATCAATCACTCTGGACTGGCATCTATCTTATTATTTACTATTTCAGAAACTACAAAAAGGAGGAAATAGAGAAATGGAAACTGCAGACTGCGCTTAAAGATGCCGAATTGATTGCCCTGAAGGCTCAGATAAATCCACATTTTCTTTTTAATGCTTTGAATAACATTCGTGCATTGATCCTGGAAGATCAGATGAAGGCCCGGGATATGGTATCTCATTTGTCAGAACTACTGAGATATTCAATCCAATTCAATAACAATGAGAAAGTCATGGTCGCCGACGAGTTGGATATAGTGCAGAAATACCTGGAACTGGAAGCGATTCACTATGAGAAAAGACTTCATTTCACCATTAATTCGAGTTCCGATTTAGATAGGTATAAAATACCGCCTATGATTATTCAACTCATGGCTGAAAATGCTGTTAAGCACGGAATTTCACAGGTCAAAGGTGGGGGTGAAATACAAGTTATAGTTGAATCTCAGGAAGGTGAACTCGTTCTCCAGGTGTGCAATACAGGTAAATTGAAACCAAATAATCATAATGGCGGGATAGGACTTAGAAATGCGACGGAACGAATTCGCATTCTTTTTGAAAAAGAGCCTGATCTTCAGCTAATTCAAGATGACGATATGGTCAAATCTGTTCTTAAACTCCCACTGGAAAAATGAGAGCATTGATTATAGACGATACTAGATTGGCTCGTCAGGAATTGCAATTTCTGTTGGAGAAAGTAAAGGATGTCGAGGTTTTAGGGGAAGCTGAGAATGTTGATGAAGCACTAGAGAAGATCGAGGAGTTAAAACCTGATTTGTTGTTCCTGGATATTCAAATGCCTGGCAAAGACGGATTTGAGTTGTTAGAATCTCTTGAGGAGGTGCCTGTGGTAATTTTTACTACTGCATATAGCGAGTTTGCGATGAAAGCGTTCGAATACAATGCGCTCGATTATCTGAAAAAGCCAATAACTGAAGAACGACTTGAAAAAGCACTAGAGCGTGCCAGGACTGACTATCGTGAAAAGGACTCCTCTAAAAAAGTACTCACCGAGTCTAGTCAGGTGTTTGTGAAGGATGGAGAAAAATGTTGGTTTGTCAACCTGGGTGAGGTACGGATATTTGAGATATGGGACAACTACACACGGATTTACTTCAAGGATCAGAAGCCAATGATTCCAAGAACTTTGCAGTATATGGAATCCAGGCTGGACCCGGAAGTTTTTTTCAGGGCTAATAGACAGCAGATCATCAACCTCAAGTGGATCGATAAGATCGAACCCTGGTTTAGCGGCACTATTCGACTGTACCTCAAGGATGGAACTGAGGTTGAGGTTTCGCGAAGACAGACATCCAGGTTTAAGGAGTTGATGAGCTTCTGAGAAGCTCTTTCAATCTGAGCAACTGGGCTCGGTTGCTTTCAATGTCAACATTTTCGATAATGTTCTTCTTCTCCAATGAGGTGAGATGCCAGCTAAGGGATGCACGCTTGATGTCTGATTCAGTTTTTGCATTGTAGTGTGAATCGTATGCAATCTCCACCACATCAAAGTCACCCTTAAACCAGTCCTTCGCTTTTTCGATTCTGACATCATTGTTAATATCCTGCATACTGGAAAGATTGTTGTAAACGCTGGCGATCGGATATGTGATCCTATCCAGTACGGATGGAATTGGACGGTCTTCTATGGGCGAGTTAGACTTTGTATCTCTAATAACAACAAGGACGATTCCCGCAGTATTTTCTTCAATCCATTCTCTAAATACGTGAATGAACTTTAGTGCATCCGACACTCCAAAATTGTCTGATATTCCGGCGTCCATGATCTCGATTCGTGGTTCGCTTGGCAGACTTATAGATGGTGTGATGTAAGGAAATGATGCTGACATTCGCAAGGCCGAAAGAAAACTCAGGTCACTTGCTGATTGATTCTTGAAGAGCGCCTGAAAATCTGCCCCCCGAATTTTACGTGAGGGATCGTTTGTGACCTCCGAAGAGATTCCCATATAGCAAACAGGTTGAGAAGAGATGTAGAGTTTTCTTCCGTCGTTGGCAATGGTTGGGGAAAGGATCAGAGTTGGAATTTCAGCGTTCTCTTCTGCTTCCCTGTAATCACTGATTTTCCCCGATAAAACTCCTTCAAGATTTCTGTTTAAGTTCTGTTCAAAAGAGTAACCACGATCGATCTTGTAGCTTCTGCCAGCATATTCATAACTTTGAAGTTTGATAAAAAGATCGTTAACAAGAAGACTGAAGATGACAGGATTTAAGTTGTCCTTGCCCATATTGGTGAGCATCACATCTTTTTTCTGCTGGATCAAGCCCTGCCTGAACAATTCGCGATAGTATGCGGCCCCAATAGCTCCCCCGGAAGCACCTGTGATAAGAACGCTCTGCTGCATAAGAGTTCCATCAAGCACACTATCTGCCTTTGATAAGGCGTTGACCGTCCAAAGCGCAGCTCTTTGACCACCACCACTGACGCATAAGAACACCATTTTTTGTTTTCGAGGATCCGGCCATTTCTTCTTCCAGTTTTCAAGTGTTTTCAACATGTGGAGTTCGTCGTGTTGGAACTGTGCCTTCGAGTGGGATTCCTGTAAGGACTCAATCGTGTAGCTTATCTTACCAGCGTTATAGTCAAGACCTGCTGCTTTGTTTACCTCCTTGCCTATCTCATTCTTGATCGCAAAATTGACCAGCACATAAAGTCCAATTGCAAAAGCCAAACCCCATCCTTTGAACCAAAATGAAATGGCTCCAATCAGCATAATGGCAATGGAAAGTATAACCAGTGAGCTTGCAGCGGCAGGAATCTGAAGAAATGGGTAATCCATGAAAAGACCGAGAAGGAGGATAACCCCAATGAACATAAGCTCTACCAAAACAGAATTGAAGTGATTTTGATCGAAAACTTTAAGCACAGCTTCTCGATTGCTGAAATCTACGATTGCCTCGGTCGATCTGACTCTCAACTTGAAATCGAGGTAGGATCGGACTTTGTACTTATCCTGTTTGTTTTCCTTCAGCTTTCCCATCATCCGGTGTCGACTGATCAAACTCTTTCTAAGCTGTCTATCCACTGTGCTTGCGACGAATTTGAATATGTCTTTGTTCGTAAATCGGAAGTATAGGAACATTAAAAGCATCAGTGCTGTGATCCCCGACAAAAACCCGAGTACATAGAGAACGATGTCCATTTTCGTTGCGAATTCATTTTCCACCTGGAATCCAATCATCGTTGCCAGGTAGGCGATAAGGACAAGTAGGGGAACAATACTGTTGTTCAGGGAGAATTTCGCAAATGGACGTTGTAGCACACCTACGAACCTGAACCTGTGACCATCAAGTATATAGCTGGTGATGTGAAATGCCATCACCAGGTTTCCAAAAGCCATTCCAACCCAGAAGAAGCTCCAGAAGTTGACCTGCTCCTGGTATTCAGGATCCAAAAACAAGTACTGGATGCCATACACCTTTCCCAACCCGCCGGAAAATGCAGCCACGATAATTGCCCATAATGCCAGCAGCGCAAGATTTTTTCTTACATGCAAAAAAGCCAACTGAAAAGGAAGGGAGTATATAACGGCTTCAAAAAACTTGCGCATAATCAAATAAACGTTCCACTGATCTCTTTATTTATCTAATTTGCCATTTAGAATGACAGGCGAATCAGAAAGCAATTGTATTCTATCCAGTGACGGCCTAAAATTATATTATATAATTAGTAAAGTTGAGAACCCTGTTGCTGTTGTGTGTATTCTTCATGGGCACGGTGAGCATATAGGAAGGTATGCTCACGTAATGCAGTATCTCAGTGAAAAGAGGGTTGCAAGTATAGGCTTTGATTTTAGAGGACACGGTCAATCTGAGGGACGTAGAGGCCACATGCCATCGATGGATGCTATACTTGCTGATGTCGAGGAGTCATTAAAATTTGTGAGGGTGAACTACCTGGATGTCCCGATGTTTTTATTCGGACACAGTTTTGGAGGATGCGTGGCACTAAACTATGTTTTGAAAAAGCCTGTGCTCGAGCTGCAAGGTTTCATTGCTTCTTCCCCTTGGTTGGCACTTGCCTTTGAACCACCTAACTGGAAAGTGAAACTTGGAAAATTCATGGCTAAAATCTTCCCAAGACTGACTTTAGCGAGTGAGTTAAATCCAGAGCATTTAAGTAAGGATCAAAAGGTAGCGGAAAACTATCAATCAGATCCACATGTTCATAACAAAATCTCAGCTGGATTTTTCAACGAAACGGTTGCTGGGGGAAAGTATGTTTCTGCGAACGTTGGAAACATTAAGTTGCCTGGTCTTGTTTACCACGGCAATCAAGACCAAATCATCAGCTTCGAAACGACAAGTCTAGCCGTAGAAAAATCCAATCAGATCCAGTTCCAAGAGTTGGATGGGGTTTTCCATGAACCGCATAATGATGAGGAAAAGGAGGAAGTTTTCGGCTTGATAGATGCGTGGATCTCAAAAAATCTTGATTAGCTGATCACTACTAAGACGCACGGAATTCACAAAGAGTACAAAGCGACTGGTGACCTTAGTGAATTCTTCGTATCCTTTGTGGTCATTAACCTACCCAATTGCCTGATCCAGATCTGCGATCAAATCGTCGATGTCCTCGATTCCAACACTCAATCTCATTAATGAATCAACAAGTCCACCAACGATCCGCTTCTCTTTTGGAATACTTGCATGAGTCATTCCGGCTGGATGACCCACCAATGATTCGACACCACCTAGGGATTCAGCGAGGCTAAACAATTTGAACGCGCTAAGAGTGGCTTCCGCTTTTTCAAGGGAATCCTCTTTTAGGACAAAAGACATCATCCCTCCGAAATCTCGCATTTGCCTTTTTGCAATATCATGATTCGGGTGATCCTCAAACCCAGGCCAGTATACCTTATCTACCTTAGGATGATTCCTTAAATGATGAGCAATTGCCGCACCATTTTCACAGTGTCTCTGCATCCTTACATGCAATGTTTTAATTCCTCTGATCACGAGGAAGCAGTCTTGCGGTCCGGGAACTGCGCCGCTTGAATTCTGAATAAAGCCAAACTTCTCATCTAACTCCTGATCGTTTGTGCCAAGGAAGCCCATAATTACGTCTGAATGTCCGGCAATGTACTTAGTTACAGAATGCATGACTACATCGGCCCCTAGGTCAAGTGGATTTTGTAGATAGGGCGAAGCAAACGTATTGTCAACCACAACCTTGGCGCCTTTTTCGTGAGCGATCGATGAAATTGCTTCGATATCAACAATGTTGAGCATTGGGTTGGTGGGAGTTTCCGCCCAAACGAGTTTTGTTTTGTCCGTCATTGCCTCCTTCACTGCCGAGACATCACGCATATCAACAAAGGTGAACTTGATCCCAAATTCTTCGAAGATCTGGGTAAATAGCCGGAAGCTGCCTCCGTACAGATCACCAGTACTTACAACCTCGTCTCCGGGCCTCAGTGTCTTAACCACCGTTTCCGTGGCACTCATACCGGAAGCGAAGCATCGGCCAAATTTTGCGTTCTCTAACGCTGCCAGGTTTTTCTCAAGCACACTTCTCGTCGGATTTTGCGTCCTCGCATATTCAAAGCCTTTGTGCACTCCAGGTTCATCCTGGACATAGGTAGAGGTTTGAAAAATGGGTGTCATGATCGCGCCCGTTGAAGGATCAGGCTCTATGCCCGCATGCAGTGCCTTGGTACCGAATTTCATCTTTTTGAGTCTTTTTAGGTTGATAAAGGGCGAAAATAAGAATTAAGTTCCTGTTAGCTGAAATAGATATAAGTAATTTGGTTTATAGGCCAAATTTTCCACTTTATCGACGGTTTAAGTCCCACTTATCGATTTTGCCCATAACTGATGGCATTATTTTGATAGTATTGTCTCATCAACTAGCTGTATTCTAACAAAAATTGGACTTAAGGAATACACGTTATGAAAAAGGTTACCGCCACGATCACACTAAGCATTGCCGCTCTGTTTGCTTTCAGCCAATCCTATACTGGCTATTATGTCAGTGCTCCCCAGGTTCACTCTTTTGATCACTTCAAAATGAAGCAGCAAAAGGATGAATCCAAAGTCGAGGGTGATATCGAATTGCATGCCTATTGTTCCAAAAGAGACGAACTATGGGAAATGACTGCTGTTTTGGTCTCAGACGAGGAACAAAGAGATTATTTAATCAGCGAGTATGGGGAAGGAAAAGACATTGTCTCTGTTCACTTCTTAAAATTTATGTGGGATGGGAACGAATGGGAATACTTTCTCCTCGGATACAAAGGTCTGGACAGACACCGTCATTTTGTAGTTATTGAAGAGATATTCAACGACGAGACAGAAACCCAGCTACTAGAATTCAATGTTTTTGATTGGGTAAAAGCTCATCACCTGACAGAAACAGGTGCGCCTTAATCAACTTTTTTTTCAAAGAAAGACGAAAGTTTAGCTTCTGCCTCGTTAGCTGAAATATAAGTAGGAGATAGCGGCAATTGGCCCGGAAGATTCTCAACGTGCAAGGTTTGTGTAGGGAATGCGAAATTTATTCCCAGCTCTTTGGCAAGGTTCATGATTTCCAACAGTACTTCGTGCCTGGCTTCCAGCTCCTTCGCCCATGAGGGCACCTCGAAAAAAATGTAAAACATAATGTTCAGGGAAGAAGCAGCCATATCATTAAAATAGATGTGGTAATTGTCCTTCCTGGTATTTGGGTGTTCTTGGACAATTTTCCTCAGGCCACTAACAAAAACCTTGATCAGTTCAGGAGGTGTATCGTAGTTGATGGCTATCTGCGTGTAAAAGCGTCGATACTTCCTTAGTCCATGGTTGTCGATGGTGCTGTCTGCTAATTTCCCGTTGGGCACATAAACAAGGGAATTGCGAAAAGTCCTGATCCTGGATGATCGAAATCCTACTTCTTCCACTGTTCCATCAATATCACCTGTAGTCACCCAGTCACCAACCTGAAAGGGCTTGTCGATGAAGATCATGATAGAGCCGAAAAAGTTCTTGATCGTATCCTGAGCAGCCAAAGCAAATGCCAAACCGCCGATAGACAAACCTGTCAACAAAGGAAGTATAGGTACTTCCAGGTTATCTAGTATGAACAGCGTCCCAATGATCACTACGAACGTTTTTAGCGCTTTTCTAAGCAGAGGAACTAATTGATCATCGAGGGTGCTATCTGTTTTGTGAGCTATTCGATTCAGGTAGACCGCTATCACATTTACCATTCGATAGAGAATGATTGTGCCAAAAAGAGGCAGCGTGACCCTTAGGCCTGTAATAATATACTGTGCATATTCAGCTGGGAGTTGCAAGGCTGGTGTAAACAGAATCAACAGCAATACGATAAAAAAAACGCTGGCTGGACGTGCAAGGAGCCACAAGTACTTCTTGGAAGTTTCTCCTTTGTAGCCTGATGTATACAGCAATTTTCGAATGACCCGTTCGGTGATTAAGGAAAATAACTTGTAAACCAGCGCACTGATAAAAGCCAAAATCAGAATCGCTATATACTGGTACATGTATAGTCCCAGGATCTTTTGCGTGCCAAGTTTGGGTAGTAAGTTCATTAAGCTTCCAGTGCCAAATCGAAATGTATCCTTGTAAAGAGCATCAATCGCATCAATACTGGAATCAGAATAGTACCAGTTGCCATTTTCGTTCTTCAGCAGAAAAATCCGGGGATAAGCCTGCAGTAATATGAACTTGTGTCTTCTGCCGGTTGAATCATAGTAGTTTTCAGATTTCGACACTTCATCCATGTAGATATAAATGCCCTTTCCATCCAATGCTCGCTTGAGCTTCAACGCCGATTCCTTGGCTTCCTCCAAGGTTCTTTCTTTTGGATTAAATGCCTGTGCTGCAAGAGAATCATTGAATGACTCAGGCTGCAGGTTTTCAAGATGCGTTCGGACCGTGTTGTGTGGGGAAGTGAGATCTACAAAACCACTTTGACCTAAGGAGCTTAAGGAAATAAAAATTAGAGCACCAAAAACAAATCGCATGAGTTTTTAATTCTTTCACAAATGTAAAATGAGTCAGCTTACCTTTGCAGCCTTACAAGATAATAAAGCATGTCAAACCCTCTCTTATCCCCATTTCAAACCCCATTCGAACTTCCTCCATTTTCAGAAATAAAAGAGGAACATTATGTGGAAGCCATTGACCATGCGCTCGTTCAGGCGAAGGAAGAGATTCAGCAGATTGTGGCAAATGAGGAAGATCCTACTTTTGAAAATGTGATTGAAGCCCTTGAACGATCTGGCGAAGTACTCTCGAGGAACGCGTCCGTCTTGTTCAACCTTAATTCAGCCGAAACCAACGATGAGATTCAAAAAATAACGCAGGAATTGTCACCTAAGTTGACGGCCTTTGAGAGCGAGGTAAAGCAGAACGTAGATCTTTTCAAAAAAGTGAAAGTCATATATGACCTGATAGAGGAGATGCAACTGGATGAGGAGCAAAAGAAACTACTTCACAATACGTACCTGGATTTTGTTCGAAGGGGTGTTGAACTTGAGGGTGAAGAAAAAGAACGTTTCAAAAGGATCAGCATTGAGTTATCCAAACTGTCCTTGAAGTTTTCAGAAAATGTGTTGGCAGAGACCAATTCTTTTGAATTGATCATAGAGAACGATAGCGATCTCTCCGGGATTCCTCAGGATGTTGTCGGACGTGCTTCGCAACTGGCCAAAGAAAAGGGCCATTCAGGGAAGTGGATTTTTACCTTGCAGGCTCCCAGCTATATTCCATTTATGGAGTACGCTGACAATAGAGCGCTAAGGGAACAGATGTATATGGCCTTCATGTCAAAGTGTTTCAAAGGAAATAGTTCAGATAATCAGGAGATCATAAAAAAAGTAATTGCTCTAAAAGCCGAACTTGCTCAACTACTTGGATATCCAACTTTTGCTCACTATATCCTGGAACAACGGATGGCTGAGAGCCCGGAGAAAGTGATGAATTTTTTACAGGATCTTCTGGATAAAAGCCTTCCTAGAGCAAAAGAGGAGGTGGAAGAGATCAAAGAATACATGAGCTCGCTTGGTGCAGATCATGATCTTCAACGATGGGACTGGGCTTACTATTCGGAAAAGCTTAGAAAGGAAAAATACGAATTAGATGATGAATTGGTTAAGCCCTATTTCAAGCTTGAAAATGTAATTGATGGAGTTTTTAAAACCGCGGAAAAACTGTTTGATGTGCGCTTTTCGGAGAATGAGAAATTGCCAAAGTATCACGATGACGTAAGAACATACGAAGTTGTTGATAGCAACGGTGAAGCAGTTGCTGTTTTCTTAGCAGACTTCTTCCCTCGACCGGGCAAACGCGGAGGCGCTTGGATGACCTCATTTCGAGGCGAGAAAAAAGTGGATGGAAAACGAATTTTGCCTCAGGTAAGTATTGTTTGCAACTTCACACCGTCGTCCGAAAATTCTCCTTCGCTTCTGAAATTTGACGAGGTAAAAACATTGTTTCATGAATTTGGTCATGCATTGCATGGGATGCTAGCAAACACGACATACGAAAGCCTTGCTGGCACCAATGTATACTGGGATTTTGTGGAGCTCCCTTCCCAGATCATGGAAAATTGGTGCTATGAGAAAGAATGCCTGGACCTTTTTGCCCATCACTTTGAGACTGGTGAGTTAATTCCGGATCAGTTGGTTGAGCGCATTCGAAGATCTTCAACGTATCATGAAGCGTACGCAACATTGCGTCAAATCAGTTTTGGACTGTTGGATATGGCATGGCATAGCATGTCACATGAGGAAGCTCGAATGATTTCGGATGTTTCTGATTTTGAAAAAAAGGCATTTGCACCTACTGAGCTTTTTCAAGAAGTGTCGGGTACCAATATGAGTGTCCAATTCAGTCACATCTTTGCCGGAGGATATGCAGCAGGGTACTATAGTTATAAATGGGCAGAAGTATTGGACGCAGATGCGTTTTCACTGTTCAAGGAAAATGGAGTGTTTGATAAAAGTACCGCTGTCTCTTTTCGAGAAAATGTCTTGAGCAAAGGGGGTACGGAACACCCAATGGAACTTTATAAGAAATTCAGAGGAAAGGAGCCATCTGTGGATGCCCTCTTGAAAAGAGCGGGACTGATCGGATGAACATCGGCGCACTGAATCGTTTGAAAATCGCGCGATTTACACCACAAGGTGCATACCTGGAAGACCGAGAGGGGAATGATGTCCTGTTACCCACGAAGTATGTGCCACCAAACATAAAAGTCGGTGCTGAGCTTGAGGTTTTTGTTTACAGAGATAGCGAGGACAGGATGATCGCTACAACATTAAAACCGCATATAGAGATCAATCAATTCGGATACTTAAGGGTAAAGGATGTGAATAAATTCGGAGCTTTCCTGGACTGGGGTATCGAAAAGGACTTGATGGTTCCGTTCAGGGAGCAAATTGGAAAGATGCAAAAAGGGTCATCCTACCTTGTCTATCTCTACCTGGATAGCAAGACGAAACGTTTGGTGGCCACCCAAAAAGTCCAATCTCGATTTGAAAGTGCAGAAATTGATTTGAAGGTAGGTGAGGAGGTCAACTTGTTAATTGCCGGAGACACCGAGTTGGGGATAAACGTTGTAATTAATAATAGGTACAAGGGACTCGTTTTTTCGAATGAAATCTTTACGGACCTGCTCCCTGGCGATCGCACTAAGGGATATATCAAAAATATCCGACCTGATAAAAAAATTGACGTAAGCCTGCAAAAGGTCGGACTTGAACATCTTGAAGCTGGAGCTGCTTCGATTTATCAAGCGTTGGAATCTAACAAGGGATTCCTGGCACTGACAGACAAGAGCTCACCTGAAGAGATCCAGTTTCATTTGCAGATGAGTAAAAAGACATTTAAGAGGTCGCTAGGTATTTTATATAAAAAAAGGCTGGTGAAACTGGTGGATGATGGAATAAAAAAATTATAAGCCGGAATATTCGATTTGATCTTCAAGCGATTTGCCGATGCTGGCTAGATCCCGTTTCAGATCCTTGATCAGGGTTTGAAGCGATTCGTGTATTTTTCTTAATGATTCTCGCTTCTGTGGTTGACTTGCAAAAACCTTCTCCATTTTAGATGGAGACATTAATGATGCATAGAACTCGTCATCGACGATAAGTTTGTTCACGTGATCCTCAACCAAAGGCAGAAGACCTAACCAATGTTCGCGGCCCACTTTTAGATCTTCTTCAGGTATCGCAAACAACAGCGAATTTATTTCTGAATCTCTTAGATCGATAGCGTCCTCAGCGTCCTTCTTCAACGTGCCAAGAAGCCTACTCAATGATTTCAAGCTGCCGTCAGTATGTTCGTTCCTGGCATTGAATCGAGCTATGTTTAAAAAAGGCAAGTACTTTTTCACCTTCGTGTTTACGAAATCGTATTCCACGATACCCCTGTAAATTTCATTCTTTGTCTTATGAAAATCCGGAGTGTCCACCCAGTGTGAAGGCAAAATATCGATTTCGCAGGTTGGTTTTTGTGCTATAATTCGTATCCTGGTCTTATCACTGAAATCGATAGATTTGAAATTATGATCTTCGGAGAGCACATCCATCAATGTTTGCCCAAGGTCCTTTACATCAAGGTGTGGTTTAGGCGAAGGGTCCTTTTTTAATACTATGATCTCGACATCTCCATACAATAAAATGTTTGTAAAGGTTTTAAGCGCTCCCTGGTATCTGTAGTCTACCGAAATATTCCTTTGGGTCAGCGCTCTATTGATAATTTCATGAATTCTTCTGGAATTATTGTAGACTTTGTATGCGTAGGAGACATCAATCTCCTGCATGGACTCCAATACATATTTTACGCTATCAGGAAGGCTGGAATTTTCAAACCCATCAGACAAAACGGGTTCCCTGAGCGCTTCATCATATCTTCTTCCCTTTAGATTTTCGATGAGTAGGTTGTAATCTTGCTCCATATGGGCTGGAAAAATAATCAATTTCAGTCATATAAATTGGATTTTACTAAGATTACATAGGGGTTGTTGCGTGTCGTGTGTATACTATATAGGTACAATGTATTATTCGCAGTTAAAATTGTATCTTTATAAGTTATCACTCGTAATATGAGCCGCTCGGGAAACAGTGACCCACGTCGAAAGATCTCAAGGGAGACCGTTGCAAAGTACAGAAAGGTTGATCCCGTCGTTTTTGAGCCCATTTCGCAAGACTTTTCACCTCGGTCACGAACAGCACTGGATACGGATTTATCACCATACTCCGGGGAGTGGTCTGAGACACAAGCTGCTCATTTGATCAAAAGAACACTCTTCGGTGTACGAAAAAGCGAGCTGGATTATTTCAGTGGACTTACCATGAATCAAGCTGTTGATGAGATTGTGGTCCCTTCCGTTTTCCCTGGTCCACCGATCAATAACTACGAAATTCCTGATTCTGGAATTTTTGATCCCGATGTCACCTCCGGGAACACATGGGTGGAGGCGCCGTACAATGGCGAGATAGAAGGTCCGCGGATACAGTCGCTCAAGGGATGGATGGTGGACAATATACTGAAACAAGAGACTACCATTCAGCAGAAAATGACGCTGTTTTGGCATAACCTACTTGTTACTCAATTTTTTGAGGTGTTTGTGGCTAAAGCTTCCTACAAGTACTACAAGATGCTGTACGACAATGCCTTTGGAAACTTCAAGGAATTGATCAAGAAGCTAACACTCGATCCTGCGATGCTTTTTTTCTTGAACGGAACATTCAACAACAAAGAAGCCCCGGACGAAAACTATGCGAGAGAATTACAAGAGTTATTTTGTATTGGAAAAGGCCCAAATGCTGGGTTTACAGAAGGTGATGTTCAGGAGGCTGCCAAAGTGCTGACGGGTTGGGTCATTAGTGCCGAAAATTTCGAATCGCATGGAGAATTGAATTCAGTTTTTTACGACCCTTGGCACGATACCAGTAATAAGCAGTTCTCGTCATTTTATGGAAACAGGGTGATAACTGGAAGAGGTGGAAGTGCAGGAATGGAGGAGACAGATGAGTTGCTTGACATGATTTTTGAGAACAATGAGACTGCACTCTATTTGAGCAGGAGGTTGTACAATTTTTTCGTGTATCATAAAATTGATGAGGCCACTGAAGCAAATGTCATTGCGCCCATGGCCGAAATTTTTCGAGCTAACGACTATGAAATTTTACCGGTCTTAAGAGCGCTATTTAAAAGTGAGCATTTTTACGATGCTGCAAATATTGGTGCGGTCATTAAGAATCCGGCAGATCATCTGCTTGGATTGTGGAGAACATTGGAGATAGATACTTCAGACTTAGATATACATGATTCATTGCTCAAGAATGTTTCCTTGATTTGGTCAATGACTGAACTGGGTATGGAATTTGGAGACCCACCATCAGTGGCGGGATGGCAAGCCTACTATCAGGAGCCAACCTATGATAAATTCTGGATCAATACTGATACCGTTACCAAGAGAGCAGTTAGACAAGATTCGCTGATCTTTCCAACCTGGGGGCATTGGGTGCATCAAGATTTGCAGATCAATGCGGATCTTTTGGCATTTATCGAAACATTGAACAATCCCGGTAACCCAAATGATTTGATTGATGAGTGCTCGCTTCTATTTCATGGGATCCAGCTTTCGGAAGAGGTCAAAACAGGTTTTAAAAGTATCCTGCTTTCTGGCCAGTCAGATGATTTTTATTGGACGGATGCCTGGGCATTGTACCAACTAAATAAGTCAAATGAAGAGAATCGAGGTATTGTTGAAAACCGGCTGGTTCAATTTTTCCAACCGTTTCTTCAACTAGGGGAGTTTCAACTAATGTGAAATGAAGAGAAGAACATTTTTAAGACATACTGCTCATGCAATGGCCGTTCCTGGTGTTCTTGGTTCAATGGGATTCTCCTTTCCAAAGGGGAACTCAATGGCCACTCTACTTCGACGGGCTGCCGAATCAGATAAAGTGTTGGTGATGATCTTCTTGGAGGGAGGAAATGATGGCCTGAACACAGTGATTCCACTGAACCATCTATCTGAGTTAAACAATGTCCGACCCCATGTCTTTCTTGAGGAGGACGAATTGCTGTCACTTCAACAGTCCGAGGTTGCCTTTCATCCGGCGCTTTCTGACTTGAGGGACCTTTTCGATGAAGGGAAGCTTCAGGTTGTTCAAAACGTCGGCTATCCGGAGCAAAACTACTCTCATTTTCGCTCGACAGACATCTGGATGAGTGCATCCGACTCCCACCAGGTGATCAGTTCGGGTTGGGCAGGAAGACATCTTGAGGAAGAGTTTCCGGGTTTCCCCGATGCATATCCGAATGATGATATGAAGGATCCTCTATCAGTTGAGATCGGGTTTGGAACCTCACTTCTGTTTCAAGGGGTTGCTGCGTCGATGAGCATGACACTAAATAGTGTTAATTCCTTCTACCAGTTGGTAGATAATGAGGAACAACCCGCTCCATCGACTCAGGCTGGGGACCAGCTTAGGTACATTCGACTTATTGCAAAACAATCTCAGCTTTTTGGAGAACGTGTAGTGGAGGTAGCTCAAAAAGTGAACAATCACGTGAACTATCCGTCGAATAACTATCTGGCAGATCAGCTCAGGGTTGTATCCAAATTGATTGCAGGCGGTAGTGGAACGCCGCTTTACATGGTAAGACTTGGTGGTTTTGACACGCACGATTCTCAGGTTGAGGCAAATAATCACGCAAGAGGAGAACATGCTGATCTTCTCACGCTTTTGAACGATGCGATTCATGCCTTTATGAGAGATATGGAATTCCATGGGATTGAAGATAAGGTACTGGGTATGACTTTCTCAGAATTTGGAAGGCGCATTATTTCCAATGCAAGTCTTGGAACAGATCACGGTGCCGCTGCGCCCATGTTCTTTTTTGGAAACGCTGTAAAAGGAGGGGTGGTAGGAAAAAATCCGGTCATCGACAATCACATGACCTACGATGATAACCTGGACTGGGAGTACGATTTTCGCCAACTGTACGGCTCTGTACTTGAGCAATGGTTTGGGTTGAATGATACTGAAAGGTCGAACGCGCTTTTTAAGAACTTTGAAACAGTTGAGATCATTGGTGAGAGTTCTATTTTGCCCTTGGGAAGAGAAGTTTCAGCTCGAAACCTGTTTGTTTATCCAAATCCCCTAAATGGCCTGGCGACCATTAGATTTAAGAGTCAGAATTCCACTGTCTCAATTGAACTGATTGATCTGAATGGTCGAAAAATTCAGGACATCTACAAGGGGACACCACTTGCTGAAACCAACACAATCTCCTGGAACACGGAGCAACTTAGACGGGGACGATATTTTGTCATTCTTAGAAGTGAGGCTAAAAATGAGGTATTTGGGGTTGTAAAATAGATCTGATTCCTCATTCCTTTCTATCTTTCGCTTAGATGATATTTCAAGTTTTCTTGATTTCCTTTGGACTCAGTTTGGTCGGGACGATTCCACCTGCCACTATCAACATCACCGTGATGCAGCTCTCCCTGAAGAAGAAAGTGAGAAGTGCATTGTCCTTATCCTTAGGTGCTGCTCTGATCGACACTACTTATGCCGCACTAGCTGTTCAGATCCAGATTTACCTTGCAGAACAACTTGAATTCACGAATTACTTCTACCTTATTGCCGCCCTTGTTCTTTTGACCCTTGGAGTAGTTTCAGTGCGTGCAAAAATGCCGGAACCGGATGTTAGGCCTGTGGATTCCGAAAAGACGGGGTTTATAAAGGGAGTGATTCTTGGCATACTTAACCCGTTAGCAATGCCTTTCTGGCTTGGATGGACCACGTACCTGCAAGTAAATGGCCTGATCAATCTCATGGGAATGAACTATTGGAGTTATGTACTAGGTGTCTTTCTGGGCGAGCTCACTCTTCTGTTCATTATCGTTCGAATTGGAAAGAGATTTACAAGGGTCTCCAACAATCGTACTATCGTTAATGTAATACCTGGTGTGTTTTTCATTTTTCTGGGACTCGTGAATTTAGGCCAGTGGGTCTCTTACTATCTTTAAACTTTTTCATCCGTATCCGCTGCGGTTTGAAATATTTGATCTATCATTGCGGCATCATGAAGTCTCTACTGGATATAGTGTTTATCAAGCTTCGACTCAATCGACCCATCGGAGCGTAATCCCCTTTGACGGGGGACCTTATCCATTTTCCAATTTTCATACTTTTTTATTGGCCCTAAGGGGCACTAACATTTTAATTTCATTTTAGAAATGACAAAATCTAACTATTCTATTCGTAGAGTTTTCAATCTTTTGATGATGGCACTTAAGGGTGAAGAAAAGGAATTCACCACCGGCAACATCAATCGGGCGATCATCTTATTGTCAATACCCATGATTGCCGAGATGATCATGGAATCTCTTTTCGCGGTTGTGGACGTATTTTTCGTTTCACAAGTTAGCGTTAATGCAGTTGCGACGGTTGGACTAACAGAGTCTGTACTAATGATAATCTATTCCATCGCTGTCGGACTAAGTATGGCCGTGACAGCTGTAGTAGCAAGACGGGTCGGTGAGAAGAATTTCAAAAAGGCAGCTAATGCCGCTTTTCAGGCCATTCTGTTGTCAGTAGCAGTAGGAGTGGTTCTAGGTGTTCCTGGATTCATCTTTGCTGACAAGATTCTTGGCCTTATGGGCGGCGAGCCTGAGCTTATCGAAGAAGGAGTCGGCTATACGAGGATTATGTATGCAGGAAATCTGAGCATCATTCTGATTTTCCTAATCAACGGGATTTTCAGAGGTGCTGGAGATGCCTCGATAGCCATGCGATCTCTTTGGATCGCCAATGGACTCAACATTGTTCTGGATCCATTGTTTATTTTCGGCTTTGGACCTGTTCCAGCTTTTGGAGTGGAGGGAGCTGCTATTGCAACTACCACGGGACGATCCATCGGTGTTTTGTATCAGTTGTTTCATCTTTTTAATGGCAAATCGATCATTAAGGTTGGATGGGAAAATCTTGTGATACGAGTGAAAACGGTCAAAGAGCTGATCGTGGTTTCCGCCGGAGGTATAGGGCAGTTTCTGATAGAATCTGCGAGCTGGATCTTCCTGGTACGTGTGATTTCCCTTTTTGGGTCGGATGCCTTGGCTGGGTATACAATTGCTTTCCGTGTGATTGTCTTTACGTTGCTACCTTCTTGGGGTATGGCAAATGCAGCTGCGACTTTAGTGGGTCAAAACCTTGGAGCTGGAAATCCGGATCGAGCGGAGACTTCTGTTTGGCGAACAGCGTTGTGGAATACCATCTTTCTGGTGGTCATCGCGATCATCTTTTTCATTCTGGCCGATCCTATCTTCAGGATTTTTGGAGCAGAAGGGATGGTGAAAGAAACAGGAATAAACGCACTCAGGATCATCTGCTTTGGCTACATATTTTTTGCCTACGGGATGGTTGTGGGTCAGGCCTTTAACGGGTCGGGAGATACTAGAACGCCAATGTACATCAGTTTGGTTGTATTTTGGTTTATCCAGATTCCTTTGGCTTATGTGCTATCTGTCAATTTAGGTTGGGAGAGCAACGGAGTCTTTTTCTGTATTGCCTTTGCTCACAGCTTGTATGCAATCGTGGCTATATACCTTTTCAAAAGAGGAAAGTGGAAAACTGTCCAGGTATAGAGACTAATAATTGAACTGATAAAACTCCAGGTCAAAGCCAGAAGTGGTGTAGACCTGGAGTTCTTTTTTTGATGAGGAATAGACGATGCTAACTTCGTTTGATGATTTGATCGGATTGCCAGTAACCAAGTTTCCGGATTTGTCATATATGTACAGGGTTTCAAAAGCAGAATCTGTGAGGACGATCAAGTCCTTCCCTGCACCGAGCTGATAATACTGAATGAGGATCTCGCCCTGAGAAAGGTAATTTTTAGAAAAAAGAAGATTACCTGTAGCATCAAGAATCTCGAAGGTGTTTCCCTCTTTTCTAACGATTATAAAAGACTTGCCGCCCCTGTCCGTCACGAGCTGAAAATTGGTTTCGGGAGACGACTTGATGAGCTGATCTCTGTTTATGACGATTCCTTCCAGGTTTATCTCCACCAATTCTCCCTGATTGGATATGGTTGTGAGGGACGATCTTCCAAGAGAATTAGAGGCGTTCAGAAAGTAGTTATCTCCCAAAGGTGCCTGAAGGTCGAACGGGAAGCCGTTTAACTTTTGCCCTCTTCGGTTCGTCATGTTTATAATTCCGTTTTCCTGGATTGAGATCATTACGTCTCTGCCGCCTATTCGCGAATGCCTCAGAGGTTGAACTGCCGGCCGTTGATAGGGAATCGGATCCCATCCTTCCAGTATCTTAAGATCTTTATCTGTTAAATAGACCTTGCCATCAACATCAGTTATGCCAAAGCGATAATTTCTACTTCGATCGTAATCGATTAAGCTGAAATGACTGATCTTGGCGGAATTGGGCAATGTTTTTGGATATCCCGGTATGTAACTACCTGTTCGATCAATTATATGAACTTTGGAAGTTGTGGAAAAAGCGTATTGGATCTTTCCATTCCGATAGTAGTCCAACGCATGGATTTCACTGGTGATTCTTTCTTCTAATTGCTCCACCCATAGTGATGAAAGTGTTCGATCGAAATAGTATAAGTTAAATGCACTATCCTGGAGCAGAATGTCGAAGTAGTTGTGTGCATGTGTTCGAATCAGAAATGGTTTTGTGGTGATGATGTTCGTTAATGCTATAGCGTTATCCGGTGAGGTTTTTGCGATTGATGGAGCTCTTTGTACCGATTGGGATACGGTGACATTCGTAAAATATTCCTCTTCCAGGTACGAGTTCTGAAATGCAACCAACTCTGTTTTTTTGTAGGAGTGCTGATTGGCTAGAAGGTGCGAACTCCAATCAGGTTTCATTTTCGAAATTAGATTAGGCCAAAATCTTGGTAGGTTTACGATCAAACTCACATTGGACTCCGCATTGGTGTTGGTTAAGAATTCGTTCATTGGTATGGACTTGCCCCAGGTGTCCTCACCTTGAATAGAGCCCACCAGACTTTTGAGCTCCTGCAGATTGTTGGAAAAGATGAGGTAGTTTCTGCTATTTATATAGAAACATCGTTCAAACCCCTTGGCCATTTCTCCTAAAACCGCGCCTGGAAAATTGTCGATGGGGAGAAAACGAATTTCATTTTCACTGTAGGACTCGGTGTACACAGTATCTCCGCGAGCATACGCAATCCGCTCGGTGAGTTGTGAAAAGTAGGAAAGTGCCTCCCCAATATTCTTGACTTTCAATATGAGTAGCTGGCTTACCTCGTCTGGCCTTCCGGATTCCAATGTAGCAAATCCAATTTCCTCGTCGATTAGATCGTAAATCTGCTCCACATCAAAGTCAAGGGTGGTTTTTAGCGAATCGCGAAACCTAAGTGTCCCTGGTTCCTTAGCGAGGTAAGTTGTTTGACTAGTTTTCCACTGACTCATGTCAGCGGAGGTAATGTGATAGAGTAGGGACGTATTGGAGGGAATAACCTCTGTCATCTCGAATTTTCCTGGGGGTTCTGTATGTGTGGAGACCCAATCGTCGGATACCTGGGAAATTCCTGAGATATTTATGATCGTTGAATCAAGCCCCAATTGATATGAACCTGAACTCAATGGAAGTTCAACTCTGGTCTTGGTGAGTGCACCAACTAGGTTTCCCATCTCTTTGAAGTTCACATGTATGCTTCCGGCGTTGCTTAAGGGATAGCTTTCGGAAAATGATTTTAGTTCGGGGTCTTCAATTGTCCTGATTGCATCCTCAACCAGATATGGTGTGAAACTTGAAAGAAAGAAATTCTTGTAGAAGATATAAGTGAATGTGTCTTCTCCCTCGCCAATTTCACTGATTTTGAATCCACTATATGTTCTCGTTTTGAATTTGTAACCTGATTTTTTTAACCGGTCAATCGCTGTGCTGATGAACGTATTCTGCGAAATATTTTGAATCTCACTGATCAGCAAAAAATCCATAGATGAGCTAGACACTTTGTGCAGCGAAATCAAAGCTGGCATTTTTTTAAAAATGGCCGAAAAACCTCCATCTCCATTGATCGAGTCGAGAAATGATAGTGTTTTGCCAAGGCCTTCGATTGCCTCTGTTTCGCCGAGGTTTTTCCAGGCAACATTACTTCGAAGGTTCTCAACATCCTCAATCAGATCGAGTTCGAAGACTATAGCAGCATCAGATGGGACAAAATTCCAGGCAACCAAATCTGAATGTTTCACCCATCTATCATAGGTGAAGTACCCAGCTCCAATCAGAAGAAGGACAGCGATGATGATGAGTAATTTTTTCAAGTGAAATCGGTTGACAAACCAGCTATCAAAATTAACTCAGATCATCCGGTATTATTATTTGCTGCTCATATAATCTAGGGTCAGCGCACACATTGCCTTCATTCCCAAGATCATGCCTGAATCATCCACATAGAAGTCCGGTGTGTGGTGAGGTGCGGCTTTCTTTGGATCCGAACCTTCCGGACATCCGCCGATAAAATAGAAAAGCCCGGGAACTTGCTCCTGGAAAAAGGAAAAATCCTCAGCTCCCGTGATTGCAGGAACAAGGTCTACCTTATTATCAGAAATTCGATTAAGCGTTGGAAGCATTTGATCGAATAGGTCAGGATCGTTAAAGGTTATCGGATATCCCTCATTTATGAAAACGGTGGCCTCCGCATTGTTGGCTTCTGCAATGTTTTGAACAATTTCTCTCAAGCGCTTATGTACTAGAGTCCTATGCTCAGCATCAAGGGTACGTATCGTACCGAGCATGTAGGCGGTCTCGGGAATGATGTTACTTCGGACTCCACTATGTATCGCACCAACGGTCACGACCGCTGCAGCATCGGTTAGTTTAATGCTTCTGCTTACAATCGTTTGTATAGAATTAACCATCTGCGAAGCGGTCACGATTGGATCGATCCCTGACCATGGTGCAGATCCGTGTGATTGAACACCCTTTATATCGATTCGGAAGGAATTAACCGCTGCCAGCAGACCACGAGGCCTCGTTTCGATTCTCCCAACCTGCGTATCAGAACTGATGTGAAGGCCAAAAATGACTTCTACATCGGGATTTTTTAAGACTCCTTCCTTTACCATCAGCTTGGCACCGCCTTCTTCACCTGGAGGAGCTCCTTCCTCTGCAGGCTGAAAGATGAATTTTACCGTCCCAGGAATTTCATCCCTCATCTCATACAACATTTTAGCCACCCCAAGCAAAACACCAATGTGAGTATCATGTCCACAAGCATGCATGACAGGAACTTCTTCTCCATTGTATTCTCCCATTTGCTTGGAGGCCCAGGGGATATCAACTCGTTCTTTTACCGGCAGACCATCAATGTCTGCTCGTAAACCTACAACCGGTCCAGGCTTTCCTCCCTTCAGTATGGCAACTACACCTGTCTTTGCAATTCCGGTCTGAGGTTCTAGTCCGATTTCACGCAGTGTGGCCGCGATACGTTCGGAGGTTTTGAATTCACGATTACTTAGCTCAGCATTTTGATGGAACCAGTGTCGTAGCTCAATGGCTTCCTTTTCATACTTTGAAGCAAGTTTTTCAATTTTTTTATCAAATTTCTGAGCTGATACAGTCAATATTAGGCCGCTCACCAATACAAGTGTGAGAATTTTTTTCATCATTCTTTTTGGGTATCTAGGTTATTCGAAAATCAAGTCAATAATTGGAAGCCTCAATTTATAGAAATCTGGTGAAACCCATTTAGCCAGTCATTCGCAGTTTGTTAGTCGACAACTCATCCTTCAAATCCTACAGTTCGGTAAAGCTTATTAGTAAACAGTGATCACTCCTTTGATTTTTGGCTTAGAACTCAAAAGTCAAAAATGAAATGAAGGCACTATTCCTCTCTTTACTTACACTAATAAGCCTCCAGTCTGCAGGTCAAATTACGATTGGAGGCTTTATCAGGGAAAAATCGGGTGAGCCCCTTTTGGGAGTTAATGTATTTATCGAGGGTACGTATGACGGGGCGACCACTGATATCAATGGAGAATTTTCAATTACTACAGAAGTCTCCGATTCAGTGGTTCTGGTCGCAAGTTTCATTGGATTTCATGATTACAAAGTTCTCCTGGATAATGAGAGGAATAATATTCAACTGAACATCCAACTGAAGGAGAAAATCAACAAATTAAATGCAGTCGTAATCACTGCCGGATCATTTGATGCCTCTGATGAAAGTAAGCAGGTGGTTCTGAACTCCCTGGATATTGTGACGACTGCAGGTTCAAGCGCTGACATTCCAGGCGCTCTAAACACACTTCCCGGAACACAAACAGTGGGTGAAACAGGTCGACTGTTTGTCCGTGGTGGTGAAGGTAGAGAGACGAAAACATTTATTGATGGAATGATCGTTCACAACGAATACAGCCCATCGGCACCAAATACTCCAGGTCGCAGTCGGTTTTCCCCTTTTATGTTCAAAGGCATGAGTTTTTCCACCGGTGGTTACTCAGCAGAATATGGACAGGCGCTCTCCTCAGCATTGATCTTGAAATCGAAAGACCTGGCTGAGCTAACCAGGACAGATCTCTCACTTATGTCGGTTGGTGCGGACGTTTCGCATACTTCAGTTTGGAAAAATTCTTCATTTGCCGGGAAGATCCAATACACGAACCTGACACCATATTTTGCATTGGTCAACCAAAACATCAATTGGGACAAAGCTCCAACTGATTACAACGGAAATTTCGCTTATCGGCTGAAGACGAGCAAAACTGGCTTTCTCAAGATCTATTCGAACATGAGTACATCAGAAATGGATCTGTATGAGCGAGATATTGCAAACCCTGAGACATTGCTACCTACTCAGGTGACTAATGATTACCTCTATTTTAATACCTCATTTCGAGAAGTCCTTTCTGACAAATGGGGAATACACGTCGGTACTTCATTCACCGAGAGCAATGATTTTGCCTCACAAGCGGGTCAGAGCAGGGAGGAAGATATAAGTGGACGACATGGAAAGTTGGTCCTGGATTACATTCACTCTGATCAAATCACGTTGAAATTTGGTGGCGAGGTACTACTCAGGAGAGGTGATGAACAGTTAATAAATGATCTTGGACAATCACTTGACAGTGAATTTGATGAGACTATTGCAGCAGGGTTTGTAGAATCAGAAAGTTATTTGTCTTCCTCTCTTGCGTTCAAGGCTGGAGTAAGAGCCGAAACCAATTCTCTTGTTGGGAATACCTCTATAAATCCAAGATTGTCCGCTGCCTATAAAGTGGGTGAAAAGAGCCAGGTGTCTCTGGCTTACGGAACATTTCGTCAAGCACCGTCCAACAACACAATTTATAGACTCAACGATGCAGATCAGGAGCTTGCGAGACACTACATCGCCAACTATCAATGGCTGGGTGATGGCAGGTCCTTTCGGGTGGAGATTTACCGAAAAGATTACTCGAACCTCACCAGGTTTTCGGATCAATATGATCCCTCTACATTTAGCTTCGATGGTGACGGCTTTGCGGAAGGGCTCGACCTTTTTTGGCGAGATTCCAGAACATTCAACAATACTGACTATTGGGTTAGTTATTCCTACTTGAATTCCGAACGGAATTATAGGGATTATCCGGGAGCATTTCGACCACCCTTCGTTTCAACTCACAATTTCTCCGTGGTTGGGAAACGCTTTGTACAGTCTATAAAAAGCCAGCTTGGCTTAACGTACTCTTTTGCAAGCCAACGGCGGTACAATGACCTGAACGAGGAGGAGTTCCTGGGCGGAAAAACGCCAAACTTCCATGACCTCAGCTTCAACATAAGCTATCTGTACAGCAATCAGATTATCGTTCACGCCATGGTGAACAATGTCCTTGGGTTCGACAACATTTTCGGTTATGAATATACGGATCGGCCAGATGATGCAGGCGTCTATGCTCGTAGAGCGATTAAACAACCAGCCAAGAGATTCCTGTTTTTAGGTGTGTTCTTCACGTTGGCTAAGAACAAATCGATAAGCCAATTACCGAATCTATAACATTCAAGAATTAAATCAGACTTAACAATTAAACAGAATAACAATGAAAAAGACAGTTTTAACAGTAATAGGTGTTTTATGTGCTGCCATGCTATTTGCAAATGGGCAGTTTGAAAAAGCCATGGCAAAGAGCATACCTGCCATGTACAGTGCTTCAGATCGCGAAACGTTGATTGGAGCAGTCAATCAGTTGACCAGAATCGGAGACGCAGAGGCCAACCGTTGGGAGCCTTACTACTATGCTGCGTTCGGCTACATTCGACTAATGACGATGTCTGAATCGAATGAGGATAAAGATAAGTACCTTGACCAAGCGTTGGCAGCCATTGAAAAGGGCGAAACTATCAAGCCGAATGATTCGGAACTGGAATCCATGCGGGGTTATGTGCATATGATGCGTTTGACCGTAGATCCGGCAACACGTGGAATGCAGTACAGCGGATTGGCATTTGGGTCTTTTCAGAAAGCCATTTCATTAAATCCTAAAAATGGCCGTGCACACTTTCTTTTAGGGAGAATGCAATTCGGTTCTGCTCAGTTTATGGGTGGTGGCGATGGCGGAGCGTGTGAGAGTTTCGCCAAGGCTAAGGCTATCTTTGAATCCGAGGAAAAAGATGAAAGGTCAATTGCTCCGAGCTGGGGACTGAATGGTACGTTAGAAGCGATTAAGGAAATGTGTAAAGGCTGAAGTAAAAAATATATGTCAACTCGAACGATAGCGAGAGATCTATATGTGGGATTCTCCTATCGTTCGAAATGACAAACCCTCGACTGTATCATGAAGTCAAGTTTCTATCTCATACAAATTCTGGTTGTGGTGTATAGAAAAACTGCTCACTTACCACTTTACCATCAACGACATTGTAAAGACATATCTCGTCCATGTCCGTTGGTTCAGTTTGACCTTTCATGGTCACCTTGCTTTTCATCGTAAGCGCGAAAAAGTTCTCTGCCACGATCGGATCGGAAACCTCCATGGAATGAAATTCTTCGACCATAGTTTCCCATTCCTTAGCTTTTTTGGCGATCGCTTCAAACCCTTTTACTGTCCCCCAGGGTCCGCCTTTGGGTTCGATACTGACGATTTCAGGAGAGAAGAGTTCCTGGTAAATTTCTTCCCACTTTGATTCCCTGCTAAGCTCTACTAATCGATTTGCTACTTCTTGTGTTGTCATTTTTTTCGTTTTAGAGTTGAATAATGATTCAAAGAAATCCCAATGAGTGACAGCCCTATGTCACTAAGTTTTCGAATATCTTAATTCCCCTAATATTTTTCGCATGATTGATGTCCCCCTTGAGTAATTGTACAGTTTAAGATCAAATCTTACGCTAATTGGTTTTGCTAAAGAGCCATCGAGAAACTAGCTTGGTTTGTCGTGAATCTCAATGCGTTCAACTTAAAAATATTATCAATTGATAATATTTTAATAGTTTAGACCCGCAGTTACAAATTAACTGTCGACCTAACCAGCGTATCTTTCAAATGCTCCAAATGAGTGAACGGAGTGGCTACTAATTGACCATATGACTGTTTGGGTTGGATTTTTAAGCGAAAACCTAAACAATCATGAAGAGAAAAAATTATCTCACTAGCTTAGTATTGCTCACATTTTGCCTGGGATCCATGGCACAAGACGACCCCTTTAATGCGACGATTGAAGAGGATAAAAAGAAAACCACTACAGGAGGATTCGGGGCTGATCTTGCAAAGAGAGTCAGTTTTGTAAACTTCAACGGGTACATTACTAACGAGTATTTCGTGCCTCAGGAGGGAATCAAAACTTTCGACAACCACTATTTCAACATTTTCATTTCTTCGCAACTGACTGACAAGATTTTCATTGAAGGCCAACTTGAGTATGAGCACGGAGGAGATGATATTGATATCCGATATGCCTATGCCGACTACAAATTTTCTGATGCATTTGTCATTCGCTCTGGAAAGTTTCTGGTGCCGGCGGGTCAGTTCAATGAGTATTTGTATCCTGAATATTTGACGAAGACGGTCAACAGGGCGTACGTTAATCGCGAGATCTCGCCATCGGCCTGGGGTGAGGTCGGAGTCCAAGTGAGAGGACGACTGGGATCCGAAGGAAATATGACACCGTTTTATACAGCCTATGTAGTTAATGGATTGAGTGGAGATTCCGGGGCAGGAATAAGAAGTTTAAGAGGTAACTCAAGAGACAGCAAAACAGGAAATGACAATAAAGGTGTTGGGGCTTCCTTTGGCGTAGATGTTGGAGATGACATTACGATTTCCACAAACTATTACTCAGGGAAATATACGTTAGATGATGAGTTGGGACTAACAATTTTGGGAGCCTCGTTATACATGGATAAAGAGAAGTTTAGTGTATGGGGCGAGTTTCACGCAGCAACACAAGAGGCCTACAACGATCCAACAGACGTTTCACTGGGTTCTTTGGATTTAAAGAAAAATGGCTTTTATCTCCAAGGTGGATATATGCTCACTGAAAAGCTGGAATCGATCCTAAGATATGATGCAATAACTCTAGATGGATCACCGGATGATGATCGATCACGAATCACCCTTGGTGCTAACTATTACTTGGCTGAAACAGCAGTGTTCAAGATCAACTACGAACTAGTGAGTGATGATGGAAGTGATCCTGACGATAACGTACTTGGATTTCAGCTATCTGTAGGATTTTAAAGCGAATGATCATGAAAAGGATCATCGCATTATGTTTTGCATCGGTGCTTGCGCTTAGCAGCGGTGTTTATGGTCAGGAGAGCAAATACAAGGCTCTATATCTATTCAATTTCACAAAGTATATTGAATGGTCAGGAGATAAGATAACCATCGGTATCATTGGGAATTCACCGGTTTTGCTTGAATTGGAAACACTTACAAAACAAAATTCAAAAATAGAGTTGCTGAAAATTTCTGGAAGTGAATCAATAGATCGGTGTAATATGATTTTCATACCGGAGGCGCAGACGAGAAATTTTGACCTTGTGCAAGAAAGAACAGGTTCAAGTACTTTGATCGTTGCTGAGAATGAGTCATTGATCTCCAAAGGAGCAGAGATGGCTTTTTATAGGGAAGAAAATAAGCTTCGCTTTATGGTTAACAAATCAGAGCTAGATGCTAGCGGCCTTAAAATGAGTAGTCTTCTGCTGGGGCGGGCAAAAATTGTAAACTAGAAATTTCTTCAGTGCTCTTGAAGGGAAATTTAGGCAGCTGAGAGCTGCCTTTTTTTATCAAGCCGCTTGCCTTAACATTGTTAGTCAATCTTAACAACTGATTCCTGTTATGACCTCCATCAAAAACCTGCTTGTTTCTATTTCATTGTTGCTCGCGAGCCAAACTTTTGCCCAGCTTGATCGAACTGAAAAAAAACTCTCAAAATGGGTGGATGATAACAATGAAGAAGCTGTTGAACTGTTGAAAGAGCTTGTGAATATCAACAGCGGCACCATGAATTTTGAAGGTGTCAAGGCAGTTGGTGATGTCTTGATGCCAAGGTTCGAAGCACTGGGGATGGATACCGAATGGGTGAGCGGTGATGAGTTTAATCGAGCAGGCCATTTAGTTGCCAAAATAGAAGGGGGGAAGGGAAAGAAGATCCTTATGATCGGACATTTGGATACCGTGTTTGAGCCGGATAGTCCAAATCAAGAGTGGATACCGATCGACGAAAATATTGTCAAAGGTCCGGGTATCGCAGATATGAAAGGTGGAGATGTGATAATTCTTCAGGCGCTGTCTGCGCTGAACGCTCAGGGCGTTCTCAAGGATATGAATATTACGGTAGTGATGACCGGTGATGAAGAGTTGAGTGGGCGACCACTCTCAAAGTCAAAAGCAACACTCATAGAAGCGGCAAAATGGGCGGATATTTCACTTGGCTTTGAAAATGGAGATGGAAATCCTGCTACGGTAAATGTTGCCAGGAGAAGTTCGTCCGGGTGGACACTGACAACCACAGGCAATGCGGCACATTCTTCGCAAGTGTTCAAACCCCAGGTAGGAGCAGGAGCAATCTACGAGGCAGCCAGGATATTAAATCAATTTTATGATGAGCTTTCTGAAGAAGAATTTCTGACGTTCAATCCGGGCAGGATTATGGGCGGAACTACGATTACTCACAATCCAACGGAGCAGTCAGGAACTGCTTTTGGCAAAAACAATGTCGTGTCCAAAGATGTAATTGTTACTGGGGATATTCGTTGCATTTCTCCGGAACAGATTAGAAAGACGCAAGAGACCATGCGACGGATCGTCGCTGATAACCTACCTGGGACTACTGCAACTATCGAATTCAGTGAAGGGTATCCACCCTTTGCACCAACCGACGCAAACTATAGCTTAATGAACATGTTTAGTCAGGTAAGCCAGGATCTGGGGTTTGGAGAGGTTGGCCCGGTGAATCCTGCAGATGCCGGTGCTGCGGATATCTCGTTTACTTCCGAATTTATTGAAATGGGAATTGATGGAATGGGAATGTCCGGTGCCGATGATCACACAATAAACGAGACCGGAGACTTACGGGCACTACCTAAACAGTCCAAGCGTAGTGCTGTCCTAATCTATCGTATTTGGAAGGGTATAGAAATAAGCAAGAAATAGACGTGTAACCTTTTCGATCTACTCCGGTAATTCACCAGAGGGTTTTCCTACAATTAGGAAAATACCTAATCTTTTCGTACTTTAGTATTACTACATTTAGGAAATTACTTATGAAAAAGTTTCAATTAGGTGAATTTGAAGAGATCGTTTTGCTAACTGTTGCTGTGCTTGATCAGGAGGCCTATGGATTTGGGATCAAAGAGGAGATCGAGTCAAGGTTAGAGCGATCTGTTAGCATCGGAGCTTTACAGTCCGCCTTGCGACGTATGGAGAAGAAAGGGTATCTGACCTCAAGGAAGGGTGAGGGGAGCACTGAACGTGGAGGTAGACCCAAGCTTTTCTTTCAAATTACTGCCTACGGAATGAAGGCTTTGGATTACAATAAAAATGTCAGGCTTGACCTCTGGAACTCGATTCCTGCTTCTGTTTCTAATTCTCTAAGCTATGATTAAGCGTTTTGCAGATATCGTTTTTAAATGGTATTGTCGAAACGACTATTACAGCGACATTCGCGGTGATCTTGAGGAGAACTATTTGCGTCACCGGGAGAGACATTCGCTGCGTATTTCAGACCTCTTGTACCTAAGAGAAATCCTTCTTCTGTTCAGGCCTTCAATTATCGGATTCAATTACTCATCAAATAAAAGCGCTATGTTCTTTAACTACCTAAAAATTGCATTCAGAAATCTCAAAAAGCAAAAATCCTACACCTCGATCAATGTCCTTGGCCTTTCAACGGGCATTGTAAGCTTATTCTTTATTCTTATTTTCATTGAGTCAGAGTTTAGCTACGACGTTCACCACCAGGAGATTGACCGATTTTATCGCGTGGAAACTGACCTGGTGCTGAACGGCGAACCTTTGAAGTTTTCCACAACCTCTCCAGGTATGAGGGAACGTATTCTGGAAAAAATGCCAGAGGTTGAAGTGGCTACACGAATTGTGGGGTTTCTTGGTATTAGCCAGAATATACTTCGAGTTGATGATCGGTCCTTTACAGAATCGGAGGGGTTTTTGGCTGATCCTAACTTTTTTGAACTATTTAGCTATCCCATTACCTACGGTGATCCTTCGAGCATGCTTACCAACCCGCAAAGCATTGCCCTCTCGCAGACACTGTCTGAGAAAATGTTTGACGAGAAAGACCCTGTCGGTGAGGTAATATCAATCATTAATGACTATGGAAGCTCCGACTATACGATTACTGGCGTATATGATAACGAAGAAGTCAATTCCCACATGAATCCTGCTTTCGTCTGTTCAATGAATAGTGGAGCAATCGGAAAATATGTGGTTGGAAATGATCGGCTCGTTGGGAACTACTTTCTTTTCACTTATGTCAGGCTTCGGCCCGATACGGATCCGATAGCGGCGGGAAAGAAGATTCAAAGCTCAATTGCTGAACATGTTGAAAAAGCGGAGAATTCCCACACGTTTGAGCCAGTGAGAGACATTTATCTGTATTCGCAATCACAGAATGAGTCAGGGATAGGTGGTGATATCCGATACATATATATTATGATCACCATTGCCATAATGATACTGTCCATCGCCTGTATCAACTTCGCGAATATGGCAACCGCTCAGGCCTCAAAACGAGCGAAGGAGATTGGAGTAAGGAAGACCTTTGGCGCAGAGCGAAGGATGATCATAGCCCAATTTCTTGGGGAAGCGACGGTCATTACCTCGGTAGCACTGATCGTCTCTTTAGTTGCCATTTTGCTGGTTGCGCCCAGTTACAGTTCATTCACTGGAAAAGAAGTAAGCCCGACAATGATCTGGGAAAAGTCAGGTTTACTACTGGCAATTGGATTTTTCACCAGTATTCTCGCAGGAAGTTATCCGTCTTTTTACCTGGCTTCCTTAAAAGTCATGCGAATTCTTGCTGGTCAAACAACCGGGAGTTCAGGATCTTCATTGGTTAGGAAAGGACTTGTTGTGTTTCAATTCGTGGTTGGGGTTTTACTGATCGTTGGTTCGATGACCACCATTCGACAATTGGATTTCATTCAATCCAAACCGTTGGGTTTTACCGCAACAAATCAGCTGGTGATTCCCCTACAGTCAAGTGAAGTCATTAGTGAGCTTGAAAAAGTCAAGACCGCCTTTTCGCAGGTCCCAGGTGTGAAGAAAGTGGCAGGAGTCTCTTATACACCAGCACAATATGTGCTCAGTGACAATAGATACAAAACAACTCCCACAAATGCCGATAAAGAAGGAGTGGTCATTCGGCAAAATGATGTGGATTTTCAACTCATCGAGACTCTGGGAATCGAAGTCTTGGCGGGAAGAACTTTTGACCGCAACATGGTCGGAGACCTGGAATCGGCAGTGGTATTGAACGAAGCTGCCGTGCAGACTCTGGGTAAAACGAATTCGGAGATAGTAAACCAGCAAATATACACCGAAGAGGGCGGCGAGATCATAAGCTACAAGGTGATTGGAGTAGTTGCCGATTTTCACTCCCAATCCCTCCACAGGCCAATCTCACCATACTTATTTGCGATGAGAGCCTCCAGGGATGTGAGTTCGGTTATTGTTACCATCGATAGCGATGGTTACCAAGCTATCATTGAGGGCATTGAAGCGCAATGGGATGGCCTTTTCCCAACCCTTTCTTTTGAGTTTCATTTTCTCGACGAGCAACTTAAGGCCCTGTATCAAAAGGATCGAAAATTTGCACAGATAATCGTACTCTTTACTGCGGTTGCGCTGATCCTGTGCCTGATTGGAATTTTTGGTTTGACGTCATTCACAGTACAGCAATCGCTTAAGGAGATCAGTATCAGAAAAGTGCTAGGTGCTTCTATCCGTAATATCTACACATCCTTTGCAATTAAATTCCTGCTGCTTGTTGCTATTGCTGCACTCATATCTATTCCTACCGGTATAGTTGTAATGAACAAGTGGTTGGAATTGTTTGCGTACCATATTGAGCCTGGCCTAACGACGGTGGTGATACCAATTTTTCTCATTGTAGGAGCAACATTGGCTGTGATAAGCTATAAAATATTTTTTGCGGCACGGGTTAATCCTAGTGTGATCTTACGGGGCGACTGATCGTGAATTATCCTTAATTGATCTAACAAGTGGGAGCCGTTTGGCAGAAATAAACGAAGTTTACGTCTTGCCTAACACTCATGCGGTCCATTTTATGTGCCTTCTGTTTGCTTTTACTCGCATTCTCTGTCAATGCACAATTGGTTGATATTGTACGCGTGGAGTACACCAGTGTCCCGGGTATTGGGTCAGACTTTGATTTTAACAGAAAGAGAGTCGCGTTCAACTACCCTGTCAAGCTAAAGAAGGATACTTACTTCTTTTTTGGGATGGAGTATAGTGCCATTGACCTGAATTTTGACGATCAGATCATGCAATTCGATCAAAGTAAGACGGATGAATTCCGCTTGCTTGACGTGAATCTGACGTATACATACAAGATTGATGACAATTGGCGGTTTGCTGCTCGATTGGTTCCGGGTTTTAGCTCTAACCTTGAAACGAATGAGTTCTTGTTCGATGATACGTTTATCTCGGGAACGATGGTCTTAATCAAGGATAAAAAAGCCGCTGAGGATGTAAAAAAGCCCTATAGAGTTATTTTCGGTGTGGCTTATTCAAATACTAGTGGTGTGGTCTTCCCCATTCCATTCATTAGTTTTTATAAGAAATTTCATCCCAAGTGGTCTTACAATTTTGGGGTTCCCACGACCAATTTGCAGTTTCATGCTTCGGAGCGAGTTCGGCTTAAATTTCTTGCCCAGCTCGATGGCTTTACTTCTAATTTACAAGAAGGACTCCTGGTTAATGATGAGCGATTCGCTGAGAGGATTCGTATGAATTTGCTTCTGGTGGGATTGAGGTATGAATATAAGATCACGCATAACATTGAGATGTATTTGAACACCACACATTCCATCCGCAGCAGAATTCAGCTCAGGGCAAATCGTAGAACCATTCTATCGTTCACCAAGAAAAAGGTGCTCCATTTCACCACAGGAGTTCGGTTGAAGATTTGATATGTTTGAATTTGCGCTAGATATAAACGTATCCTAGCTCTTTTTTCCTTATCCACATTTTTAGAGACAACCAGATTGCCAGGTAGCACAGCAAATACCACTTACCGAATCTTCCAAAAAGTGGAATTTCAAGTGAAAGGTCAAACAAATCAAACTCCACGTTGAGACCCAATACATTCAGTTCCAATCCTTCCTCGAAACCAATGCTAGATCCAAGGAGCCCGAATAAGGATGCCTGAACCCCGGTACCACTGGCGGACGGGCCAAGCGACTGTTTCAAAGGCCTCCAATCTTTACCTATTGCGGTAGAGGGCAGGTCAAGACCTAGTTCCGGGACTTTCAACCCGATCCAGGCCACGAAGGTGTTGCTGTTGGGCCCAGGAAAAACCTCGTACTCTTTTGACCAGGGGTACTCCTGTATAGCAGCATCTACTTTATCTATGATCGATTCCACCTGATCTCCGCGTAAATCCAGGATCAGTTTGGGTTCATTTCCGTGCCAGGTCTGATCGGGAACCATACTTTCACGAAAAAGGACATTGCCATCAAAACCCTTTTTCCAGCCGATGACCTGACACACCTCATAATTTTTGGCGTCTTTGCGTTTCATCGCAATCCAGGAATGCACTGCGAACATTCCTTTTAGACCCCAGGTTCTGGCAGCATAGATTTGTATTACCGGATCTGAATGTTCATCGGGGTTTGGTGCAAAGCCACGACTCTCGTGTCTACCTTTTGGAGTATCACCAGTAACGGTCCAATTTCTGATGATAGAAGGTAAGAGTAGAAATACTACGATAAAAGCACGGGTGATGATAAATCGATAGGATATACTAATAAACCCGTTGGGCTGATTGCGCCTATGGTGAGATTTTTTCTTTGTTTTCTCTTTTTCCGTGTCAGTTAGCTCCCTGTCCATGAAATACAATTCCATATCTCTTACGCAAAAAGGAATTGAATGGATTGTTTTTGAGTACGATCTGATTATTCAATGCGCTTGATTATGTCAGTCTTTTGATTAGTCGCCAAAGCGATTTAACTTCCGTTGAACCATTCTAACTCACCTGTTTATGAAGCCGTTGGTTTGGCACCTAACGATCCTTTTATTTTTTTCGGTCCTTACAAGTCCTGCTCAGGTCGCCGAGGGAATACTGATTTATAAGGGGGAAAGAGAAATTCAGCTAAATGGAGAATGGGAGTTTTACTGGGATACACTTTTCACTGAACAATCAGACAGAAAGGCAAAGCCTGCCTATATAACATTGCCGGCACTTTGGAATGATGAACAGACAAAGGGAGAACTGCTGCCTGCATTCGGCACGGCAACATTTAGAATCACAATTAAACCTGATCAAGCATACGATGATCTTGCAATACGAATTTTTAAGGTCTATTCTTCGTACCGACTCATTCTCAACGGCGAGGAAATTGGAAGAAGTGGTATTGTTGCCTGCAGTCGAGAGGAATATGTGGCAGGCGGTTATCCTCAAACCATTTCACTTGAGCTAGAAGAAGACGAGAACGAGCTCATTTTACAGATATCAAATTTTGACCATAGAAAAGGAGGCAATTCGAATGAGATAATCCTTGGCGACCGAGATTTTCTGTTTAGTCAAAGAGACAGTCAAATGCTTACGGATTCATTCGCTATCGGCAGTATGTTTATAATCGGGTGCTTCTTCCTCGGAATGTTTCTTTTTTGGAGAAGAGAGCCGGAGATTCTCTTTTTTGCACTATTTGCTATTTTCTTTTCGGTGATGGTAGGTAGGTGGGGTCTGCTCCTGTTGAATCAGGTTTTTCCTTCTCTTACCTGGTTGCAGGGAACCCGTGTCGAGTACGTCAGTATCTTTTGCTGTACCACTGCTTTCGTCCTATTTTTTGACCGAATGTTTTGGGACAAATACAGTAAAATCGCCATCGCCTATGCTGTTTTTAGTCTGCTGCAGGTACTATTAGTTCTCTTTGCTCCAGCGATGATCTTCACGTACACGATGAACGTTCATCCGTTAGTCGCATTTCCATACTCACTGTTTATTCTCTATGCACTGATCAAAGCTGTTATCGCAAAAAGGCAGGAATCTTTGATTGTGTTTTTTGGGTTTGTCTCCATTTTGGCTGGTTATGCCATCAATTACCTCGTGTATTTTCACTTCATTCCAGCTATTCCTTTATTTCCGCAAGTAGTCAACGTATTCGCATTCTTGGTCTTTTCTTTTGCGCTTGCCCAGCGATTTGCAAGGTCATATCGTATGGTCGAAACCTTGCAAATGGAGGCCCAAGATCAGAAAGAAGTAATTGAACTAAAGAACAGAACAATACAGGAATCGCTGGAAGAGAAAGAGTCGCTCTTGAAAGAGATTCACCATCGTGTAAAAAACAACCTCCAGGTGATTTCAAGTTTGCTAAACATGCAGTCGCGGGAGTCGACGGACGAGAAAATGCAAGAGGTGATCCAGGAAGGACAAAGCCGTGTAAAGGCCATGTCGCTGATTCATCAAAAGTTGTATCAGACCGAAAACATCTCTGAAATTGACTTTCAAGATTACATTCAAAACCTGGTTGAACAACTGGCCAGGGTTTACAAAAGAAATGACCTGCAAGTTACTAATGAGATTTCTGCCAATGACATAAAACTGGATATTGACACGGCCATTCCGGTTGGACTGATCCTCAACGAACTGGTTTCCAATGCCTACAAGTATGCTTTCGAGGAGGCTGATAAGGGGAAAATACGGATTGAGTTGGATCGGATTGATGACGGAAAACTGCGCCTGGATGTGGAGGACAATGGTAAGGGAATTCCCCGAGATATCAACTTTGATAAAGTCAAGTCACTTGGCTTAAAGCTGGTAAATATTTTGACAAAACAGCTCAGGGGAAGCATTTCCTACAGGGTAGAAAACGGAACTCGATTTTCAATTATCTTTAGTGACCTCAAAATGACAACACAGCTATGAAGGTGAAAATCCTGATCGTTGAAGATGAATTGATCATTGCCGAGGATATGCGTGCGATGCTCGAAGATCTTGGATATGAGGTAGTTGGCGTCACCGCGGATCCACAGGAGGCGAAGCGATTGATTGCAGCAACCATGCCCGACATTGCAATGTTGGACATCACGTTGGGGACTCAGCAGTTAGGATTGGAGCTGGGACGTGATATTGTCGAGAATCACAAGATCCCCTTCATTTTTTGTACATCACATTCCGACAAATCAACCATTGGGAAGGCAGCCGAACTTCATCCAAATGGATATCTCATAAAGCCATTTGAGCAGAAGGACCTTTTTTCTGCAATTGAATTGGCATTGGCTAATTTCTCTCATGACCGCTCAGCTGAGGAAGATCAAACGTCAATTGATGAAGATTTGATTATAAAGGACTCACTCTTCATTAAGGAAGGACATTTATACGTGAAGGTCAAAATACAGAACATTCATTGGTTGTCGCCAGATGGAAATTATACCACAATACACGAGGAGGGTGGAAAAAAGCACTTAGTCAGAATGCCTTTGAAAGATCTTCATGACCAACTTCCCAAGGATAAATTCTTCAGAAGCCATCGTTCATTCGTAGTAAATCTTGACAGCATTGAAGCTATTAACAACCAAAACATCTACATCGATTCCCAAAAGATTCCCCTTGGAAAAAGTTACCGGGACGAACTCTTGTCTCAGGTGAGAAAAATGCAATAAAAACACAGAATTGTCTTAATCATCATTTTTTGAACCCTCACACACATATTTTAGGCGTTCATCCCTAAAAATTGAGTTGACTACTAGCTACAGGTAGCTTAGGACTAAAATTTAGCTGCCATGAAAAACTACATCTTGTTGTCACTACTGATCTTTTCAATCACTATTTGTCAAGCCCAGATTCTGAATTTTGCCGATTCAGTTTCTGGGTTTAGCTCGCAGTGGAGTTCCGGGTCATGGTCCTCCGACAAGGCCCTTGGTTTCCCCACCGTCTATCCGCAGCATTCTGACAATTCACAAGCCTGGGCAAGCAGGACGACTGACAGCGACAGGGAGTTTATAGAGTTGTACTTCGAAAATGCTACCAAGATCGACGGTATTTGGATTTATGAGACATATAATCCAGGGGCTGTTGATACGGTCTATGTCAAGAATCCCGCCACAGATCTTTGGGAAATTGTTTGGTCAGATTCGGCTTTTGCTCAGCCAAAGGAAGCCCGAATATTCAAGATCGAATTCGAGACGACCACATTTGCGGTTTCAGAAGTGCGAATAGCTCTGAACAGTCCGGACGTAGAGGGATGGAATGAAATTGATGCCGTTGCAGTCATCGATAATTCCATGGGAATCAATGATATGAATACATGCGAGGGCGATAGTATACTCTTTAGAGAGATGTACTACACTGAGAATACACAGATATTTGACACGTTAGATACGGAATTTTTCGTGCTTGAGCTTTTTGAAATCAAAGTTCACTCACACTTCCTTCAAGCACTGCAGATAGAGATTTTCCAAGGGGACAGTGCACTCATTCAGGGAGTCTATCGAAAGGAAGCCGGTGTTTTTATAGATACCTTGACTTCTGTGTTTGGATGTGATAGTCTTGCAGGAGCTCGTCTTGTCGTCAAATCTACGGTTGTAAACGATAATCCAGCTGGTTTTGAAGAGCACCTTAAGATCGTAAGCCAGGATCGAGTCGCAGATGATTCGTTTGGATCTTCAGTCGCAATTTCCGGTGATTATGCCATTGTAGGTGCACGTGGTCAAGACTTTGATGAGAGTTCCAGCAATTCTGCGACTAGTGCAGGCGCTGCGTATATATTTAAAAAAGACAGCCAGGGAAATTGGACACAGCTCCAAAAAATCGTAGCCTCTGATCGTGAATCCAATGACTTCTTTGGTGCGAATGTCTCAATTGATGGGAATTTGGCAATCGTCTCCGCTAGCGGACAAGATACTGATGAAAACGGCGATAATAACAAATCATCAGCCGGAGCTGCGTACATCTTCGAGCGTGACGCGTCGGATACCTGGCTAGAGGTCCAAAAACTTGTCGCATCGGATAGATCAGAAGATGACTTTTTCGGTAGCTCGGTTGGAATCTCGGAGAACTATGCAGTGGTGGGAGCGATGAGTGAAGATGACGACGAAGAAGATGGTGGTGACGATGCTGGGTCCGCGTACATTTTTGAACGAGACCCGAATACCCAGACCTGGAATCAAACTAAGAAAATTGTGGCTTCTGACCGGAGTTCGGATAGTAGGTTTGGCATTGCTGCAGCAATTTCAGGAGACCATGTATTAATAGGGGCTCATAGGAAAAATGCTCAAAGGGGTGGAGCCTATGTTTTCAGAAAAGATATGGGTGGAGCCGACAGCTGGGGAGAAGTAGCCGTGCTTGAAGCATCTGATGGACTAAGTGAAGACTGGTTTGGGATAAGTGTTTCGATAGCTGCTGACTTTGCGCTTGTGGGAGCATACAATAATGATGTCGATGGAAATGGTGACAATTTTGCTGAAAATGCCGGAGCCGCCTATATTTTTCAAAAGGACCAGGGCGGTGAGGATGAATGGGGAGAGGTGACCAAGTTGGTGCCGAGCTCACGGATGGCATTTGATTTTTTTGGCGAGTCCGTATCGATTTCGGAAAACTATGCACTTGTTGGTGCCAGTGGCCAGGACTATGATGTGGACGGAGAAAACCTTTTGGATGGAGCAGGTGCGGCATATGTTTTTAGGAAAGACGCATTTGGAACCTGGTATGAGGCTCAAAAGCTGGTCGCCTCTGATCGAGAACAAGATGACGATTTTGGAGAGGCAGTGGCATTGTATGGGGGACAAATTGTCGTCTGTGCAGAAAATGAAGATGAGAATCAAAATGGAGATGATTTTCTAGAAGATGCAGGGTCCATTTACTCTTTTGAATTCGATAAAGGAGATCAGGAAATCACGTTCGAGTTGTTTGATCAGAAAACGTACGGTTCGGACCCTTTTGACCTGGAGAGTGTTGTAAGTTCGACGCTTCCCTTGAGTTTCGAAAGTTCGGACGAAACTGTTGCCACCATCTCGGACCGAACAATTACCATTCATAGGGCGGGGTCTACGGTTATCACTGCCTCACAGTCTGGTGATGATGAGTTCAATGCTGCCCCTGACGTGGAGCAAACTTTGGTAGTAGAGAAGGCAGCTCTTACCGTTACCGCCGAAGACAAAAGCAAGGTTTACGGTGAAGTGGATCCGGAGCTTACGTACACTTACGAGGGGTTTGTTAACGGAGAAAATCCCTCCGTACTTGATTCCGAACCCAGTGGATCAGCTACAACAGTTACTGCTGTGGATGCTGGGACTTATACGATTGCAGTTACCCAGGATGGAACCGATGACAATTATGCTTTCACTTATGTGGATGGGACCTTCATAATTGAGAAACTCACACTAGGCGCGACAGTCGATAATCAAATGAAGATTTACGGTGAGGCGAATCCAACATTTACGATATCTTATTCAGGGTTTGTAAATGGAGATGATGCCTCTGATTTGGATGCATCACCCGTCGTTGCGACGCAGGCCGATGTTACAAGCTCAGTCGGGACGTACTCTTTGGTTGGCTCCGGTGGGACCGATAACAACTACAACTTCGACTATGCAGATGGAACACTCACCATCCAAAAAGCAACGCTAATGGTTGCAGCAGCAGATCAGGTCAGGACTTATGGTGAGGCCAATCCGACATTTACGATGAGCTATTCAACTTTTTTGAATGAAGATGACGCCTCTGATTTGGACACACCTCCGGTAGTTTCGACAGAAGCCAATACGTCAAGTTCTGTAGGTATGTATTCCTTGATGGTATCGGGTGGGGCGGACGATAACTACGATTTCACTTACGAGGCGGGAACACTCACTGTTCAAGAAGCTGTGCTACTGGTAACCGCCCACGACCATGCTAAGATCTATGGCGAAGTTAATCCGGAGCTCACACTAACCTATTCAGGATTTGTAGCTGGGGACGACGCATCTGTGCTAGATACCGCACCAATAGTTACAACAGAGGCTGATATGTCGAGCTTTGCCGGTGTCTACTCATTGATCCCTTCTGGTGGTATCGCCAGCAACTATGACTTTGACTACGTCGAGGGTGCACTTACAATTTCGAAGGCAAACATTACCGCGACAGCTGACGATCAGATGATCAACGAGGGGGAGTCGATTCCTGAACTGACAGTCTCGTATACTGGTTTTGTTAATGATGATGATGTTAGTGATTTGGATATTCCGCCGATGGCTTCAACCATAGAAGACTCATCAATCCCGGGGACATTTGATATTGTCTTGACAGATGGTTCTGACAACAACTATGAGTTCACATTGGTTAACGGATCCCTAACTATCAATGAAGTACTAGGAATTGATGAAAGTAGTTTGCTGAAGATTTACCCAAATCCGGTTATTAACTACTTCACAGCGGAAATTCAAAGGGATGAGATCGTGGAAGTGTATGACAACCGAGGAATATTGCATCACTCCTCGAAGAGCGTTCGAAGAATTGATGTAGGCACGTTACAGAGTGGAATTTACCTCGTGTTACTGAAAGACCGGAATGGAGAAGTTAAGGCTAAATCCAGATTTATAAAGCAATAACCTAAGGCAGCGTTCTGCAAGCGAGTGGCTAGCGGATCAATTGGGGTGGCCCCGGATGGGCCATCCTTTCTCCATACTAGGAAACGGAACTTGTTACTCAGGAGAAAGTTAAGTTTTACTTAAATTCATACGCTTCGACCGTTTTTCTAAGCAGTGTTTGTCTTACTTGTCCACTATTACGTCTACGATACGCTGCTTTGGTTTTGTAAGCAACGACTACATCTATCTCGGGAAAAACAGCGATCGCCTGACCCATCGCACCTAAGGCGGTGTAGGCATTTTTATACCGATCATCACCCATGTTTTGAAACAACCACCACATGTAACCATATCCGTAATTCACACCTGATTTCCTGAAGGCCGGAACATTATTGTTTATCTCTTTGTAAGTGGTTCTGGTTGCCAGCATTTCGTCGACCCAGCTTTCTGAAATGATTTGCTGTCCGTTCCAATTTCCTTTATTGAGCATCAGCAGGCCGATTCTTGCCATGTCACGTGTCGAAAACCACATCGGATAGGCCAGGTATTTGGAAATGGTCGTATCTCCTTGTTTGTTTTGAAGACTTCGGTCCCAATCCTGCATATTTAGTGGTTTTGCCAACTGCATCTCTACTTCATCATAGATGTTCTTGTTTGTCTCCTTCTCAAACACATACCCCGCAACATTGAAATCCCAATTGCTATACAACCAATATTCTCCTGGCTTTACTGAACCTCTATCAGGTGCAAATTGCTGCATTCCCCCAGGATAGCCTTCCGGATGGTAAACACCTGATCGTGCGGAAATCAAGTCTTGAATAGTTGCTTGCTTCTCAACTGGCAGAATTCCTTCTACGTCGTCGATGTTAAGCTGCTCAATCGTTTTGTCCAACTGGATGGTACCGTCCTCCACGTATTTTCCATACAACATGGCCAAAACACTTTTACGGCACGACGCGATGTAACTGTTTTCAACCAGGTCTCCGTAGCTAAAAACAATTTTTCCTTTTTGGGCAATTACCAGACCAGTAACCACCGTACTGTCAATGATGTAGCTTCGTAGCTCCCGCATTATTGCCTGATCCCAACCCTCCGCTTCAGGTTTCTCATTGTACGACCATTCGTCTCCGGGGAAAACTTGAGCATTGGAGGAACAAACACCAGCGACCAGGAGGATAACTATGATTCTTTTCATCTTAGTAATGAATTGAGTTTTAAAATGAGCTCTCAGAACTTTAAGTTACCTCAAGCTGACCTAAATACATGAATTAGGAGAGGATGAGAGATTGTGCTCAATACTCTACTTTTATCTAGCAAAGGGATTTCAAGAGAGATGTCTGTACTGTTTTTGTTTGCGAGTTTAGGCGTAATAAATGGATTTCTGGTAGGTGGATACCTGATCTTCTCAAGGAAGAGAACGATTGCGGAGAAGTACTTTGGCGGACTTTTGTTGGCGCTGAGTATACGAATTGGGAAGTCGGTATTTTTTTACTTCAACCGGGAAACAGATCAGCTGATTCTCCAGCTAGGACTATCTGCATGCATTTTTATTGGCCCTTCCTTTTACCTGTACACGAAGGCACTTTGGAAAAATGAGCTAAAGTTTAAACGGGCTGATGGCTGGTTGCTGTTGATGCTCCTGTTTACAATTGTCGCTGTTGGTATCACATTTCCGTACAGATCCTTTCCGGAACTTTGGAATGGTGCGATCATTCGAGGCATTTATTCTATCTGGGCTTTATTCACTCTTTTTGGCTTGTACAATAGCTGGAAGCTTTTGGGAAGAACTATTTTTTCATCAGAGAAGTTGACTGGCAATCAGCAGTACCTGGTAGCTGTAGTTATCGCCATGTTATTCATCACTGGAACATATCAAACGGCTCTATTTGTTGGATTTACCTACCTCTGGGGTGCATTGATATTTTCATTTACCTTTTACTACCTCTTGGGTCGAATGCTTCTTACGAGTAAACCTATTCCGCCGAAGGTAGCCTCTCAGCCACTTGAGAACGGTAGAGAATTGTTAATGATGGTCAATGAGGTTATGAACTCTGAAAAACCTTTTACCAATCAACGGTTGAAATTAGATGATTTGGCAGCAAAAACAGATATGTCAAGACACATGCTCTCCAGAGTCCTCAATGAAGAATACGAACACGGTTTTTCTCACTATATCAAAGAACATAGAGTCAACGAGGCAAAACAACTCATAACTTCCAGGCCAGAGCTTTCACTTGAAGGAATTGGATACGAGGCTGGCTTCAATTCAAAATCTGCTTTTTTTGAGGCCTTTAAGAAAATAGCCAATTGTACTCCGGCCGAGTATAAAAAATCGCTGGAATAGAAGGTATTCTTGTCCAGAATTATCATCCAGTACCTCTTCCGCTAAAAAAACATATACTGATCTACTGAATGCTCGTATTCTTGGCAATTCAAAATCAAGAAAACTATGAGAGAAGTAGTTCCCTTTTTTATCTTTTTGATATCGCTATCTCCCTCAGTTTACGGTCAGTCTGATCAGGATTTGATTAGTGAGGTATTGCAGGATTTTATTGATGGGACTACTTACAACTACCCCGATAAGATATCTTCAGCGTTTTATCCTGAAACCCGCATGTTCCTATACAATGGAAGCGATACTGCCTGGACAGTCACTTCCGAGCAATATGCGTCCTGGTATAAAAGAAGAACTCCTGGTACTAGCAATGGCCGAATCGGAAGCATCACAAGTATCGATGTGGAGCTAGACGTTGCGTTTGCCAAGGTGGAGTTCGTTATCCCATCGTTTGGCAACCGTTATTACGACTTACTGCTTCTCAAAAAAATAAAAGGAAACTGGAAAATTGTGGCCAAGTGTACTTCGGCGGAGCCTATACCAAGATATGCAGACGAAATGATTGTTAGACCTGTTAAGGAGGTGGTGATGGATGGTTTAAATCGACCATGGAGTATGGTTTTCTTTTCGGAAGAGGATGCTATTGTAGCAGAAAAAGATGGTGACCTAGTAAGAATCAATTTATCAAATGGTGAAAGAGTCAAAATTGTAGGGCTACCAACCGATGTTGGAAGAAAAGTCCTTATAGACACCTCAAAGCATGAACAGGGTGTATTTCCAGCTAGAGCACATGGCCAAGAGGTAAGCTTCAATGCCGGGTGGTCCCAAGTGCTGCTTGATCCGAACTTCGAGATCAACTCGTACCTGTACATTTCTTATTCCGCTGAGGACAAAGAAAGGGCGAGCACAACCAAGGTTGTCCGCGGTAAACTTTTCGATAATCGACTTACAGAAGTGGAGACACTTTTTTTGGCAGAACCATACACACATGGTCTTTTCCACTATGGTGGAGGGATGATCTTTGGATCGGACGGTAAACTATATATCTCCGTGGGAGAGCGAAATTTTTATGAGCATCTAAATCCTATTCCGCCACTATCCCAAGATGTCTCCGACAAAAGAGGGAAGATATTCAGGATCAATACTGATGGCTCAATACCTGCCGATAATCCTGATTTTGGACCAGATGCAATTCCTGGGCTTTACGCAACAGGCATTCGCGCGACACAGGGGTTTGCTATTGAGCCAGTCTCTGGTAAAATATGGTTTAGTGAGCATGGGACCGTACGGGGAGACGAATTAAATATCTTGATGGCAGGTGCGAATTATGGCTGGCCACATCGCACGAGTGGCGGATACCGATCAAAAGACTACAATCCTCCGATCCCTCCCGGAACCTCATTTGTGGATCCGGTCCACTACTGGGATGTGACCGTGGCTCCAACCGGACTCACCTTTTATTATGGAAGAGAATTCCCCCAATGGAACGGTAGCTTAATTGTACCTGGTCTGAGCAGAGGAAATTTGTGGCGAATGATTGTGGAAGGCGATAAGGTTGTTGGAGCTGAGGAACTCTTTATCGATGATCGAGTCAGAATAAGAAAGGCAGTGATGTCTCCAAGAGGTAAACTTTACTTGTTGACAGATGAAGAGAATGGTAAACTCATAAGAGTTCGAAACACAGGCAATACATGGGATAATTGATGTGGTCTGGTAGCGTAGCCTGAGCTCATAGCCCGTCCACAAACTCAACCATTAGTGTAAAATAGTCTTCAAACTCAGTTAAGGGTAGCGTTTCAGCTCTGTCGTAAATGTCATGATATGCCTGAATTCCGCCGAGCGTATAAATGAAAAAATTCGGAACGTTTTTCGAATCAAACATGCAATGATCACTATTGCATGCCGCTCCCCTTATCTTGACTTGGGATAGCAAGCTGTATTTTTTGTTGATCGCTGATAGCCTATCAAATTGCTCCTGATAGACGGATCCGTTCACCACTTGAATGCCTTCGTCTCCCGTACCGGATATGTCAAAATTGATCAGAAACTTGATTTTTTCCAGATCAAAAAGAGGCTTCTCTACAAAATACTTAGCTCCCAGAAGCCCAAGTTCCTCACCTCCAAAAGCGATAAAGGCAGTGCTGTATTTTGGTTTGTTTACTGAATAATGTTTAGCAAGATTTAGTAACATGGCGATTCCACTTGCATTATCATTAGCGCCGGGAAATATGGTTTCAGAGCCCATCATTCCCAAATGATCGTAGTGCGCTACAAAGACCACCAGTGAATCCGCATTTTGTCCCTCGATATATCCAATTACATTCTGGGATTTGTACTTATCTACAAAGACATTGTCTAGATGAACATTGACGTACTTGGGAGGTACCGTAGTCGAGTCCACCTTGACCGTAAAAGTTGGTCTCAAGTATTGTGAAGTTGAAGCGCTCCAGGTCAATTTGTCGTAACTGAGCAAAATGGATCCTGCAGCCACATTGTTGGGATGAAAACGGAGAAAATTGATGAAATCGTCAATTTTTGCCAACTCTTCTTTCGTGTAGTCATTCCTATCAAAAGGATCCACTACCATGAATTTTTCGTGTGCACTTCGAAACAGTCCCCTTAATACTGGCAGATTAAGTATGTAGGAAATTTTCACTTGTAGTGTCGGAAATTGACCAAATACAGACGGAGATCCTGGGTCTGCCAGAAAATCAACGCCAGGCTTAAGACGGGTGGAGTCTACGGTGAGTAGAGCAGCGCCAGGATGTGTATTGACAGAAGTAGTGAATTTCTGGATATACGACTTCTTAAAAGGCTTGAGACCGATCTTTTCAAACTCCTTAGCAATGTAGTTAGCCGCCAGCCCATCCCCATTTCCAACATAACCTCGACCTTTGAATTCTTTTGAGGCCAGCCTGTCCACAACGTCCCTGGCATATGCCAGATCTTGAGTGAAGCATGCAGTGCTTAGGCCAGTCAGAATTAAAAGCAGAAAATGTCTTTTCATAGCGGACGAATGCTAAAATTAAGGATTCATCGTCTGAACGCGGTAAAGGTCGTCAGTTGCCTGTAGGAGCTTGTTTTTTAAAACTGGGCTAAAATTGGGGTTTTGGGCTAAAAAGGAATTTAAAATCTGAAATGCCTCCTCGGACGAATAGTTACCAATCGTGCTCACAAGCCATCTTTTTGGGAAAAATATATCACCAGTCACCTGTATTTCCTCTAACAATTCCAGGGCAGTAGGAAGCAGTTGGGTTGAACTTCCATGTCGCAGTGGATGGTGAATGTTGCTCACAGCAGTAAGCACCCATGATTCTTTTTCCCGATTTTCAGCCTTTTGCAGAGATTCGAAGAAGTCGGCACGTTCTTGTTCATTTGCCGAAAGTGAGGGGATTAAGAATCTAAATCGTTCTTGCTTATCAGGATTTTCAAATGAGGATGCAGTTAGCCTCACTATTTCTTCAAACTTCTGATGACCGTAAATGCAAAGATTCATTGCTACGCCAGAAAGGTCGTCATTGTTTAATTTCAGGTCTTCGATCACCAAATTTTTGGTCCAGATTTCGTAAAGTTTCTCGCGTCCTGCGGGACTGTGGGCAACTGAACTAAATAGATTGAAAAGTGTCTTTTTGATGTTTCCCGGGAGGTTAGATTGAAGTTGTTGTAAAAGTTGTCGTTCGAGTTCGGACTGAGTATTCGATCGCTCCGTTTCACTTAAGAACTTCCAGTATAAGTTTCTCATTTGATTGGACATTAGACGGATGATCAACTCGTTCCGTTCTGTGTTCATCCCATCCCTCAATGAGTTAAAAGCTTCAATTGCTGAAATTTTTCCATTCAATACATTTTCATACGTATTGATGTACGCATACCCACGAGCCACCTCATCTTCGATATTGGAAATTAGCTTTAGCGTGTTAAGTTGGACAGGAAAGACTCCATAACCATAACCGTTGTAGTTGTAAATGATAGCAACTGGTTTGGCCAGTCCGATCGCATTCTCAACGACTGTTTTCTTAGCGGTCATAGTGACCGGTACCTCCAGCGTGGAATCTTCGTAAACTAGACCGACAGTGAATGACTGTGGCCAAATCTTATCACTTCCATCCTCCGCACTTTGACTGATTTCAAAACTTGTGATCTTGTCCATTTCTCCATAAGTGATCTGATCATCTAGAATTGGTCGACCTGATTGATTGACCCACACATTGCTCCAGTCCCTCATATTCAGAGCTGTTTTTGAGTCCAAAATATCAACCAGGTTGTTCCAGTCAGCGTTTCCGTTTTCGTACGTTTGAATATACTCTTGTATTCCGTTTCGAAACGCTTCTTCGCCCATCGCTGCTTCCAGTTGGCGCATCATAATGGGAGCTTTGTTGTAGATAATCCGGCCATAAAGCGTGCCCGCATTTTTTAGATTGTCCAGTCTTTGTCTAATTGGATTGGTGCCTCGTGTGCGGTCTTCACTGTACGCGCTGGGGTAGTGATTGGTCACGAACTGGAGATTATGATTGATTTCCGGGAAAGAAGGATTCACAATTTTGTCCGCCATGAAATTGGCAAAGACCTCCTTCATCCATACATCATTGAACCACTTCATTGTAACCAGGTCGCCAAACCACATGTGTGCCGTCTCATGCGCAATCAGTTTTCCTCGTCCGAGCTTGCGACTTTGCGTGGCGCTGTTATCGAGGAAGAGCGACGATTCTCGGTATTGGATGGCGCCTACATGTTCCATTCCGCCGTATTGAAAACCTGGTATCGTTGCGAAATCAAGTTTTTCGAAGGGAAATGAATAGCCAGTATATTCTTCAAGAAAATCAACGGATTGCTGGTGATGTTTGAAAATTTCTTCAATACTTGCTGCTTTTTTTTCTTCATTCGTTTCTCGGTAAAGAAGACTCATATCAAACGAACCTGGGTTTTGAGTTTCTTTTTCAAATCTCCCGGCAACAAACGAAAAGAGATAGGTGCTCATTTTCGCACTTTTTCCAAATCGATGTTCTGCGAATTCTCCTTGGTCAATTTCTTCAATTTCAGGAGCTCCCGCCAGAACTTCCCAAGTTTTAGGAGCAGTCACCGTTAGCACATACTCAGCTTTTATATCTGGCTGATCAAAGCAGGGAAATAGGGTGCTGGCTCGATCCGGGACCAGTAGTGTATAGAGAAACTCTTCGTTACGGTTCAGGGACAGTTCGCCTGCAAGGAACTCTATCGAAATCGTATTCTCTCCCAATTTCAACACCTCGGCGCTGATGATCAAATGTTCTTTTCGATGATCTATTTCAATGGAATTTGCATTTGCTGTTACTGACTTGATTCGATCCGCTTGCTCATTGAAATCCAGGTAAAGGGGCTGATCGAGATCGCTGATTTTTAAGGTTAAATCAAGCCGTGATTCAATAGGATTGGCCTTTTCATTTGGAATCCTGAATGACAGGTCGTAACTGACATCAGAAACTTGTTGCTTGCGATACTCAGCCATGGGCAGTGGGATGCCAGCGTCTAGTAGATCAGGTGGCGGTGTTTGACATGAATGGACCAGAAGAACGATGAGAAATAGGGCGACAATTTTTTTCATAGATCGCAAGGTAAATGTTGAGCCTCTTTTTTTGCAAGTCAATATTCCAGCATGTCTCGAATCTTACCGACAAACTACAGCGCAAGTAACTTCCAATCTTTGTTCTCAGGAGTATCTTCAAAGATCCCATAGACAGTAGATCCCGACCCTGTCATTGTACTGAAGATAGCTCCCTCTTGATACATTGCTCTTTTTATGTTTTCAATCTCAGGGTGGGTCGGAAAAATGGATGATTCGAAATCGTTAACCAGGTGTCCTTTCCAATCAGAAATTGGGTTTTTTAATATCCCTGCAATGGATGGATGTGTTGCTGATGGCGTTGCTCCTGCAAAAGCTTCTCTGGTAGAAATGTGAATGCTGGGATTGGCTAAGGCTAGAAAATAGCCCTCCAGATCAAGTTCATATTCTTCAAGTTTTTCACCACGCCCTGAGGCGATCGCGGGCTTGTTTTTGATGAAAAAAGGACAATCGCTTCCAAGCCTCAAAGCGTAGGTCTCCAGCTTTTCGGGACTAAGGTTTAGTCTGAAGAGTTCGCTCAGCATCTTCAATGTGAAAGCTCCATCTGCAGATCCGCCTCCTAATCCTGCACCCATTGGAATATTTTTCAACAGGTGAATCTCTACAGGAGGGATATCAAAGTCAGCTTGCAGGAGTTCATAGGCCTTGACACAAAGGTTATCGGCGGCAGATCCTTGAACTTCCAGACCATAGGAATTGACCGAAAAAGTACTGGCTTCCAGAATTTCCAAAGAGTCACACCATGGAATAGGATAGAAGCAGCTTTCAAGGTCATGATATCCATCCTCCCGCTTTGCCAGGATACGGAGCCCTAGATTGACTTTGGCATTAGGAAAAGAGATCATTTTCGCAAGTGGTCAGTGACTAGTTGAAAAGTAGTTAGCTTCTTAGGGACTGTCTAACTACCTACGACTTATCAAGCTGTTCCAATATTTCTGGCGTAATCCCTGATGTTGAAAAACCTCCATCGTGCATGAGATTTTGCATCGTCACCATTTTTGTCAGGTCGGAGAACATAGCCACGCAATAGTCGGCGCAACTTTCTGCATCGGCATTGCCTAGCGGTGACATGTCGTTTCCATACTTAAAGAAAAGATCAAATCCTGGAACACCAGATCCTGCGGTCGTCATGGTTGGGGACTGTGAGATGGTGTTGACGCGAACCTTTTTTGTTTTTCCAAGCCGTTGACCGTAGCTTCTGGCAATCGATTCCAGAACTGCTTTTGCCTGGGCCATATCCGAGTAGTCCGGGAATGTTCGCTGCGCTGCGATATAAGACAACGCAAGAATAGAGCCCCATTCGTTCAAAGCATCTAACTTTTCAGCTGTCTGCATGACTTTGTGAAAGGAGAGAGCGGATACATCAAGTGTCTTTAGAAACCAGTCATAGTTGAGTTCTCCATAGTCCTTCTTCTTCCTCACATTTGGACTCATTCCGATGGAGTGCAGAACGAAATCGATCTTTCCTCCTAGTGCTTCCATTGATTTATTTAAAAGTTCTTCCAGGTCTTCCAGAGAGGTAGCATCTGCAGGGATAATCTCCGCACCGCATTGTTCGCCAAGCTTGTTGATCTCTCCCATGCGCATTGCAATAGGTGCATTGCTAAGCGTAAATTGGGCGCCTTCCGCATGTGCCTTTTCTGCAACTTTCCATGCGATCGAACTATTGTCCAATGCCCCGAAAATGATTCCTTTTTTGCCTTTTAATAAATCGTATGCCATGATATTAGATTAAGATTAGGTGACCAAAATTAGCCAATTTGCAGTAACTCTTTGGCGCTTTCTACGGCAGCTGACGCTGGGTTTTCACCGCCGATCATCTTCGCAATTTCGAGGACACGATCCTCTTTCTCCAGTTTCTTGATCTTACTCACAGATCTGTCTGAGCTATGGTCCTTGTAAACAAAATAATGAGCATCGCCTCCGGCCGCAAATTGAGGTAAATGACTGATGCTGATCACCTGATGGTTTTCCGCCATGGATTTCATCATTTGGATCATCTGAAGTGCCACCTGACCGGACACACCAGTGTCGATTTCATCAAAAATGACCGTTGGCAAGGCAGTTTTGTCTGCGATTAGATATTTGATAGCAAATATCAGCCTGGAGAATTCTCCACCCGAGGCTACCTCTTTGAGCTCTTGTGGCTTAACTCCTTTGTTGGCGCTAAACAACATATCTACCTGGTTCAAGCCACTCTCTCCAGGGTCCGATGAATTGACCTGGATCTCAACAGATCCGTTTTCGATACCGATATGTTTAATGATCTTCTCAATTTCATCCGAAAAATTGAGCGCAAAGAGCTTCCTGGATTCGGAAAGCTTGGCGCCCGACGCAAGCATTTTCTTTTCTGCTTTTTCCAACGCTTTCTTGGCTTCTTCAATTTCACCATCAAGGTTTGCTACGGTGGATATGCTTTGATCTAGGTTATTCCGTAGGTCTATTAGCTCATGCACGGTTTGAACACCATGTTTTTTCTGCAGTCGATAGAGGTGATCCAACTGTTCTTTAAGTTCGCTGATTTGTTCCGGTTTATGCTCGATGCGATCCTGATTAACCTGTATTTCCTTGAGCACATCCTGAAGCTCGATTGCTGAGCTATTGAGACGATCGTGGAGCTCGGATAGCTCTTTCGAAAAATCCGCAATGGAAGAAAGTGATTGTCTAGCTTCTTGCAATTGCTGTAGAATGGCTACCTCCGACTCATCCATGAGATGTATTGCCTGGGAGAGTTTGAGTTTGATTTCTTCCGCATTTTCGAGTATTTCAAGCTTTTTTTCAATGTTCTCCTGGTTCAGGTTGTCTAGATCAACCTGGTTGAGCTCCTCCAACAAAAACCTTTTGTAGTCCAGGTCTTCCGCTCCTTTTTTCGCCAGCTCGAGAAGATCTGAATGTCTCTTGTTTGCTTGTGAGTACTCCGAAAAATCACTTTGGTAGGCTGCCAGCAGGTCAATGTGACCGGCAAAGGCATCAAGCACTTCAAGCTGATATTTATTTGCTCCAAGACTCAGGGACTCATGTTGGGAGTGAACATCCATCAAAGAATCTCCAATCCGTCTCAGGGCCGTCAGCGTGGCGGGTGTGTCGTTGACGAAGGCACGTGATTTTCCATTGGCAGTGACTTCTCTTCGGATGACACACTCGTTCTCGTAGTCAAGATCCTCTTCTTCGAAGACCGCCTCTAGCTTGTAATTGGATAAATCAAAAACACCTTCAACGATACATTTTTGGTCCTTGTTCAAGAGAACTTTGGTGTCTGCTCGATCACCTAATAGAAGCCCAACTGCACCGAGCATGATCGATTTTCCCGCGCCTGTCTCACCAGTGATGATATTGAGATTTGTAGACGGACTCATTTCGAGTTCATCGATCAACGCATAGTTTTTTATTTGAAGGGATTTGATCATTTGCTGTCTCCGGCAAAGGACAGCAAAGATATTCAGAGTCTACTCAATCAGCGCACGATAATTATCAGATCTTGAGGGATCGATACTGTTCAAGAGGTTGTACGCCTGACGCCTCTTGACAAGACTGGTCTCTGCAAATAGTTGCGTTAGTTCACTGGATTTTGCATCCATAAAGGTTATTGTTAGAATCGATCTGGGCCGCGAACGATTCGCTTTCTGTACGTCGGAAAGCGCACTCAGGATGTTACTTTCGGCCTGATCCTTTTCGTCAGCCATGATGTCCAGCCCATTTCTGTGGTAGGTATATAAAGCTTTACGTATTCCCTCCATGAGCGGATTTCGCAGGTTTTCAATGAGCCAGTAGCGATTCCTGATGCTGTTGAACTGCTGCCATCCATTGAAATTAGACTGTTGTGCATTGTTTACAATGTTAAATGCTTTTTCATAGTATGGCTCACCTCCAAGTTCGGAAAAAGAATCATAATCCATGCCTATGATGATGTAGGCGTAATAGGCCAGGAGTGAGGTGATATTACTAGTAAATACGTTTTCGTTAAATCTTAATGGCTGGGATTGAACAAACTCAAAGGTCCAATCTCGATCGGCGAAGTTTAGCAACACACTCTCGTAGTTGGTCCCGTAGACAGGACGACTGGAAAGGACCTGAACGGTCGCTTCAAACACGCCAATGCTAGGCATATCATTGATGTTGATCAGCAGGTTGCAGTTGATCACCTCTTCATCGTCAAAGGTGTCATTGGTCCACTTGGTGTTATTCAGGAACTGTGCGAATTCTGTTTCCATGTCTTGAAAAATACCTCGTTCGGTAGTCTGAACCTGCTGGGCGTTGACGATCACACGGCAGTTGAGCTCCTGGGAATGCACCCAGTGCGTTAGACAGGATAGTACAGCTATAGATAGGATCCTCATTTGACGTGTTGAATGGTGTAATCTACAATATCAGCAGCAACTTGCTTCTTACTTTTCAACTCAAATTTTATCTCCTTATTGTTTTTGTCAAAGAAAGTGACCTTGTTCGTGTCCTCTTGAAAACCGGCACCAGCATCGTTCAGGGAGTTTAGCACAATCAGGTCAAAGTTCTTTTTTTGAAGTTTTTCCCGGGCATGTGTTTCCTCTTTCGTAGTCTCCAAGGCAAAACCAATGTTGAATTGGCCATTCTTCTTTTGTCCTAGCTCATACGCAATGTCCGGGTTCTTTACTAAGCTGATTTCTAATGAATCACCCTTCTTTTTGATCTTTTCGTCACTTGGACTTGCGGGTCGATAGTCGGCCACTGCGGCCGCAAAAACAACAATATCACAGTCTTTGTACTGTTTTTCAGCCTCATCTAACATTTCCTTGGCTGAATTAACCTTGGTAAGGTTCACGTTTTCCGGCAGATACTGAGAAGGTCCTGAAATTACTGAAACCAAAGCACCGGCATCCTTGAAGGCATTAGCAAGCGCCACACCCATTTTACCTGAAGAATGATTCCCAATGAATCGAACCGGATCGATTGCTTCGTGAGTCGGACCTGAGGTGATCAGAACTTTTTTGTCTTTTAGCGCCTGACTATTGCTGTACTTTTTTTTTACAACTTCGAGAAGCTCCTCCGGCTCTGGCATTCGACCTTGACCTACCAAACCGCTTGCTAGTTCCCCGTCTCGGGCCTCGATCACTTCATTGCCAAAGGACTCGAGTTTCCTCAAGTTGGAGACTGTGGAAGGATGCTTATACATGTCGAGGTCCATGGCAGGAGCTACGACAACAGGACATTTAGCAGAAAGGTAGGTCGCTAAAAGTAAGCTGTCGCATATACCGTTGGCCATTTTTCCTAACGTATTGGCACTAAGTGGAGCGATAATCATCAGATCGGCCCATAAGCCAAGCTCAACGTGATTGGTCCATTCTCCTGATGTTTTATTGAAATATTCTGAGTAGACGGGGTTTTTAGATAGAGTTGAAAGCGTTAATGGAGTGATGAAATCTTTGGCGCTCTCCGTCATAACCACTTTCACCTCTGCTTCCTCTTTCACGAGAAGACGAACAAAAAAAGCGGTCTTGTAGGCTGCTATGGACCCACAAACCGCTACTAATATTTTTTTCCCCTTTAACATGGGAAAGTGTTGCTTAAAGTTCTGACTCGCCGTCTTTCAATTCTTCCTCATCGGGAAGACGATAGTTCAATTCCTCGTTAAGGAATTGATCTGTTGCGCTAGTAGAAGGCTTTGGCATTCGTTCGTAGAATTTAGAGATCTCAATCTGCTCTCTGTTCTCGAAAATTTCTTCAAGGTTATCCACGGATGATGCAAATTCCGCAAGTTTACCATTCAATTCTTCTTTTTGATTCGAACTGATCTGTCTTGCCCTTTTTCCAATGATCACAATAGACTCGTAGATATTGTTGGTTGGCTCAGCAATTTCCTTGTTATCTCTAGTGACCAGCGCTGCTGTTGAATGATGCATAGTATGCTTTTTTATTTTGAACCCGCAAATTTAGTTAATTCTTCGATGCTTTTCTCATAAAATTGCTCCGCATCTTTCAAATATTCACTGTCTGGGTACCTGTCTACGAATTCTTCATAGAACTTTACCGTATTTCTATATCGTTCCTCCTGGACCGAGGTAATACTTGCTTCTGCCAGGTCAAATGAGGTTTCGATGTTCAGATACAAGATTTCTTCATTGTAGTCGGAGTCGGGATAGTCGTTTTTGAAGTTTTTAAACGCAACTAATGCCGATTTGTACCTTCTGAGCTTATGGTACAGCTTGGCGGTATTATAGGCCTTCGTTTCCAGCTTGACCTGCATTTCATCAATGATCTTATCCGCATCAGCGGCGTATTCTGTTGTAGGGTATTTGTTGATGAAATTTTGCATGGCGGCAATCGCCTCGTATGTGCTTGTCTGATCCAATTGAAATTCAGGCGACTGGAGGTAGAGCGAGTAAGCATGCATGTAGGTCGCCTCCAACACGTGCTCACTTCGACCGTAAATGGTGACGAACTCCTGGAAATGATGCGCACTAAGAATGTATTGTTTTTGATGGTAGTAGGCGTATGCGAAGTAGAAATTACCTGTCTCCGCCTCCTGTGTACCTCGAATGATCGGTAGAATTTCCTCGAATAGGATGGTTGTCTTATTGTACTTCTCCTCCTCGTAGTAGTTTAGTGCAGCCTCGTACTTCACTTTCCAATCCGGACTTTTTTGGATCTTTCTAAACTTGCTGCATCCAAAAAGACTGATTGCTAAAATGATGAAGATGGTTACTCGCATTCCCCGCATAGTTATCGAAATCGGTCGCAAAATTACTTGTTTAACACTTAAACGGAAACAAAGCCTAAATCATTCTCTGTCGCCTTTAGGCTTTTTTAACAATTTCCCTTTTTTGTCCTGAAGCCCCTCAACATCCAATTGTACGGGTGGGATCAACTTCTGACCTTCGGTCTGCTCCGATTCTTCGATCACTTCGTATTCTTGCGATAGATAAACTACCTCTTCAAAGGTGGGTCGCTGATCTCCGCGCCAGAGAAACCCCTTAAGGCGTTGCATTTCATCAGTGAGTTCATGTGGGGGAATAAATTTGGCTTCCGGCTTTTTATAAAAACTGATATTGTCCAACTCCTCATTTACAAACCGCATCGTAAGATCACTGCAGAGAATTCGGTTCATTCCCATGGTTTGCGTGTCGTTGGGGTCGGACTCATCAAGTACATAGTAGAGGGCTTCCCCGTTTCCATTCACATCAATTTTATTGATAATACCTTCTTTGAATGAAGCTTTCATTGTCCGCCCCTTGACCTGATTGTAGTTGTCGATCGTGTCAATGCCAATCAGAAACGAATTCTGTAACAATGTCATCGTTTTGATCTGATCTTCCGAGATCTCGATGGAAATGGTGTCCCCTTCTATTTGATTCTCCAAATTCCAAATTACCGGATCGTTGTAAAGAAAGATAATGGAGTCAGACAGAAAATAAGAGGCTGAGTCCGCAACACCCTGAAGATTATATCGCCACAATTTGACATTGTTATAGGCGAGTACTCGCTTGGCTGAGTCATATTCACTTTCGATGGAAACAAGCGTATCAGCTGAAATGTAGAACGTGTCTCTTTCCAACATACGCTTCATGTAGGAGTGACCCCATATCTTGCTGATTTCACCGGTGTCATCCATGAATCCCTCATCTCCAAAAAGAATTACGTCCTCGTTCTTCGCTCTTAACCTCACATTTCCCTTCGCTGTGTAGTACTTGTTCAGGTCATCAAAGAAAAGTTCATCACCTTCCAGGAAGTAGTCCTCTGTTTCGATGTCTCCTTCCACAAACTGGGATTGATCCTCCTCTGTTCTGAATTCTCCACCCTTCGCATGCAAAATAGATCCATCATCTGTGATGATCTCAGTCCGTCCGAGGGTAGTGGCAATCTTAGTCTCTGTATTGTATCTCAGAGTATCCGATTTTAGGGTATAATCAGGAGCTTCAAGGTTCACCTCATTCCTAAAAAAGGCATAATCGTCTTTGGAATAAAAGAATCCAATTTCGCTTGCTAACGTATTTGTGCTGTCTCGCAACTCACCCCCGTTGAAATAATTGGCTACTTCGGTTTCCGTATTGTAATCCAGAAAGTCCGTAAACAATTGCTGTTCTCCATGCGTATAGACCACGTTTTTTCGAAGTTTGGCTGTCTTCTTTTTCCCGTCATAGACCAGCGTATTTGATGTTATGATCGTTGAATCGTCCACAATCTTCACGTGTCCAAACGCCTCCATCAAATTGTCCTTCACGTAATAAAGTGAACTGTCACAATACATGGTGGTTCCTTCTTGGGCAAAAACCACATTGCCAGTCAGTTTTCTCTTTTTTTGCCCTTTTTCGCGAAATTCAAACAATTCATCAGCTTTGTACTTGATTCTCTCGTTCTTCTGCCCAAGAGAAACCAGGGGTAGCAGGACTAGGGAAAAAAGAAAAAATGGTGTGAGTTTTCGCATTTGTTTGCAAAGGTAACTTACGTTGATGCACTCTTTACAAAAACAGTTCCAGGATTTTGTTCAAGCAGAAGAGCTTCTGAAGGAAGATGACCATGTCTTACTTGCTGTGAGCGGTGGTCTGGATTCCATGGTGATGGCTGATCTGTTTTGCGATGCTGATTGGCGCTTTGAAGTTGCGCACTGCAATTTCAACTTAAGAGACAAGGAGTCAGATGAAGATGAAGAATTTGTAAAATCGTGGGCCAAAAAAAATGAGGTCCTCATACATGTAAAGCACTTTGATCTTGGTGAAGGGTCGATTCAACTAAATGCCAGAAACGCCCGATATAGATGGTTCGAGCAACTTTCAAGAGAAAAGGGGTTTACCAAGATCGCTACTGCTCACCATTTGGATGATTCACTTGAGACGGTTCTCATTAACTTAAGCCGAGGAACTGGGGTTCGCGGACTAGGAGGAATACCATCCAAGGCGGATAAAATCATACGGCCACTTTTGTTTACTTCAAGAGAGCATCTTGAGAGCTATTCGAAGAAACATGGCTTGCTTTGGAGAGAAGATTCTTCAAATTCAAAGAAGGACTACGATCGTAATCTTTTACGCTTGGAGGTGATCCCGAAAATCAAAGAGTTAAATCCGTCTTTGATTGACACGTTTCGAAGCACTGCCGAAAGAGCCCTTCTCTCACACCAGGTTGTGCATGCCAGAGCTGAAGAGGTAAAGAAAAAGTATCTAGTTGTGGATGGTTCAGTCTCTGAATTGAAGCTCCACTGGCTTAAGAGCAAAGCTGATTTACTGCTTCTAAGCGAAATTCTAGCAGAATTTGGATTTAGCTACTTCACAACGAAACAAATCTTCGAAGCGAAAGGAAAACCTGGGAAGCAATTTTTTGCAAGTGAGTATGTTCTCTCCATTGATCGAGATTCTTTGTTTGTAAAGCCATTTCAATCCATGGGCGACGAGGAGTTGTCTATCACTGGTGTTGGCGATTTTGATCTTTCAGGAAGCTCGTTTGGTGTTTCGATCATGGATAGGAAAAATCTTGATTTTCAAGAAAACCCGATGATTGCTTATTTGGATACTGATCATTTGACTTTTCCCATAGAGGTGAGGAAGTGGAAGGAAGGCGATCGTTTTGTTCCACTTGGTATGACTGGCTCCAAAAAGGTGAGCGATTATCTTATTGACAGGAAAGTCCCGCTAGCCTTGAAGAGCGAGACCTTGGTCCTTATTGTTGGCGATCAGATTGCATGGTTGGTTGGCTATCAGATATCTGAAAAGTTTAAGATCGGTGACAAAACCAAAAAGGTGTTGAAAATTGAAATTCGATTTGCGAAAAACCGTGAAACGAGTTCAGATTGACTTATGGAGCAGGCTCCTGATGGATTAGATTTAGACTGAGGTCAATTCAATTGTTTCCCGTTTGATTATTTCCAGGAGAAGATCGACGTGGTTCAAGTGTGTTCGAAAGATAACCACTGCCACCCTGATCCAGAATACTCCTTCAAGTGTGGTAGAAGAGAGAAAAACCCGACCATCATCTTGAATAGCTTTGATAAGTTTTTCATTGAAGGCATTGGCATCTCCACTTTTTGGAACATATCTGAAGATGGCCACCGACAAATCCGGATTTGGACCAACAACGAAACCGGGCACTTTTTGAATTTCCTGGTGGAAATATTGAGCGAGTAATAGTTTCTCCCGCAAGGCTCCTCTGAACGGTTTGATCCCGAAGAGCTTAAGTGGGAGCCACATTCGCAGCCCCCTGAAGTGCTTGGTCAATTCTGGTGAAACATCGGCTGGGTTAACCTCTTCTTCCACATCGATCAGATCCTGTAGGTAGTCGGCAGTGTATTGATGGGCTTTGTAAAGCGCTTTCTTGTTCTTGATCAAAACAGCGCCTGTGCCGAAAGGCAGAAACAGGCATTTGTGCGGATCTAGTGTGATCGAATCGGCTTTTTCAATCCCATTGAATTCTTTTTCCAGTTCAGGTAGTAATTTGAAGAACCCACCGTATGCAGCATCTACATGGTACCAAATGCTATATTCTGCAGCAATTGTAGCCAGGTCATTAATCGGATCAATGGTTCCGGTGTTGGTGGTTCCCATTGATGCATTGACAAAAAAAGGAATAAGGCCGGCATCCTGATCTTTTTTGATGGAAGCTCTCAGCACCTCATTGTCCATCCTTAATTCCTCATCCAATTGTACATATCTCAATTGGGCTTCACCCAAACCAGCAATTCTGATGGCCTTCTGGAGCGAATGGTGTGCTTGATCTGACAGGTAGATTACAAGTCGATGGAAGTCAGCCGCTCTTACATCAAGGGCCTCACGAGCAGTTACTACGGCTATCAAGTTCGATATTGAGCCGCCTGAAGTTAGATTTCCTGTGGCACTTTCCGGAAAGCCCATCAACTTTGACATCCATCGAAGCAGCATATTTTCCAAACGAACAGCTCCTGGAGCGGGGAAAAAAAGCCCCGCGTACTTATTGCTGATGGCCGCTAGATAATCACCTAGAGCGGACGGGTACAACCCACCGCCGGGAATGTATCCCATGTGACCGCCAGATGCAGGATTTATACCGTCTTCCTCAATGTGCGATTTCAATCCACTCAACAAATCAGAAAGCCGGGCCGGCTCGTCACTTAGATTATAATTGAGTATTCCTGCACCCTTGTCCTCATTTTGATAGTATGCATTAGCTTTTTCAAGGGAATTGAGAAAGTGAGCTGTATGTGCTAAAATTTCATGGTTCCACTCCTCACGCTGCTCATGTGGTGGATCGAGAAGGAGAGAGATCTCTTCCTGCTCTTTTATTTTGTCGATCATTGAAATCAAAAATAAGCGGATGTCTTAAAGCATCACTATCCATTTTTAGTTTTTGAACATAACCCGATAAGTTTGCGCCCATGAAGACAGCAGAGATACACACAAAGAAGGGTATCATGAAAATTGAGTTTTTCGAGGATGATGCACCCAACACCGTTCAAAATTTCATAGATCTAGCCGAAAAAGGTTACTACGACGGGTTGACATTTCACAGAGTTATTCCCGATTTTGTCATTCAGGGCGGATGCCCAAAAGGTGACGGAACCGGTGGCCCTGGCTATCAAATTGACTGTGAGCTGGATGGTGACAATCAGTATCATGATCGTGGAGTACTCTCCATGGCGCATGCTGGTAGAAACACTGGTGGTTCTCAATTTTTCATATGCCATAGTCGTACGAATACCGCACATCTGGATCGAAATCATACTGTGTTTGGAAAAGTGACAGAAGGAGTTGAGGTGATCGATGAGATCCGTCAGGACGATGTGATGGAAAAAGTGGTGATTGGATCTTAAAAAGTTTCACCACAAAGGTCACAAAGAACTCACGAGGAACACAAGGTGGCTTATTAATGATGTTGGTCATTCACATCGCACGCCGTTAGGTCCTCCAAACCAGGCACTAGTGGCATGCAACCATGGAGCATGAGGGCCATCACTTCCCCAGTTTCCATTGAAATTTTGCCACTCGATTGGAGAAATTTCTTCCACCTCGGGAATCTCAGTGGTTGAGCCCGGCACGGACTTCAGCGTTTTAATTCTCACTATTTCAAGTGCGTTCCAGGTCTCCCAGTTAATTCCGTCCGATATTTCATCAATGTTGAAATAGTCAACTCCATTGCAGTTGGTAATGAAGTTGTCCGGTAGACCGCTCTGCTGCGGATAATTCGCATGTGTGTGAAGCGCTGAAAATACAATGGGATGTTGATCATTTTCCCAGAGTACTTCATCGATCTCGAACCATTTGCTCCAGTCTGAACCATGAGCACTATAGAATACTTGTTGTCTTTCCCAGGTTCCATCCGCTGCGATTGAACACCGTACGGTGATATTTTCCCAGTCACCTTCATGCGCTACATCGACAATAATGTTCGCGAAGAAATTATTGGCTGGACCATTATATGGATAGAAAAAATGGTATTGAATGTCTACGAAAGACTCATTTTCTAACGGACGTACCACATTGACATAACATCTGGCCTCATCCAAATTACCATCAAATACAACCGAGAGTTGATCCTGATCCATCGGATCTGTAGGTGTGACAAAGAAGTTAGATCGAGTACGGGAGTCGCCTGTATTAGAGGAATTGTTCGTACCGTCAGTCTCTTGAACAGCAGCATTGACTAATCTCTGGGGAGTGAGCTCACCAATAGGGTGCAGCAAAGTAAGACCAGTTTGTCCATCTTCCGGAAACTGCCCACCTTCGGCATAGTACAGAGCTGTTCGCTCCAGGAACCACTCGACGGTGGAAGGAAAGTACCGCTCATTCGTGTGAAATTTCACTAGGGGAGCAAAATAGGGTATTGCCTCCTCAACACTGGTTGGCAAAGATGCTGTGACCTCCCCGTCATCTTTACTGCACGACAACAGGAAAAGTGGTATGATTAGAATTTTGTAAATGCGTTTCATCGCAATGGATTCTACCCACTTTAACGATTTTTGGAAGTAGCAATTGTACTTTAAATTAGGATATGTAACTAAACCCATTTAAAGATGCGATTCCTTTTCATTCCTCTCTTCCTGTTTTTCGGTTTCGTGATTGCTGCTCAATCTTCAGATGAAGTTCAGCAACTCAGAGACCAGATATCGGATCTACGACACACGTTCGATCGCTTGCAGAAGACAATGGATGATCTCCTTTGGTATGACAAGATTGGAGATGTTGCCCACATTGATAAGGTCTATCTCACCGGACCTCCGAAGGCAGATAGGGTGGAAAAGAACAAGACCAGGCAGGGATACGGCAATCCATTTCGCTTTCAGTCCTATGTTTTTATCCCCAAAGGCATCGATCCTGCGAAGAAATACCCGCTGCTTGTACTGCCGCACGGTGGTGTACATAGCAATTTCAACACCTTCTACACACACATAATCAGGGAGTTGATGGCTCAGCAATACATTGTGGTAGCTGCAGAATATCGGGGAAGTACGGGCTATGGCAAGGGTTTTTACGAAGCGATCGATTATGGCGGGCTGGAAGTGGAGGATGTGTATGCCTCCAAAAAATACATGGTTGAAAACTACGACATCGTCGATGCCTCACGGGTCGGAATATTTGGCTGGAGCCACGGTGGGTTAATATCGCTGATGAATATTTTTGAGCATCCGGAGGACTACAAAGTCGCCTATGCCGGTGTACCCGTTAGTGATCTGATCGCTCGGATGGGTTATAAGACCGGAAGGTATCGTGATCTTTATTCGGCAGACTTTCACATCGGAAAAACAGCCTACCAAAATGTGGAGGAATACAAAAAGCGTTCTCCAGCCTGGCAGGCTCATAAGCTCAAGACTCCGCTTTTGATCCATACCAACACGAACGATGCTGACGTCAACGTTCTGGAGGTAGAACATTTAATCAAATCATTGAAGGCCGAGGACAAGAAGTTTGAGTACGAAATCTTCCAGGACATACCCGGTGGTCATTCATTTGATCGTATTGATTCCAAGAAAGCTCAGGAAGTACGCTTGAAGATCTACAAATTTCTAGGAGGCTATTTGAATCCGCCAAAGCCCTTTAACGGTATAAAAGCCCTTCGGAAGGCGGCTTACCGCTATTGATCTATTCCGGCTTAATCCCGATCGAAGCGAACTCTAAGCGAAGCTCCCACATTGATCAATACGGAATTTCCAAAATCAGTAAACAGTTGCTCCGGTTGGCCAGAGCCACTATCTGGATGGATCTTATACTCCCTGAAAGATGTATGCCCAACCTCGGTGTAGATAACGAGCTTGTCGATTGGATAGTAATTCAAGAAGACCTTCATTTGACTCAGTCCAAAAGATTCGCTTCCCTCTCGAACATAGTTGTGACCCAAGTCGTCGCCCAAGCGGTACGACGAGGTGACGGACCTGTATGAGATCCCGGTGTAAAGCTTATTGCTTAGTCTATATTCTGCATTTAATTTTCCAGGAAGGACACCAAAAACTTTCAAACGTTCAGATATGTACCAATCAAAGCCGATTAAGGGAACAAAGAAATTTCCGAAGAATTCTCTATTGTAATACACACCGAATTTATACTTGAACTTGTCGTTCACATTCTTCGTCATCAGTAGAAATCCACCCAACTGGTAATCCCGGGAGGAAATGTCCTGGAAATCGGAATTGATTCTTGGTAAGACCATAACCGTAGTACTCCATTGGCTGTTCCAGGTTTTTGAGACTCCAAGTTGCAGTGATAGAGAGGAAAGATCTGTGGCTGTGATTGAATCTTGTTGATGATCGAATGAAAGATTGCGGAACGAACTACCAAACAGCACATGGCTTCCACTTTTTATTTCCAACGGAAGAAAAATAGATGTGGAATATTCTCTCGTCCGGTTGTCATCGTTTCCAAATTGCTGGTATTGGAGATTTACAATGTCAACGTAGGGTTGAGCACTTGAATAGGAATAAACAATAACGCTAAGGATCGCTAGTAGAACTTTTCTATTGGTTTTCATCGGATACTTTGCTTATGGTGAGAGACATCTTAGCTATTTACATTCGATGTGATCTGTTTCTTCCGACGTATGATTTTCGATGTCGTCATTGGCCGTGACATTAACAGTTTTATCACCAGCATCGGTGATTGCAAATCCATAGAATTGAGGATTCTCATCGCTGCATCCGGGAAGCACCAGGAAACCAAACAAAGCAACAGCGAGGGCAATTAGTTTCAAGATTATCTTTTTCATCATAGTAGCGGCTTTAGACGTTAAGATCGAGATACCTGGTGAAGGAGGTAGCTTTGTTGTTACATCCATTCAAGGTCATCACCTTCCTTATCAGCAACATTCGTATTCTGCTTCAAGCCCAAAAGTTGGGCGAAGGCACTCGATGTAATGATGATCATAAAGACCACCAGGATTAGTTTTAGTATTTTCATAGATGATAGTGATCAGAGCGTGTTTCTTTTAATGATCTGAAATGTAAGAGGTAACCCATAAGTAGCTTCATATCTCCTAAATTTTTTGATCCATGCTAATCTACGTCTGATGCTAACAACTGTCGTGCGAAGAAATATGACCAAGAACCACTCATTTGCACGGTTTGCAAGAATCCCGAGAGCAGTCTGAGGCTTTCTATAGAAAATTGCATCTTGTGCAACTGGAAGGCTGAGATTTGCAAAAAATGCAAATGTTTCTCCCATCATTGGGATTTTATGCAAAAGTTTTAAACGCGGGAAATGCAGCCTCTCATCCGTTTGAGATATGATCGATAAGCTTATTCAGTTGACTAAATCCCCTTTTAAAGAATTGAAACCTGGCAGATTCTGAGGTGCGACTTATGAGTATAGACTTTTTTTCCAGGCTCCTATACCATTCTTGAGTGGTCTTACAGTAATTCTTGTTGCTCGTTTTGATAAACCGATGGTTCAGATGTCCAAGGTAGACTGTGCTGAAATCATCCAACTCCACGTGGATACACGTGTTCTCATCTTCCAATTCGCTGTAGTATAAATTGAACTCAGCTCCCTTGATCATCTGATCTTCGGTCTTGACAAACTTTTGCCCATGTTCCGCCTGTTCCTGAATTGTTTCCAGGAGCAATTTGAGCTCTTCAGCTACGTTTATTGCGCTCTCCTTCGTTTCAAAGATTCCCGTATCCCAGCAGAAACGAATCTGGTTCATAACTCCTATCATGGTATAGTCCGTCCAGATCTCTGTAGAAGGAATGTGCATGTAGTTGTCGTGAATTCGTTGCCCTGCTTCAATGAGGACCGGATCAATATTGGAAGTGCTAAATTTCTTGTAGCGTGGATCCGCAAGGTCCATGGATTTGATCCAGTAGAATATTTTAAATGCGCCCAGGTTTGGCGAATTGAAGAAATGTAAAACAGGAATACCCGGACCTAAAAAGGTGATATGCTTTTTCTGAGCAGGAGCGGATCTGATTTGATCCATTTCATGGCGCAGCCCAACAAAGTAGTTTTTAAGACTTTCAAGCGATTTGCTGTAGTCGTTGTAGATAAAACTGACAACGTTTACGTCCGTTGAGATCAGTGAATCAAAGGTGATATGATAGTGATTGCAGAGCGTTATCGTTTCACTAAAGCTTAGTTCGGTTTCGCCCCTGATCCGACGATAGGCACTGTCATGACTGATGTCCAGAATATCAGCCAGTTGGTTTACAAGCGATACGTTTTGTGGAATCAATGCAGCTACCTGATCAAGCAATCTCTTTTGGTCAGGGTAATTCCCTTTGGGTGAGTTTGGATTACTGGGCTCTGACATTATTGGACTTGAAATCCCTTGCGCCGATCAATTTACGAATCCTGCCTACCGATTCCAAATGAGGTTTGTGGTAAGGAAAGTTAGATGACATAAACGTGTAGTTAATGGGTGAGTAAAAACTAAATTCCTTTGCTCAACTCCAGAAACAATTCACTTCTTCCTCGGCACTTTTCCATCCATTTCCGACAGAGAATAAACTGTCCAGGCTAGAATCACCGCATTTTTCATAATGTCTTCCTCAGGCACATATTCCAAAACATCAAGTTGGGTATGATGCGTTACGTTACTGTAAGCCAGAGGCTCCTGGATGAACTGGAATGACGGTATGTTATAGTGATCAAATGTTTCATGATCTGTTGATAGGGTATTTTCAATGGTTAGGGCCCACTCTGCAGATCCAGGCAACGGTCTAAATATTTTTTCAAATACGGGTCGCGCGAATTCATTGTTCTGCAGATAAATCCCCCTGATGGCACCTGCTCCATTGTCGAGATTAAGGTAGGCAGAAACCCTGGTTGATTCAGTGTTCGGCTTTTGATCTAGTTCGCCAAAATGTTCTCTAGCGTAATCAACGGATCCAATAAATGCCTGTTCCTCTCCACCCCAAAGACCCATTCGTATGGTTCGTTTTGGTTTGAAACCGATCTTCTTCAAAATCCTTAGCGCCTCCAACAAGACCAGGCTATTGGCTCCGTTATCGGTAGCTCCTGTACCTGCATGCCATGAGTCGAAGTGGGCGCCCATCAAGATCACTTCTGATTTCAGTTTTGAATCCGATCCTGTTAACTCACCGATAATGTTCACGTTGTTTTCCGGCTCATGATAGAACTCTGTTTCAAGGTTTAGCCTGACTTTTGGTGTGACATTTTGATCTAACATTCGCAGTAGTCGTCCAAAATGCTCAGGCATAATCGTGAAATAGGGTAGTGGCTTGATATGCGTGGTTTTGTAGTAGTAGGTACCGTCCGGGTGCAATGTTCCTAATAGCATTGAGCGAGTTTTTAACACCGCCAAGGCACCTTCCGCTTCAACAAACTGGAGAAAATCCTGATCTCGAACATCATCAGTTTCCCATGATTTCAACAATTCCGGAAGCGGTGTTTGGGTTCGTTCAGCGACAAGTTTGCTTTCCCTTTGTTCCAGCTCCTCTTTAGTCAAGGTTCTGGAGACAGGGTCAGTCAGCGATCGCTGTCGGGGCGCTGATCCAAGTAAAACAATTTTCCCTTGAAGTTTTCCAGCAAAGTTTTTCTTGACCAGCTCCATATCTCTGAAACTCCTGATGTTAATAACTTCGCCTTCTACCGTTCCCGATGTACTCTTAACCATAGCCAAGGGATAAGCATTGATGTGCATGTAGTTTGGAGCGATCATTTCTACATTGAAACTTTTTATGCCCCAGCCGCGACAGTCCGGACAGTATTTCTCAAAATGCACATTTTGAAGTCCCGACTCCTTCATTTTATCTGAGATCCAGTTTGCTGCAGCCAGGTATTCCCTTGAGCCAGTGAGCCGTTGTCCGTACACATCCGAGAGCTCGCCGAGCATGGCCATGATTTGCGAGTTCTGGAAACCCTCTGCTCTGATCTTTGCCATGACTTCCTCAGACCTTTGCTGCTGGGAAAAGCCAGTGAAAAGAATGGGGCCGGATAGGATTGCAGCTAATATTGATTTAATTCTCATCAGATTGGATTGCGTTGTTGATTGGGTGTTAAACTAGCAAAGCCGGAACGGATATCAAACAGATACTTTAGGAAGATCTTTCAGGTTCCAATGTTTGGAGAGTCTGTGTTCCAACTAGGGTTGTTCAAGGGTCTCATGCCTCATCCATTTCCCCGGGCTCACATCCATGATAATTTCGCCATCGTCGATCACCGGAACACCATTTACTAAAACATATTTGACTCCGCTTGAGTACAGATAAGGTTTTTGATAGTCGGCATTTTCCGTTACGGTCTCAAAGTCGAAAATCGTGATATCGGCATCTGATCCGACCTGAATTCGTCCTTTCTTTTTCATCGCTGGAACGGATCTTTCCAGCCGTTGAGCAGGTAGTAATGTGATTCTTTTGAGGGCTTCAGGTAGGGGAATTACTTGCTGTTCCCGAATGTATTTTCTTAAAAACCGCGCAAATGTTCCCGTTGATCTCGGGTGGCCTGTTTCAGCTTCATGACCATCTTCGCTTGATAACCCGGCCCCATCACTGCTGATAATCCCAAGTGGACTTTTGATGGCCATGATGATTTCGCTCTCAGGGATAAATTCCGTTTGTACCAATGTATATCCATCAACAGCTCTTAATTCGAAGAACCGGTCCTTTGTCAGTCTCTCCTGAGTGGAGGCCAGAAAAATACTGTCGTAAGTGATTCCTCCGAAGCGTTCCTCCCAGCCTTCGTCGTATAACGCACTTTGAATGGAGGTCATATTTCTCGACCATACGTGAAAATCGAAACCAACGTCAATCCCGTTTCGACTGCTACCTTCTATCAAATCGATGCAATGAGGTGCTGAGCCGACGGTAGAGGAAGTGAGGTGTGCCAACTGGGCAGAAGCCCCGGTGGCTACAGAGCTAGCAATGACTTCCATTACTGCGAGACTCATGGTTCCTGGAAAAATGTTGCCTTTGTAGCGAGCGTGCAGGTGGCAAGGAGCGTTGTTTTTTGCAGCTACTTCAAAAAGGGCGAAGACTTCCTCGTAGGATGCTCCGGGGGTGTAATTGATGCCAAACCCAATCCCAGCTGATCCAGATTTTAATGCTTTATCAGCTATTTGCACCATTGCCTTGATTTGCTCTTCGTTGGCTGGAAGGGTGCCATCACTTAGTCCCGCGGCGCGCCTCAGAGTACTGTGACCAACCGCTCGTCCATAATTGATTAAAGCGCCGGATTCCTTGAATCTTTGGTAGTATGCCTGTGGATCGACAGGTCCGCCGTGCATGCCCATTGTTGTGGTCACGCCATCCGTTATTTTATGGGTGTGGGCATGTTTATTTGCCCGATCGGAAGACAGGATATCGATAAAACCAGGTGAGACGATCAGCCCTGTGGCGTCAATGATCCTCTCGGTATTGCCTGTAAGATTAGAGCCGATCGCTGTTACAGTGCCCTCTTTGATTGCCAGGTCGGTTACTTCGTCTAGCCCGGACTCCGGATCAATTACGCGACCATTTTTAATGAGAATATCAAAAGACTTATCTGAGTTCATCTGGCAACCGACAGGGAGCAGCAGGAATGACAAGAATACGAAATTGAACTTTGGGCAAGTGATTTTAGCTAACATGAGACAGGAGATTTGAGGTATCGTGAAGATAATGAATATTCAAAAGTCAATATTGAAGATAGCTGCGACGTTATAACTTTCAACTAAATTATCTTCCTGACTATGATTCGTAGCTATATCATCACTGGTCTGAGAAATTTGTGGAAAAGCAAACTGTTTGTTTTCTCAAATGCTTTAGGACTGGGGGTTGCTTTGGCATCCTGTATTGCTGCTTATCTGTGGGTAGCATACGATAGGGAGTTTGATGATTTCCACAAGGACGGGAAGGTCGCCAACATTTACAAGCTTCATTCACTCTGGGATTCAGGGCAAAATATCCTGTCTCCGTTCGCCCTTGGTCCGCTAGCCGCGAGCGAAATAACTGGCATAACAAATTTCTCCAGGTACAGTTTCGAAAATGGAGTCGTCATAGGGGAGAGGGAAGGTTTTGAAGAAGGGATTGCCTTTGCCGACAGCTCTTTCTTCGAAATGTTTGACTTCAAGGTGCTTGAGGGAGAACTGAATTCTTTTCGAAAGGGGCAATACGTCGTTATCAGTCGGCAGCTATCAAACAAACTTTTTGGATCTGACAATCCAATAGGGCAGCAAGTTTCTGTGAAGCTGGAAAATATGGAGCTGATTGAACTTTTTGTTGCCGCCGTGATAGAGAATATTCCTGACAATTCGACTTTCACTTTCGAGGCAATGGTGAGGATTGAACAATATCAGATGGTGAAAGACATTCCATCTAATTTCTGGGGAATTTGGCCTGCTTTTTCGACTTTCTTTGAGATCAAAGATTCTGAAAGGCTGGAAACGATCAATGATCAGTTTCAGAACTATTTATCTCTACAACAAGGGGACTTGTCCGGGTTTCAGCTTGAACATTTTAAGGCCGATTTCACGATGTCTGAGATTTTGGGAGCCATGGTGAATGTTCGGATGTGGAATGCTCCAGTAAGAATTCTCACTATCATGGCGTTTCTGATCTTTTTGATCGCCTGTTTCAACTTATCTAATACAACATTTGCTTTGATGTCAAGGCGCAGGAAAGAAATAGGAGTGAGAAAAGTGCTCGGTGCCGGTAGCGTTCAAATTTTTGTTCAGTTCTTTGTGGAGGTGTCGCTGACGGTCGGTCTCGCTCTTGTGATCGGGTTATCTATTTCAAAGTACATCGTTCCGTCGTTTGCCGACATGTGGGCTCAGGGGATTGGAAACCGATGGGATACGCTGATCTTTAGATTGAAAGACATTGATGATCTTAATTTCGGTATCTACCTTATGCTGATTCTGTTCACCTCCATTTTACTGGTAGGAATCTATCCCGCAATGGTGGGAAGCAGGTCGAAACCAATCATTCAAATGAGGAATGAACTGAGGGTCACAGGTACAGATTTTTTTAGTCGATCATTGCTGGTTCTTCAATTCTCACTCACACTATTGGTCCTGGTTTCGGGTGTTATTCTCACGCGAAATGCAAGCTACATGTTGAATAAGGACTTGGGGTACGATAGTGATCAGATTATGTATGTCAAAGTCGACAATGAAAAAGACTTTGTTCAATTTTCGAAAACAGTAAATCAAATACCTGGGGTGAAGCAGACGACCGGCTCGCAGGATCACCTCGGGGTGAGATCGTGGACCAGGACACTAGAATTTGGAAATCGGAAGGTCCGCACAAGGCGCTATCTTGTTAACGGGGATTACCTGCGAATAGCTGGCCTAAAACTTAAAGAGGGTCGATTCCTGTTGGAATCAGATTATGGTAAATCAGCGGTGGTCACCAAGAGGCTACTTAAACAACTGGCCATCACAGATCCGATTGGGAGCATTGTAACACTAGGTGACAAGAAATATTCAGTCGTTGGTGTGGTGGAAGATATCGTTGACAATTGGTACATGCTAGACAATCGAAACAAGATTCCCCAACTGTTTTTGCAAGCTGATCCAAGCCGCTCGCATGATTTCTTAATTGTAAAGTCCGAATCAGCTGAAATTCAAAGCGTATACTCCCGAATTGAAAAAGAATGGAAGTCTCTCTTTCCTTCTGTTCCAATCAATGCTGGTCAGCAGTTGCAGGGCGGACCGCTGACAACAGCCACCAACCTCAAAGACGTGTTTTTGTTCCTGACAACTATGACCTTGCTTTTGTCATGCATTGGCATTTATTCCCTGGCAGCTCTCAATGCTGAAAAGAGAATTTTTGAAATCGGAATCCGAAAGGTATTGGGTGCGTCAGTTGCCCAAATAATCAGAATGCTAAGCAAAGAGTTTTTGGCAATCTTACTTTTTTCAATTGCCATAGGAACAATGGCTACTTACTTCCTGCTTCAAGGCGTCATAGATAGTAATTTCAAAGTGATCTTTATTGAGGTGAATTGGGTTTATTATGTGATCGCTTCATTGTTCTTACTGGTCGCCGGATTGGTGACCTCCGGATCAATTATTTCAAGATTTGCACATAGAAACCCGGTTGAAACCTTGAGAAATGACTGATATCGTGAAACTCAATGCACATTGCTGTTCTTGGGTCTGTTTAGGATCTGCTTAATGGAAAAAGCATGTAGGAAAATTGCTGCCGGTAGAAGCACAGATGCCAGGAGCAGGTAGGGAAACTCCACAAACCTCGAGCCTTCAAGAGTGCTGGCGAAATCTGAAAAGTAGTAAGTGGAGATAAAGGAATAGACGGTAAGTATCAGTACTCCAATTGACGTGATGTTCCAGATGAGAGCTCCTTTGGGTTTGATTACACCCTTGAGTATTCCAAAACCAGCCAACAAAGCCGAAATCCCCACAAGAATGTCATAATTCAGTCCTTCAAAGGTGGCCCGTTGTGGAAAAACCCCTTTTAGGTACGTGGCATAGATAAGCAGTTCCACGAGGATTCTGAAGGACTGCATGAAAACAGGCAGGTGGATAGATGTTTCCGTCAAAGCCTGATTCATAAAATTCCTGTTGACGATCACTAAGATGAATGCAATAACCGGAAAAACGATCATGAGCGGAACACGAGGTGGCATTCCAAAATCTAGCAATACACCTGTTTTTGAAAGGATCGTCAGGTAAGAGGTCCAGATGATCAGTCCCATGAAGATGTACAACAGCACTTTACTTCGGGAGTAACCCCTGAACAGGTAACCTAGCATTGCAACTACTCCAGCGGATAGCGCATAAAAACTCAATTCTACCATTGTCTGATTTTTGCTGTGAAATTAGATAGATCGACCTCTTCGGCAGTTGACCCAAATTGCTAATTTGAAACTCGGAAAAAAGAAGGCGCTTTTCCCGTTTCTTTTTTTATAAATCTTGAAAAAGCAGATAGTTCAGAGAAGCCCAATTGGTGCCCAATGTCACTGATTTCATTTTCTGTTTCTTCTAGCTGTTCTATGGCTTTTCGAAGCTTAAGTTTAGAAAGGTAAGAAGTAGGCGTTAGACCGTATGCCTCCTTGAAAACCCGGATGAAATGAAATTTTGACAAGCCTGAAGCCTGACAAATTCCATCCAGATCAATATCGATCAACCGATTGTCGTGAATGTAGTCCAGACCTACATTGATTCTGCGGAATAGCTCCTGGCGGGTAGCGGACTTAACTGAGTTAATGTTATTAGCCTTTTTTAACTTCTCCAGAGAATTCGAGAGGATCAACTCTAGTATTCCGGAAGTTAGTTCGTATTCAAGGTCTGCTGCTAACTCTCCACCAGCATTGATCAGACGATCTTGCAATTGCATGAGGTTAGAAGAAAGGGCTTGTGATACTAAATCCGTTTTTGGCAGAAGCTCCACCTCCTGCACACTGTCGGGGACTGCACCATCGAGCAGCATTTGTTGTGTTTTGGTCACCTGTTGAATAACATCTTCATAAAGCGACTGTCCAAAATGAATGTTGAATGTCTCTGCATGCTCATCTTTGGGAACGTGGAGATCGTACGTCTGTCCCTTATTAGAGATGCAATAGAAACCATCGGAGACGCGATACCAACTTTTATCAATGCGCACACGAGACAAACCCGACAAATTATAAAAGAAACTAAACGGACCTACGATGTTGTCTCGTTCGGTATGGGAAGATTTCGTATTCAGAATAACGTTTGGCCAGCCGGAAGTCGAAAGCAGATTTCCGCGCAGGTCCTTACGCTGGGAGAAATTCTGTGCGGCGTTTTTTCTCAACCATTGAATGTCCGGAAATTTTTGAAGATACATGGTCCAGTTTTTGGAAAACTACTCGAGCCTTTTGGCTATTGGATGTTCCTTATTTAACTGTAACAGGTCCCATAGGTTTCCATATAGATCTTTAAAAACAGCCACGGTTCCGTATTCTGCTTCCTTTGGTTCTCTGACGAATTCAATTCCTTTGCTAACCATTTCGTTGTAATCTCTCCAGAAATCATCCGTGTTGAGAAAAAGAAACACCCTTCCTCCGGCCTGGTTTCCGATGAACTCTTCCTGGATTGGCTTTGATGCCCTCGCTAGTAAAATTGTGGTTCCTTTTGATCCGGGCGGGGACACGACCACCCAACGTTTGTCTTGCTCCGGTTGATAGGTGTCTTCAATCAGCTCGAAGTGCAGTTTTTCGGTGTAAAAAGCAATGGCCTCATCGTAGTCTTTCACCACCAGCGCGATATGTACAATTGATTGTTTCAAGTATGATGAGTTTCAAGTGGCATGTAATAGAAAACTTATTCTAAAAAACTCCAAATGGAAACCTGCCGCATTCCATGTCAACGTTTCCATCGTGATTTTTTTGAATCAGTTGCTAAATCCTGGGGAGAGCTGTCAGACCATCGTATCATGGATGTTTTTTTTGCCTTATGGTGTTGACACTTTCAAGATGAGTGGTATACAGGACAAGTCTTAGAAGTAAAATCCTCTTAGGTTGGTTATATGGGCTGTGACTGTTCGCTTGAATGGATCACAGCCCTTCTCATTCTTAGGGCCTTCTATTCGGATTTTTCGGGAACCAGTTCGCTCAATGTGACAAGCTTGATGTCCGTTCGTTTTTTCAACGCTCTTAGAAACCAACCTTTGTGACCTGCACCATAGGTGATCAACACTCTTTTCCCTTGGTTTGTCAGCGAATCCAGCGCTTTTGCGATGTAGGAGTAATGAGCCTCGTTGATGTTATCCCAACCTCCCGGGCCGAGTTCTTCATTGAACAGCTCGTTATAAACACTCAGCTTGGCTTCTGCAGCAGCATCGTATTCATCTGTATTGATCCAATAAGGATCATATCGTCTGCCGGAGGCCTCCATTAGGGAGTCTGCCTTTTTGTTGGCAGCTGTATAGGCGTTCCAATCTTCCACCCTTGAAGGATCATCCCTGATCTCTCGTAACTTTTCACTGCGTGCATCGGCCATCTCTCTTGTCCATCCCGCAGTTGGGATGATTTCAAAATCCATCTCTTTGGTTAAAGGGAAAATGACATCTACGTATTCGGGAAACCGAACCACCCTGGGCTCCTTAATTGAGTCCGTCTCTTGAAATTCTTTCATCGCCGTGGGAAATAGGTCAGGAGGTATCTCGGTCAAAATAACGTCCGGATTGATCGCACGGATCAATTTGGTTAGCACTTTGATGGAATAGGATTCTTGGGTTCGATGACCGCCGTGAATCATGCCCAGGACGAGCACCTCGTTCCGGGTGTCTTCGTGCTCTTTTCGAGGTTGACAGGAAAAAGCGAGTAGAAAAATGAAGGTGAGTAGAAGAATTCTTTTCATGATTAAAGCTTTTCGCAATGGTCGGTTCGCGCTTTCCGCATCAGTTCTGACAATTCTTCTCTCACGTTAGTTCCACTTTTGTTTTCGATTTTCCGTCCATCCATTTCCAGAACAGGTGTAAGCTCTCCCATGGTGCCCGTGGCAAAAACCTCATCGGCATTGTAAAAATCAACCAGGCTTAAGTTCCGCTCCTCATTTGGAATTTCATTTCCCTGCGCCAGTTCCAAAACAAACCCTCGGGTAATACCATGTAGACAAGCATTGGCAAAAGGAGTAAATAGCTTGCCATTTTTCACCATAAATAAATTAGTATCGTTCAGTTCGGCGACAAATCCTCGTTCGTCTAACATAATACCTGCATCCACCCCAGCGATGTTGGCCTGGATCTTAGCCAGGATGTTATTGAGCAGGTTGCTATGATGAATCTTCGAGTCAAGAAATTGCGGACCGTTACGACGTTGGGTGGAAGTAATGACCTTGATGCCCGACGTATTATCATAAACCAGGGGCTTCCATTCAGCCAGTACGATCAGGCAGCTGCCTTTTTGATTTAACCTTGGATCCATACCTGAGGTGATTTTCTCACCTCGGCTCAGGGTCAAACGAATGAGTGTGTTTTCATCCTGCCCGTTGGCCTCCAGCGTTTGTTTTATAGCATCTTTAATGAACTCCCGCGTAGGAACATGCTCAAATGCCAGCGCTTTGGCCGACTCGAACATTCGGTTGATGTGACGATCCAGGTGGAGCAATCCTTCCTTATATACGCGAACTCCTTCCCAAACCGTGTCTCCACCTTGCACGGAACTGTCGAACACCGAAACCTTTGCTTCATCTCTGTGATATAGCTGATCGCCCACCCAGACCTGGATGTTCTCATTCTTAGGGTTGTATTTCTGTAACATGTAACGTTAAAAAATTTGAGTTTTGCTAAAATGGTAATTAGTTAATCCTTGCGGCCAGCTTCTCATAGTAGGGAAGTGCACTTTCGTAGAGAGTTTTGCAATGTTCCGGAAGTGAACGTTCGCTCGTTTTTTGTTTGACAAAACCAGTGGAGTTGTGAACATTTTTGTACCAGTATTTTGCCCAGGTTCCATCTTCTGGTATCGCCCCTTGTTCCCAGGTAAGCATTGCCGGATCAAAGTCAATGCCTAGTTGTTCGCACAGCTGATTAAGTCCTTTTTCGGGATCGGGAAGAATGTTGTTTGCATCCATTACGATAGGTTCAAATGCTCCGTTTGCAGAAACAAAATCCAACAACTCTGCCTCGTGTTTCAAGCCAATGTCCTGCATAGTCGGCTGTTCAATTACTTGCGCAAAAGATGCAATGAGCTGTTTAGGATCTCGAATTAGAAAAACATTCTTAAACGGTTTCAAGTAGTTCCAATCCAGCACTTCATGGTGATGTGCCATGTTTTTGACAAAAACCACATCGAAATCAGCATCTAGCTCTTCAAAATGCCGGATCACCTTTTCCGGATCCTTCTCCTGGCTTGCGATTGTCTCTTCTTTGCCAGGATGATCAATGCCTGTTTTCTGGAGGTAATGCCCATAAAAAGGCTCGTCCAGGACCTTGGTGTCAGACCGCTGTGCAAAGGAATACATCAGTGCCGTAGAAATATTTCGAGGGCCGGAAATCAGGTTGATAATCATGGGCTAAAATTAGATAATGTACCGCATGTGGGCTTGATTGGATCGTTGGTGTAATATTAATTCAGGAAGCTGTAACTAATCCATAGTTTGCCCGGTCATTCAGCCAGATTTTTAAAGAAAAGGATTAATCATGAAAAAGAGTAAACTAATACCACTGGTCGCTATTCTCGTCTATAGCTGTGCCGGGCCTGAGTCCAGAACTTACCCGGAGACAGAAATTGCCACCGAATCAGAGAAAGCAAATGCTTTTTTCGAAAAGAGTTTCAATGGGTCGATGGATCGATCACCCATGTTCCAGAGCTACCTTGGAATAAAAAAGGACTACGATAAATGGAGTGATATTTCCGAGGAAAACAATGCAAGGGAATTAGAGATCACAAAGCAGGAATTGCAAACACTTTTGGACTCCATCAATCCGTATGCCCTTGATTTTCAAACACGCATTAGCTACCAGCTTTTCAAGGAGAATGCAGAGAACCAGATCTCTGACTATAAATACAGGCATCACAACTATCCGATCAACCAGATGTTCGGCATGCATACACAGGTTGCCTCTTTTCTCATTAATATCCACAGAGTCACGGATTCCAGCGATGCTGCGGCCTATGTGGCACGATTGAATGGTGTTGCTCCGTTGTTTGATCAGTTGATTGAGAACCTGACGATTAGGGAGGAAAAAGGGATCATGCCGCCGAAGTTCGTGTTTCCACGTGTGATTGAAGCTTCCAACAATATCATCAAAGGGGCTCCCTTTGAAGCTGGGGAGCCGAGCACGTTACAAGCGGATTTTTATGGAAAAGTAGATGCACTGGAACTCCCGGATAATGTCAAGTCCGACTTCAAGAAAGCAGCGGATGAAGCATTGAAGAACTCGGTGCTCCCTGCCTATAACAAACTCGTTTCTTTTTTAGAGGGACAGCAAGAGCGAGCAACCGAGGATGATGGAATCTGGAAATTACCTGAGGGTAATGATTATTTTAACGTGGCATTGGCCCGTACCACCACCACTGATTTAACAGCTGAGGAGATACACGAGATTGGCCTCAAAGAAGTAGCTCGCATTCACGATGAAATGCGTGAGATCATGAAGAAAGTAGCCTTCGAAGGCGAGCTGAAGGACTTTTTTAAGTACCTAAAGGAAGATGAACAGTTCTTCTACCCTAATACCGATGCGGGAAAACAAGCCTACATCGATAGTGCCACGGTAATTATTGAAAACATGAAAGCCCGTTTGGATGAATTATTCATCACCAAACCAAAGGCTGACATGATTGTCAAAAGAGTTGAGGCGTTCAGGGAACAATCAGCTGGTTCTGCCTTTTATCAATCACCAGCACCGGATGGGTCAAGACCAGGAACGTACTATGCTAACCTTGCAAACACCGCCGATATGCCAAAGTATGATATGGAGGCGTTGGCTTACCACGAAGGAATCCCGGGCCATCATATGGATCGTTCTATTGCACAGGAGCTTGAAGGAATTCCAAAATTCAGAAAGTTTGGCGGTTACACTGCTTATGTCGAAGGTTGGGGACTATATAGTGAGCTGGTGCCAAAAGAAATTGGCATGTATGCCAATCCTTATTCCGACTATGGCCGACTTGCTGCTGAGCTTTGGAGAGCATGTCGTTTGGTGGTGGACACCGGCATTCACCTGAAAAAATGGACCAGGGAAGAGGGAATTGCCTATTATCAGAACAATACTGCTGCCAGCTACCGGGATTGTGAACGTATGGTGGAGCGACACATTGTGATGCCATCACAAGCCACAGCCTATAAGATCGGAATGCTTAAGATACTTGAGCTAAGAGAAGACGCGAAAGAAAAGCTGGGCGATGGTTTTGATATTCGCGAGTTTCATGAGGTAGTCCTTACCAGCGGAGCTGTTCCTCTGAATGTACTGGAAGGCCTGGTAAATGACTGGGTAGAGCGAAAAAGTATTTAATCACAGCAAATAACACGAGATAGAAACCCTGGTGTTTGCCGGGGTTTTTTCTTTTTTCTTTGCCTCCTAATTTACAAGTTATGAACGTTTCAGTTATCGGTTTAGGTCTTATTGGTGGATCGTACGCATTGTCGCTAAAGAAGCGATATGAAGACCTGACCATTTATGGATGGGACGAGAATCTGCAAAATTTGGAAAAAGCCCAAGAGCTTGGGTTAGTAGATGAGACCTGCAACTCATCGGCGGACGCTATTTCAAAAAGCACCTGGATCTTACTAGCTATTCCAGTCAATGCAATTGAGGATCACCTTCCCGAATTACTTAGTACTTTGAGTGAGGGTCAAATACTGGTGGATTTTGGATCGACCAAGAAATCCATTTGTGAAGCAGTGGCAGATCATCCGAAGCGTGCGCAGTTCATAGCCGCTCATCCGATCTCTGGTACCGAATACAGTGGGCCAGAAGCCGCTTTCGATTCCTTGTTTGAAGATAAGGTAATGATCGTTTGTGAGGAGGAGCGGTCCGATCGATCTTTTATAGACCGTTTCCGGAAACAATGTAAGACTTTGGGTATGTCAACTACGTACCTTACCGCTGATGAACACGACATTCACTTGGCTTACGTTTCGCATTTAAGCCATGTCATTTCTTTTGGCCTGAGCCGAACGGTGTTGGAAAAGGAGGAAGATGAAAATAAGATCCTGGACCTTGCTGGCTCAGGTTTTGCTTCGACGGTGCGTCTTGCAAAGAGCTCGCCCGAAATGTGGACACCAATTTTCCTTAAAAACAGAACGGCAGTACTTGAGAGTCTAGACAGCTACTTGTCGAAGATTTCTGAATTCCGCTCTCTGTTGAATGATGAAGACAAAGAAGGAATTACAAATTATCTGAGAGAGAGCCGGGCCATCCGGAAAATCCTTGATTAGTCCATTGGTAGTTACAATTCCCAATTCTCAAATAAATCATTTGTTCGAGCTCGTATGATCGCCTGATCCGCTCAGCCTTCAACTATTCTCGATCTTTACTAACTTGAAGGTACAACCTAACCCAAGTTGCGACGCTTACTTCTATTTTCCACGCTAACGCTCACCTTGCTGTCCCATGCCCAAAATCTGGATTGGAAGCCCACTGATGAAATTGATACCTATCGCTTTGTAAAAGACATCACGGGCAAGGACACTTCGGAAGTTGCGAGGGATGCCAATGGTCGTTTTTTGCTAGGGGAAACGGTTGTTATTAAAGATGTGCATCCGGCTTCTCTTGACCTCAAGAACATCCGTGTCGACACGCTGATCTTCGGAGGATTGGGTTGGGCTGACGACACACTAAATATTGAAAACCTTACCATAGAGGAAAGTCAGATCTGCCAGTTGAAGATGGGCGTTGTCATCTCCGATTTCGTTGGGTTGTTCGTTTCAGAATTCGACATCATTGATATTAGGGTGGGTGGAGGTGCAGATCCCGTAAGGGTAAGTTTGATAGGTTCGACATTCAGCAGAGGGATTTTTGATGTGACAGAGATAGAGCTTGAATTTATTCGAAACGTCATTGTTCCTAAAAAAAGGACCAACGTAGCTGATTTTTTGGAGGACACTTTATTCCAGAACGGTGTAGTTGATGACTCGACGTTCAGAGGTCATCGAAGTGTGATGATTCAAAATAGAAGTCGGGAGCCGGTAGATCTTTTCTTTATGGAGAATACGGATTCCTCTGAGTTTTACCAGGATTCCCGGTTAGGTAGTATGAACAGCATTACGATTTATGGTGCTTTCAAAAACCTTCGACTGACTGGCAATACAATGAACCACAGCTTGAAATTGGGAGATTTTTATGGATTGAAGGTTGAAGAAAACATCAATATCTCAAAAAACAAGTTCTCTAGCCTGATTATGGAGAGTGTGTCCTTCGGAGAAAGCTATACCTATTTGCCTTTTAATCAATTCCTGGAGGAGCCAAAACTGTTTATCTATACAGACAATTCTCAAGATGAGCTAGCAAGTGGCTTCTCCTCAGCAGGGGGTCAATATCCTTATTTTGGGATGTTAGAGAGAGAAATAGAGGATGAGACGCGTTTTTTCAAGCTGATCAAGGCCCACGCACAATTGTACAATGTGTACAAGGCGGACGGAGACATTATTTCTGCCAATGAGGTTTACGCTCGGATGCAGAAACTCTATACGAAGCGATACGCATTGCTTGCAAGGGACAATGGAACGTTGAAGCACATATTTCGATGGCGGCTCAACCAGATCCTTGATTTTTATGTAGCCTATGGAACAGACCCTGCAAAAGCGATGGTTATCTCCTTCTATATCCTGGTCGTTTTCTCTATTTTCTATTTCTTCTTTCCGTCCGAATGGGACATCACTTCCAAGGAAAAACTCCTCCAACAGGTCAAAGCTTCATTGAGTAAGAAAAAGAAGGGAACATTCAAGTCCCTGATGAAATCCTTCGGACTGTTTTTGCTCAGTTACCTCAATGCATTCACCTTAAGCCTGAATGCTTTTGTTACCTTAGGATTTGGCACCATTCCCACCCGTGGTGCCGCGCGTTATGTATGTATTCTGCAAGGATTCCTGGGCTGGTTCCTATTAAGTCTGTTCAGTGTGGCACTGATCAACCAGGTTATTTTTTAGCCAGACTTCGAATTCCCTAGCCAACTAATTCCCTGGTTAACCAATTAACTAATCACTAACTCACCAATCACCTAATCCCCCAATTAACTACTCCCCAATTTCACCAAATCAATTCCCCTCTGATCTCTTTTTACCCAACCTTCCCAGGTATTCCGTGATCGGAATGTCAAACCCTGTGCTGAACACCCATTCTCTTTGATCCTGGAGCTGCATAGAGCTTGCGCCCACGCCAAAGTCCAATCCGTTAAAGAAGTGAGCACCTACCAGAAAGCCAAAGGTGGTTCCGTTGATGTCGTTCTCCGTTTTCAATGCATCGATCTGATATAGCAAACCGGAACCGTATCCAAGCAAGTAGATATCATTAACGAGTGGTTTTTGTTGCACAAGGTATTTGCGACTCGCATAGGTCCGCTGCTGTTTAATATCCAAAAGTTTGAATTTTAGACCAATTTTCTCCGAAGCAAAGTTGAGGTTGTTTTGCGTCTCGGGATTGTTATCATTGAAGTAGGCATTGTTAAAGCCCAGGGTAAAGTACAGTGACACATCTCCACTCGCGTCGTCAATGTACTTTTCTCCGAGATATAGGATCAAGTCTTCCACCTTTACGTCAACCTTGTTTTGGTCCGAATCAACTGTGAGATAGGCTTGTAAGTTGGATAGTTCACTCATGAGACGATTTTTCGGTAAATCCCAAAAAATATTACCCAAATCCACAATCCACTTTGCTACCTGGTCGTAGCTCTCGGCATTATTAAGTTCTGTCAACACCCGAAATACCTCGGCCATATGAGTCAGGATATTAGAGGCGCTTATTTTATCAGAAGCAATAATTTTTTGATAATGGACGATAGAGCTGACAAGAATCTCCAAATTACTAATCACCGTTTCCAGCTCCCCATCGCTCTTGGCATTCAAGCGAATCAGCGTAGGAATGATGTTATTAATGCCTTGAATCCAATCATCGTACTTAGAATTGTCCGGAGTGGATCGTAATACATTGATTCCGTAGTATGCCAAATCTCCTAGTGCACGTAATGCTTCCTCATCGTCAGAGGTCATGGAAACGCTATCCAGGTCAAGTTTCAGCGTCTTGGAAAAAATGGTCTGCGTTGCTTTCGTAATAATTAGGTCAAGTGAATTAATTGGATCAAGTGTAATGGAGTCGCTTCCAAGCCAGCCAGCGAGTGCTGTACTATCGATCGCCTGAATGGCAGCTTGCGAGATAAACTCTTTGAAGCTTTGTCTCGGCTGATTCAGTATAACGTTAGCAAATTCAAGATTGTTGGTGATAATAGAACCAGCATCGTTATAAATGTCATTGAGCAGCTTTAGAAAATTCTTGGTCTCTTCGTCTTTGTCGTCTTGGCGTTCTCTCAAGAAACGCCGGTAGTGTGATCGTTGTTGAAAAGTCGTGTGATCGAAATTCTTTTGGAAAAATCCGAGACGTTGAAGGCCAACGTTTTCCCGGCAGATCTCAAGGAACATGTCGAGAAGTAAATAATTCAGATAGGTGTAGAAGCTGTCTCCTCGATACAGACCAAGGTCTTTCATCTTGTAGATATGAAAGACCTTTGGTAAACCCTTGCCAAGATTGCTTTTGGACTCTCCTGAGAAAAAGCTATCGTAGTATTTGGTCTTATTCTTGGTCTTTGAATTGCTGTCTTTTTCGAGATCATTTTCGCTAATAACTTCGTGAGGGAAAACGTCACGTTTACTTTTAGGTATGCTATCATTAGTAAAGAATGCCTCAAACTTGTCGTGCAAATTCTTCTTACCAATGTACTTTTTGCCATTGAAAGGCAGTTTGCTCATACTTTTGAAGCGATTGTTTCTTTTGCTCGTGCTAAAAGTCATGCTTGTATAGTCACCCATCATCAGTAGATAAGCCTTCTCTAATTCACGAATCTCGTCCCTTTTAATCTTGAGGAAAGCTTCAGTAATCGCCAAAACAATCGCCGTTTCTGTACTACTCTCCAGGATCTGCTTCTTCATCACATTTTTGTCCTTGTGATCAAGCAGAGAGGTCAGTACCGTGTTTGCGTAGTTGTACGTCAGGTACGGACCGTTGCTGAGATTGAAGTTTAGAATGGTACGCTTCGCGAATTCCTGCTTTAGCTCATTCTGCTTTTCCGAGATGATCTCTGCGAGCAAATCAATGTCAATGACACCTTTCTCAAACAGTACTTCATTGGTACCAATGGAAAGGCCTGGAGCTCCAATTTGTGATTGTGCACAGAAGTGGAAAAAGGTAAACAGGGAGAAAGTGAGTACTATTTTCTTCATGAGTTTCTTAATTGGAAGTTGGTTGGAGGTAAGTTCCTAAAGTCTTATCGAGAAGTCAATACCCCCTTTTAGGTATTTTTTTGTATTTGAGAGGTGTTTACTAATCACTAATCACCAATCACCAATCAACTAATCACTAATCACCAATCAACTAATCACTAACTCACCAATTGACTTTGGCCTAACCAGTAAATGATCAAACATTGAATCTCAATTTATTTATTTCATAACTTTCTACGTTGTATTCTATTAAAAATTAAAATGGTACCAATCCCATTTTTACGGCTACCAATTAATCACTAACATTAGTGAGTTGATTTCACCAGAAGTAGTGTGCAAAGGGACTAAGGTGCCAGCTAGCTTAGCCTCATGATGCTACAAATAGAGTATATCATCATTCTTCTGGCGGTCATCTTATTTGCTGTCCTAATGTTAAAAACGAATTTGTTCAGAAGACCTGGCCTTAAGAATAAAAGACGTCCATTAAGCTTATCGCGAACTCAGTTTGGTGTTTGGACACTGGTGATTTTTTGTTCTTATTTCTATTTGCTTTCTGCTAAAAAACCGATCGATATTGAGGGAGCCTACTCAGACTACGAAGAAGATGGTACCAGAATAGAGATTACTAAGAGTGTAGGAATGCTTCTAGGGTTAAGTTTTGGAACCGCTTCTGTTGCAGGAATAGTCGATGCAATAATTGGTAATAGCTTTTCGAGAAGTACAAGTCAAATCCATCGTTGGCAATTTTTGGCTATTATGATTTTTGTTTTGCTGATATATATAAGATCACTGTTCTACCTACAGAATTACCCAGAATTAAGTGTAAAATTATTGATTCTATTAGGTATAAGTTCATGTTATTATCTCGGAATCAAATTCAAACTTTTTAAAACGTAATTGAAAAATGGAACCCAGCCCTGGACTTACTAGAGGTCAAGTTAATAAAGTCGGAAACTTCATTAGAAGAAGCCTTACTAAATGGTTAGATAATGACAACATAGTTTCTGTTGGAATTGCTAAAAAAATGATTGAAGGACTTGTTTTGAATGAGTCATCTGTTTGCTTTTCTGTGATAGAAAAAAAGGATATTGAAGACCTTTCACCAGATGAAGTAATTCCAGATAGTTTCTCCTTTGGAAATTTTACTTTAAGAACTGATGTTGTCGAAGGTAGATTGCCTACTACAAGTCGAGCCAGTCAGGTTGCTGTAGCAAATGATAATCCGCGAACACAATTAAGAAATCCAATTCAGCCTGGAATTAGTATTGGTTCCCTAGGTACAAATATGAATACAGGGACAATAGGTTCAATTGTTTACAAGAACAACGTCCCACATTTAATAAGCAATTTTCATGTTTTAGGTGAAAGGGCAACAAGAGTAATTCAACCCGGTGGTTTGGATAGCTTACGCAATTCGTATCATGAGATTGGTTCGGTTGTAAGGGCAGATAAGGATTTAGACTGCTCACTCTCTACAATTGCATATAGAGGAATAGATAGAAAAGTTTATGGCTTTGAGCAAGACGTAATTGCCTGTGATATTGGAGATGTGAGTATTGGAGATGAAGTGGTTAAATCTGGTAGAAGAACCAAAATTACTTATGGAGTAGTAATGTGTATCAAAGCAATTGTTAAGAAGCGAGGGGGTGGGAAATTGATCAACCAATTCTTAATAGGTGTTCACCCTGATTTCATACCACCATTCTGTGAGATTTCCTCGGAGTATGATTCTGGAAGTGGTTGGATCAAAGTCAAAGATGGTAGGCCAACAGGAACAATACTGGGTATAAATACTGGAGGAGATCCATCTGATGTAGATTCAGATTGTTCAAAAGAATTTGCCGTAGCAACCGAAATGAAAGCAATAGCTAAAAAATTCAAGATTACTATTAAACCAAGTTGAACCTTTAAAGAAAATGTTATGAAGTATCTCAAACCACACTTATACATGCACAAAGTAAAAGATGATCATGGAGAACACTATGAATTGACAGCATTAATCCATTGTGAAGATAACCTCGAGCTTGTAGAAGTTAAACCTCCTGAGTATCAAAGTCTGATTCAAGGGGCCGATCCAAGATATCAGGGTTTAAAAGAGACGGTAATTAATGTGGTATTCAAGCATAGGAATAATTCAATTCCTTCATTTAACAAACCAATTGAACTCTTCTTTGTACTAGAACCAAGCAAAATGGACAGGCCTGAAGAAGTTGAGATTCGGGTTAAAGTAAATGCTGTTCATCCAATTACGAATCACACCCACGATGGTTCCAGTACCAACCATTACGGAGACGGAGATTAATATTTCACTTTTTATAACGGTTTTGCTAACTTCCGTTTAGTCTGAAGTTAGCGAAACCAATTGTTTACCGTTCTTACCTATCTCGCACTTACCCTAAGTCCTCCCTTTCAACAAGAGGACTCGCTTGCTTCGTTCTACTTTACCAAATTTGAGGAAAACAAATACTCCAATTACGAAGCTGCAAAGGCGTATTTAGATAGTGGGATTTTGATTCTAAGAAATGGTGACGCTCCTACCACATTAGCAGAATTTCTTCGTAACAAAGGCATACTGCTTAAAAATCATGGCGAGCTACAAGAATCCTTGGAAATCTATGACGAGGCAATTGCACTGTTTACCAACGCCAATGATTCTGCAGGGATTGCAGCCGTCTGCAATAACATTGGGATATCATATTTCCGAATGGGCCGTAATGATCTTGCTTTGCCCTACTATTTTCAAGCACTAGACATCAATACAAAGCTTCAGAACTTCATTGGTCTCGTCAAGAACTATAATTCGATTGGGAATGTATATGCTTCTTCAGGTCACTCAGATCATTCATTCAAGGAGGCTCTCAAAAATTATCTGGAGTCAGCTAAGATCTTAGAAATAGTACCAGACCAACTTCTAAGTGGGTTAATTCTCAAGAACATTGGAAATGTATACAATGAAAATGATAGCACTAATGAGAATTTCGATCCATTAAAGGCTATTGAATATTGGGGTCGAAGCATCAAAGAATATCGAGCAGTTGGGGACTCTTTTAACATTGCCGGATTGTACAACAATATTGGAGTAGCTTATGAAAATCAGGGTGAATTTGTGCCAGCAGCTAAATACATAAGGCAAAGCATTTCGCTACAAGAAAAAATGGGATTCTCATCAAGTCTCCCAAATTCTTATTTCAACCTGGGCAATGTTCAACTGAAACGAGGCAATAGCGGTTCAGCATTTGCTAGCTATGAAAAGAGCTACAAATATTCTTCTGGAAACAATATTAGGGTGAGGAGAAATGCAGCAAAAAAACTATCAGAATTACATGCAGATAGGGGAGAAACAAGAGTTGCCCTTAACTACTTGATCGAATATGATAGTCTGGACCAAGAGCTTTATAATACCGAAAAAGAGCAGATCATCAATAATTTGACTACCCAATATGAAACGGAACGAAAGGAAAAAGAACTGGCCTTAACCAAAGCTGAAGTGGACCGTCGAACAGCTGAGCGAGATGGGTACCTCGTTGCGCTGGCGGTTTTCCTGGCACTAGCCATTGTCCTGGTATGGATTTATTCACAGCGCCAAAAAGCAGTTCAATCGTTGCGGACCAAGGAGAAAGACCTGCATAACCGGCGGATCAATGAATTGTTACTTGAGCAGGAGGTGAGTTCGTTGAATGCCATGTTGGATGGCCAGGAGAACGAGCGAAAACGAATCTCACAGGAGCTCCACGATCGGGTGGGAAGCCTGCTCACCGCTGCAAAATATGCGTTTGAAGGAAACGGAAGTGATCCGGAATCTTTGGGTCTTTTGGATAATGCTCTTGAAGAAACCCGTACGCTTTCACACTCACTGGCTTCCGGCGTACTTGCTAAGTTTGGACTTGTAGCCGCCATTTCGGATTTGAAAGACAGCATCGAAAGCGAACGTGCCATCCGACTCGTTTATGAGACCAAGGGGTTTGAAGGTCGAATCAACCAGGCGATTGAGATAGACTTGTACCGTATTCTGCAAGAGCTGGTCAGCAACACACTTAAGTATGCGAGTGCTCAGGAGATCACCATACGGCTTGAACAGACTTCAAATGAAGTACGTGTCCTTTATGCGGATGATGGTAAGGGATTTAACCCTGATGCAACAGCTGACGGAATTGGATTAAAAAACATTGAAGCGCGGAGTAAAAAATACAATGGTCAGCTGGCTATTGAAAGTCAACCAACACAAGGAATGCAACTAACCTTAACCATAGAGCTTTTACCGGATGAAAAAACTATTGCTAGCGGATGATCATGAAATCGTACTGGATGGTCTGAGCAAAATACTGGAAGCGGAAGACGGCTTGGAAGTGGTAGGCAAAGCCAGAAATGGGAGAGAGGTCCTTAGCTCTATGACTCGAAATTCTGTGGATATCATTTGTGTAGACATTGAAATGCCTGAGATGGATGGCATTGAGTTGGCTAGGACAGTCAAGCAAAATTACCCGGACATCAAAATCCTGATCCTGAGCATGTACAATCGTCCCGAGTTGGTGAAGCAACTAGCGGATATCGGGGTGGACGGCTTTATCAAGAAAGATGCTGGCAAAATGGAACTGCTACTGGCCATTGAGCATTTGTCCAACAACGATACCTACTATAGCCAACATTTCACCCAGTCGCTCATCGAGTCCCAAAAGCTTCAGCAGCCAGACGTTGACTTAACAGATCGCGAGCTGGAGGTGCTGGAGCAATTGGCTGAAGGTAAAAACACCTCAGAAGTGGCCGAAAAATTGTTTATAAGTACCCATACTGTCCAATCACATCGCAAGAATCTTCTTGCAAAGTTTGGTGTACATAATACCCCTTCATTGCTGAAGGAAGCCGCAAAAGCGCGCTTCATTACTATCGAATAGCGCTACATAAATCACTGATTTTAGGGAGGAAACTTCACTTTTTTGAGTGAGGGAATGCTCTTTGTCCAATATGACCTTTACGAATCTTAACTAAGGATTTTATGGAAACAATTCAGACAAAAGAAGGGCATTGCACACTTATTGAGTGTGATCCTGATATTAAAACAAAAGATTGGTACGCATGGAATAATCTCATGCCTCCAGGTCCCTTCACCTTTCATGTGAAAGGACTTGTGGAGGTACCGAACCCAGGTGTGGTTGCTCAATTAATCTACAAGGAACCACAGGGAATCAATCCCGATATTTTGTTGCTCGATCTGGTTCTGATCCAACGTCCTGGGGTTTGGCCAAGAGTGCTTACATGGGTAGAAGCAAGATATGATAAAGTAGGAGTGGATTTAAAATATACCAATGTAAACATCTTCTGTGGTGATCAAATGGTTGCTGATATGAAAGTAGATGATATTCATTGATTGAATTTCAGATTGAGCCATAATCATACTATTTGGTTAGTGGTTCAATCAACCTTGCTACAAAGAAATTATTTGTTAACGATTAAAAAGCTAAGTCATGGTATGGACCTGGATAACCAAATTTGTTCCGTTAGCCGACGGAATTATTGCTGCAGCGAAGAGAGCAGCTAACAAGAAAAAAGAGCAAGAAAGAATTGAACAGAATATCAAAGGCGTTATTGAGAATTTGTTCAAAAAGCAGTTCAAAGATATGAATCGAGACATGGTACTGCTGGCAGGATGGAAAACAATTGTGGCAAAAATTCAAGCTGTAGATGTTGTGATTCGGAGGTGGGAATTTAATACAAGCCAAAGCCTGCAATACAAGAATATGGATCTTACGCTCGATACTGTCACAAAGGAACATGTCAAAGAGCTACTTAGCATCGTGAAAAATGTTAAGGATTCTATGGATAATCTTGAGGGAGAAGTCGATCTAACGTGGAGAGAAGGAGGTACTGATCTTCGGACTGCAATTCTAAATATCAAGGATGGACTTGATGATATTTCCGAAAGCTTTACGGATTTCAAAAATGATCCAAAAGGGCAAGTCGTAAAGATTCAAGGAAAGTGCGAGGATATTCAGAGCGAAACCGTAGAGTTTTTTGTGTTTTGGGACGAATTCATGAAAAGCCTTTTCAGAAATGCGAAGACCGCCACAACGAATTTTGTGGCCGGACTAAGCCCCGCTGTAAAACAAACAATCTCAATTGTTCAGAGTGATTACCCGACAGAGACTTGGGGGAGTGTTCTGGGTGATGTTCTGAATAAGGTCAAAACGATCAAATCTGAAATTGACGAGGAAGAATCAGAAACTTGATTGGGAGCAAAATCCGAAAGATCAAATCATCCTTTTTCAATCACAGAATTTATAAAACGCTTCACTAATTGACAAAACTAAACTTGAACAAGTCATGGAACTAAAAATTGAAATTCCAAAAATTCATTGTAAACGAACCACAAGTGAAATTACAAAAGACGAAATTTACTATGGAATCATTGCCGTAGGTGGAAAGATAAGAGATGGTGTTTTCTACATGTCAAATGAAACCACTGTTTATAGCAAATTGTCTGAGATAACCAAGAAGGTTAAGAAAGGCAAAACTTGGCGACCAGTGGTGAATGATCACCTGATTGAATTTGAAGGTGATATTGAAGCTCTAGCAGTTTCACTAGTTTTATATGAAAAGGACAGAGGTGATATTTACGATAGGCTGAAGGAGCAATTTGAGGAAATTATTCAGCCTGAGAGGTTTAATTGGGATGAGGTGATAGATGAAGCAAAGGACCTCATCATCAAAGATGTAAATGATAATGAGAAAACTGACTTTGCCGACATTCTTGCGGCTGTAACAACCAGACCCACACTAACTCCGATGATTTTAGGAGGATTCTTGTTCAAAGTAGCAAAAAAAGTGGTTAAATATTTGAGGCAAGACGATCTAATTGGATCGGTAACGGATTCATTTGATTTAAATACAGATGGGTTCGATCTGCCAAGAGAATACGCATTTCGGGGACACAAAGGGAAATACCAGGTAGGTCTGAAAGTTACTCAACTTAGCTAATTAGAAAAGTTAGAAACCTGCGAAAGCGGGTTTCTATTTTCCAATTTTAGCTGTACCCTTTCTTTTTAGTGAGTGATAACTCTAGCGCTCACGCATACCTTTGACAGTAGAAAATATGCTTATTGAGAAACCAATGTTTATTAGAAACTTGCTTACACTAGTGGTGAGCATCTTGCTGCCAGTTGAGGTTTTCCCACAGGAAATCTTCAGGTCTGACTATATCGGACTTGCCGTTCCTCAGCACTATCCGGGAGAATTTGAGTATTATGACTCTACCTTGAGGACTTTGATCGTAAAGAGCAACAGCGAGGTAAAACATGACAATACCTTGTTGCCCTCTTTTCCAAATGTGGTCTCCAATGTCACTGTATATTCTGTGGATGATGAAGGAGGATTGGAGCTTTTTGGGGCAGGAATTTCTGTAGCCAATTCTACATATGAAGTCTTCTATGATTTCACACAAACCCAAACAATTACTGAATTGGCTGATAATGGGAGTACAAAGTCGGCTTTAATAGGGGTAGGTGTGAGGATGGTTGCAAAAGTAAGAACCAAGAAAAAAGGTTTTAGCCTTACCAGTCCATTTGGTTTAACTGCCAATAGCAAAAAGATCAAAGGATCACTGGAAGTTAGAGTTATCGGTATTGGCTCTCAAAAAATCAATGATCTTATTCCGACAACTACGGATCTATCCGCTGCCTCGATTTCGGTGGCACTTCAAGCGGTTGCAAGTATTAAGTCACATATTTACGACGAAGAGACTGTTGTTATTCCTCAGTACATTGCATACAACTTGGTTGATAGGACTGAAGTTAGTGGGAGTCCTTCAAGGACCTCTGTGGAAAAAAGTAATTGATAGACTAAGTAACCTTGCTAAGATATCATTGGCTATCTTTTTGAGTTAAGAATTGAGTAGTGGAGTTAATGTGCAACGAACAGTCAGAGCTCAAAACCACCAGACGGTTCGACCCTACAGATGTATTGCATCGATCTGATCCCTAAGAGTTTTTGAATTCTCAATTTGAAATTCACTAATTTCTCAATACCGTCACCTAAAAAAATACCTACGCATGGGTATTGACATTTTTGTTTTGCTATTAGAACTTATGGAAAGAAACTGATCCCTTCAAGAAATACAACGCTGACCTAACTGATACTTTATGATCGCAGAAGATAATTATCAACGAATTCGTAGTTGGTACATTGATAATTCCGATCGTTTAAATGATCGAGAGGCTCCAGAGGAATCCATAAAAGCCTCCCTTCAGCTGATCGATTTCATGCAAAAATTCGTCCTGAGCCCTATTGAAAGGCATGCGGTTTTTATCGAGGTTCTCCGGGGCCTACTAGACTGGGGATACAAAGAAAGTGATGGGAAAAAGCGCATGTTTGAGTATGCCCAGGAAGGCATTCGAGAAAGTGATTTTCATGAGGTAATGGGAGAAGGCGAGATAGAAGAGCTGAAAGGAAGACCGATATGGCCCTATTTGATGTTTCGTTACGAAGAACAAGACACCACAATTAGAAATGCGGAAGAATCAAATGTTCCGCCAGAGGTCGTTGATCCTATGCAGGAACGTAAGACTGTTCCGGAAATAGAGCCGGAGGAAGAGAATCGCGGACCCGAAACAGAGATGCCGGCTATCACTGAATTGTCCATCTCATCCAGATCAGCCCTTGGACATGCCGACGGAATGCGGAAAACGCAGGGATTGGATCGCATTCACATGGAACATTTGGTTTTTGGCCTCTATAAAGCGAAAAGGGGACTAACCTTCACCCTATTTGAGGAAAGAGAGATAAAGGAAGATGTGTTAGTCGACATACTCAATAAAGAAGTGGCTTTCCGGGCCCCTATTGAGTATGAAAGAGTTCCTGTCGAGAGTATGCCGAAAACCTCAGAACACGTGTCTGATGCCATTAAGGCGGCTGAAAAGTATCGCAGGCGAAAATCATCAGGCTTTCTACAATCGAGAGATCTTCTGTACGGAGCCTTTTCAGTTGTGGATTGTTCGGTTATCAAAGGGATTACGGAAAAGACCGGAATTGATTTAGGAGTTGTGACTAAACATATTGGAGGTACTATTCCCCCCGTTGAACTTAGTCAGGACAAGATTCCCTTTCACTATGACCGCGTTGTGGATACGGACAACCTGGGGAGAGAGCCCGTCGCCAGAGCTTTTGCAGACCTGATTAGAAATGATGTTTTTACTAAAAACCTGAATCATGCATTTATGGTCCATTTGCAAGGGGAGTGGGGTGCTGGCAAGTCAAGTTTTCTGAAGCTCGTTGAAAAGAAATTGAATGCCGGCGGAAAAAGATGGATTGTTATCGAATATAATGCCTGGAAAAATCAACATATAAAACCACCGTGGTGGACCTTTATTGATCAGATATACCAACAGGCAAAATCCAAGCTTTCTTTCTCTCGAAGCGCTCAATTGAAAAGGAATGAAAACAGCAGAAGGATACTGTGGTACACAGGTTGGCAAAATATACTTGCTCTTTTTCTGACACTCATTTTTATTGGTCTTTTGTGGGGGTTCGGTGGTTCGTTGATGGATTTTCTTATTGAAGCACCAGAGGCAAATGAACGTATTGACAATGTAGGAAAGGGTCTTACCATCTCGGTTTTGGCTAAACTCTTCGTCACACTGGGTTCTGTGGTCGGTTTGATATACTCGTTTTTCAAATTTCTTTCCAATCCCTTCTTTGTAAAGTCCTCAAAGGATGCAATTTCATTCATGGAACGGGCCTCAGATCCCCTGAAGCGTATAAAAAAGCATTTTTCAAACCTGGTGGATGACATAACCTCCGGGGGCCAGGAATTAGCGATTTTCATTGATGATATTGATCGGTGCGACAGAGAATTTATTGTGGAATTGTTGGAAGGCATTCAGACCTTGTTTAAGGAGAAAAAAGTCCTATATATAGTGGCAGGTGACAAAAAATGGATTTCTACTAGCTTCCAGAATCATTACAAAGAGTTTGATACCGAGAATGAAGATGACGATGGAAGGTTGGGTGACCTTTTTCTTGAGAAAGCATTTCAACTATCAGTAAGGATGCCGGTTATTTCAGAAAAAGATAAAAAGAAATTCTGGTCATTTATCCTTGGGCGGGAAAGTGGAGTATCGGAAGAGACCAAATCCTATGAACAACTAGATCAGGCAACTAAGTCGAATGTCATACAAGACATCCAGGCAAACCGAGTAGACATGAAAAAGCGCAAATTCATGGAGAGTCTTGAATCAAAGTACAATCTTTCGCCTGAAGCAGTTTCGAATCTTGTAATTGAGACACAAAATGCAAACAAGGACGAGATAAAGCATCTACTTGAAGATTTTCATTCGCTGATCAATGAAAATCCTCGCTCCATTATCAGGCTAGCTAACAGTTATACCATGACAAGCTCTACACTGATTGCTGAACGTAAAGATCAGGAACCAGATATGTTGTTTCGTTGGTTAGCTCTTAAGGATTACTATCCTGAACTGGATGAATTGTTGAAGATTTCTGCTGATGATAAGGAATTAAAAAAAGAATTACGGGCCAGGTTGACTTCCACTGTGGAGTATGAAAAATGTGAAAAACTGATCGATGGGATTAACGATCGGAATCCACTCTCTTTAGATCAGATGAAATTTTTTGCAGGGATTTAGATGCCAGATTCAATTGATCGAGCTAATTCCCCTCTGATCTTTTCTTACCCAACCTTCCGAGGTTATTCCGTGATAGGAATGTCAAACCCTGTGCTGAACAACCATTCTCTTTGATCTTGGAGCTGCATAGAACTTACGCCCACGCCAAAGTCCAATCCGTTAAAGAAGTGAGCACCTATCAGAAAGTCCCCAACTCCCCAATCACAAGCTTCACCCTATGCAGCATTCACTCATTCACTCTCCAACCGACCTGTCATCCTGAGCGAAGCACTTTGCCATCCTGAGCGAAGCGAAGGATCTCTTCAATTTTAAAATTCACACCATTCTCTTTACTTTTATCGCATGTAACCATTGTGTTGCAGTTTTCTCACCGAAACACTGGATTAATGGTTGCATAACATAACTATTCTGTAAGTCAACCAGCTATGCAACTCTTCACGCACGAGTATTTCCTTATCATATATGGTCTGTTTTTGTGGCACCTTGTCCGATGGTATCGCGCCCTTAAGCGAAACAAGAAAAAAAGCTTTTCAAACAGAGAGTGGTGGAAGGCCGAGAGGAATGATGTGTTGATTTCACTGGCCTTTGCGCCATTGATTGTGGTCTTTGACGATGAACTTTTGGACCTATATGCCCAATTGTTTCTGCATGACAACACTGTAGACCTTAGCAGACACCCCTGGGTCTATCTGCTGAGCGGATTCGCCATCGACCGTATTCTCAACTTCGCCATGCGGACCAAAACCATTCGGAATACGTAGGAATTCGTAATTCGTAATTCCCAAATTCGCAATTCTCAATTCAATCATTCAGACACTGAAGCTTCAGCGTAGGCAGCTGTATATCCGCTATATACCACTTCATTTATCCCGTTAACAACAAGTCTTTTACTTTCGGACGCCCTCTCATTCTATAAATCTCCCCCCGTGCCCTCTCATTCTATAAATTTCAAACATATTAATCCTTTACCACCGACATAATCCATAGCACTGCTGTATACGTAATATTCAGGCTCCCTTACCCAGCCTTCTTTAACAGGGTTCATGTGAATATAATCTAACTTCTGCTGCATCATTTTAGCATCACTAAGCTCTATAGGGTGGTACTCATTCTGCCAAAAACAGTATCGTTGATGTTTG
>JANQOR010000026.1 GCA_028285685.1 Cyclobacteriaceae bacterium | reverse complement strand
TATTCACATGAATCCTGTTAAAGAAGGCTGGGTGAGGGAGCCTGAATATTACGTATACAGTAGTGCAATGGATTATGCCGGTGGCAAAGGATTAATATGTTTGAGATTTATAGAATGAGAAGGCAGGAAGTAACTTCCGCGCCAGATGGGTGTACCGATAAAGTATCGTATAAGTAGCATGGGTGATTCAGTGGAGGTTTTAGTCAGCGTCGGGTTTCAAAGGCGAGCATCCTGGAGCCTGGACACTGCTTCCACATTATTAAATCACGAACAGTTACATTTCGATATTTCCGAGCTTTATGGTCGAATCATTAGGAAACGTGTGCAAGAACTAAACAGACATGGCATAGTTGAAGTCGGTAAAATCAAGAGCGAAATTGTTAAAATCCTCAAACAAAATGACAAAAGACAAGCTCAATACGATCGGGAGACGGGTCATGGTGCAGTGGATTTTATGCAAGAAAAATGGGAAGCCATGATTCGCACTGAGCTTAGAGAATTGACTGTTCATGCCTCAACTGGGAACGATTGTGTTCTATTTAAACCTCGCTAGCGCGCGTTTGTAACGCGTGCAATTTGATCTAGTGGAAAGATAAAGGCCTGTCCGTATTGAGCAGGCTTTTTTGTTGGCATGTATCTCTGGCTTACGGCAGCCTGACAGTATAGACTATGCCAACAACCGTATATCTGCCACCGACAAGAGTAGAGACACTGCCTGCAGGTGTATGGAAGTTGTCGACAAGCGTATGATAGCTCCCCACAACTGTACGGATCCTCCCCACAACAGTATAATTAAGTCCCTATAAGAGTACAGACGCTAACGACGACCGTACAGAAGATCCGGACAACAGTATAGCTCTCACCGCCAACAGTACAGAGGCCACCGACAGGCTTGCCATAAAATAAGCATGACCATAGAACGTTTCGGTAGATATGTCTCGCTCAATGTCACTCTGCGTCATCGCATTTTTTCTTCTTGTATCATGTGGTGGTAATGTGGGTGCTCAAAGATTTGAAATTCCGGAATTTCCAAACCCTGTTCACAGATCAATGAGAATAGCTGGACCAATGACGCTAATCTCTCGGGACACCATCACAGAATTGAATGACACGCTCTTCTTCGATAGTCACGGACGACTTAATCGAAGAGAGGAGTATGCCCAGTCCTTCCTCTATGCCTATAATGAAAAAGGCTATCTGATTCGACAACAAACTGCCTCATGTCTGTCAAGTAATAGTTGGATCGAGAATGAGATTTCCGGTGACACACTAATCCAAACATGGTTTCATACAAAAGACTGGGATTGGAAGTATGAAAACCCTGAATTCGACAGAGGACGGATAAATAGATGGGTTAAGTACTTGATAGAAGACGGGGTTATAACTAAAGCTTTTTGGGACCGCGGCGGCATTGAACTGTATACATATGATGCTATTAGTAGATTGATCAAACGGGAGTATTATATAGAAAATGAAAAGACCTGGTCATATCAGTATCAGTACGAAGGAGAGTCTGTAAACCTTCTCACTGAGTTGATGAAATCTCGAGCGGACACCATTTATGTACGCAGATTTAAGGGTGGTATACTGTATTCAGAGGAAAGCGAGTTTGGATCGGAGTATCCTACATGGCAGAAAACGTATGAAGTGCTGGAATAGGCAGGTTTAATGCTTTCCATTTCTATGAGTAGGATGTAAATCAAAAGTATTGGTCTTAGTAGAATGTTTCTACTCCACCAACAACTTGTGAGATTCCATGCTCAGGTCCTTCGACACTATAATAGAGTAGATACCCGGATTCAGTCCTGAAATATTCAGCTCATTGGCGCTTTCGTTTTGTAGCACCAACCTTCCGCTGCTATCAAATACACGAACCCAATCGAATGCGTTGGAAAATTTCAAAAGACCAGTGCCGTTTGGGTTTGGATAAATGATCCCAGGGATGTTTTCGTTAGCACCTAAAACAACAACGCCAGTAGCTACCAGGTCGATCGTAGAAGGTCCCTCCGTTGCATTACTTTCAATTTGTATTGAACCAGAGTAGTCCCTGGCCTCCGTAGGGTCGAAATGTATAGAAAGCACAGCCGAGTCGCCGGGGTTCACAACGAGTCTGCGAAAACCGATAAATCCTTCAGGATAAGTAATACTTGATATGTTGAGAGGGGAGTTACCGTCATTGGATATGGAGGTGTTGATCGTGCTTCGTGTGCCAACGGTCACAGGTCCAAAGTTGAGAGCTCCATCCGTCTTTAAAATTCTTTTCAACTCTCCGGGGGTCTTGCCATAAATCACCAGGGCTTTTTTCCCGGTAGAGCTGGAATTGAGGGTCAAGGTTCTGACAAAAACATCTTGATATGTTGGTTCAAAGCGGACATTGAGGCTTTTTGACTCTCCATCATACACCCGCCCATCCCAGTTGCTGATGAAGGGTTTGGAGACACTCACCGACTCAATATAGATTCCATTGATTCCAACGCTATTGATGGTAAAAGACTGTTCGGAGGTACTTCCAACGGGTGTTTCTGGCAGAAAGAGCGTATCCACATCCAGGGATATTTCACCGTGGGTCCCGTTGGTATCAACAAAGAAATACTCTGAGTAAGTTTCTCCCTGATACTCAACCGAAAAAGTCCATTTGCCCTGGTCTCCCGTAGCAGGTAATTCAAAGGATCGCCACCAGTAGGAGCCGGAGTAGTATTGATTTGCATTCGTCTGCCAGCTTTCGAACAAAGTGCCATCTGGCTTGTAGATGGAGTGATTGCTGATGCTTCCAATGAGCTGGTCTCTAAAATAAGTAGCGAAATAGACCGTAGCACCATTGACAAAATTCACATCAATGTTGGTGAATTCTTCATTGGAGCAGCCGATTTCAGGAGCGCTATAGTGTGTATATAAATTGTTGATACCAGGAATGCGGTAGTCTTGCTGGCTAGCCCACCAGGACCGATCTGTCGTCTCATTACAGCTTCCCAAATACGGATCTATCAGGTTTCCGCCGGAATCGTAAACTTCGAAATGAAGATGAGGCCCAGTCGAATTCCCCGAACTACCCATCACGCCCAGGTATTCTCCAACCTGCACATGTTCTCCTACTTCCTTGCTTGTGAGCGAGTTTCTCTTCAAATGGCCATACCATGCCACTGAGCCATCATCGTGCTCAACGTACACTGCATTCCACTGACTACCATTAAACGAGCAGCTTTGATCAGACTGATCAGACCTTTTAAAGATGATTGTGCCACTTGCAGCTGCAATTATTTCAACCTGGTTGGTTTTCATCTTTTTCCAGGAAAAAGGCCAGGAATAGATATCTGTTCCCTGGTGATTGTAACCACCATCCGTATCATAAGTCCTTTGACCACAGTGGTAGTCCTTCAGGATGTTAGGAAAACTGCTTGAATGATCCACAAAGTTGGATACGGCAATTGCTTCGCGTTCAGAATAATTTACGGATTGCCTTACGGGCCATTGAAAGTAGATGGTTCCGGATTGTCTCGCTGCTTTCGCTGCTCTTTGTGGGGATCTTGACTCCAAGAGCTCAAAAATCTCTAGCCTTTCTTCCTGGGTCAGACACTGGGCCGGGTTTTGAAGCACCGGGGGAATACCAAAACCCTCCGTCGGTTGTTGAGCTTTGGCGTTGAGAGCCGGAAGTAGGATTATAAATAACAAAAGAACAACTCTTTGCAGCAGGAATGAAGTTGCCCAGTCGCCTCCATCATGCAATGGTCGACTTATCTTCAAGAAGTTGATCCTGGTCGCAAATGGACGTTTGGGAAATTGCATGGCTCTGCTTCTGCGGTCTGGTGTGTTGACCTTTGCTTGTCAAAGATAACGTATACACAAGATCAACCGTTGCGGCGTTGCAATCACGCTTCAACTTGAGTTTATTTGTTGATCAACCCAACCAAATCAAAATGAAAAACGTCGTTCTATTTTGCGCCGGATTACTGGTAGTTCAACTTGGACTATCGCAGGAAGGTCCCGCCAATGACTGGATTGAAAAAGGGAAATCTGCTTATGATGAGGAGATGTATGAGGAGGCGTTGGAACATTTCACAAAAGCTTCCGAAATGGCCCCTGAGATAGTGGAGCCCTGGTTTAGGCTAGGTATCACTTTTATTGAACTGACGAAGTTTAAAGATGCCAGAGACAGTTTCCTAACGGCATTGGCAATCGATTCAACCAATCGGGATTGCTGGAATGATCTTGGATTTGCCTACAATAGGATGGGTAAGTTTAAGGAGGCAATACCTTGCTTTGAAAAAACGATCGAATTGACCCCAGATATTCCAAATCCTTACGCACACCTCGGCTATACTTATATCAGGATGCGTGAATTTAACAAGGCTAGCATGAATCTGGATATGTCAGCAAGCAAGAGTCAGGATTATAGCAAGCACTACTTTTATGTAGCCTGCTACTACAATTCCCTTAACAAGGTGACTGAAGCCATTGATAACCTGGAGATTGCCGTTAGCAAGGGGTTTAAGGATATTGACTGGATGAAGAAAGAAAAGACACTCAAAACCATTCAAAAGGAGATCAGGTACAAGAGACTGCTTGATTCTATGTAATCCAGCTCGCTTCCCAGTATCCTAAGTATCTAACGGGAATCAAAATGAAGCTTCCTAATTACTGGCTAAAGGTCATTGAAAAAGGAATCGTTTTTTCCGCAGATCCTGTAGTTTCATAGATAACTACCTTGTCGACATTGCCACTCACCTGGAACAGACTGGTTGATGGCACGTTAGCCCGCATTTCAAATTGCTCAACCAACATAGACATCTGCTCTTCATTAATGGAGTAGTTGTTCGCCAGTACCTCCTCGTAGATGTATGTTGGAACGCTGGTGCTTGAATAATACTGAAACTGCTGACCTTGACCGTTTACAAAAAGCTTTGGTAGGTCCGAAAACCTTTGGTCGTTAACAATCTCCAATTGTACAAGGTTTCGGTCTATATCTTTTAGTGTTATGGCCATGCCCTTGAACGGTTTGGTGCTGCCAATTTCATTCCTGGCAAAACTGACAGCATTGTAGGCGTTCGTGTAACTCCATATCAATTCACCTTCTATCTGAAGGGTTTCCTCTGGTTCCAGATAGCGGTTCAACCAAACCAGAGTTTCCATTTCCGCTACTCCGCCATAGTTTTCCGGCTGTTCCAACAGGCCCATGTCATAATATTCATTGAGCTTATTCTCTTCAAGGAGAAGGTTATTGCCATCCTTGTCTTTAACTGACTGAATGGTTAGGAAAGCCCCGGCATGTTGCCACCCGGGAAAGTCCCAATACTCCATCTTGAAGCTAAGCTCGTTGAACCAGATTTCTTCTTCTTCAATGACCGTCCCACTTTCATTGAACCCGATTTCGAAGCGATCCTCCGGTGAGTTGAAAAAAGGTTCAAAAACTTGTTCGTCTACTTGTCCCGTGGAGGGCACGAAACTGGTAGATTGAACAATTTCATCAGACACATCTCGAGCAGTGTAGTCCGGTAAAGACGTAACAAGGTATTCAATCATCTGTATAACCTGGGCGTTGCTAACTTCATAGGAGGTCTCTTCGGCAGCGGGCTCTTCACCGCTAGTCGGACCGGCGCCAACGCTGACCTCATCCGTCACTCGCCATTCGTTCTCCTTCATTTGCATGACATCATCAAGCTTTAGTGTAAGTTCGGAGCCGTTCAGACTCAATCCCACATATACATTGATACGTTCTCCAAACTCTCCAACAGGATCATGTCTCACCCCCAGCAATTCCATATCAGCCCAGCTGACTCCCTGTTGTTGGGCTTTCTCTGTCAGCTCCGTGAAATTTTGCCTGGCCTTAGTGCGCAATTGCTCGACGATGCCCTTAGCTTCCTCATCCGACATTTGTTCACCTGACTGCTTTAGAAAGGCGGTGATATCCTCGAAGGTTGGAAAAGCGGCCAGGAACATTTCCTCATTGTTTTCTGCGAGGGCTTTGAAAACATTGCTTCCTAGTACTTTAAGCTCGTTAACCTCTTGAGCAAAAATTAACTTTGATGACAACAAGAGAATGGTGATTAGGGTAAATCGTCGCATGATCTAGTGATTTGTTTCCTATCTTAAGTTACTAAAATCGGACCAGAAATGAATCTGTCTCTTGTCCGCATGCAACTTGTGGTGGTGAATTCTCCTCCAAGCCAGAGTCGGGGATGAAACCCGACTCGGCCGAAGGATAGCCCGACTCTGTAAAAGGGCTGCCACTCGAAAGGCTAGTAGTAAGACTTACCGAGCCAATCTGTTATGGTTAAAACTATTCTCCAATGCGATCAAGCCCAAGTTTATCCTGCTATTGAATACTGTTAGTATACCTGTAAGTGACAATTGTTACTTACGATGTGCTCACGAAAGAGAAAACGATGAAAATCAAGAGACTTCCCCAATCGAATCAATCCTACAATACTCAAACCGCCATTTACCGGTAAACCACCACCATTCACCGATTAGACATAGACCAAATCGGCACTAAACCGTGAAATTTGACAAGAATTTAAAATTAGAAATCATGGGAAATGTAAATAACAACTCAAAAGCCTGGTTAGGTATCGTGCTTGTGGCCATGGGTGGGTACTTCCTTCTTAGAAACCTGGACTTAATACCTTCTTTCCTCCCGTACTACCTATTTGGATGGGAAATGATCATGATCATCATCGGTGGAGCGATGGTGGTGACAGGCAGAAGAGAAGGGTTTATTTTTCTTGCCATAGGCGGTTTCTTCTTGTTGCCGGAAATATTTTATTGGCCCCGCTTTCGAATACGTGACTGGTGGCCGCTCGTTCTTATCGTTATAGGTATAGCAATTGTTCTTCGTAGACGAGAACCGGTTATAAGAAGCGCTGAAGATATCGATGAAGATTTTGTTGATGATACCTCGATTTTTGGAGGCTCAGAGAAATCCTTCAGCTCGAAGAATTTCAAGGGAGGAAAAATTACGTCCGTTTTCGGAGGTTCAACCATCAACTTCTCTGAAACAGAGATAGCGGAAGAAGGTGCGGTAATTGATGTCTTCTGCCTCTTTGGCGGAAACGAACTGATCATCCCAAATGACTGGACGGTTGTCAATGAAAGCTTCGTGATCTTCGGGGGCTATGCAGACAAAAGAGCCCGTTCAGCTACGGAACAAAACGACCCAAAGAAAGTACTCAGAATAAAAGGATCTGTCATCTTTGGTGGTTCGGAAGTAAAAGGTGCCTAATCAGAGGCACCTTTTAGTACATTTAGTCACCTGAAAACCTAACCGACAAAATCTGCCATGAAACATCCGATTCTCAGTGGAAACGGTTACAAATTGTACTCCCTGATATTGTTGGTAGTGACTTTGATTCAGGCGGCCATCCTTTATTTCTACTATGGTCTTACCATTGAAATCTCCATATCAGACAGTTTTGTTTATAACACGTTCTACGGAGTCCTTGCACCCGGACTGTGGTACATTGTCACTTTTGCGAGCCTAAGCAAAGATGACCTGGCCCTGGCAGGTACGCACATTGGTGCAGCAATAATCACCGTGTTGTTGTGGTCTTCACTGGCAGATTTTCTACTCAGTCAGATTTTTTCCTGGAACAATATTTACCGGGAATTTCTTGATGAGTCGTATATCTGGCGACTGATTATAGGGGTGTTGTATTATAGTATCACCGTATTGATTTTCTACCTCATCAAATACTACCAGGACATGCAGGAACGACTGAATCGAGAGTTGGAACTTCAGAATTTGTTGAAGGATTCAGAGCTGAGGATGCTGAAATCGCAAATTAATCCTCATTTTATTTTCAACAGTCTAAATTCGATCAGCGCGCTAACCATTTCTAAGAGCGAATCAGCACGCGAAATGGTCATCAAATTGAGTGATTTTCTCAGGTACTCCTTAGGAAAGGACAGTGTCGAAATGAATCCATTGGAGGAGGAGATCAAAAATGTCTCATTGTATTTGGATATTGAAAAAGTGCGATTTGGAAACAAATTGAAGTTTGAGAAGGAGGTTTCTGATTCTTGCCTCAAGGTTGAGGTACCAAACCTCATTTTACAGCCACTTTTTGAAAATGCGATCAAATATGGCGTATATGAAAGCATTGAGCAGGTAACCATTCGACTAAAATGTGAGACAATTGATGACCTCTTGCATATATTAATCACCAACAATTTTGATAGTGAGGCCATGCCTCTTAAAGGCGAAGGAATTGGTCTTGACAATGTAAGGAAAAGGCTTAGCTTGGTCTTTGGGAGAAATGATCTGTTGAAAGTGGATCAGAGCGGAGATGAGTTTAGTGTGACTATGAAAATACCTCTTAAAAAAGAAACAGATGAACAAAATCAGAACACTGATCATTGATGATGAGCATTTAGCCAGGGAAATTATCCGTAACTATCTCTCTCTGGATGAAGACATTGAATTAATTGGTGAGTGCAGTGATGGGTTTGAGGGATTTAAACAGATCAATGAGTTAAAACCTGACCTGGTCTTTCTCGACGTAATGATGCCGAAGCTCACAGGTTTCGAGATGCTCGAGCTATTGGAAGATCCTCCAGTCATTGTTTTTAGCACTGCCCACGATGAATTCGCCATCAAAGCATTTGAAAAAAATGCTGTCGACTATTTGTTGAAGCCATATTCACAGGAACGATTTTCGGAGGCGATTGCTAAAGCCAAGGAAAAGGTGACCTCTGGTTTGGATGTAGCTGTAAACAGAACTACCGGACTAGCATCGGTACTGGAGGAGCACTATGAAAAGGCTGAGACCATTTCTCGAGTTGCCGTTAAGACCGGAACCAAAATTCACATAGTCTCTGTAGATAAAATCCGCTACCTGGAGGCAATGGATGATTATGTGAAACTGTTTACAGATGCCGGGAACTTTATCAAGCAAAATACCATGAAGTACTACGAAGGCCATCTTCCCGATGATGACTTTTTACGTATCCATCGCTCTTACATCGTCCGGCTCAAGGAAATTGATAAAGTAGAACTGATGGGTAAGGATTCGCATGTGGTACTACTTCACGATGGAACCCAGTTAAACGTAAGCCGGTCGGGATATTCCAGGTTGAAAGAAGTTTTGGGCTTTTGAGCCGTTCCTTAATAGGAAGAGGCTAACGTACTGATCGAAATAATATCACTAATTGTCTTTTTTTTGGAAGAACCTGAGTTCCAACGACTATTTTAGCTACTGAGTGAGAGCCGAAAGGCGACCAAACCTGACCTAACGAAAATAGCGGGCCGAGCCTAGTATGAGCGAATCTGATAGACTTCAAGCTTTAGATGAATACCGTATTCTCGATTCTTTCCCAGAGAGAGAGTATGATGAAATCGTAGAACTTACGTCTGCGATGTTCGAGACCCCAATCTCCTTTATCTCTTTGATCGAGTCGGAACGACAGTGGTTTAAATCAATCAAGGGCCTGGATGTTGAAGAAGCGGAAAGGAAGTATGCCTTTTGCAATCATACGATCAGACGCCCAAATGAGGTGATGGTGGTGCCTGATGCGACCAAAGATGATCGATTTAAGGATAACCCTTACGTAGTTGATGGTGCTAAAATTCGATTTTATGCAGGGACAGCCCTGGTAACAGAAGATAACTGGCCAATAGGTACTTTATGTGTAATTGACGTTAAACCAAGGGAGTTTACGCAAGAGGAGGCAAGAATTCTTCAGATACTTGCTCAGCGGGTAATGACGCTGTTGAAGCTGCGCAAGGAAAACCTCAAACATCGACAGGACTTGATACTGACTAAGGACGAGTTGGATCGCACACTCAACAGGCTGATAGAAGCTCAAGCGACGGCAAGGATCGGTAGTTGGGACTGGGACTTGAAAACCGACAACCTTTATTGGTCTCCGGAAATGTTCAAAATATTTGACATTACATTGGAAGGAGGCGATAGTCTTTTTGAAGCATGGATGTCGCGAGTACATCCGGATGATAAAGCCATTGTAAAAAGCACGATCGTGGCTGGCCTCAAAGAGGCAAAGGATGCCGTTATTGAGCATCGAATAATAGGCTCCTCCGGAGAGGTCATATGGCTCGAAACCATTGGAAATGTAAAAATAAAAAATGGTAAGGTTGTACGTATGAGTGGCACAGTTCAGGAAGTCACAAAGCGTAAAAAAGCTGAGCTAAAGAAAGTGATTTACACCAATGCCTTAAAGGACATGATGTTCAATTTGTCTCACAAGGTAAGACAGCCAATAACAAACAGTCTTGGATTGGTTGATGCTTTTGAAGCACACGACCTTTCAGAAAACACGGTTCAGGATTTCTTGAAATATTTGAAAGCCTCAGTAAGGAAGATTGACGAACATATCAGAGAAATGTCGGACTTTGTCTATAACAGCAAGGAAGAGCTACAGGACATGAACTGACTTCCATTCCTGCCTTTCAGAATCAATACATCGTGTTGTTGTTAGCAGATTTTTCAGGAATTTGTTGAATAGAATCCCAATGCTCCACAATTTTTCCATGTGCATCGAATCTGAAAAAATCCATCGTCACATACTCGTCATTGCCAGGCCAGGTCTGATGCGTGTGAAGGGCCACCAAGTCACCCTCCGCAATACACCTTACGAACTCGATCTCCTTTTCCGGATACTCTCGTTGCATCCTTTCAAAGTAATCTATAAATCCCTTCGTGCCATTTTCGACATCCGGATTGTGCTGAATATATTCCTTTCCAAGATATAGATCAACCGCCTTTTTTGGGTCTCCTTCATAAGCCATTTTGTAAAAGGAAATGGCGTTTTGCTTGTTACTTTCCAGATTCATAAGCAAGTTTTTTTAGCTAGATGGAAGTTAGTATTTAATGACCTTATTTCACGTATTTGAGCTGTTCCTCTTTTGTTCATCTGACAAATTCCATGTTTTGTAGATAATCATTTCGAGAAAGCGTGATTTTAGGAAAGAAAACAATATCTTAACATTAATGGTTAACTCACCCATAACCATTTTGTAACCTAAGACCTAATTAACCTAAGCTCGACCTATCATGATAGACACGAAGGAAATCGCCATTCTCTATGTCGACGACGAGGAGGTAAACCTCTTCTTGTTCAGAACAAATTTTGAGGCCAGTTATCCGGTTTTCACCGCCATTTCAGGTGAGGACGGACTAAATGAATTAGCAGATCATAGTGACAAAATCATTGTAGTGATTTCAGACATGCGAATGCCGGGAATGAGCGGCATCGAGTTCATTCGAAAAGCAAGGAAAAAGTACAGCAATATCGTCTACTTCATTTTAACGGGTTATGCCTGCAACGAAGAGATTGAAGAAGCTTTAGAACAACGAGTGATTCATCAATGGTTCAGCAAACCATTCGACATGGAGAAAATTGAGGAAGCTATTCAAGAGGCACTTCTTGAGATAGGATAATTCACTTGATGACTTGCTCTAAATGATAGAATTTCTTGATCCTAAATAAAAACACATATCGAATTTCAGTCACTTTTATACTGGTAGTCCTTGTTTCCATTTTTATTGAAACCAAGGCGCAAAATGGTACGCAGGATAGCCTTGAGAACAGGCTGGAAAGTTACCATTTGCGGGATACCACCCGGGTCAATTTATTAAACGAATTAGCGTACAATCTACGTCGGAGCAACTTGGATAGAAGTTGCCAATGCGCAGCTGAGGCAAAAAATCTAGCCGAAGAATTAAATTATAAAAAAGGAGTAGCCGGCGCTATGAATGCGTTGGGCAACTGTTTTTACCTGCGAGCCAATTATGCCGAGGCTTTCGCATTTTTTGGAAGAGCTGAGAAACTCAATCTGGAAATTGATAGCCGATCAGGACTGACCTTCAGTCTTAATGGGACCGGTATGACGCATTTGAGGCAAGGCAACTACCCGATAGCTCTAGACTATATTCAAAAGGCTCTGGTCATTGCGGAGGAGATTGGAGATGAGACCAGGGTTTCTTTCTCCACCTACAATGTTGGTAATTGCTACTTCCAACTTGGGGAATATTCGCTGGCTCTTGACTATTATGAACGCTCGCTTGAACTAAGCAGAGAACTGGGGAAACAAGACTTCTTGGCAGTTACGCTTAGAGACATGGGTCAGACTCATACGAAACTCAACAATTTCGAAGAGGCATTGAAATGTTTCCAAAACTCCATCCAGATTATGGAAAGGGAAGGTGATCAAAAAGGGATGGCATTTACAATGGTCACTCTGGGTATTCTCTACAAAAAGCAAAATGAAGTTGACCGCGCCTTTGACTATTTCCAGCAGGCCGCCAGGTTGAGTGAGGAAAATGGATTTAAACACCACTTATGCAATTCTTATACTTGTCTTGGAGAGGTCTACCTTGAAAGAGAAAATTATTCTCAAGCGATGCGATATGCACATTCTAGCTTGTTGATCGCGAAGGAACTTAACATTCTACCCGAACAGCGCGATGCCTACCACCAACTTTCAAAAATTTACGAAGCTACCAACGACTACAAAAAGGCATTTCAGAGTCACAAGGCCTTCAAAGAATTGAATGATAGCATTTTCAATGAGGAAAGTGTTAGGAGTGTAGCTAACCTTAAAAACTCCTACGATTACGAAAGAGAAAAGCAAAAAGCTGCACTAATTCAACAGCAGAAAGATGCTGTTCAGCAGGCAGAAGCGAGGTGGCAGCAAACGATCCTCAATTTCTTTATTGGAGCGTTCATCCTGATGACAGTTATGGTCTTGATTGTCTTCAAGATCTCCCGACAACGCAAGAAAGCCAATGCTATTCTGTCGTCTCAGAAAAATGAGATTGAAATTAAGAGCCGAAGGGTTCATGCCCAAAACTCAGAAATACAGCGGAAGAATAGGGAACTTGCCACTCAAAGGGAACAGCTGGAAGAAACATTAGAGGAGCTACAAAAAACCCAATCACAGCTTGTTCAGTCCGAGAAAATGGCCTCTGTAGGAGTTCTAACAGCTGGGATTGCTCATGAAATAAACAATCCCCTAAATTTCATCCATGGCGGGAAATCAGCCTTGGAAAAGTACACAAAGAAGAATCTTAGAGAGCATGAGGGAAAAATGAAGCCTTTACTTGACACAATAGACTTAGGAATAAAGCGAGTAACAGGGATTGTTTTGAGCCTAAATAGGTTTAGCCGTCAAGGCAATGGAAAAAATGAAACGTGTGATATCCATCTGATCATTGACAATTGCCTTCAGATACTTGAGCACCAGATTAAATCGAAAGTAGACATTGAGAAAAACTACACGAGTGATCGTCTCGACCTTGAAGGACAAGAGGGTGAGCTGCATCAAGTAATATTAAATGTTCTTGCTAATGCCGCACAGGCTATACGGGAAAATGGCACGATCACGATTACTACCAGAAAAGTGAGGGAAAAACTTGAGGTGGTAATCTCTGACACAGGTTGTGGGATAAGTAAAGAAAACCTGGGAAAGGTTACTAACCCATTTTTCACCACAAAAGATCCCGGGCAAGGGACGGGCCTTGGGATGTCAATTGCCTACAATATCATTCAGAGCCATCAAGGTACTATCAAGTATGAGTCCGATGAGGGTGTTGGTACAACTGTTACTATTGGATTGCCAATTTCAGTTGTACCAATGGAGGCTTAGTCCTTATCACCCTTCCTCTTTTCGACCATTTCGATTTTGTCCTCATTGTCATCGTCTCTTTTGAAGATCGGGAAAATCACTCCACTGAAGCCAAGACCTATCGAAATAAGTGTGACGACAATCAGATAACTTAAGAGCTTAAATGCCCTTTTGATATGCTTCATTTTAAAAATTGATTAGTGAGCCGAAGTGTGGATCAACAGCTCTTTGATTTAGAAATTGTGTTTAGCAGTGCATTGGATGCTTATCCAATCAATGAAGCAGAGTCTGGTTCTTTTGAATCAGCAGGAATGGTCTTTCTGGGAGAAAGGTTAAAATGCGGAAGTGTCACAATGCTGCCTTGGCGGAATCGAATATTCTCGATTAGAGTCAATAAGTGATCGTGTGAAAATACAGGTACAACTCGACATTGGTCTACCGCGACTTGGGTCGTAGAAAGCGGTGAAAACGAAACGGGTTCATGGTATTCAGTTCGACTCTCAAACAGGACCAACTCGATCTTGCTCACGGTCAATTGAACAGGAATTTCTTCGACAAACCCTGAATAGGAGAAGAAGCTGATCACAAGACCTGCGATCAGGAGATATCTTGGCGATATATTTTGAAAGTATCTTATGTCGAAGGCGTTTCCAGCGCAAATTTAGGATATCCTTCTGGGCTTTTTTGTTTCTGGACAATTTTAGATGAGATCAAGTTTTGGTCATACCAGATACTTCTTGATTGCATTTTTATTAAGTTTGTTTACAACCATACAACTCACTAAAACGCTTTTTATACTCATACAACCTACTTTCTTAAACAACAATTATGATCAAGTATTTCAAAGCATGCTTCTTATGCTGTGCTCTTCTATTTATCGCGATCTCATGCTCTAATCCGGAGGGAGAGGGAACTCCTAAAAACGTTATTCTTCTCATTGGAGATGGGATGGGTTTGACGCAGGTCTCATCAAGTTTCTATTATAGTGACGCTACTCCAAACTTCAGCCGCTTCAAACACATAGGCTTAATCAACACTTCGGCATCAAGCCATAAAATTACGGACTCAGCCGCTGGAGCCACTGCTTTTGCCAGTGGGAAAAAGAGCTACAATGGAGCTGTCGGTGTCAACAGCGATACCGTATCCATCCCAACCATTTTGGAAATTGCGGAAAAGATTGGACGCTCCACTGGGGTGGTTGCAACATCATCGATTACGCACGCAACACCAGCGTGCTTTTATTCGCATGTCCGTTCGAGGGGCATGCATGAAGAAATTGCCAGACAATTGTCAGTTTCTGATGTGGACTATGCTGCGGGTGCCGGATTGCCCTTCTTTACCAATAGGGATGATGGTGCCAACTACTATGATAGCTTGAGTCTGAGGGACGTAATTCTTGATACCACAAGCTTAGCTACGTTTGATGAAATTTGTGAAGGCTGCCAATATATGTATCTGGACACTGCCGGTAGTATGCCAAGAATGCTTGACGGAAGGGGGGATTTCCTGTCTGATGCCACTAAACTCGGGCTAGATCACTTATCTCGTGATGAGGAAGGGTTTTTCTTGATGGTAGAGGGCTCTCAAATCGACTGGGGCGGTCATGCGAACGACGCGGAATATTTGACTACTGAACTTTTAGATTTCGACAAAGTGATTGGACTAGTGCTTGACTTTGCTGAACGGGATGGAAACACACTTGTCATCGTCACCGCTGATCACGAGACAGGTGGTTTTGCGCTTTCATCCACACCCATGGAAGAGGGTTGGAGCGACTACAATAAAGTGACTGGTACTTTTTCCACAGGTGGACATACTACTACCCTAATTCCCGTGTTTGCCTTTGGACCCGGAGCTAGTAGATTCAATGGAATTTATGAGAATACCGAGATCTTTCATAAGATGTTGGAGACTACTGGATGGTAGGATGCTTGGCAAGTAAGGACTGAACTTGACAATTTCGTACATACCTATTGTCAAGTTCATGATATCTCACATGTAATTGAAAAACTAATTGAGGCTGTCAAAGATTGCTTCGATAGCTTCATTCCCTTAGCTCTTCCATATCTGAGAGAATCTCCTCGATTTTCTTCGTGATGCCACCGTAAATAGTCTGCACATCTAGTTGATAGATCTTTCCGCTAAAAATTGAAACGACAACCAAAAGGAGAAGTGCCACTCCAATCCAAACAACAGGCAACCCGTTCACGAGGTAGGTATCCGGATCCTGAATTATTTTGTCCCACAAGGAGGTACGGTTGAGATTGGATAAAAGTAAACCCACGGTGAAGGTCGCGAAGATGGCGGGGTAGATAAACTTGTAGATTCTTGTATATTCCGCAGACGAAGCTTTTAACCATTGATCAAAGGCCTTTAAATAATGGTAGCTGTCCATGCTTTTGTCGATGCGTCCTAGTGCTTTAGTTTGTTTTTTACCAATAATTACAAGAGAGCCTAATAACAGGAACAAAAACGTTCCAAAGAATGGTACTTCTACGAAGAATGAAACGACGAGAAAGAAAAAGGCTCCGCCCATGATTGCATATAGATTTCGTTTCCCTAATCGAATGAATTGTTCCACAAGATGCCGAGACTTTTGGTTGTATAGATTATTCACTTTAGGTGCCACCAGAGCGTCATTCTCTAGAAAGCCTTCTTTCCAGATTGTTTCAATTGATTTTTTCATCTAATAGTTTTTTTAATCGTTCCTTAATTCTCATTATTCGTACACCAATGTTATTGGCATTGGTACCGGTGATGTCAGCGATTTCCTGGTAGGATTTTTCGTCTAAATACAATAAGATCACTCCTCTGTCTAATTCGGACAGCTGTCTTATTGCCAAGTAAAGTTGGTTGAGCGATTCGTCAGCAAAGGCCGTGTTTTCCTCGTAAAGGTCAAATTGACTTTTCGAAGACTTGGACTTATCAGCTCTTTTTTTCTTCTTTAGCAAAGTCAGACATACGTTGAGCGACAAGCGGTAGATCCATGTCGACCATTCGGACTGTCCGCGGAAATTTTTATGACATCTCCAGATCTGAAGGCAGACTTCCTGGTAGTAGTCCTCGAAATCTTCCTGGGAATCCGTGTACGCCCTACATATCTTGATGATAATCCCTGCATAAGGGAGAATGGAAGATGTGTAAAAATCGCTGCTCACTGGGCTTTTATTTTGTTTAGTGGCAGGGGTGAGAAATTATTACACCCTGGTGATCAATTTCTTAGATCAGGAGCTTCAGCAATTCTTCGAAGTGGCGTGTCATTCCCTGTCATTTGCCATCGACTCAGCGTTATGGGGATGTTGCCAATTGCATTGAGCTGATCAAAAAATTCTTTCATTAAAAAAGGTTCCTCCTGCAGTTCTTTCATTTTGGCAAACTCCGCCATGGTATTTTCTAGCAGATATTTGCCAGTGATGTAGCTTGTGCCGTAACCAGGTTGTCGTAGGTACAGGTGCTGTTCGAAAATAAGCAGGTCCTTCTCCGTCTTCATCCACCCACGCGGTGTGTACTCTGAATGAACACCACCTGCCTGTTCCATTGTCATTTCGTTTGCATGAGCGTAAAGTGATCCAAGTCCCCTTGCCGCACGTTGGGCGATCATAATGTAGACGATCTCCCGAACCCTGGGATTATCATCATATAATCCGGCGTCCATAAACATCTCCTCAACAGCAGTAGCAGTTCCCTCATTGCGCGAGTCGAAAATGTTATAAAGCAGCGGCGCTCTACGTATTTCACTGGTATGCGGCTCGAGGTCCATTCTGGCCAGCTCAAACCAATGATAAAAGTGTGAAAAAAGTGGCCGTGGGTCGTGGTGTGCAGTGATCCAGAAAAAATTGCGCGTTTCCTCGGGAACAAACTGTCCCAGGTGCTCGCGTAACGCAGGTTCGAAATAGTCTGTGACGGTCACAATTTCTTGTTCGTCAAGAAAAGCAATTAGACTGTTTGCGGCTTTATCCGCAAGAGCATCATAGGCTTCAGGAGATTCTACTGGACTTATCGCCGGTAGTGCTCTATTGCGATGCTCTTCAAGTTTCAGTGCCGACCAGGCTCTCGCAAGCTCTCGTTTCAATAACATAACCTCATCCTCCCAGGTGAGTGGCACGAGGTGGACATTTTGCAAATACCACGAGTAATTTTCCTTTCCAATTCCTGAGGGACCGGTCTTTGATTTTGCTTGCTCTTCCAACCAGCTCACGAGATCTTCTGTTGAATCTATGGCTGATTGAATGGTAGCTATCAACTCATTATCGCTTTGGAAGGTTGGTTCTTCGAGAAGAAGTTTCAGTGTTTCCGCCTGGTTACGAATCGTGCGAATGCCGGTAATCCAAAGGTCTTTAGCATTGCCAGTAAGGTTGATCTTCGCTTGCTCGTTTAAAGGACGGATCACCCTAAGGTCTCCTAGCAACCTGTCTCGTTCGGCAAGGCTTAGTGGCATCTTGTAGGTCCATAGTTCGGTGGTTTTATGGTGAGTAGGCCCCTCGTGGGCTGGCACATCACTTCTATATGTCCACACGGATTTGTAAAAAGCAGGATCGCGCACCCACGGTTTAAGTATGTTATGATTAAAGTCATACCCGTTCATTTCCGCCCATGTGATCATCCAGTCGACCTTCTGATCAATTGTCCATCCCGAAGTGTCAATTGCAAGGAGTTTGGATTGAAGCGTTTGAAATTCAGACCAGCGGCTGTTGAATGTTGCTGAAGTGTAGTCTGGGGCTCCATCAGCGCTAGGAGGAGTCTCAAATTGACGCCACTCCTGGAAAAGAGAAACAAGATCTCTGTAGTCATTCGAGCTCGTAATGGGAGAAGTTTCCTGAGTGGGCTGGCAGCCTAGGGCTATAAGAAGTGAAATGGTTGCAAGTTGGATGGAAAGTTTCATGGCTTTTTGGTTAGGGACTGAAAGTTAGGTTATTGACATGAAATCGGAAGGATGCTAGAATTTTGGCAACCTGGCAACCTACTGGGTATGCAAAGGCTGTTGAAGACATTGCCTCTAGTACACAGTTCTTTCCCTGTAGCTGATCAGAGGTAATATTCCTCAAGCAAGCTCGAGAAATCATCCGAATATTTCCCATCCTCTTGACGTATTAATAGCTCATCGTTACTCGGTGGTATGTTTTCTCTTGAAAACCCCGCCATCATTCGAAAGACAGGAGCTTCAGCCTTATTTCTAACTAGTATTTGTTCGTTGAGGTGCAGCTCACTTTTTTCCATCCATTTAGAAAATGCCTTCATCTCCCATTCGGGATATAGTATCCATGCGGTACCCTTGTCAGACAGCAGTCTATTCACACTTTCACTTAGTTCTTCCATTGTCAAGTGATCTGCATGGATCGCCTGATTCTTTTTGCTATGTTTCCCCTTCAAGTTTTTACCAAAAAATGGTGGGTTACACACGATTAGATCATAGCTCTTTTTTGTCGAAAATTCTTGAATTGATGAGTGGATAGAAACAAGTCTTTTTTTCCAGGGAGATGCACTAAAATTTTCTTCTGACTCAAGGTGAGCGTCCTGATTGAAATCAACACCTTCTATCTGAGAATTAGTCGTGGCCTGTGCGATCATAAGAGCAAGTAAGCCGGTCCCGGTCCCAATGTCTAACACATGCTGCGGCTCGTTTTCTTCATCCATGATCTTACCAGCCAACCACGCCCCGAAAAGGCAGGCATCTGTGGTTACTTTCATCCCAGACCTTTCCTGGTTGACCCTAAATTGCTTGAACTGGAAGAAGGAATTGGGCATGATTCGAAGTTAGTCATCTTCTATGTTAAGAATTAAGAGCATTCATTGCAATTTTACGATGAAGTTTGCATACTTGCTTTTTTAAAGATGAGTCCTTTAATAGCAGAATTTGTTGGAACGTTTATCTTGATAACACTGGGTCTCGCAGTGAATGCGAACCTTATGTTAAAAGGGACAAAAGCCAAACACTCTAGCTGGCTCATGATTAGTATAGGGTGGGGCTTAGCTGTCTTTTGCGCTGTGACTGTTGCTGGACCATACAGTGGAGCTCACGTCAATCCTGCCGTGACTTTTGGATTGGCTATTGCCGGACTCTTCCAATGGTCGAGCGTTCTGCCATTTGTTCTAGCTCAAATGTTGGGAGCCGGTCTGGGAGCCTTTGTTGCTTGGCTCAACTTCAAGGATCATTTTGATGCTGAAGAGAGCAGAAACGTTAAGCTAGGTGTTTTCGCCACAGGGCCACAAATAAGAAACTTACCTCTTAATTTCTTCAATGAAATGACCGGGACCTTCTTCCTGGTATTTGTACTGTTGTACATTTCTGGACCTGAGGTGGAAAATGCAGAAACAGAGAGTCTGGTCATTGGGTTGGGTTCCATCGGGGCACTTCCCGTCGCATTTCTTGTGATGATTATCGGCATGGGTTTAGGTGGAACAACAGGATATGCCATTAATCCGGCCAGAGACCTAGCTCCTAGGGTCATGCATGCCATTTTACCTATGAAAGGCAAGGGTAGTAGTGACTGGGGTTATGCCTGGGTGCCAGTTTTGGCACCGTTAGCTGGGGCCTTTGTAGCTTGTCTCGTACACATGCTTGTCTCGTAACTCCTCTTGTTTTGTGATTAAATTACCGGTTGGGTTTTGAGTAGAAACAAAAACAGCTCAAAACTGTCTACAATTGCACTGTAATTTTGGAAGTATGGCGTTTTGTTACTTTGATGGAGAACTAGTGGACGAGGCTGAAGCTTCAATTTCAATTCATAACCTCGGGTTGCATCGCGGCTTTGGGATTTTTGATTTTTTTAGAGCTAGAAACGGAAAACCGACGTTCCTGGAAGATTACCTGGATCGGTTTGATCAATCTCAGAACGCACTTCAGTTGAATCGGAAAATCTCTAAGGATGAGGTAAGAAATGCCATCTCGAAACTCATTGCCAAAAATGGTTTTGAAAATTCTTCATTTAAGCTTATGTTGTTGGGAAAGGGCATGGAAACTGACCAAAGTTTGGAGCCATTGTTCTACGTCATCAATGCACCACATGAGAACTCTGAATCCATTCAGAGCAGCAACTTGATAACACAGGAATACGTTCGTGAAAACCCGCTTATCAAACACCTTAATTACTTCACGAGTATTCACCTGCATCAACGAAAAGTGGCTGCTAATGCAGTCGACGTATTGTACTACAAAAATGGGATTGTTAGCGAAGCGTCAAGGAGCAATGTTTTTGTGATCAGAGACGGTGTCGTTTTCACACCAAAGAGAAATATTTTACACGGCGTCACACGAAAACATATTCTCAAAATGATCGATGGGAGTTATGAATACAGAGTGGAAGACATCGAGTTGACTGATGTTACCTCAGCGGACGAAGTATTCATTTCAAGTACACTCAAAGAGATAATGCCAATCGTGAAGGTGGATGATCGCATGATTGGAAATGGCGGTATTGGACCAATGACGACTGAACTTTGGGCTGAATTCAGAAAATATATTAAAGAACTAGAAGGTTAAACCGAACCTATTCGTCTTTTAAGCATCTTGCCGGATTGATATTGGCGGCACGAAATGCCTGGGAGCTCACAGTTAGCCAGGCGATCGTTAGTGAGATTCCCGAAGCGCCTACAAAAAGCCAGAGACCTAGGTCAATTTTGTAGGCAAAGTTGCTCAACCATTCATTCATAAGTTGCCAGGAGATTGGAATAGCAATAAGGATGGAAATAGCTACTAGTCGCGTAAAATCCTTTGAAAGCATCATCACAATATTCGTGACAGTTGCCCCAAGCACTTTTCGAATACCAATTTCCTTTATCCTTCTTTCAGCAGTAAATGAAGCAAGACCAAATAGGCCTAAACAGGAAATCAGAATAGCGAATCCGGCAAAGTAGGAGGAAAGTGTCCCGACTTTCTTTTCTGAGGCGTAGAGCTGCTGGTACTTTTGGTCCAGGAATTCGAAATCAAAATTGAAGGCTGGATTGTATGATTTGTACAATTCTTCAATGTGACCTAAGGTGCGTTGCTCATTCCCAGCCTGGATTCTCGCAAAAGTGTTCCAACCGGATCCAAGCATGAAGATGGCTGGTGCGACCCTTCTATGAATTGATTGGTAGTGGAAGTCGTTCACTACTCCGATCACATTCACATCGAGCTCACCCCACAGTTTCACGTTTTTGCCAACAATATCTTCCATTCCCATTGCTCTTGCTGCGCTTTCATTAAGGATAATATTAGAACTGTCCGACCCAAAATCTTTTGCAAATGCACGCCCGTCTATCAACTGTAATTCCATAGTGCTAAAGAAATCGTAATCCACATTAAATATTTCAAATGAGATGCGATCACCGGGATCTTTGCCTCCCCAGTGAATGTCCGAGGTGTTATTTTCCCTTCCCACCAATCCATGACTGACACCTGTTGCGCTGGCAACTCCTGGTATCTTTCGTAGCTCTTCAAAAAACGACCTGTTATCCCTGATAGCCCCATCTTGGACAAATGAAATGATGTTATCCTTGTTGTACCCCAGGTTCTTCTTCTGAGCGAATTGGATCTGTTGATAAATAACAGTGACACTTATTATCAAAATGATAGTGATTGAAAATTGAAAAACGACCAGACCTCTTCTCGCCCAAATTTCGCCCAGGGACTTCTTTATTTCCCCCTTGAAAACCTTGACAGGCTGCAAGGATGACAGGTATAGTGCTGGATATATTCCTGCTAAAAAACCGGTCAAAAGAACTGCTAGAATAGATACAGTGATTAATTCTGCTGAGAATTGCACTGAGATACTTTTATCAGTGATGGAATTAAACTCAGGCAGCAGTGTCAGTACTATGAGGTAGGAGAGAAGCATAGCAACCACAACCAGCGACAGAGAATCAGCCAGAAACTGCTGGACTAGTATTGGCCTGTTAGCTCCGATCACCTTTCGCACCCCAACTTCATGAGCTCTCTTAGAGGCTCGTGCCGTAGCGAGGTTCATAAAGTTTACGCAGGCAATTAGCACAGTGAATATGGCAATCACACTGAAAAGCCTTACGTACTCGATCCGGCCTCCGTCTGGAACTCCATTGGTGAACTTGCCAAAAAGGTACTGTTCTGAGTAACGTTTTAGGAAAAGATCAACCTTGCTCTCCGGAGAATCCTTGAGTTTTACATAGTTGGATATTTTTTTGTCGAACTCAGCAGCATCAACACCTTCTTTTAACGTGATGAAAGTGGATGGACCGTTATTTTGCCAATTGTTGGTCCAAGGTCTACTTTCTTGGTAATCCTTGTATGGTATGACAAAATCAAACTGATAGGTGGAATTTGCAGGAATATCTTCAAACACACCGGCAACGACATAGGTCTTTGACTCTTCCAGCAAAATCGGTTTGCCAATGGCAGCACTAATCTCGTTAAAGAGCTTTTTCGCTAACTTTCTGGAGATGCAGATGGAGGTCTGGCTTTTTAAAACCTCACCCGAATTTCCAGCCAACATGTGGTAAGAGAAGATCTTAAAGAAATCTTCACCAACATGAAATCCTTTTTCCTTAAAAGATTCTTCTCCAAATGACAATAGACGCGGATTTACCCAGGTAGCCGTTGCAGCATACTCAATCTCGGGAAAGTCGATCTTTAGATTCTCAGCCAGAATATAGGGTGTAGAATTCGTCGCAACCACTTTGTCTGAATACGTCTGCCTTTCCATCACTCGATACAAACGTTCATCATTCCGATGGAACTTGTCAACGCTTCTTTCGTCTTGTACCCACAGGTAGATAAACAGTGAACACGTAAGAGCGGTGGTCAAACCGACCAGGTTGATGATCGAAGAAGTTTTGTTTCTAAAATGATTTCGCAGTAGGACTTTTAGATGGTAGGACATAAGGTTGGTTTTTTAGATCTAAAATTTATTTCTAGAGAGTTGGTAAGTACATGTTACTCATCTTTCAAGCACCTTGCCGGGTTGATGTTTGCCGCTCGAAGCGCTTGTGAACTAACTGTAAGCCATGCAATAATCAGTGAGATAGTCGCAGCACCAATAAAAAGTGAGGCACCAAGATTGATTTTGTAGGCAAAGTTGCTCAGCCATTCGCTCATCAGATACCAGGAAATAGGTACTGCAATAAGGATCGATATCGCAACCAAACGTGTAAAATCCTTTGAAAGCATCATTACAATGTTGGTCACACTCGCACCCAGGACCTTGCGTATACCTATTTCTTTGATTCGTCTTTCTGCCGTGAAGGAGGCTAGTCCAAATAGACCTAAACAGGAAATTAAAATCGCAAAGCCCGCGAAGTAAGAAGAAAGTGTGCCGATTCTTCGCTCAGAGTTGTAGAGCTCCTGGTAGTTTTTGTCCAGGAACTCATACTCGAATATAAAACCCGGGTTGAAAGACTCGTACAACAATTGAACCTCGTCCATCGCTTGCACCTCTCTGCCTTTCTCCAGGCGAACTGCTACATTCCAGGTACTTCCAAGTCTGAAAAATGCAGGATCAACTTCTCTGTGAATGGATTGAAAATGAAAATCTTTCAAGACTCCAACCACTTCCAGATCATATTGATCCCACAGGCGGATATTTTCGCCAATGGCCTCTTCAGGCGTGAAGCCCATGACTCGAACCGCAGCTTCATTTAAGACAATCTTCGTACTGTCCGCTCCAAACTCCTTTCCGAACCATCTTCCCTGCACTAACTCAAAATCCATAGTCTTTTGAAAGTCATAGTCAACCCTGAAATTTTCAAAAAGGATAAGCGCTTCTGGTGATTTTCCTCGCCATTCCAAACCATGTGTATTGCTCATTTGGCTCGTCATAGTGTGACTTGTTCCCGCGGCACGCAGAACGCCAGGGATAGATCGTAGCTCGTTGAAGAATGCTTCCCTTTGGTCAGGAATACCACCATCCTGCTGGAAGAAAACCACATTTTCCTGACTATAACCCAAATTCTTGTTGAAGGCATACTGCGTCTGCCGATAGATTACAATTACGCCAACAATTAATATGATGGTGATCGTAAACTGAAAAACAACCAATCCTTTTCTTGCCCAGATTTCACCCAGGGAACTTTTGATTTCTCCCTTTAATACTTGAACAGGTTTGAAATGAGTCAGATATAGTGCCGGATAGCTCCCTGCTAGAATCCCTGTCAAAAACACGGTGAAAAGTGCTACTGTGATTAATTGTGGGGTGAATTGGATGGAAATACTCTTGTTGGTTATTTCATTGAACTGTGGGAGCAGAAGAGTAGCAATAAAGATTGATACAACCATGGAAAATAGCGCGATCAATATTGCCTCGCCTATGTATTGTCTGATCAACGTGGTCCGATCCGCTCCAATTGCTTTTCGAACACCCACCTCATGTGCTCGCTTTGAAGCGCGTGCGGTGGAGAGATTCATAAAGTTGATACAAGCGATGACAAGGATGAAAACAGCGATGATAGAAAAGAGCTGAACATACTCGATTCGACCGCCATCCGGTACGCCGTTTGTGTATTTACCATAGAGATATTGTTCGGAGTATTTTTTAAGAAAAAGCTCTACGGAGGTGACTTCCTCGTCCTTGGATTGGACATATCCCGCAATCTTCTTGGTTACAGCAGCTGCATCTGCACCTTCTTGCAAGATCACAAACGTGTGTGGTCCATTGTTACCCCATCTCTTGACCCACTCATTGCGATCTTTGTAGTCTTCAAATGGGAGTACATAATCGAAAATGTAGGTTGACTTTGGGTTGATATTTTCAAAAACTCCACTTACAATAAAATCACGATCATCTTCGTACCGTAGGGTTTTCCCTACCGCATCACCAATGCTGCCAAAGAACTTCATTGCCACATCCCTCGAAATACAGATCGAATTCTTGTCTTTTAGGACATCATCTGGATTGCCGACCAAAAGCGGATAGGAAAAAATGTTGAAATAATCTTCGCCAACATGATAGCCATCTTCCTTGAAGTAGGTGTCTTCATATGCCAGTAAAGACTTGCCTATCCAGGTAGTGGTGGCAGCATACTTAATATCCGGTATATCAATTTTCAAATTTTCGGCTAAGATTCCAGGTGTAGAGTTGGTGGCAAATGTTTCGTTGGAATACGTCTGGAATTCCATTACTCGAAAAAGCCGATCATCCTTTTCATGAAATTTGTTAATGGTGAATTCATCCTGGACCCACAAATAAATAAAGAATGCACAGGTCAGGCCTGTAGTCAGGCCGATGAGATTTATAGCGGAAGAAACTTTATGTCTTAGAAAATTTCTGAATGTGATCTTTAGGTAGTATCGCATGAGTTTTTGATTTAGTTAAAGACAGGAGCTGTGTCGTTTTGGTTGCTTTTTTAGTAAGTACTACCGGGTTTGAGGATGGTTACAAACCTGCCGTAGTTTCACGGTCTGAGAAGTAAAATCTCAGGGTCGAGGGATAATATTTCAGGCTTCATGGAAAAACCTCATCAGATTCCCGCCAGAAAGAGTTTTTTTATCATAAAAGACATGAAAAAGATCATCATTTTGATTTTGCTCCTCAACTGTGTTCAGCTTAATGCACAGTCTGATTTCACCAAAATACTCAAAGAAAATACCTACCCAATTAGCACTGAATTTAAAGGATCGGGTTGGAAGTTTCTGGTAAAAAATGCAAAGGCATCCGATTACTTCCTGGTCGGGGAGGATCATGGCATTGCCGAGGTGGCGGCCGTATCTGAAGCGCTGTTTAAATCCGTTAATAAAATTGGATATGAGCATTTGGCGATTGAAACAGGACCATTTACAGCAAAGATTCTGGTTGATTTAATTGGTAACGATGACCAAGAAAAAGTTGGAGATTTCTATAGATCGAACCCCTTTTCAGTTCCCTTTTATGGGACCGAGCAAGAGTTCCAGTTCTTAAGCACAGTCCATGGCTTGAGCGGGGCCACCAATCCAATTTGGGGTTTGGATCAGGAATTTCTACTGTCAGCCCGACCGCTTCTGAGATATCACCTTTCCGGGTTTTCCGATGAGGTGGCGATTAAGAATGAAATAAGCATCGCTGAAAAGGGATATGATCAAATCCTTTCAGAGAAGAAACAAGATGGTGTTTGGCTGATCAATCAAACCTCAGAATCATGGGAGGCTCTTGAAGCGCTGACCAAAGATCAGTTGACAAAAGATATGATATCAGAGCTTAAGATCAGTCAGGAGATTTATCAAATGAATTTTACGGGAAAACATCAGCAGAACAACCAGGCTCGTGTTGATCATTTTGTTAAGTGGTTTGAAAAAAACGATAAGGACTCAGAAGGAAAAGTGATGATAAAGATGGGTGCTGGACATGTGATGAAAGGCGAGTCAATTTTTGATGTTTATGACCTTGGGGATTATCTCGCAAAGAAAGAGAATAAGCAGACCTTCCACCTAGGGCTGGTTCAAACTTCGGGGTTTCAAAATGCCTATATTCCTTTTCGAGACAAATCAGCGTTGAATTCCCCGGTCAATGTTGGCATGTTTAAAGGATTTCTGGATTTCGTTTCAACCATTATTCCTGATGAGGGCTTTGTTGTCTTGGATACCAGGGTATTTCACTCAAAGATCAACGAACTTCCTGAAGATCCTGTAGTTCGTAAACTGCTTGGTGGATTTGACGCACTCCTTATTTTTCCTAACGCCACAGCGTCTACCTTTATAGAGTGATTTTAAGCAGCGATAAAAGGCAAATAAGCAGAACTGGTAGATTTCTCATATCTGTTCTGCTTTCGTCCTTTTTGTTTTTTTTTATTTGGATCATCTCTCAGTTCGATAATCCGCCGGGATTCAATCTTGCTGTTTTTGCCTGGATCTCAATTGAAGGATTCTTGACTTGGGAGAGTATTCATTTGTACCAGGAGCGAGCGCAAGAGCGCTCCAACGCGAACTATTTAATGAAGAGTGTGCTGGTGGGTGTGGCTGCTTTCTGCATCGTTTATTACATATTTAAATGGATCGACTATTTCAGCTATTCCAGCGAACCACCAACGATCTTTCATATGATCGTTGCTGCCTTAATTGGGACGATACTATCGGCTATGCTTGTATCGGTCTCGGAAATTTTAAAATGGAGGTCGAGGTGGTACGAGTCTCGAGTTGAGAATGAAGCGATCCAAAAGGATCAGATAAAGGCGGAATTGAATTCATTGCAGAGCCACATTGATCCGCACTTTCTGTTTAACAATCTCAACACGCTTTACAGCCTCATTTACAAAGATCCTGAGCGTGCAGCTGATTTTTTGGAAAGACTATCCGAGATCTATCGATATATTTTGTCTAATAGAGAAGAGCAGGTTGTTCCTGCAGTAACAGAGCTAACGATGGGCGTCTATTACCTCGAGCTTCTGAAAAGTCGATTTGGGAGTGCGATTAAAGATCAAATTGAAATTCAGAAGGAAGGTTTGAAAGAGTACTATTTACCTCCACTTAGTATTCAACAGTTGATTGAAAATGCAGTGAAACACAACCAGGTAGAGGAGAAAATACCTTTGGAGTTGAAAATCTTTAAGAAAGGAGAATACTTGGAGATTTCAAATCATATCAACCGGAAAATGAATGTTCCAGATTCGCATGGCACTGGTCTCGAAAACCTAAGATCTCGAATTAGTTACTTAACAGACAGACCACTTGAGGTGATCGAAACAAAGGAGGATTTTTGCGTTAAAATGCCACTCTTGACAAAAATTGAATGAAGGTCCTGATCATAGAAGATGAGCCTGCCGCTCAACAGCACCTTGCAGACCTGCTTGAAGCAAGTATGTATGATGTGACTGTTTCCGGAACAGCAGGATCAGTAAAACAAGCAATTGAATTGATTGGTGGCTCGAAAAATATCGAACTCATTTTTTTAGACATTCAACTTTCTGATGGCCTTGTGTTTGAGATCTTTAAGAGAATACCGGTCGAGATTCCGATTATCTTTACGACTGCCTACGATAAGTATTTGCTGGAGGCCTTTCAAGTTCAAAGCATTGGTTATTTGTTGAAGCCGATAACACTCAAAAATCTCGAGGACGCAATCGAAAAGAACCAGAAAATGGCTTCTTACTATCAAAGTGGATGGCAAAATCAGATCGAACAGCTGTTGACTAATAAAGGGATGGCGACCAGGAAAAGATTCCTGGTAAAGATCGGCACGAGTTTCAAGCCAATTCACTTGGAGGACGTTGCTGCTTTTTTCAGAGAAGATCTTGTCTACTTAATCACCGAAGATGGATCAAGATATCCTATTGATGAATCACTTGACTCACTGGAAAGTCAGATTGATTCCTCGTTATTTATCCGCCTAAATCGCAAGACGTTTGTTCGTAAAAGCTTTGTTAAGAATCTTGAGCAATATACGGGCAGTAAACTCTTGGTTTCTCTGAAAATCAACCTGCCGTTCGAGATTATCGTCAGTCAGGAGAAGGCGACCTGGGTGAAAAATGAACTAGGCAACTAGTTGAAATGATTCATCGTACGTTCCATGCCAATGGTACAGAATGAAAAGATGGCATCAATAGCACGGTCCATGTTGAGGACCAATTCATCGAGCTCTTTTTGCGAGAAGGGGCTAAGCACATAATCGACCTGGTTGCCTTTGTAAAAATCATCGCCCACCCCAAAACGGAGGCGAGCATAATTCTGTCCACCCGTGAGTTGCTCGATGTTCTTTAGTCCATTATGGCCACCAGCAGACCCTTTTGGTTTGAGTCGGATTTTTCCATAAGGCAAGGCAATATCATCTGTGATTACCAGTAAATTTTCTTTTGAGATCTTGTGATGTTGGAGCCAAAAATTAACCGCCTTTCCACTGAGATTCATATAGGTGGTGGGTTTGACAAGGTGCAGCACTCTTCCCTTATGTCGGACCTCCGAAATGGAAGCCAATTTGTCAACTTTAAAAGTGCTACCTTTCTCATCCGCCAGTCGATCCAATATCAGAAAACCTACGTTGTGCCTGGTAAGCTCATATTCAGGGCCAATGTTCCCAAGGCCGGCGATGAGGTATTTCATTTGTGTCTCTTGGTTAGGAGTGAGCGATCATTGCCACGATACCCGGATTTTAGATATAGCTTTTGACCCCTCTGATTCGTATTTTCTACTTCCAGGTGAATGGCCTTGATCCCCAGCGCTTTGGCATGTTGATCCAGCTGTTTCAGAATTTCCTGTCCAAAACCTCTGCCGCGATAAGCTTCGTTCAAGTAAAACTCGTCGATGAATGCATCTCGACCACCGTATTCGAAACTATAGCCAAAAGTCAAGATCAGATATCCTGCAATCTCTTCATCAATTCTTATGAGCCAAAACCGGCCAAGGTACTCCGTCGATATCATTTCCACGAAGTTGTGCTGGGCTCTTTTCCGATCAAAAGGATAGCCGTCGATAGAATAAAAGCTCCGGATCATCTCCAGGCTTTTGTCCATTTCATTTTCTGTTGCCTCAACCAATGAAATATTCTTCATTATAGTGTGAGTTGCATTTTGATGTTAGCTCTGTTGTTGTGATGGTCGTCTTTAGGAATGACCCTGAATCCCTCTTTGAAATACATGTTGATTGCAGGAGCCAGGTCGGTGTTTGAGTATAGCACAAGTTTTTTAAGACTCAATTCCTTCCCTTTTCTGATCAGATGATTCAAAAGCTTTCTGCCAATACCTTTTTTCTGATAGTTTTCATTCACCGCCATCTTTGCTATTTCGTAAATTCCTTCGGACACTTTGATCAAGGCAGTGGTACCTATGATCTGTCCGCTATGCCTGGCAAAGTAAATAAATCCCCCAGGATCAATAATGGCTTCTCTGGGATTTGAAAGCTTGTACTCATCCGAATCTTCCACTTCGAAGTATTTTTCAATCCATTCATAGTTTAGGGATTTGAAGTATGGAGCCAACGAATCAGTGAAGCCCAGGATCTCCACTTGATCGTTCATCTCTGCTAGTTGATTGGACACAAGCTCACTGAAAGAGGTTTTGCTCATTTCCATTTCTAGTGATCCCATTGCTTCCATCAGATCATGATCTGAGATTTTGAGCATTTCATCCAAGACGTTGGACATGCTTTTCCAAATTTTGTTTAGCTCCTTCAACTCAACTGCTCCCTTATTAGTGATTACCAGTCTCTTTTTCCTAAGATCACTCGTCGAAGAGTTTACTTCAACCAGTCCTCTTTTAATGAGGTTGTCACAAAATTGAGTTACGGCCGGTTGTGAGATACCGAGAAGGCGTGCTGCCTGGTTTATTTCAACTTCCCCTTGTTGCTCGATCAATTTGAGTAGGGGCATTAGTGAGACATCAAAATTCACTTCGTTTGATTGATAAATAGCCTTGGCTTCCTTCCTTAGTGTATCGACAATTCGTTTCATTCGGGAAGCTAAGGCAAGAGTGCCGAGTTCCTTCAAGTAGTCCATCCGTTTCTTACTTTAAGATATAATATATAATATAAGTAATTATATTTTAGTTCAATAAATAAAAAATCCCACTCGAAAAGAGTGGGATTAAGAAAAATTTGTGAAAATATTCTATTCGGAAGATCCCTCTGCTGGAGCCGCATCTCCACCACCTTCTGCGGGTGCCTCAGCTCCTTCTTCCATTTCTTCTCCTTCAAGTTCTTCCTCTTCTGCATCTTTACCTTTCAGTGCTCGAGGAACTTCAATACCTGCTATTGTTACAAGCGGGCTGTTCAGGATTTCCCATTCCCCCGTTTCGATTTCTCCTACCTTTATGGATTGTCCAAGCTCAAGGTTAGAAACATCAACCTCAATGTATTCAGGCATGTTCTTAGGTAAAGATCTCACCATAAGGAATTTAACTTTCCTAATCAACTTTCCACCAGCTTGAATACCTGGAGCGTTTCCAACTGGCCGAGTTGGAATACTCATTTTGATTGGAGTACCTCTAAATAGCTGAAGAAAATCAATATGCATGATCATTTCACTGACTGGGTGAAACTGGATGTCTTGCATAATCGCTTCAAATGGTTCTGGCTCACCTTCGATAGTAAGCATTGCAAAGTGCGCTTCGTCGGTATAGACAAGATCTCTGAACAAGATCGCCGGGGCATAGAAATGGATCTGATGATCTCCACCATACACGACGCATGGTACCATTCCTTCTTCCCTTAAGCGCTTTGCTTCAGTCTTGCCAAGATTTGCTCTTTTATACCCTATAATCTCAACAGTTTTCATAAAAAATATATAATTGATTTAAATTAATTAGCCAATAAAAAGTGAGCTGATTGACTCACGATCGTGGATTTTTCGGATCGCCTTAGCGAACAGATCAGCCACAGTCAATACTTTGATTTTGCTTGAACCTTTACCCTGAGGAATAGTATCGGTAATGATCAACTCCTCCAAAGCAGATCCCTCAATATTTTCATGTGCATTGCCAGACAGTACGCCATGAGTAGCGATAGCACGTACGGACTTTGCTCCTTTTTCCTTTATAATGACAGATGCCTTACTAATGGTTCCGGCTGTATCTACCATGTCATCCACTAACACCACGTCTTTTCCTTCCACATCACCAATGACCTGCATAGAAGCAATTTCATTTGCCCGCTTTCTGTGCTTATCACAAACGACCATATCAACTTCAAACATTTTAGCATATGCTCTGGCACGTGCAGTACCTCCCACGTCAGGAGAAGCAAAAATCAGATTCTCCAGCTTTAAGCTCTTAAGGTAAGGGACGAAGATTGCTGACCCGTCTAAGTGATCAACAGGAATATCAAAGAAACCTTGTATCTGTTGCGCATGCAAGTCACAAGTGACAAGTCTGTCTGCTCCAGCCGATGTAAAAACATTAGCCATAAGCTTAGCTGCAATCGAGACTCTTGGCTTGTCCTTCCGGTCCTGACGAGCGTATCCAAAATAGGGGACAACGACGGTTACCTGCTTAGCGCTGGCCCTCTTGGCTGCATCGATCATCAAAAGCAGCTCCAGAATGTTATCTGCAGGAGGCAATGTAGATTGAATCAGAAAAACATCACACCCACGGACAGATTCGGTCAGATATATGCCCAGCTCTCCGTCACTAAATGTCTGCTTCTCACTGGTGCCTAGTGGATTGCCATAATTATGGGCAATATCGGACGCTAGCTGAAGCGTTGCAGAACCTGAAAATAACTTTACTGACGACATCTTATTAAAAATAATCCCATCCGGAGATGGGATCTTACTTTGTTGGCTTACTGGAGCTTCCCCGACATTCGTCGGGTCCAAACATCCCTCAAAACCTTGTTGGCCTACTAGGGCTCGAACCTAGACTCTTCTGAACCAAAATCAGACGTGTTGCCAGTTACACCATAGGCCAAAACGGACGGCAAAAGTAGAGGAATAAAAACAAAATGAAAAGCTAGTGGTGCAAAAAAGACATTCATCAAACAAGGTTGAATTTGGTATTGATTTTGGAATCAACCATTAGGCATAATTCTCCTAATTACTTGGCATTTCATACTGTATTTTATAGCATTTCGATGTCTGACGAATTAGAATTTTTCTAAATGATCAATAACGATTTTAGATTGGTGCTGTAGTTGATTTCATTTATATGACTAGCGCATTTATAAAAAAGATCAGGGCATTTTTTTTTATCATATTTTCATCGGGACAGTTTATTCTTATAGCTCAGACACATTCAATTGGAGGGAGTTTGAGAAGCGCTGAAAGTGGCGAGCCTTTGGCATTTGCTCACCTTACTATCATCGGCACTAATCAAGGGACAGTTAGCAATGAAAACGGAATATTTGTCTTGAAAGCCAGCGTGACTCAAAAGATACAAATAAAGATATCATCTATGGGCTATCAGACAGACACGGTGGAGTGGAGTGCTGACAAGATAGGTGAGGAGCTTTCAGTTTCATTAACGCCGAGCGTTGTTGAACTTAGGGATGTTTCTGTAGAAACGAGAAGAGCGACTCCACAAGAATTGATCGCTGAAGCTTTTTCGAGGATATCAGAAAATTATTGGTTAGAGGAACACTTATTAACCGGATACTTTAAGGAAACAGAAAGTACGAAAGGAAAACCACTCTACATTGCTGAGGCAATCATTCAGGCGAAAATTCCTGGAGAAGGATCGGATGCCGATGCCAGAATCAAGATCATTCACCTGGCAGACAAAAAAAGAGATTTCCCAGAGCTAGAAGATCATAAGTTGGATTTTAGAACAGGTGGAGCATATCGTTGCCTTAAGAACTCAATCAACGATCCCATAAATCCGATTTACCCTTCCCATTTTAAAAACTATACCTATGAAATCGAGGGATATTCGACGTTCAATGGTAAGCAAGTGGCCATTATTTCATTTACCGATTCGAAAAAGAAACCTATTTATGGCAGGCTGATAATTGATCTGGAATCATATGCATTTGTTAGAATGGAAGGAACCAAAACGCATGGTGACGGCAGTCCTTTTGACCGATGGAAATGGGTCCGTCATACCTGGATCGAACAATACATGGAGGATGAAAACGGTAAATGGCTTCTTAACTCGAGTATCTACATTGGTGACTGGCTTAAAAAAAGAAGCATGTTTTACTGGATTAAAATGAGCAAGAATCAAGCATTTCAAACCAGATCTTTTTATTACACCACTGACTATTCGAAAGATCGCGAGTTTACGCAACAGGGGATAGCATTTCGAAGAGGAGAAGAGTTTTACTATCGTAAATTCAATAGTGACCAGAAGTACTGGAACAGCTTCAATTATTTAGTTCCAAATGAAACTGAGCGGAAAATTTCAACGGAGGTTGAAGCGAAAAAGAAAATTGATTGAGTTAGCTTGAAGCCTTCTCTTTCACCCAGTCAAAGGCATTCCTAAATGGCTCCATCCATGGAGATACTTCAGCACCTTTTAATCCGGACTTGTAAGCCCAATTCCATGGGAATAATGAACGCTCCAAATGTGGCATGATAGCCAGATGTCTTCCATCTTTTGAGGAGAGTGCTGCAGTAGCAAAATCACTACCGTTAGGATTTCCAGGAAATTGATCAAATGAAAACTTGGCGGAGATAGAGTAGTCCGCTTCATTCCCCAGGATAAACCTTCCCTCAGCATGTGCCAACCAAACACCCAACCTTGAACCAATCATGGTCTGAAGCATTACTGAGGTGGTTTTCTGGATTTCGACATTCACAAAGGCACATTCAAACTTACCAGAAGTGTTGTGGTGCATTTTTGGATGACTGTCACCAAGTTCTGGATAGAGCAGGTTCAACTCCATCATTAGTTGGCATCCGTTGCAAACCCCAAGGCTCAAAGTATCTTCTCTAGCATAAAAACGATCAAGCGCTGACTTTGCTTTTTCGTTGAAAAGGAAGGAGCCTGCCCATCCCTTCGCTGACCCAAGCACGTCGGAATTGGAAAATCCACCAACAAAGACAATCATATTCATCTCACTTAGATCTTCTCTTCCTGAAATTAGATCGGTCATATGGACATCCTTCACGTCGAAACCTGCCAGCCAAAGTGCGTACGCCATCTCACGATCACTATTCACACCCTGTTCTCGGATAATGGCCGCTTTGATTCCTGACTTGCTCTTTCGATTAAAGTCCAAACCATAGGTCGATGCTTTCCCGTCAAAAGATTCAGGGAAAGCGTAGGATAGTGGCTGATTGAACCGGTTCGTCTTTCTTAGATCTGCTAGTTCACTAATTGTCTGTTTTCGATCAAGCAGATAGGAGGTTTTAAACCATGATTCTCTGCATTTTTCAATATCAAAAGATTGTGACCTGTCACCATTTCTGATCGCTAATGTTCGTTCATCGGATATCTTCCCAATCTCAGCAAACGATATTCCATTTTCCTGAAGCAAATCCAACGCTTGGTCATCTTCCACCTGGATGACAAGTGCAGGTTTTTCTGAAAATAAAATCTTGATGATATCCTCCTCTTCGATTGCTGAGAGGTCTACTGACAATCCTCCATGGCTATTGGGAAAGTTCATCTCAAGCAGTGTAGTGATCAGCCCACCAGCTGAAACGTCATGTCCTGCAAGAATTAATTCTTGATTTACTAGTTGCTGAACAGACTCAAATACATTCACTATTAAGGGTGCATTTGAATCAGGAGCGGCCTTACCAATTTTGGACTGGGTTTGAGCGAAAGAAGAGCCACCCAAAGCAAAGTCAGATCCTGAAAAATCGATGTACAGTAGCTTCGAATCACTTTTGGTGTAGTCAATATCTGGACTAACCGTCTTATTAATGTCTGAGACTTCAGCAACAGCGCTGATGATAACCGTTCCTGGAGCAAAGACTTTTTCCCCGTCAGGATATTTCTGTGTCATCGACATGGAATCTTTACCTGTCGGCACATTGATTCCAAGTTCACAGGCAAAATCGCTGATGGCTTTAACACCCTGATACAACCTTGCATTCTCCCCGTCATTTTTTGCAGGCCACATCCAATTTGCACTCAAGGAAACCCCTTTCAACCCGTGTGTCAAAGGTGCCCATAGAAGATTCGCTAATGCCTCTGTGATGGAAAGTCGAGACCCCACAGCTGGATCGATAAGGCCCGGGACGGGAGCGTGTCCGATTGAGGTAGCAATGCCTTTATTTGATTTGAAGTCAAGAGCCATAACTGCCACGTTGTTTAGCGGAAGTTGGAGCTCACCACATGTTTGTTGCGTAGCCACTCTACCTGTAACACATCTGTCAACCTTGCTTGTGAGCCAGTCTTTGCAGGCCACTGCCTCCAATTGAAGCACGGTATCCAGGTATTCTAGAATGTTACCTTCAGAATATTCAAGGTCGGAGAAGCTTGGTTCCATGGTCCGATCTTCTAAGACAGTTTTCGGAGACGAGCCAAATAAATGCTCGAGTCGAAGTTCGAAAGGAGAGGAGGCTCCATTCTTATCGAATTTCAGCTCATGATTATCACTTGTCACGCCCACCTCGTAGTAAGGAGCTCGCTCACGATCAGCAACTCGTTTTAAGTACTTTGAATCTTCCGCTCCTATAACTAAGCCCATTCTTTCCTGAGATTCATTTCCGAGGATTTCTTTATCGGAAAGGGATTCATCGCCAACGGGTAGTTTGGTGAGGTCGATCGAGCCTCCATTCTCCTCCACTAGCTCAGATAGACAATTCAGATGGCCACCTGCACCATGATCGTGAATGGAGGTAATTGTGTTCTCGTCTAACTCTACCATGGCGCGAACAGCGTTTGCCACCCTTTTTTGCATCTCCGGATTCGACCTTTGGACTGCATTCAATTCCAGCGATTGCTCGAAAGCTCCTGTGTCCACTGAAGAAACTGCCCCACCACCCATTCCAATACGGTAGTTATCACCACCCATCACTACAATTTTTTCTCCGGCGGTCACCTGCTTTTTCAAGGCTTCCTTTTTCTTCCCATACCCAATTCCACCAGCGAGCATAATCACTTTGTCATACCCAAATTTCTTAGCTGCTTCCTCGTGTTCAAAGGTGAGAACACTACCACATATGAGAGGCTGACCAAACTTGTTTCCATAGTCACTGGCTCCGTTGGAAGCTTTGGTGAGAATTTCTTGCGGCGTCTGATACAACCATTTCCGTGGAGTCTTTTCCCAACGTCTTCCATCTTCTAAACGAGAATAGGAAGTCATATAAACAGCAGTCCCAGCAAGCGGAATGCTGCCCTGACCGCCGGCCATTCGATCCCGTATCTCACCTCCGGAACCGGTGGCGGCACCATTAAAAGGCTCTACCGTAGTTGGAAAATTATGCGTTTCGGCTTTTAAGGATATGACTGATTCGAAGTCCCTGGTTTCGAACCAATCAGGCTTGTCCTGGCTTTCAGGGGCAAATTGTTCCACAACCGGTCCTTCTACAAATGCCACGTTGTCCTTATAGGCCGAAACAAGGTAATTAGGGTTCTCCTTGGAAGTTTTCTTAATCCATTGAAAAAGGGAAAAATCCTGTTCCTCGCCATCTATAATGAATGTGCCATTGAATATTTTATGTCGGCAATGTTCTGAGTTGATTTGCGAGAAACCAAAAACCTCGGTGTCAGTTAAAGGCCTTCCAATTTCCTCTACCACAGCTTCCAGATACGCTACCTCCTCTTTGCTGAGCGCCAGCCCCTCTTTCTTGCTATAACCCTCAATATCCTCGATGTGCTCAATTTCAGCTGGAACAAGATCTAGATTGAATATGGTTTGGTCTAGTCCGTTATATCGTTGCTGCAACATTGGATCTAGTTCATTGGAGGCAGCTGAAGGGGTGAAAGTCTCAATTCTATAAATGCTAGATAGACCGGCATTGTGTGCGATGTCTGTGGCGTTTGTGCTCCAAGGGGTCACCATTTCTTTTCTAGCTCCAACAAAGGCGCCCGAAATGTTGATTTCCTTGACAAGTTCAGCTCCTGACAGCAGCCATATTAGCTTTTCTACTTCTGTTTCTTTGAGGTGTCCACTGGTGCCAACTGCTATAATTTCATTTGTCTTTGTGCGAAAGAAGTGGATCATTAAGAAGCGTCTTTAAGCGTTGAAAAAATTGACTGCTTTAAAGCCGCAAAAGTAAGAATTTAACAAGGGATATGGTAAGCTATTTTAATAGCTTTTTCGTAGCTCTTTTAAGTGCCCCTACAGTCATGGTTGAATACCCGATCAGAACCTTATCAATAACACCTTCCTGGTCAATTACAAAATGGGTAGGGAAGGAGTGAATATCGTATCCATAGATAAAGTCCTTCACGTCTGGCACTATCTGATAGTCAAAGGCAAATCGTTTCAAGAATTTTTCAATTTCGGCTGTGGTGCTCAGGGAAGGAGCTACAAAAACAACATCTTCAGACTCAAGTTCTTTTACCATCTCGTTTAGCTCGGGCATTTCGATAATACAAGGCTTGCAGGTTGTGAACCAAAAATTAAACAGAACGATTTTTCCTTTGGTGTTCTCACTAGATATAGTCTCACCATCCAATGTTGTGAGACTAAAGTCTGGGAATTTTGTGCCCTTCATGTTGAAGACGGACTTCTTGTCTTGAGCGATTCTCTTGAGTTCCTCTTTAGATCTTTCATGCTGTCCAATACAAATTGACGAGCTGAAGACAAGAAGAAGTAGTAAGCAGTATTTCATATCAGTAAGTTAATATTTCCCAACCAAAAGGTCTGACACCTCAGCATCAAGCAGTTGGTGATGTTTCTTCTCCAGAACATTTACTTCGAATTTTCCCATTTTTTCGATGATAGGAAGTATGTGCTCCGGCTTGATTACATAGTCCTTTGATCCCAAAATAATCCGACGTTTAAAATCATGTCTTTGGAACTCTGCAATAAGCCTGCCCCTTTTGTACCCAAGCGTTTCGAAATAGTTCCACGAAATGTAGACACGCTTTCTGTTTTCGGGTGTTCCGAGTTCCTTTCGGATAAAGTCACCAATGTACTTATTGACAATTCTGGTTCGCTCATTGAATCTGATCCATTTCTCCAGTTTATCGGGGTTAAGCATCATGTACTTAAATGCTTGTCGAATAATTGGCGTAGTGGCTAGCTTGAACCAGATGGTCAGGTAAACTCCGTCGGGAGCGATAAGAATAACTTCTTCCGTGATGGTGGGAAAGGAAAGTGCGGTGGCAACTGCAAATCGTCCGCCAAGACTATATCCAAGCAAGGTAAACTCCCGGATGTGCTCTTGCTGGATAATTTTCTCGACATGCTCCATCCACTCTCGCTTGGTTAATTTTTTGTTCGGTCTTACACTTTCACCGTGATAAAAGAGGTCAAAAGAATAGATCGTGTAGATCTGTCCCAGCTTTTCTTCCCAGGAATCAAAAAAATTTTTATCCTGACCAAATCCATGAAAAGCAAATAATATTTTGTTTCCACCTCCTATTTTTTTATAAGAAAGCCTTTCTGCGCTCATTTCACCATTTTTATTTTGAATACGTCAATTGCGGCTCCCTAAAAAAAGTGAAAAAAATCCAACCAATTCATAAAAGGTTCGTTGCTTTACACCGTGGAAACTATTGGAATTCTTAAAGTTTCCTAAGTTTTATTAGACGTTAAAATTGGAAATAAAGGAAAAAATAATACATGACGCTGAAGAACTGTTTATTCAGTTTGGCGTCAGGAGTGTAACGATGGACGATGTTGCCCGTCAGGCATCGATGTCCAAAAAAACCTTGTATCAGTATTTCGACAACAAAGACAAACTGGTCACAGAAGTTGCCCTCCATCACTTAAATAAAGAAACTGAGGAATTTCTGGAGATCGAGGAGATTTCTCAGGATGCGATTCATGAGATTTTTCTGGTGACACTTTGTCTTAGAAAACATGTCTTCAAAATGAACCCTTCGTTGCTTTTTGACATGCAGAAGTATCATGCCGAAGCATGGGGGCACTACATGAATTTTAAGAACACTACGGTTAGAGGTTACATAGAGCGAAACATTAGAAGAGGTATTGATGAGGGTTACTTCAGATCTGAGATTGATCCGAAGATTCTTTCAATCCTGCGAGTAGAGCAGGTTCAATTAGCCTTTAACACCAAGATCTTCCCGCAGAAAGAGTTTGATTTCACGCAAGTTCAACTGCAAATTCTTGACCATTTCATTCATGGCCTGCTAACCAAGGCTGGGAGAGAGAAATATGAAGAGCATCTACAATCCGAAACCTTAAATCACGCACTCTAATATGAGAGGTATTTTTATACTATTAATGATTGCCACCACTCTGCTCAGAGCAGAGGCGCAGCAAGAAACAAGATTCTCGCTCGAAGATTGTGTCAATTACGCGTTGGAAAACAACGAAAATCTTCAAATCGCGAAACTTGAGAATAATATAGCAGTAACGCAAATAAATGAGACATTGGCCAGGGGACTACCCCAGGTTGATGGTACTGTCGGAATTACTAGAAATTTTAAGATTCAAACAAGCTTTATCCAGGACTTCATCTCACCCGCAGTGTATGGAGTGTTGGTTGAAGAAAGTTTGTTGCCGGATGGTTCTGAACCAGGTGAGCTACAGACATTTCCTGCGGCCTTTGGAACCAATTATACGGGGCAAGCAGGTTTTACTGCTCGACAATTGCTGTTTGATGGTTCCTACTTTGTTGGATTGAAAGCTGCAAGAACGGTTAAGCTCCTAAGTCAACGTCAGGAAAATCAGACCAAAGTAGAAATTGTTGAAGCGGTTTCTAAAGCTTACTACCTCGTACTGATCACTAGGGAGAACCTTGAATTTATTGGGCGAAATTTTTCCACAATAGATACACTTCTCACGGAGACAAGTGCGATGTACGAGAATGGATTTGCTGAGAAAATTGATGTTTCAAGGATCAAGATCCAGCACAACAATTTGAAAACCAGCCTCAAAAACAACACAGAATTGCTTGTTACCTCTATGAACATTCTTAAGATGCAGATGGGAATGCCTGTTGAAACTCCGCTTGTTCTTTCTGGAGACTTGTCGACAGTTAGCCTAACGCCTATTGAAATCAATAGAGAAGGAGCGCTTCAGAAAAGACCTGAGTACGGTGTGCTTCAGACAAACAAGGAATTACTGGATCTGAATGTGAAGAATTTTCAGTCTCAATATGTTCCCAATCTGTATGCGAGCTACAATCTTGGATGGACTTCCGGTACGAATTCATTTGGAGATCTAACTAGCTTTGATAGCCAAACATGGTTTAGATATAGCAACCTTGGAGTGAATCTCTCCATCCCGATTTTTGATGGGCTATCCAAAAGAAGCCTGATCCAGCGGAACAAGATCCAGATGATGCAAATAGATCAAAACATAAGTCAGCTTAGAAATAATGTAAATCGTGAGATTCTGGAAGCTGAAATCAATGTCAACAACTCGATCAGATCTGTAGAATCCGAGAGCGAGAATGTGACACTTGCCGAGGAAGTCTACACTGTTTCAAAGATCAAATACCAGGAAGGACTTGGATCCAACCTGGAGGTAGTTCAGGCCAACACAGAATTTAAAGAGGCTCAAACAAATTACTTAAATGCACTTTATGAGGCTGCTACAGCCCAGATAGAACTAAAAAAAGCACTTGGAATACTTTATAATAACTAAGATCATGAAAAAGATCAATCACATACTACTATCACTCACCGTTCTCGTTCTGGCAGCGTGCGGTTCCCAGCCAGAAGGTCTTGAAGCTATGAAAGCGGAACTGGAATTGCTTAAGGCAGAATCGATTGAATTGAATGCAAAAATCAGTTCATTGGAATCCGAAATTTCGAAGTTGGACCCTGAAGCTCTTGCAAACAAAAAGCTTACACTTGTTTCGTCTGAAAAGCTTGCCAAGGGACCATTTATGCACATGATCGAATCAAGGGGATCAGTTGCGTCTAGAAACAATGTCACTATCAGTTCGGAAGCGATGGGACGTATAGAAAAAGTTCATGTATCTGAAGGTCAATATGTAAAGACCGGTACATTATTGTTTCAGCTAGATGCAGATATACTGGCCAACAATATATCAGAGGTGCAAACGAATCTTGACTTAGCCACTGCCGTCTTCGATCGGCAGTCAAAGTTGTGGGAGAAAAATATCGGCACAGAGATTCAGTATTTGCAGGCAAAGGCAAACAAGGAGGCCCTGGAGAGAAGATTAGCCACATTAAATGCACAATTGGCTCAATCACACGTTAGAGCACCTTTCTCCGGAACGATTGATGCGGTGTATGGGAAGGTTGGAGAAATGGCTCAGCCAGGACTTCCATTGGCTCAAATTGTGAACAATCAAAACATGTACATAAAGACGGACGTGTCGGAGGCGTTTCTTGGCACTTTTGAAAAAGGAGACATAGTTAGTGTTCGGTTTCCAGTTCAAGACAAGGAGTTCAAGTCAAAAATCGTGGCTGTCGGTCGTGTTATCAACGATCAAAACAGAACGTTCAATGTTGAGATTTCATTACCTAAGACAGAAGACTTTGAGTACCGACCAAATCAGGTAACAATTCTCTCCTTAACTGACTATGAGGTTGATGACGCCATCACTGTTCCCACAAATGTTATTTTGACTGATGATAAAGGACAGTTTGTTTATACAGTAAGTCGATCCGGAACAGAGGCGAAAGCGATGAAGGTTCAAGTAACTGTCGGAAAATCTTTTGATAACAAAACTGAAATATTGTCAGGACTTGAAGAAGGCACGGAAATCATTTCGGGTGGTTATAGAGATGTGGCGGACGGTGCAGAAGTGCAACTTTCCTCCGCTGGTATTTAATCAAAAAAACTAACCATTACTTAAAGTGGAAAAGCAAGAAAATAGAAAAGTGGATAAGCAGTTTGGGCTTACCACGCTTTCACTGAAAAACAAAACGACCGTTTTTGTCTTGACCGTACTTGTTGTAATCGCAGGGATTTCAACGTACATCGGCCTGCCAAAGGAAAGTTTTCCGGAGATCAAACAACCAATCGTTTATGTTGGAACTCCGCATCCTGGTAACTCACCGGTAGATATAGAAAATCTGATAACAAGACCGATTGAGAAGGAGCTGAATACGATTACAGATGTGGACAATATCAAGTCAACATCTGTCCAGGACTATTCAACCATCATTGTTGAATTTACACCTGATGTCATTATTGAAGACGCTCTTACAAAAGTCAAGGACGCAGTGGATAGAGCTAAACCCGAGTTGCCTACTGATCTTGAAGCTGATCCAAACGTCTTCGAGATGAATTTCTCGGAGTTTCCAGTTTTGAATATTAACCTATCGGGTAATTTCAGTATTGAGGAGTTGAACGACTATGCTGAATATCTTGAAGATGAAATCGAAAAGATCTCGGAAATCTCAAAAGTCGAGATCCGCGGAGTCGATGAGAAAGAAGTTCGGATCAATGCTGACCCATACCAAATGGAAGCACGTGAGTTGAGTTTTCAAGATATCGAGGATGCGATTGGTTTTGAAAATATGACAATGTCTGGCGGGAACATCAAAGAAGGAGATGTCCGACGTTCAATCCGTGTGGTTGGAGAATTTGACAAACCTTCTGATATCCTGGATGTCGTTGTTAAGAGTGAGGAGGGCAACATCGTTTACCTAAAGGATGTTGCTGAGGTAGAATTCGGATACAAGGAGAAACAAAACTACGCCAGATTGCAAAGTGACCCGGTTGTGATGTTGGATGTTGTCAAGCGAAGTGGAGAAAACCTGCTCATTGCAACCGATAAGATCAACGCAATCTTAGATCATGCCAAGGAAAATATATTTCCCGAGAATCTCCGAATTACGATCACGAACGATCAATCGCAGCAAACCAGGGACCTGGTTTCCAGCTTGGAAAACAACATCATCTCAGGGGTGATCCTGGTTGTGCTGGTTCTACTGTTTTTTCTAGGGACTCGTAACGCCCTCTTCGTAGGAATTGCTATTCCATTGTCCATGTTTATGGCATTCATGATCTTAGGAATGTTTGGTGTTACTATTAATATGATGGTGCTTTTCTCCCTGATCATGGCGCTGGGGATGCTGGTTGATAATGGTATCGTGGTTGTCGAGAACGTCTATCGACTTATGGAGGAAGGGCTATCTCCCTTCGAGGCTACGAAACGTGGAGTAGGCGAGGTGGCGTTACCAATCATTGCCTCTACTGCCACCACATTGGCGGCATTTTTGCCATTAGCCTTTTGGCCGGGACTGATGGGAGAGTTTATGAAATTCCTTCCTATCACTTTGATGGTAACATTGGGATCATCGTTATTCGTTGCCCTTGTTATAAACCCGGTCTTGATTTCATCATTTATGAAAGTCGGATCATCGGGTGAGATTGATAACAAAAAGGTGCTTCGAATGGTTGCTATTTCCATAGGGCTCGGAGTTTTGTTCTTGGCTATTGGTGCTACTGCTCCGGGCAACCTTGCGGTAGTTTTTGGATTGCTGGTAGCGGTGAATGTCTACGTCTTAAGCCCGCTGTCCAATAGATTTCAGAGTTCATTTTTGCCATGGTTGGAAAATCTATATAGCAGAATTCTGCAGTTTGCGTTAGCAGGTTTGCGTCCTTACCTCTTTTTCTGGGGTACAGTTGGACTGCTCTTCTTCTCCATGATCTTGATGATGGTTTTCCCACCATCCGTTCAATATTTTCCAGTAAACGTGCCGAAATACGTGAATGTATTTATTGAGTTCCCGCTCGGAACTGATGTTGAAAAAACAAACGAGTTTGCATCGGAGGTGGAGGGACGAGTAATTGAACTCATGAAACCCTATGACAACATTGTAGAATCAATCACTTCCAACGTTGGACAAGGAGCAGCCGATCCCAATGATCCATCTGCATTCGGTCAATCTGATACGCCGAATAAGGCAAGGATTACTGTGAATTTTGTCGAGTTTAAGGACCGAGACGGCATCAATACGACGGACGTAATGGAGGAGATACGTAGCGAAGTAAAAGGTTTTCCTGGTGTTACAGTCACCGTTGACAAAAATGCTGATGGACCACCCGCAGGTAAACCTATAAGCATTGAAATTGTAGGAGAGGAGCTCCCCACGCTGATTGGTATAGCGGAGGATATGAAAAAACTGATTAATCAATCAGGGATTCAGGGCATTGAGAAGCTGAAGTTGGATATAGAAACGGGTAAACCTGAATTGATTGTAGATATTGATCGGGAAAAGGCGAGAAGGTTTGGTTTGAGTACTGGGCAAATCGCCAGCGAGACACGAACGGCTCTATTTGGTAAGGAAATTTCAACATTCAAAGACGGCGAAGACGATTACGAGATCCAACTACGATTAAAGGACGACTATCGATACAACCTGGATGCATTGATGAACAGAAGTATCACTTTTAGGAATCAATCAAGTGGAAAGATCCATCAGGTGCCTATTTCCTCGGTAGCTAAAGCAGAGCTCAGCTCTACGTATGGCTCTATTCGAAGAAAAGATCTCGATCGGATCGTTACGTTAAGTTCGAACGTGGAAAGTGGTGCAAATGCAACAGCTATCAATAATGAGATTAAGACGCTGCTCGAAGAGTACAAAATGCCTGCAGGATACAGCTTCAAATTCGGCGGAGAGCAGGAAAAACAAGCACAGGAAATGGCCTTTTTAAGTAAAGCATTGATGATAGCTGTCTTCATGATCTTCCTGATCATTGTTTCTCAATTCAACAAGGTGACTGCGCCATTTATCATCATGATGTCGGTATTGCTAAGTACGATTGGCGTATTCCTTGGACTTGTCATCTTCCAAATGGATTTTGTGGTTATCATGACAATGATCGGAATTATTTCTCTAGCAGGAATTGTGGTCAATAATGCAATTGTGCTGATCGACTTCATCGAACTGAGTCGAAAAAGAAAGAGAGTTGAGCTGGGAAATGATGTGCTTCCTTTCGATGAAATTATCAACGCCATCATCACGGCAGGAAAAACGAGATTACGTCCGGTTCTGCTTACCGCAATCACGACGATCCTGGGATTGATTCCCCTTGCTGTAGGGATCAATATTGATTTTGTGCGGTTTTTTGGAAGCTACAATGCCGACTTTTACCTTGGTGGGGATAATGTTATTTTCTGGGGACCAATGTCATGGACCATCATCTTTGGGCTAACCTTTGCCACCTTTCTGACGTTAGTGATTGTACCGGTTATGTACTTGTTCTTTGCAAGAGTTAACCGTCGGTTAGGTTTAAGTTAACATATAACTCTCTCGTGCTAGCGGGAGAGTTTTTTTAGTTTATGAGCAGAATCTATTTTATCGTCTTTCTACTGACTATCTACTTTGCACTTGATGTCTACATTTTTGTGGTAGTTAGATCACTACTGGATGGTGCGACTCCATGGGTTCGAAGAGTTGTTATGGTTGCTTATTGGGTGGTTAGCATCCTGGCTGTGGCCGGTGTGCTGATGTACACTAGAATTGATCCGAAGGTTTTCAAGAACCTACGACTATACATTACTACTTTTTTTTTCATTCTATTCATGGGGAAAGTCTTGGCATCAATTTTCTTGCTGATTGATGATTTGAGACGTGGCTTTACTTGGGTAGTCAACTTATTTCCATCCCCTACAGACAAGTTTTCGACCTCCAGATCTGATTTCATGGCAAAATCTGCAATGATAGCAGGGGCTGTACCGATCGCTGCAATGAGTTTCGGCGTTATTTCCGGAGCACATGATTATCGGGTGCGCAGAAGACTTATTCAGTCACCTAATTTGCCAAAGGCTTTTGATGGGTTAAGGGTAGTTCAAATTTCAGATATTCATACTGGAAGCTTCTTTAATAAAACGGCGGTGGAAGGTGGAATTGACATGCTCAATGCAGAGAAACCCGACTTGTTTTTTTTCACAGGTGACTTGGTTAACAATAGGAGTGAGGAAGCCAAGGACTACTTAGACATCTTCAAAAAAGTGAAGGCTCCTATGGGTAAATTCTCCATCATGGGAAATCATGACTATGGAGATTACACTAGCTGGCCATCTCAACAGGCCAAAGCCAAAGACATTCAGGACCTTCACGAAATGCATGGTTATATGCAATGGGACCTGCTGCTGAACGAAAATAGAATCTTAAAGGTTGATGGGGAAGAGCTTGCTGTTTTGGGTTGTGAAAATTGGGGAGCTGGGCGATTCTCCAAATATGGGAATATAGAGCAAACCGTACTGGGAGTCGAAGACCACCCTTTTAAAATTTTGTTGTCTCATGATCCAAGTCACTGGGATGCACAGATTCGACCGGACTATCCAGATATTGACCTGATGCTGGCAGGCCACACGCATGGCTTTCAGTTTGGGGTTGAATTTGGGAACTTTAAATGGAGCCCAGCGCAGTACCGATACAAACAATGGTCAGACCTCCATAAAGAAGGTGATCAATACTTGTATGTCAACCGAGGTTATGGATTTATAGGGTACCCAGGTCGCATTGGAATTCTTCCGGAGATTACAGTTTTAGAATTAAAATCAGTTTAGGTAGGGTATTTGGATAACGGAATGTTATACCTGTAATAAATCTTCATGTCATAGGTTGATAGGTGATTTTTACAGGTGATTAGGTGAAAAAGAGGCATTGGCCTCTTTTTCTTTTTTATCTTTCCGCCGCTATGATTAAAAGGCTTAATCAGTTTCGCCAATTCGTAGAGGTCGATTTGTGGCGGTTGAAATTAAAATCTTTACCTCGAGGAAGGAGATTTGGTTATGGTTTTATACGGGTTTGGATCATTGCAATCAAGGAGTTTGTCGATGACAAGTGTACCGAAAAGGCTTCTGCACTGACGTACTTCTCAATGCTTTCGATCGTCCCCGTTGTTGCTATGCTGTTTGCCATAGGCAAGGGCTTTGGAATTGAGAAATTGATTGAAGAGCAACTTTCTAATTTTCTGTCGGGCCAAGAAGAAATCCTGAAGCAGATACTACCCCTGGCTCAAAACATGCTTGGCGGCACAAACAGCGGCGTGATAACAGGTATTTCGCTACTGTTCCTGATCTACACAGTGGTTAGACTCTTGATGAACATTGAAGCGGCTTTTAATGATATGTGGGACATCAAGAAGAGTAGGAGGTGGGAGCGAAAAATTTCTGATTATGTTGCTGTGATATTGCTTGGTCCGGTCTTGCTGATCGTAGCAAGTAGTGCCACAGTCTTCGTTACCAGTCAAATACAAAACTTCGTTGCAGATTTCGAAATACTCACTCGTTTGAAGTCCGGGATTTTCTTCTTGCTAAAACTTCTCCCGTATACTCTCATTTGGCTTCTCCTGACACTGCTGTATCTGATTTTCCCCAACACAAGGGTCAAACTGTTTCCGGCACTGATTGCAGGAATATTGGCGGGCACATTGTATCAATTGACGCAATGGGGATTTATTAATCTTCAGTTTGCATTTTCAAGATACAACGCCATTTATGGTAGTCTTGTAATACTCCCCCTCTTTTTGATTTGGCTGCAGTTAAGTTGGCTGATCGTTCTCTTTGGTGCAGAGTTCGCCTATGGGATTCAATACGTGAACGAGTGGGCCATGAAGACGGATAAGCTAAAAATCAGCCTCAACCATAAGAAGAAATTGATGCTTTTGCTCCTATACAGAGTTGTTAAAAATTTTGAACGTAAGAATGGAGCTATGAGTCAATCGGAGCTTGCAGGTTCTGTCAATGTTCCACGTAAGTACGTCATAGAAATTTGTCATGAGTTGGAAAAATCTCATTTGATTACAAAGGTCGAATCCGATGCTCCAGCGTATCAACCGAGCTTTGACATCAACAAAATGGACTTTCATACAGTGCTAGAAATGTATGAAACAGAAGGAATGGGAGACTTTGACTCGAAAAAAAGTGATGCTTTTCTTGCAATAGAACATTCGTTAGATGAGATCGATGGCAAGTGGAAGGATTCCTCTTCCAATCGACTTATTAAGGACCTATGACCTTTGTTTGAATGACCAGGTAAATTCAAACTCGGCAACAGTAGTTCCGTCGTTCATTTTTCCCACAGACTTTAAGGTTGCCGTTTCTGCTTCTCCTGAAGATATGCACCGATCGACAGCCTCGAATGCTTTGTCTCCATCTTCACAGGTAAAGTATACACGGTCTGTTGCCTTCTTGAGAAACGTTGCTTTGAGGTCGACAATGATCAATGCAACAGAGGGCTTCTTGTCCGATACAGCCAATGAACAGCTGGCGGCCGTTGAAAATTCTGCACCCATGCTCAATACCGCAAAATACGTTGACTTAAAGGGATTCTTGTTTAATCGCTTATACGGTATTGAGGTTGTGCATTTATTCCGTGCAAGCTCTTTAACTCTAAGGCCTGCTAGCCAGGCCATGGGAAGATTTTTAAAAAGAAAAATTGAAAGTAAGGATCCTTTTGTAAGCCTTGAAGCAATCTTCATTTGCTTTGGGCTCAGCTCCATCCTTGGTCTTTTTGTTCCTTTTCAGCTTCAAGGATTTTCTTTTTCTCCTTGTTCATAAAATGTTTTTCGAGAGAGGACTCAAGGACTTTTACGATAACAAACAAAACCCCCAGAATTCCCAAGCCGACATAGGGAATATCAATATTCTTTTCAATGAGTGGTTCAATAAATATCTGCTCCAGAATAAAAAGGATCAGGGCGACAGACAGCATAATGGTCGAAGCCCTTCGTCCCACTCGTGCTTGAGCCAATTGGTCAACGGTCGTTTTCAGCTCAATATTCTTAAACTTAATCTCCTCGTTTTGCTCTTTTATCTGAATGTTGGCGTTATCCAGTTTCTTTTGGAGCCTGTCCGAAACTCTTGTGATAACCTTGGCCTGAGCTATTAGCTCTTCATACTCATCAGAAAACTCGTCAAGATCTTCCTTGTAAACAGCATGACTATCGATTTTTGATCTAAACTTTCTGAGACTTGTGATCTCATCATAATAAAGTTCCTGATTCTTATCCATTCAATTGTATTCGATCTTACTAGTCCTCCTCGATTTCTCGAAAATTGAAATCTAAATCCAGTAAGTCGCTATAATCTTCTCCTGCCTCCATCATATCATCATCTCCCTCCTCGTAGTACCAGTTAATAGTGATTGTCTTCCCACTGTCCTCAATTTTACTCAGCCTCTTAAACACATCGAAAAGACATTTTGATGAGCTAGTATTGAAATATTCGAAAGCGATATTTGCCGTAAATTGATCTCCGCCGGAAAATGCGTACTCGTCCAAGTTATCCAAAACCTTTTGATAAAATTCAATGGAATTTTCAGGACTTGATCTTCCTTTCATTTCCAAGATTCCCTCATCAGGATCGAAATTTACAAGTGGGGTAGTTCGCGTTGGCTCAATGAATACTTTTTCCATATTTCCACGACTATTTATAACTCCTTATTATTTAGCTGATTTTCCTTTTTAAACTTCTTCTATTCTTGGTAGTCTCACTTGAAAAGTGAAATAACTGATTGTGCTTGTCACTGGTTGAAACTTGTACCTAAGTTTTTGACCAGCTGTTTTTCTGGCAATATCTATAAACCCTAACCCTCCTGTTCCTTTATCTGAGAATTCTTGCTCCGCCAGTACCTTTTTGTAAAGCGCACGTAGTTCATCTGCAGAGACAGCATTGATATCATCTAATCTTTTCTGAATCAGTTCAATTTTATCGGTAGGGATATAGTTGCCTGTTTGGAGGCTGTAGAATCTTTTTCTGGCAGCAATCATGATGAGTGCTGAATGAGAATCATAACTGCTTATTGCCTTGTCGTCTGTATTGACCTCATCCAGATGATAATATAAGTTTTGAATACACTCAGTTGAAACGTTGTAGAATTTCTTCTTGACTTTTCTGTTCTCTTCAATCTCGTCCAATCGTTCTTCCAATGAACCGATCATTGCCGTTACAAGGTCAAAGGTGAGCTCTCCCTTAAACATCAGAATGATGTTTTGATCATAAATATTTTTGTAGCTCCTTAAATAATCCATCTAGAATCTTATGGTGATTATATAAGTTCGGAAAGTAAAAGCTTAAATCGGATTAAACCAAATCTTTAATTGTCTAAACTTACTCATTGACTCTTAATTGATTAAAATTTAATCTCTCTAATTTCGCTCCTTGTCGAACATCGCAAAAGTAGAATTTTCTCGGACTTTTTTCTCCTAAACATCTGAATAGACGATTAACTCCCCCGAATTGACGATTAATAAATTGTGTTTTTCTAATTTAGGCCGAATCGAATATGACATTTATTATGATCAAAACCATTGTTTTGTAAAGACATGATTGTATTTTAGTCATTATACTGCCTCATGTATAGTGGTTTCAGGCAATTGAAAAAAGCGAGTTTCTGAAGTCACTTTGTGGGAGTTTTGAACCAACAACTAAGCTTATGTTAAAGAAGGATTTATATGCTAATGCATACATCCTAACTGCTTTATTAATTGCCGGTGCCGTGTCGTACTATGTTTTTGTTCTTCAGAAGGAAGTCACCGGAGCATTCAATCAAGATCCAAAAATTGTTGAGGTGTCCACGAATCAGTCACGATTGGGGCAGCAATTGGTGAAAGCAGCTATTGGGATGGGATACTCAACGACGGAGAATAACTTCAATATTTTCAAAACAGAGCTGCGGAGAATTCATCCGCAGTGGCAGAAGGGTCACCAAGCTCTTTTGAATGGAGATCCGGATCTCGGGATAAGCCAGCCAACTCAAACGGATGAGTACTTGGCTCTACTCGAAGCAATCAGGTTTAGCCAATTTGAAATAAACAGTAATGTCTCGAATCTACTTGATGTTGCATACACAACAAGCAAGACAGACCTTAATGCGCTCTCAAGAAGAAAATCAATCGAAATACTGATCAATACCATTCGTGACTATCAAAGAGCACAGCAGGACATCACCAATTTCTTTGTTCAAAATGCTCAAAATAGAAATACGAGCTTGTCGCTCTCAGAGTATACTGGTTTCGGTATTTTGGTAGGTATAATCCTGTTGCAGGCATTGTTCATTTTCAGACCTTTAGTCAAGCTTGCCGGTGACAATTTCTTGTCAGCTAATAAGGCCTTTGTAAAGCTTCAAAAGTCGGAAAATCAGTTGAAAATAAATTATAAGAAGCAGAAGGTAATTAACAAAAAACTTTATCTATCCCGGCAGCAATTAGAGGAGAAGAACGTGAAGTTAAAGGAGTCGGAGGATAAGCTCTTGAAATCTTCTGAAGAACAAATTAAGATCAACGAGAAGCTTATCGTTGCCCAGGATGAGCTAAATGGTGCGTATAGGAAGCTGCAAGACTCCGAGGTTGAAATCAGAGAGTTGGCTGATAAGCAGTTGCAAGACAATGAGAAACTATTCCTCGCAGAGAAAAAGCTTCAGGCTACGCTTGAATTGGAGCAAAAGTCCAAGGAAGAATTGAAAAATGCTCTGGAGTCTCTGAAGAGTGCTCAGTCTCAATTGGTTCACTCGGAGAAAATGGCATCCCTAGGACAGCTTACGGCGGGTATCGCGCACGAGATAAACAATCCAATCAACTTCATTTCAAGTGGTATGGTTTCTCTCAAGATGTCTATCGAATCACTAAGGGAGATTGCGGATGAATACTCCAGAATCGAAGAGGGTGACAATATAGATGAAGTAATGGATAGTGTGAAAGAACTCAAAGAAGAGCATGAATACGAGGAAATTGTGGACGAGCTTGATGACCTAATCAAAGACGTCAACTACGGTGTTAGTCGAACAATTGAGATTGTGAAGGGATTGAGAGTCTTCTCAAGATTGGATGAAGAAGAAGCGAAAAATGCAAATATCAATGAGAATATTGATGCTACCCTGACGCTCCTACGAAACAAAACGAAAGATAAGATCGCCATAACCAAGCACTATGACGAAAGCATGAATGAGATTGAGTGTTTCCCTGGTCAGTTGAATCAGGTTTTCATGAACATTCTAAATAACGCTGTCCAGGCTATGCCAGCTAGCAAAGCAGATGCTGAGATTACCATCTACACAGAAGAAACCGATAAGGATGTTTCTATTAGAATAAAGGACAATGGGGTGGGGATTCCAGATGAAATTAAAGATAGAATTTGGGAACCTTTCTTCACTACCAAGGATGTTGGGGTTGGTACAGGCCTGGGAATGTCGATAACTTATGGGATTATAGAAAAGCATGGTGGAAAAATTGAATTGTCCAGTGAGGTTGGTAAAGGAACTGAATTTGTTATTTCTCTTCCGAAAAGAGTTTCTGCAATAAAGAAAGAGGCTAAAAAAGAGGTGGCTGAGAGTAACTGATTTAATTTTACACCGCCAACCCTAGATTATCGAAATAAATGGAAGAATTAGAGCGCGAAGAGACAGCAAGGATCCCCAGGGAAAAGAAATACTCCTTGCTTTATGTTGACGATGAAGCGACGAACCTGCGGGTTTTTAAATCTAATTTCAGAAAGTACTTCAACGTATTCACAACGACTAATCCTGTAGATGCAATTGATATTCTGCATGAGAATGATATTCAAGTCATTGTTACGGATCAGCGCATGCCAGAAATGACTGGGACAGAGTTGTTGGAGCGAATTCTACCTGATCATCCGGATCTTATTAAGATAATCCTCACTGGTTTCACGGATATCGAAGCGATCAAGGATGGAATAAACAGATGCGGTATATATAAGTATATCACAAAGCCCTGGAACTTTGAGGAGATGAAAGGAGTCTTGGAGCGTGGCTTAGAAACTTACCAAGCGGCTCAAGATAGTGGTGAACACATCAAGGATCTGGAAGAATCAAATGTGGAGTTGGAGAGTAGAGTAAAGGAGAGAACGGAGGAGCTGAATAAGATCAACAAAAGGCTTATTGATAGCATTCGATATGCCGGTCTGCTTCAACAATCAATGTTGCCAAATGAGAGGTATTTGAGCAGGCAATTCTCCGATCACTTTGTGATGTTTGAAACAAAATACCTTTTTAGCGAAGAGTTTGTTTGGACTACCAGGTTGAACTTCAGGACTGAGGACTATACCGTGGTCTCCTTGATCGAGTTTGATGGTAAAGGAATTGTGGGGGCCTTAAAGACGTTGATCGCAGATTCCGTTCTTAACTACTTAACACATGACAGGAAGATCTTCCATACCGGTGAGATAATCAATGAGCTCAAATATGAACTAGATGCCGCGGGCTCAAACGAGCTGCAGTGTGATCTGAAGGTGTCCGTAGCGCTCTTTGATCACAACTTGAACAAGGTTCAGTTCAGTGGGGTCAATCAGGATATGATTATTTTCAACGGCCCTGAAATGATTGTGCTTAAAGGTGATCGTACAGATACTTTTGAAGATCTCTTGGCGGAGAAAGTAGAAATGTATCCGGGAGCCAGTTACTATATGTTCTCCAATGGCTTTTATAACCAGGAGAATGAGGACGGCGTTAAGTTTTCGATTGAGAAATTTGAGGAGATGTTAAAGTCAATCCAAGGCAAAGGCATGGCGGAGCAGAAAGGATTTTTAGAAAGCACGATGGAGGGCTGGAAAGCCGGAAATAGCCTAAATGATGACATTTCTATCATCGGTTTTAAATTGTGAGTTGAATGGCAGTTAAGGCAAGCAACTATAAGAATTGGTGTACGGACAACATAAGTCCCCAGTCCTGGACAAGGATCTGTCTTAAATGCGTTGACAAAATCAGAAGCAAAGGTCACACCCTTAAAGAAATGGAAGATCTAACTACTGATATAGACTTAGACACCGAGCTTTTGAATGCCCTAAATAAGGCTCTGGAAGATCTTTACGAAACAAAGGTGGAAGAGAGTCTCCTCACACTTTACTAATTTTTACTTTATCTCAAATCCAAGCACGACGATATCGTCAGTCTGTGCTGAATTTCTGGTCCATTTTGCAAACGTTCGTTCGATGGTGCGTTTTTGGTCAAGCATAGAGCCTTCGGAACTTTCTTCCAGTAGTTTGTTAAAGTTCTTGCTCATGAATTTTTTATCGTGTTCTCCACCGAACTGATCTTGATAACCATCTGAAGACATATAGATCTTATCTCCAGGTTCCAGTTGGATTACCTCTTTTCTGAGTTTGCTATTGACCTCCTGCTCATCACCTTCGATTCCTCCAACCATAAGACGTGGGCTTTTATAGATGGTCATCTTATCAGTACCCTTCTTGAGTAGCCTCAAAGGTGTGCCAGCTCCAGCAAACTCCATTCGTAGGGTGTCAAGATCAATCACGCAAACGCCGATTTCCATTCCATCCCGACTTGTCCCATCATCATGTTCACTCTGCAGTTCGAACTTTATTACTTTGTCGAGTCTTGATACAATCTTCTTCGGATCCAGATAGTTTTGGTAGTAGATAATGTTTGTCAACTGATTGCTACCCATAATTGACATAATCGCACCTGGAACTCCGTGACCAGTACAGTCTGCGCAGGCCACAATCATGTACTCATTGTTACCCCTTCTCACGCTTTCAAACCAATAAAAATCTCCTCCAATGATATCCTTTGGCTTATACATAACAAAGGCTTCTGGAAAGACCTTTTGAATCGTTGTTAATGGGGGCAACGTGGCTCTCTGAATTCTTTCTGCATAGCTAATACTATCGGTGATCTGCTTTGTTACATGCTCAAGTTGTGAATTTTGCTTCTCGATCCTTCCCTTCTGGTCGTGAAGCTTATTGTTCATCATCTTCTGCTGTTCAATCCTTTTTATGAGGATTTGCGAAGTGGTTGAAAGTTGTTTAGCCAATGTGCCGATCTCGTCCTTCGATCCTTGGGGTATTTCAACAGTTAGATTGCCTTTACCAATTTCCTTTGCTGCATTGCTAAGTCTAATTATCGGACGGACAAAAACGTTCGCTGCTATAAGAGCGAAGATGATTGAGATTCCTACCACTGGTAGAACAGCCCACAATATTTGCTCACGAATTTTTTGAAGTGGGGCATAGGCCTTTTCATTTGATATGCTAAGTACGAGTTTCCAGTTGTTTCCTGCATAGTCCAGGTATCCAGTTTCATTCGAGACAAAGTATAGGGTTCCCTCATCTTCGATTCGGTTGACACCAGGCGCATTAAGTGTGCTGACAAGATCGAATTTCTCATATGAATCCACAAGCATTCCTTGCGGGTTGGTATTTGAATAGAGTATCAGACCTGCTTCATCTATCAAATGGATATCAAGTCTTCGTGAGCTATCGGCACTAAGTGAAAAATCCCCTACAACATTAAAAAGCTCGTCAACTAAGATCCTTCCCACTAGAACTCCAACATCTTCACCGGTAATAATATCATCAACCTTCGAGGCAAAGTGCATTACCACACGACCTACTGATTCGGACTTTGAAATGTCCATCACGAACTCCTCCCCAGCATCCAGGTCGTTCCAATAAATGCCACCACCGTGCTGCTTCCCGATTGAGAGCCTTTTGCTATCTGCCTGCCTGACCTTGTTCATGTCAAAAAAGGAGAAGGAGTAATACAGGTCACTCAGATTTTCGAGTTCCTGTAGTCTTGTTGTCGTCTCGTCACGTCCGATATCGGTGATAGTGAAATGCGGATTTTTCGCAGACATCCTTACGTCGTTCAGTCGGGAAAAGATGAATCTTCCTATATCGTTACTTACCTCGTCAGCTTGCTGGGTAATACTGGCGATAATGCTCTCCCTGAATGTTTTTTCTACTTGCAAATCAGCAAAATAGGACAGTACTGCAGCAGAAAATAACACCAGTGATAGACAAAGTAGCGTAAGCTTTGCGTATATGTTCATGGTTAATGTCGACTATTAAAAAGCCAAAATATTCTTGCCAAATTACTTTTTTCAAGTTATAAATCAATGCCTATCTGTAATATTTGAGTAGGATTTTGTTTGCTTAGATTATATTAGCATACTATCACCCTTTATTTTACTCTTATGAAGTTTCAAATGAGACTTGCTGTTGTTTGCATGATTTTTTCGTCATTCACAGTTACAAGTCAAAATCTCACCATATATCGAAGTTCGATGTCGGTAGAGGATACCGAATCTAAATTGGTTGAACTAATTGGAGAGTCTGGGCTTGTCTATTTCGAAACTGTGATTCATGATGAAATTGCCCAAGAACGAGATCTTGACATTCCGCCAACGAGAGTGGTTATCTTCGAGGACCCTGACCTGGTGACACGACTTATAAAGTGCAACCAGACTACCGCACTGGAAATGCCTTTGAAAATGTTGATTTGGGAAGAAAATGAAGATGTCTATGTTGGCTTTGTTGATCCAAAGCTAATGTCTAAGCGTTTTCTGCTTGAAGGCTGTGATGATGTGCTAGATGACCTTGCAAGATTGATGGTTCGATTAGCAAGTAATGTTATTCGTTCAAGCTAATAGGAAGTGACCACCCTGTGTTTTCCCACATGAAGTTTAACTCAGAGTTAGTCAATGAGAACGTCATCTGCTCTTGAACTGAGTCTAACCTTCTGGGTACTACTTGAAATCGGACAACATCCAATGATTCTTGATGATTGTGAGCTCCCCATTGATTCCAGTCTTTGTTTAGAATAACTTCCCAAAACTCATGATTGGGGATGGTAAAGAGCGCATACTTACCTTGAGGCAAGTAAAACGTATCAATTCTTATATCCTGTTGCGTTGAAAAAACAGTTGCTTCGTTGGCCCCGGTTCTCCAGATCTCACCATACTGTTCCAGGTATTCTTCTCCGCTTCCAAAGATTTTTCTTCCCTTTACACCCGGGCTACTGTATTCAATCCGGATGAGATTCGTGCCAATTTTAATACTATCTGATCGAAGCGGTGATGGTCTTTTTTCAGGAGATGTTGTACAGCTGGAGCTGATGAGGAATAGACTTAGCAGGGCTAGGAAGATGGATGAATTTGAACAACAAAGTGTCCGAATTTGGGCTAATTCTCTCATTGGAAATTATCCTAACGTATTGAAAAATAGTTGGTTACAAGTTTGGGTACGCTATTTGGTATTCAATAGTAAAAAATATTAGCAAATATGGGAATCATTGGGATTGAAATACCTCAATTAAACGAAGAACAAGATATTGAAGTTGAAGTAAGGGTCAACGGAATTAAAAAGCAATATCACTACAGAGTCGAAATATTTCATTGGGACGACTGCCCTTATCCAACAGAGGATCGAGTGGAATGTATAAGACAAATGGTCAATGGTTACGACTCTAGTTGGGATTTGGCTCATATTGGTCTTCCAACTGAACAGTACATTCCAATAACCTTCCGGAAAAAGAAGAAAGACTAGAAAGGTAAGTCGTCATCTTGTGAGAAGTCTTCCTTCATCCACTCTGTGTTGGAAGGCTGTTCTTCTGTGGATGATGTTGTCTTCTTTTCTATTCTCCATGCTTGCAAACTATTGAAGTACTTAGTTTCACCTTGAGGGTCAGTCCACTTACGTCCCTTCAGATTAAAGCTGACAGTCACCTCATCTCCTTGTTGAATTGGATCTAATTGTTCGCAGTTTGATTGGATTAATTCGAACTTTAAAAATTCGGGGTATTGTGGGTTCTCCGCATATTCTAAAATGAATTCTCTCTTCCTGAATGATTCTTTGATTTCCTGTGTTTCGAATTTTTCAAGAATCTTGCCGTCAATGTTCATGGATTTTGTTTAAACTATTTCACAACTTTGAAGTTCAAGATTAGTGTATGACAAGATCAAAACGAAATTTTTTGATTGGTTCGCTGATATTTTTAATCATAATAATACTGCTGGTAATTGATTTTACTAGAAGAACAACATGGCCGGGAGAAAGAACACCAATAGAGAAAACGAGGTAGGGAATAAGGTTGATATTTCGAAGATAGATCTCGATAAAGAGAAAGAGAAGATCACCGATTTGCCCGGACTTATCGAGTATGCCCATCATGCAGGTAGTGCCATTATTAAACCTGAGGACAAAGGAAGAATCAAGGGAACTGCGGTTGCAGCTATGCAAGACCAGACAGACCGTCAGTTTCGTCAACTATATGAGCAGATGCAAACCTTGATTGAGCAGGCCAAGTATCTTAAGAAGCGAGTCGAAGTTTCGGAGAGGATTTATCAGGCGACTGTTCCGTTCCAGCCGGTCATTGGAAAGATCTACTTCCTATATAAAAAGAAGAATAATACAGATCTTCTTTCAATGATAAGTCCTGATGAGTGGGGTGCTAGTTTTCCATATGAATCTTTTGAAGCGGAAGTCCGACTTCTCTCTGATCACACCTGGGAGATTGTCCAAGCCCAAGAAGCCGAATACAACTACTAGATTAAGGGCATTCGTCTACCCTTTGTCTACCATGATACATTACATTTAGACAAAAACGTACTTGTTTTGTAACCGTAAGGCGTTCTATATATCTAAACCTTGCGAAGTTCAGCCAGCAGCATTTTGTTGTTTATATTACTAGGATGAAGCTCAATTCTCTTCTTTTAGGTTTTTTATTGATTGTCAACGTTTTGTGGTTTAGCTGCTCCAGCTCAGATGAGCCAGCGATTGACTGCTCCACATCCCAGTTACGTTTGTCTATTACTGATCAGACAGATGCGGACTGCAGCGATCCCGGAACACTTACCGTGCAAGCTTTCGGGGGTACTCCTCCATACCATTATAGTATTGATCGTATACGCTGGCAAGGAGAAGGCACACTGACCAATTTGTTTGAAGGCACATACACAGTGACGGCTAGAGATGCCACCGGTTGTATGACAAGTTTAGAAGCAACACTTGGAGGCACGGACAGATCCGTATCTCTCTCTCTAGATTTCACCAGTCCAGACTGCGATCTACCAAATGGCACTATCACAGCCTCTGTCACAGGTGGAACAGAACCGTACCTTTTCAAACTGAACGGCGGCAATGAACAATCCTCCAATCTATTCGATGAGGTTTCGAATGGAATAAATACTGTTTCGGTTACAGATTCCGAGGGATGTAATTCAGAGCGTGATGTAGTTGTTGTTTCTAAGGTCTCTTTTGCCGCCGATGTCTTTCCTCTCATAGTAGCGAACTGCGCCGTTATTGGTTGTCACGATGGTTCTAGGTCTCCGGACCTGCGAGAAAGTGTAGGGATTATGACTGCTGCTGCCAGAATTAAAGTTAGGATAACAGAACGAACAATGCCACCAAGTGATCGTCCTGCTCTTGAACAGTCTGAAATAGACACGATTGTTTGTTGGATCGATGATGGAGTGCCTGACAATTAATTGAAATTTTAAAACTTGAAAATAGATGATGATAAGAAAGGTTTTTTTAGTCTCTTTTGCCGTTTCTCTGGCGTTCTTAATTGGCTGTTCAGATAGCGTGGAAGAACCGGACTTAGACTGTACACAGTCGGATTTGGCAGTTTCGGTTGCAAGCAGTACTGAACCCAATTGTAGCACAGCCGGAAGTATCACTGTTGCTGGATCCGGAGGCACAGCACCCTACGAATTCAGTATTGACGGTACTAGCTTTCAGTCATCCACAACTTTTTCCGATATTTCTGCTGGGACTTACACGATTACAGTACAGGATAGCGATGGATGTACAGCTACTGTGGCAGCTGAGTTGATTGCTGGTCCGGATGGAATAACGCTTAACCTGTCTTCAACGGATGCTGAGTGTGGAAGTCCTACGGGTACGATCACAGCTTCTGCCACTGGCGGAGATGGTAGCTATACTTTCTCCTTGAATGGAGGTTCATCCCAAACCACTGGTGATTTCACTGATATTCCTAACGGAGCTCATGAGGTGGAAGTAACTGATGGGGATGGATGTAGCGCTACACAATCCGTCATCGTCAGCTCAGGGACTTCCTGGGCAAGTGATGTTATGCCCATAATTGACTCGAATTGCGCGGTGTCCGGTTGTCACAACGGTGATAATGGATCCATTCCAAACTTTACGGTATTTAACACGGTCCAAACCGGAGCTGAGAACATAAAATCAAGAACAGGAAATAGATCAATGCCTCCATCTACGTCAGGGTTGACATTAAGTAATGATGAAATAGAACTCATTGCTTGTTGGGTCGATGATGGAGCTCAAAACAATTAACACTATGAAAAAACTATTACCATTAATTTTTATTGCCTTTGTCGGACTTTATGCGAACGCGCAGAAGTTCAAGTCACATGAATCTCACATTCGGTTTTTCTCGGATGCTCCTATTGAGGATATAGAGGCCACGAATACAGAAGCTACAAGCATTATTGATCTTGAATCAAAAGCATTTGTGTTTTCAGTGCCAATCAAAAGTTTCACCTTCGAAAAAGAGTTGATGCAGGAACACTTCAATGAAAATTACCTTGAGAGTGAAAAGTACCCTAAAGCAATTTTTAAGGGAAAAATCAAAGGCTGGAATGCAGAGAAAGGTGAAGCCATGGTGGTAGCAGAAGGGGAAATGTCCATACATGGGGTTGAAAATCAGGTTTCAATCGAAGGAACTCTCAACTATGATGAAAGTAGCATGACCGTTACTTCAGTTTTTGAGGTCGCATTGAAAGACTATAAGATAAAAATCCCCAAGGCACTGTTCTACAACATAGCCGAAATTGTTGAAGTCACCATTTCATTCCAATATCAACCTTATGCGCAGAATTAGTGTTTCATTACTTGTTTTCTTAATATCCTTCACAGCGTTCTCTCAGGATGAGTTACTTGAGTTACTTGAGGGGGACAGTCAAGGAGAGGATTTCGTCAGTGCGACCTTTAAAAGTACGAGACTGGTCAATGGCCACTCCGTGGAAGTTCGAACCAAGGGTGTGCTTGAATTTATCATCAGCCACCGTTTTGGTAGATTAAATTCAGGCTACGAACAATTCTGGGGTTTGGACAACTCCAGCATAAGGTTAGCTCTTGAATATGGACTTACAGATAATCTCAATATCGGACTTGGTAGAGCTTCCTTTAACAAGGTGGTTGATACCTTTCTTAAATACAGATTTGTGAGGCAATCGAACACCACACCAGTTACTGTTACGGGTTTTACCAGCTTGACCCGAAAAACGGTCAAGCAAGATAACCTCGAGGGAATAGATCGAAATTCGTATTCGGGTCAACTTCTTATTGCAAGAAAGTTTAACTCGAATTTGAGTCTGCAGGTGATGCCCATTATTATTCAAAGGAACCGTGTAAAGACCAGTCGAGACGCACATCGGCTAGTAGCCCTAGGACTTGGAGGTAGATACAAATTGACTAGTCGAGTAGCGATCAACGCTGAATACTATCCACAGCTTTCTGAGTTCTCCGACGATTTTAAGAATTCTTTTGCAATTGGATTTGACATAGAAACCGGAGGCCACGTGTTCCAGCTGCACCTGACCAATGCAGTGCAGATGAACGAGCAAGGATTCATTGGCGATACTACGGACGATTTCTTTGGTGGAGATATCCACTATGGATTTAACATTTCGAGAGTTTTTGACTTAAAGCCGAAGGCTAGATTGTAGCCCGCAAGGAGAGTAGGACATTTCGCCCCGGGGCACTAATACCTGAAGTGTACGGTCGATAGTGTTGATCTAAAATATTTTCTATTGCCACGTTTGCCTTCAAAAATTCGTTGATCTGATAACTATTTCTCAGATTAAGTGTGTACCAGCCAGGTGTTCCGTCTTGTGTATAGAGGTAGGGCTTTCTGTCGAATTCGGAGGACGGGATATCTCGCGGTTTCCTGTTGCCATTGTAATCAACAAAAAAGGTTGATCTGAATTTTTTCTTTTTATAGATCAAGGCAAATTTTCCAAATAGGGGAGTAGTATGTCTTAAGGGCTCATTGTTAGTAATGTCCTCTCCGTCTGTCAAAGTGATGGTTTTTTCAATTGCAAATGATTTGGATACCTCTGCCTGAAAAAGTAAACTTCCTCCATAAATATTTGCTTTGGATGCATTCACTTTGGCAAAAACATCCAGGCCGTTCAATTGGCTATTTCCATTGATGGTAAATGGTCCATCCACAATAGCATCAAACAATCGACTATAAAAGCCCACTATCCGAAGCACCGATCTACTGGATTTACGCTCAATGGAAATTTCGTTGCTTATTGAATATTCTGGATTTAGATCCGGATTTGGAACTGTTATGCCAGCACCGACTTCAAACACTTTTCCAACATCGTCAATGTTAGGTGATCGGAAGCCTGTAGAGACGTTATAACTGAGTTTGTATACTTCGGTTACATTCCATGCCAGACCCAAAGACCCATTTACAGAGGTGTTGTCAATTGAAATGGAGGATGCACTGTTCGATAGTGCCGTTGAATCGGTAGTACTCGCAGATAAATTGATAATGTTCAGGCGCGCACCACCGTTGAGAATAAGTTTATCTGAAATATTGTGCACTAAACTACCATACAGGGCTGATGAATAGTATTCACTACCTCCATCAGGGTACCTACTGGCAATTGAGCTTATTTCATTTGTCTCAATGTTTCTGCTGAAAGCTTCAGAACTGATATCATTGTAAAAAAAATCGATTCCATAGTAGATGTTTGAACGATCTAACTCTTTGTCAAAGTCTAGAGACACTGAGTACATATTAACCCCTTCTGCTCGCCTTTGAAGCTGGTCATCACCAAAGCGTCTATTATTTCTACTTTCCTCGAATTTCTGAAATGCGATAGTTACTCTGGCCTGATCAAATAGTTTATGGGAGTTATAATAGTTTAGCCTGAGATTGTGCATCTGCCACTTTTGGGGACCATAGAACCACTGCGCTGCCTCCAGTGAATCAGTTGCGTCTCTTGTCTGAGTGAGGTTATCATACCTTGGGATGTCTGAGGTTGTACTATAGTAAAACCCGTATCCAAGGTCCATGTTAGAGCCTAACCTGACCTTAAACTTAGTGATTGTATTGAATAGATTATAGCCTGAAAATTTTTGAACGTTGATATTATCGTTCGGGATTAGTTGATCAGCACCATTTATTCGGCCAGCATAAAATCTCCTTTCAAATTCTCCTACGTATCCGCCATTTCTGTTAGCTCCAGATCGCAAATCATCAAAAGAGGAAAAAGTAGTTGAGTGGAAGAAGGTTATTTTTTGCCTCGAAAGTGACAGATCAAAATGTCCAGTCCTTTCGTCAGCAGCTGAGGAGTAGCGGGTCATCACATTTCCAGTGAAGACCTCTCCTGGGGTTGTTGTCCAATTTGGTTCGATTGTGTGAAAATCCATCACACCACCCATTGCATCACTTCCATAGATAACTGAGCCAGGCCCAAAGATCACCTCAGAGCTTTCAAGGGCGTTGGGATCTATGTTTATAATGTTTTGCAAGTTGCCGCTCCTGAAAATGGCATTGTTCATTCGAACCCCATCCACCACCAACAACACAGAGTTTGCAGCAAAACCCCTGATTTTAGGGCTTCCGCCACCGAGTTGACTTTTCTGCAAAAAGACCTGACCCGTACCTGCAAGCATATCTGCTGCAGTCTGGGGATTTTGGAATTCGATGGATTTCTTGCGTACTGACAGAATTTTCTGGGATATACTCTCTTCTTCCTGTTCCCATTTGTTGGCTGAAATGACCACTTCAGAAAAAGTAACGATCTTTTCCGTCATCGTAACCTGGATCCCTGAACCGACATAAGCTATTGATTTGTCGTAATAGGAGGGGTGTTGTACGAAAATCAGGCCGCTTGGAAATTTAGAAAGATCGGCAATTCCCTTCTCATCAGAGTATGCCAGGCTCGTTTTGTTTTCATGATAGATGAAAACGTCCGAGATAGGCTTGCTTGTGGATTCGTCTTTTATTGAGATGGTCTGACCTTCGGAATACAAGAAAAATGCCGTAACAAGTAATGAGAATGTAGTCCTTAATTTCATTCACTAACTTAAATTGGCGCAATATTAAAGCATTTTGATAAGCAAAAATTGAGCCGGTAGTGCCCCTTCAAGAATCAAACTATAATAATAGCCCCTGGTACCTATTTAATGCTCATCTGGAGACAATTGTTCCTTCACTTTTTTACAAAGTTAAGGGGATCGAGTATGAACGGGAACGGCTTGAACTAGAAGATACGGATTTTCTCGACCTTGATTGGATAAGAGGTGGAAATGGTAGACTACTTATACTAAGCCATGGATTAGAGGGAAGTTCAGACCGTCATTATATTCAACGACCGGCTAAATATTTTGCTAAAAAGGGCTGGGACATTTTGGCTTGGAATAACCGAAGCTGCAGCGGCGAAATGAATCGACTTCCCAGGTTTTATCACCATGGTGCCACCGAGGACCTTGCTAGTGTTGTTGATCGGGCGCTTGGCGAGAATTACCAAGAGTTGGTCTTGATGGGATATTCCATGGGGGGTGGAATGCAGCAAAAGTACCTGGGCGAAAGGAAAATTGATGATCGAATTAAGGGTGCCATTTCATTTTCTGTTCCGTGCAATGTGAAGGATAGTGCTGAACAACTGAGACTGAAGGGTAATCAGATGTATGAGCGACGATTTATCAAGAAACTAAAGGAAAAGATCTTTGAAAAGTCGAGTATGATGGAATTTGATATTGAAGGAATTGAGAAAGTGAAGACTTTTCCACAATTTGATGAGCGATTTACGTTGAAGCTCTTTCCGGGATATAAAGACGCAGAAGATTTTTATAAAAAAATAACCAGTGATCAGTTCCTGCACAAAATCACGGTACCGTTACTAATAGTGAATGCAAAAAACGATCCGATGCTTGGAGACAAGTGCTACCCGATTGAGCTTGCAAGAAAAAGTGATCTCATTTACCTCGAAATGCCCGAAAAGGGTGGACATGTTGGATTTACATCAACTCAGAGAGATTTCAGCTACATGGAATATGCAGCTGAAAAATTCATTGATGATGTGATACTTGAGGGAAGCTAGGCTGAGACTAGTTCTCAGCCACTATTTTCTCGAACTTGAGTGACGCAGAGTTGATACAATATCGTAGGCCGGTGGGTCTTGGACCATCAGGGAACACGTGTCCGAGATGACCGTCACAACGGGCACACAAAACTTCTGTTCGCACCATTCCATAAGACCGATCATCCTCCTCAGCCACATTCACATCATTTATTGGCTCATAAAAAGAAGGCCAACCCGTACCTGATTTGAATTTGGTTTTAGATTCAAAAAGAGGTAACGAACAAGCAGCACATATATAGGTACCTTCATCTTTGTTGTTTAGGAGAGACCCAGTAAAAGCTCTTTCTGTGCCTTTTTCTCGGAGGACATAATATTCAAAATCAGATAATTGAGCTTTCCACTCAGCTTCTGACTTTTCGATTTTTTCAACAGATGACGAAGGGGTAGGCTTTTTTTCCACTTTCTTTTGGGCACAGGCCGCCATTGAAATAGTGAAAACAGATAGTAAGGCGATATTTTTCATAGTACAAATAACGAGAATGTTGGTGAGAAGTGTTCGGCAGTAAAACCGAATGGTCTTTCAATTGACCATTCAGAATCTTGAGGTGTCAGTAAGGCGATATTATGTTTCCTGATCAGTAATCCATTTTTTGACGGATGGTGATTGATAACTTTTCATCTTTACCAACAGGTTGGTTACATCATCGTCGATCATGACCATATTTCGGTTGACCGGCTTCAACAGTTCATTCCGGACCATTGTATCAAGTTGATCTATCAGCGGATCATAAAAACCATCAATGTTGAGCAAACCCATTGGCTTAGTATGCAATCCAAGTTGTCCCCAGGTTAAAATCTCAAAGAACTCTTCCATTGTGCCAAAGCCTCCGGGCAAAGTGATAATGGCGTCCGAAAGCTCGTGCATTTTTGTCTTGCGCTGATGCATGGTATCTACTTCAAACATCTTTGTCAGAGCATCATGAGCTATTTCCTTGCTTTGAAGAAAAGTTGGGATTACCCCAAAAACTTCTCCGTCGTTATCCAATGCGCCTTCTGCAACTTTGCCCATCAGGCCAATTTTAGCACCACCATATACCACTCGAATTCCCTCATTTGCAAGCGTTTGACCTAACTCACGGGCCTTGGAAGAGTAGATTGCTTTTAGACCATTGCTCGAACCGCAAAAAACAGAAATACTTTTCATAGCGTTTATTTAAGTCTTTCCTCTACCATATTCGCCACTCGCTCACCGATTGCAAGCGAAGAGGTTGCAGCAGGGGAAGGCGCATTTCCAATATTGATAAATTTGTCATGCTCCACAACCAGGAAATCATCAATAAGGCCTCCTTTGCGATCGCAGGCTTGCGCCCGAACGCCCGAACCGCCTTTCACAAGATCTTTCTTCTGAATCTCGGGGATCAACTGCTGAAGTGCTTTCGTAAATGCAGCTTTCGAGTAGGAGCGGTACATTTCTCCCATACCAGTTCGCCAGTATTTTCGAGCGACTCGCATAAAGCCAGGGTAAAACAGTGTGCCTAGCAATTCCTTCATATTGACCTGAGACTTCTTGTATCCCTCTCTTGCAAAAGCAAGCACTGCATTGGGACCGGCTTCAATTCCTCCGCTGATATGCCGCGTAAAATGTACGCCTAAGAAAGGGAAGCTTGGATCGGGGACCGGGTAGATCAGGTTTTTCACCAGGTATTCTTTTTCCGGCTTGATCTTGTAATACTCACCTCTAAACGGCACGATCTTATAATCGACTCTTGCTCCGGTAAGTTTTGCAATCTTATCCGAATAGAGTCCAGAGCAGTTGACTACCAGTCGGGTGGTCAGGCGCTGATTTTCCGTATGCACATGGATGAAGCCCTTCTCCTCCGTAAATTTCAGTAACCTATTGGACGAGTGAATTTCTCCGTCAAAATGCTTGAACTTTTCTGCATACTTGTCTGCTACGACCTTATAATCTATGATCCCAGTCTGAGGAACGAACAAGCCAGCAATGCCCGCTACGTGAGGCTCATATTCTCCAAGAGCTTCCGATCTTAGTTTCTTTATATCCCGCAAGCCATTTGCAACTCCACGCTCATAGAGCGTTTTCAAGGCATTCATCTGAGATTTTTCAGTAGCTACCACGATTTTTCCACACAGCTCATAGGGTATTTCTTCTTCGTCGCAGAAACGAAGCATCATATTATAGCCATCCACACAGTTCTTTGCTTTGTAGCTGCCCGGCTTATAGTACAAGCCGGAATGGATAACGCCACTGTTATGACCTGTCTGGTGTTGAGCAATTGTTTTTTCTTTCTCAACGATTGCGACTTTGAAAGTTGGGTTTTTCTCTTTGATCTTCAGGGCAGAGGCTAATCCAACAATACCTCCACCTATGACAACAACGTTATACATACAGTGATTACAAGCGAGCGCAAATATCCAATCTTGATTGGTTACTAGAAAGGATAGCGATAAGAAAATGAGGTTGAACAAAAAAAAGGCCGCTGTTAGGCGGGCCTTTTTTGATAAAATGTTCAGGTAAACTAGCGCTCAATCATCCAATCGTACTGCATCGATATTTGCTTCTTTCACCATCTTATTGAACTCAGCAATTCGGGAACCGAAGATCTCTTCGAGCATTTTCAGCTGCTCATCAATCTTACCTGTCACCTCTGCATAAAACTCTAAAGAGGAATCTGTAGGTCGGTTATCACCAATTCCCGAGAGAGAGGCCAGATGTCCGAGTTTGTTGTTCAGGCGGATTGGAAAGTTGAGCGGATCTTGTCCACTTTCATTTTTGGTTTGATAGAGTGTTTTTTCAATTTCACCCATGTCCTTGATAATGCCCTTGCCAAGTTCTTTTAGCTCTTCATTATCACCCGACTTTTTAAGCACATCGTTGATTTGCGCCTTGGCTTTTCGTATGTTGATTATACCTTCATGCGTTTCAGATAACTTATTCCGGACGTTCATCAAGAAGTCAAATTGCGCCTGAAGATCGGCCTGAGTGGCGCTCGTACGAGGATCTTTTAGAAGTTGGAAGGCTTCAGCGAATTCTGTTCCATTTACAGTCATTTTGACTGTGTATGACCCTGGAATCGCCACCGGCCCTCTGGTAGTAGCAGCCCACATGATCATTCCTTTGAAGGTCTTGGCTCCATTGTAACGCATATCCCAGTTCATTGAATTGAATCCAGCGGATACGGTCAGTTTAGCTTCATTATTGTCCTTGTCCGGATGCGTTGAAAACAATTTGATCAAGTCTCCGTCTTCTTCATGAAAACTTATTGAAATGGTATCTGACTTGGCTGTATCCTTGACGAAGTAGTTAATTAGAACTCCTCCCGGATGATTTGTCCCAGCTGTTTTCGAATCTCGTCCATTACCTCCGCCCATTCTATAAGAATCCATTGGCTTAAATAGGTGGTGAGATTTACCAGCTACCTCATTGTTAAGCTGATGAAGAGGAGTGAGGTCGTCAATCATCCAAAAACTCCTTCCTTGAGTGGCCGCAATCAAATTGTTATTCTTTATGGCTAGGTCTGTAATGGGGACTACAGGGAGATTCATCTGAAACGGCTTCCAACTGGCACCATCATCAAAAGATACATACATGCCAGCCTCTGTTCCTGCATAGATCAGTCCCTTCCTGGCTGGATCAGCTCTCAGGACTCGTGTGAAGTCTTCACCATTGATCCCGTTCGTAATTTTTTTCCAGGTCTGGCCATAATCCTCCGTCTTATACAGGTAGGGGGCAAAATCTCCAAGCTTATAGCGTGTACCTGCAATGTAGAGGCCTCCTTCGTTAAATGGATCGATTTCAACACTATTGATCATCATCCATTCGGGCATTCCGGAAGGGCTCACATTTTGCCAATTCTCGCCACCGTCTTTGGTTATATAGACCAAGCCATCATCCGAACCTGTCCATATTACTCCTGCTTCGTGATAGGACTCCACAGCAGCGAAAATGGTACAGTAGTATTCCACACTTGTGTTATCCTGAGTAATGGGACCTCCTGATGACTTCAATTTACTCGGATCATTTCTAGTCAGATCAGGGCTTATAACCTCCCATGACTGGCCCTCATCCGTACTGACATGGAGCTGATTGGATGCTGTATACAACTTGCTACCATCAGGGGAGAAGAAAATCGGGAAGTTCCATTGGAAGCGATATTTGAAGTCTTCTGCTCCATGTCCCATGGGGTTGTCGGGCCAAACATTGATTGCCCTTCGCTCGTTGGTGGCATGGTTTACACGAGTAAGGAACCCATCATAACTTCCACCATATACGATCTCGTTATTCTTCGGATCTGGGGCGAGGTGAGCACTTTCCCCGCCGGCGCTTGGCTCCCAATCATCTTCACCAATAAACCTTCCATCAGATCGGTGACTGATACGGACAGTGGAATTGTCCTGCTGGGCTCCGTAAATTCGGTATGGAAAAGAGTCGTCAGTAGTTACTCGATAAAATTGTGCAGTTGGTTGATTTTCGTATGTTGACCAATTGATACCACCATCAAATGAAACCTGCGCTCCTCCGTCATCAGCGATTGCCATTCGCTGGTTATCCTCAGGAGCGATCCAAAAATCATGGTGATCGCCATGAGGTGCGTTGAATGTTTCATATGTTTTTCCGCCGTCCTTAGATCGATGGTACCTTACGTTCATCACATATACTCCATTCTCATCTTGGGTATCGGCATAAATTCTGGTGTAGTACCAAGCACGTTGACGGAGCTTTCTTTCTTTGTTTATGAGGGTCCATGTTTTACCTGCATCATCAGAACGATAAACGCCTCCGTTTTTATTTTCAATAAGGGCCCAAACTCTGTTCGAATTTACAGGTGAAACTGTCACACCAGATATTCCCCATACTCCGCTTGGTAATCCTTTATTACCCGAGATATTCGTCCAGCTATCACCACCATCGGTACTTTTCCATAGCGCAGAACCCCCACCACCGCTTTCAAGGCTGTAGGGAGTTCTTCTGATTTTCCAGGTAGACGCATAAAGAATTCTAGGGTTGTTTGGATCAAATGTTAAGTCAACTGCACCCGCATCTGCATTTGCGTAAAGGATTTTTTCCCAACTCTTGCCACCGTCTTTGCTACGGTACACCCCTCTTTCGGTCGAGGATTTGTAGAGGTCTCCCAGCACCGCCACGTATATAAGGTCTGGGTTTTTTGGATGAATCCTGATTCTTGGAATATGCCTGGAATTTTTTAGTCCTATTTCCTGCCAGGTTGCGCCAGCATCCACCGATCGCCACATTCCATACCCGGACGAAACATTGCCCCGCACTGTCACCTCACCGCCTCCAACATAAATGACATTGTTGTCCCATTCGCTGACCGCAACAGCCCCAATAGATCCGCCGAAATAGCCATCTGAAATGTTTTCCCAGGTACTTCCCGCATCATTGGTTCTCCATACACCTCCACCTGTTGCTCCCATGTAATATAGATTAGCTTTGCCTGGTACACCAGTGACAGCCGCTGACCGTCCGCCTCTAAATGGACCGACTTGACGCCACTTCATGCCATTGTAAAGTTCACTGTTGTATGAGGTCGTGGATGCTCTTGAGGTTCCTCTCCTTCGCTGAGATTCCGCTTCAAAAGCAAGGAGAGAAATCGCCACTGTGGCGAGAATGATCTTCTTCATGCTTGTGATAGGTTTAAGTTGAGTGTTAAAGTTAAGAATTATAAGAAGATGGATTAACGGTATTTGATGAATGGTAGCTTTTATACCAATCAAAATGACGAAGTAGAATACTCCTACAATAATGACGTGCTTCGACTCCAGCAGGAGCTCATAGTCTGATGGTATAGTTGATCCAGGGAATAGCACCTACTCCTGAATCCGGGATTGTCAAGAAACCAAAATCAAATGAAGAGGACCTACCTATGAATCTCGCCCCAAAACCGATTAAGTTCTCGTCAGTCTCCTCTGTGAAGAAATAACCATCTGCCAGCACGCCGAATTTTTCAGAGACCCTCAACACAAAACCTGAATTGATTGCACCACCAACGTTGTCTGTCAAAGATGAAGAATAGCCGATGGAAAAATGACTGTCAGGTTTTCCGAAACCAGCAGTCAATGAAAGGAGGGATGTACTTTCCCCATTCGTTGTTAAGTAAGTTAGCTGTGCTGAAGCACGGATACCCGGAGCCAGATCAAAACTCATCTTCGGAATCAAGTAAAACAACTGATCTGAAAAGTCGATTGCGGGAATCAGTGTGAAACCTCCGCCAAGGGTGAAATTGTCTGAAAGACCGTACCAACCCGAAAAGAGGAATACTTCTGAGAACTGAAGATTAAATTCGTCTTGCTCTAGTCCATATGGGCTTGGGGCTATCAGGTAGTGATTAACTCCGACCATTGACCTGCCTTCTTCAATTAGCTCTGCATTTCTTGGTTCAATGGACACAATTCTGGAAACAGCCAAGGCCAACGTACCTAGCTCGTTAGTTTCAACAAATAACTGGGTGGTAGTAAGTCTTTCAAGCACACCATAAATGATGGTGCCATCTTCAATTGTTATCTTATATTCTTCTCTCTGATTCGTGCTGTCATTTTTAAACTTGAGGCTTGTCCAATCAATATTGCTTTGAGAAAATGAAGGGATGGAAAAAAGAAGTGCAAGTGAGGTGGTGAGTATGAATTTGTGCATTTTCAGTAAATAGGTTTGCTGTATGTTGCGAATAACGATGACAACCCCCTAAAACAAGATGAAAAATCCGATCGGAGATTGATTAATGGACACATTTCTACCGTTGAAGAGGCCATGAGGAAGCTTGAACATCTGCATGTAAATGGTGAAACAAAAGAGGCCTTTACTTTCCGTAATGTGTTTTCACCCTCTTAAATCTGGCTTGAAGTGTAAGTGCCTATTGTGCGAACTTAGTGTTCATAGGCTTCCCTTGCGTTGCCAAGACTGATGTCGTTGATTGGAATTGTTCCTTTCGGATATGGGACAGTTGACAGGTTGAGTGCCGTTCCCACCTTTTCGAGCCTTCGCTTGGATCTGCTTTTGCTTTTGGAAACACGGAGCAAAATTGTCCGATGGTCTGTAAGCAATAGACATATTTTATAATTTTTTGATCTTGGGGTTTGATCCGTATACAAGGAAACACCCTTGACCTCTGTCATTGGAATGGGTTCTACCGTTTTCTCAAATAACCCAAAAGTGGTAAAGAGAATTCGATGCCCGTCATAGGTGATTTTCACAATAGCTCCGTTAGTTACATTTTTAAAAATAATGCTAAAGACTACCCCAAAAGCTGTTGCGATGAGTGGGGCAAAAGCCCACTGCTGAATATTGAAGTAGGTAGCAACTACAATAACGATCGGGAGTAAGATGATCAGCAGACAAAAGAAGGCAAACAGAAATGTGATCGCTGATATTCCAGGACGAAAGATGATCGGAATCTTGTATGTGAAAATTCGAAATGGATGAAATGAGAAGAGAATTTCGATGAGAGAAGTGACGTGATAGCCAAGCCAACGTAGTGATAGTAGCTTTAACATGATCTACAAGATACTACGCAAATCCCTATTCTTAGCCAACGTCCCAGAAAACCAAGAATTCGTAATAGTCTTGCTGCTGGGTGAGCATAGACCTTATTCCTCCTTAAGATTGTCCACAGGATTTGAAAGTACAAGTTGCACTGTTTGTACCCCAACAGAAATACAAACAAAAGCTATCAAAATGAGCAGTGGAGCAACGAGGAAGATCCAGCTAAATCCAACCCGATATGCAAACTGCTGAAGCCACTGGTTTCCAAAATAATAAGCCAGGGGGATAGCCAAAACAAATCCAATTATGACTGGAATGCTAAAGCCTTTATACAGTTTCCAGAGAAGGAGAGGTGCACCAGCGCCCAGTACTTTTCTGATTGATATTTCCTTTTTCCTGCCGTTGCACCAAAAGGTAGCATAGGCAACTAATCCAAGGATCCCGATCGTGATAGATATCAGTGTAAAGAAGCTGATTATGGTGGCAAATTGCTTGTCCTTTTCATACTGAGCACTCAAACTATCATCCACAAAATAGTAGTTGAATGGAATGTCAGGGAACAAAGCTATCCACTTTGACCGCAATAGCTCAATTGTGTTTTGAAGATCGACCTCAGCGACATCCATTGTTATCTTTTGAAATTGATCCGACCAGATTTTGAGCGACAGCAAGCCAATATCATTGTGGAGGGACAAGTAGTTGAAATCATTTACAACACCGATCACTTTTCCATCACCTCCCCACTGGGTGAAAGAAACTCCGATGATATCCCTGGGATCGTCATAACCATATGCATGTACAGCAGACTCATTAAGAATCAATGCTGAGTTCAAATCTGCAGGACCTTTCCTAAAGTCGCGACCTGCAATGATTTGCAAGCCATAATTTTTCACAAAATCATGATCAACAAGCGTCAGATTGATGTCTCCATTCCTTATTTGACCTTCTTTATCCGTGATCGTTGTTCCTACGCCATTCGGTCGTTGGCCAGGTATATGAGAGCTAAAAGATACACTTTGGACACCTTCGATGTTGGCAAATTCTGTTTTCAATGATTCAAAGGCATTTCCAATTCTTGCATTTGGACCGTAATCAATAACAATCTTTTGTCTTGTGTTCAGGCCTTTATCCTTGTTTTGCAAAAAATCCAATTGTTGATATATCAGGAGCGAGCAGATGATCAAAGCGCTGGTAATTGAGAATTGAAAAACGAGCAAGGAGCTTCGCGTATCCAATAGGACCTTCTTTCCAGCAATCTTCTTTTGAAGATGAATGGGAGAAATGTTCGAGAATTTAATCGCCGGGTAGATTCCACCTAATAGTGTGAGAATCAAAGGCACTAGTGGGACAAGTAGAAGGGTGATAGGTAGGCTGAGGAATGAAGTATTGAATGATCTTCCCATGAAATTCTCGAAGTAAGAAAATGAAGCCAGAATCGCCAAGGTGGAAATCATGGTTGCCAGGAATGTCAATATGAATGATTCAATTAAGAATTGGAAGACTATTTCCCTTTTGGATGCTCCCATTGTTTTCTTTACGGAAACCTCTTTGTCCTGTAGGGTGATTTGGGCTGTGGTTAGATTGATAAAGTTGGAAATTGCTAAAAGAAGAATCATAATGCCAATCGCCATTAACACATACAGGTTGGACAACTGCTCTTTAGGACCTAGTTCACCCAGTTTGGGTGTACTAAAATGCATACCGACAAGTGGCTCAATCGATAACTCTTTCAGTTGACCTGAGCTATTTTCCGAGAGATATTCGGGAACTTCTTTAAGTTCTTTCTCAAGTCTGTTAAGATCGGCCTGATCATTCATTAGTAGGTATGTATTCATCGGGTACCATGTCCAATTTTGGCTGGCCACAGGCCTTGTTTTTAAAAATGTGGCCATCGAAATGAGAAAATCAAATTGTAGATGAGAGTTAGAAGGCATATTTTGAATTACTCCAGATATGGTGAACGGTTCTCCATCATATGTGAGGGTTTTATTAAGTATATCTATGCTTCCAAAGTACTTTAGCGCGGTTCTCTCAGTAATGATGATCTTATCGGGCCCGGCTAATGCATATTCCTTATTACCAAGCAGCAAGTCGAAATCAAAAAGGTTGAAAAAATTTTGATCTGCGTAGTAGATGTTTTCGCTCTCGGAAAATAGTTTGTCTTTATATCTAATTGCTCTGCTTCCGTATTCTTTGTTTATTCTGACAAATTCCTTGATTTCCGGCGAAACCGATTTTAGATAACCCCCGACCGGAGTGGCTGTTAGTGCCAGGTTTAGTGTTCCAGTGGGAGAAATGTCAGCTGTGTTGACCCTATAGATATTGTGGCGCTTTAAGTGAAAGTCGTCGAAGCTAGTTTCCTGATGGATGTAGATTGAAATATAGGAAAGGCTGATCAAGCCAATAGACAGGCTGAATAGCTTGGTGAGGGAGCTGGATTTGTTTTTCCAAAATTTCCGAAGGGCTATTTTAATGTTGTTAGTCAGCATAGATAGTTTTGGTCTTTCCAAAAAAGACTTCACCATTCTTAAATAGTTGCAGATTTAGGCTTCTAACCCCTTTTATCGTTGATACGACTCAATTTCCCACCTTCACTTCTGGGAATCGTTTCCGGATCTTTAATCTCCACCTCCATTGTCAGACCAATGTTGTTTTTGATCTTGCGGCTCAACGCAGCTTGGAGATCTGGGATGGACTCATTTTTCTGATTATCGATGCGCGAGTTTGCTACTTCAACCTCAAGTTTGACCTGGTCCATTGTACTTTCTCTGGTCACGATGAGCTGATAATTTGCTGACAGTTCATCATGGTCCTCTAACAAGACCTCCACCTGTGTGTGGAAGAGGTTTACTCCTCGTATAATCAGCATATCGTCGGCCCGCCCCCTGATCGTACTCATCTTGATGTGGGTTCTCTTTCCGTCCGGGTCATAGTTGAGGCTGCAGATGTCGTTAGTCCAGTATCTAAGTAGTGGCATGGCTTGCTTCGTGAGTGTGGTGAAGACAAGCACTCCTTCTTTTCCATTAGGTAGTGGTTCCCCGGTGTCCTTATCCACAATTTCAGGGAAAAAGTGATCTTCCCAAACGTAACTTCCCGTTCCTCTTTCTTCAAAATCTTCCTGAGACACCCCTGGGCCCATGATTTCAGAAAGCCCATAAATGTTGGTCGCAACCACACCCATTCGCTTTTCGACTTCTTTTCTAACAGTCTCCGTCCATGGCTCTGCACCGAGGACCGCATACTTAAGATTCAAATCTTCAATTTCAATACCACGCTTCTTGAATTCTTCGCCAAGCGTTAGCGCGTATGAGGGAGTGCAGCAAATGACTTCAGGCTGAAAGTCCTGAAGCAACAGCAATTGCCGATCGGTCATTCCGCCAGAAACGGGAATCACAGACATACCCAGCCTGGTGGCCCCGCCATGCATTCCAAGCCCACCCGTAAACAGTCCATAGCCATATGCATTATGAAGCTTCATGCCTTTTTTAGCTCCTGCACAGACCAAAGATCTGGCAACCACTTCATCAAATACATCTAGATCGCTCTTATTATATCCGACAACTGTTGGCTTTCCGGTCGTGCCACTTGAAGCATGTATTCGCAAAATTTTTTCCATTGGCTCGGCGAATAGGGCAAAAGGATAGTTGTCTCTCAAATCAGACTTTTTTGTGAAAGGAATTCTGTGTAAGTCCTGAACCCCTTTGATTTCACCAGGCTTCAATCCTGCTTTGTCAAATACTTCCTTGTAAAAGGGAACATTTTCATAGACGCGAGAAATCGTCTCCATCAAACGTTCATTCTGGAGCCTTCGAAGTTTTTCAAACGGCAGTTGTTCTATTTCAGGGTTGAACATGGGTTTGAATTTGAAATCGTTTTTAGCGTGCAGGTCAAAGTAATATCTTCTACCCTGAAGATATTGACTGTTCGAAAAGAACCCAAATAGATGACTGCTATTTTAAAGACCAGGTAGAATCACAAACCTCCACTCACTTGAGGCTTAGAGTTCCAGATGATGTAAATTTATAATCACCAAATCCAGGAAGTATGAAGAATTGGATGCTGGTAATAGCAATCTTGCTCAGCGGGTTATCTCAGGCTCAGCTCAAGCTTAACAAGGAAACCGGTCTGTTCGAGCGAAAGGTGAGAATTTCAAACAACCAGGTGTTTATGAATAAGTTGACAAGGAATAAGTTGGCAGTAAATGAAGATCTCTCTTCTACTGGCTCATTTACTCATATGGTCAATGATGTTATTCCAGTTGTTATTCACTATGAGGGACGTGTTCGTGATGAAAAATATGTTTTTACTGGCTTTCAGCTGAAAACGGGAGCTGATGAAGTTCCAATCAAGTTGGAAGACCTGCCTGCCAAGCAGAGAAAACTGTGGATTCCAATAATCAATGAAAAGTTGGCAGGTCTTAACTTGTAATTTTTTATTCCTTCGCGCAGTACTTGCAGCCTGAAGCTGAGCTGAACGTTTTTTGAGCTTCAAATATTGCTCCCTGGCTGCTTGAGAACCACCCCAGACTTCTTCTGTGATCGGGTTCTGGTAAATGTCGGCACAAGGCATTTTCGTCATGGACGTGGTGAATACCGTTCACGGCATTAGTGTTAACAATAAAATTCGGCATAGTGGTAGAACGTTTTGGTTGAAAACTCAAAGTTGAAATGAGCGTGACCGAATGTCAATACCCGAATTTGGGTATTTTGAAGCCTTTAATTAGGTAAATTGTGTAGGTGAGGCTCTTGAAATTGCTCTGCGTCAGTGGCAGCACAAAAAAAGATGCCTTTTGAGCAACCCTTTTGGTCAGGTTAGCATCAATACCATATACTAACTCAAATTCCTATGAAAAGGCTATTGCAACTCTTTCTCTTACCAATTAGTTTTTGTGGCTACTCTCAACTGGACGCTGTGGACGTTGATCCTTTTGCGAACGTCATGATCCATCCATATTTTGAAGTTGAACTTCGCAAAGGAACCACCGAAAAAGTAGAAGTCCTATCCAGCACAGTTGATCTGAATAAGATAAATGTAGAGGTTAGTGGCAAAACGCTACATCTTTACCTGGATGAAGCAAAAGTAGTCTTTAAAAAAGTTATTACTGACGGCTTAGATCCTTATGATGACAGAACCAAGGTCAAGGCTGTAATTACCTATAGGGATTTTCAAAAACTGACCGTGTATGGGGAAGAAAGGTTGACAGTATCTGATGACCTTGACCAACGTAGGCTGCAATTGAGAATCTATGGTGAGACTCATGCCCGATTCGAATCCATGAATATTGGTCACTTGAAGGTTGGGCTTTACGGCGATAACAAATTGACGATCAAAGGTGGTGACGTGCCAAACCAAGTCTATACTTCCTATGGTGACAATGAGGTTCATGCAAGAAATCTCAGGGGTAGCTATCTTAAATTCACAAATTTTGGAGACAATGAGCTCTATGTAGGCGAACAGGAATACGTTAAAGTCACAGCTTTTGGAGATGCTACGCTTTCATTTATAGGAGATCCAGTTCTAGATAAGAAAATAGCCCTTGGCGACATGACGTTTGTTTCAAGGCATTGACATTCTTTAAGACGTTTCACTCCGTAAGAGCATAAGCAAAAGGGCTGCAGACCATGAAAAGTGGTTAGCGTTTAGTCCTTTGCCGTTGCGAGGATCATAGTTTTCGCGGATTGGGACGCCTTTCTGCAAAAGGCCATCAACGTTTTCCAAAAGCTTCGTTTTTAGCTCTTCAAACTCATTTTCAAATCCATAATTTTTCATCCCGGACAGAGCAAAATAGGCCTGATCAATCCAGACAGGGCCTCGCCAGTAGCCATTTCTGGGGTCGAATTTGCTATGTGAGGCAGATAGAGTTGGAAAGGGTAGTGGCGTATTGAAAAAGGTAGGATCAATGATTTTAGCAACAATTCCGTCGGCTTGCTCCTCAGTAGCCACTCCAGACCATAGTGCAGTCCAAGCTTCCGGACCGACAATTTTCATTAACGACTGTGAAGATGTATTAAAATCATAGAAGTAATTTGATTCTGGATCGTGAAATTGTGTTTGAAGTTTTGTCTTCAGTAGATCAGCGTCTCTCCTGAACATTTCCATCGATCCCTTGTCACCAAGCAGAGTCAGCAAAGAGGCAATATGTTTTTTCTCCTTATACAAATAAGCGTTGAGATCAATTGATTCCTGATCGAGTGACCAGGCCGATTTATTGACTTGAATCATCTTGGCATCATCAAATCTAACGGCGTTGTCCATACCGCTTTCCCATCCTGCCGCCACCCTGGTTCCGTCGGTGGAACCAAATTCACACAAGCCGTTCCGGTTATGATCTCTGTTTTTATACCACCAGCTGTGATACCTCAATAGTTTGGGCAGCAATTCACGAACAAATGAAGTATCCTGTGTCGCATTAAAAATTTCATGAATTGCCCAACCCGAAAGCGGTGGTTTTGTATCTCTCCAGTTATGATTTTCGATAAGTGTATCTCTATAGACCACATCTGCGATCATTCCAAATTCATCCTGAAAGTGATACATTGTGCGAACCTGATCTTTAGCCAACTCCTGCTCGAACGTCACCAGAGCTACTGCATGTTTCCAGGAATCCCACGACCAGAACCCATGAAACCACTTGTAATCATAGGAAGGGAACAAGCCAGCATACTTCAACTCCCCGGCAGGAGCTCTCCAGTTATTGACAAGTGTTTGAATGCACTTGGAGGCAAGCATTTTTTTGTCACGAGATAGATTTTGATAGGGTTTTAGGTAATCTGTCCATCGTGAATTGTTCTCCACAAAATGAGACGATGATTCACTAAAATCGAAAGGAGATAATTTTGGCTCATCCTTAAATCGATGTCGAAGTGTCAAAAAAAGTGTTTTTTCACCTTTTGGCTCAATGTCAAATTCGTTCTCATTCACATTGGGCTTAAGAGTGCCTGACGAAAACATAAGTTCCAACTCAGCATTTCCCAAATCCCACTTGGTTTTATCCGATAGCTGCGAATCTGAATCAGGGAATGACCATTCAACCTTATAGCCAATTTGAGAATCGGACGTATTTTGAACTTGATAGGCTAGAAGCAGGGTTTGGTGGTCGATGAAGACGGATTTCAGTGTAATAACAGATTTGCTTGTTGTGGCCTGTTGCATAAGGCTGCCTGGAAGAAAGGAATTTTTAAACGTCTCGACCGGCATGCCCTCTTCGCTAATGGATCCTACTAAAATGGGCGACTTGAACATGTAGCCATTGCTGTCTGATAGCAGGAGCGGTGGCGCTAGTCCCGGAGAACTCGAAAGAGTCACTCCAAACCATGCGCCCTCATCAAAGAACGTGCTCGTCAATGTACTGTCTTGCTCCATCAAAATTGGATCGGGGACAAGTGCATTAGGTTGTTTGACAGCGTTTGAACAGGAATATAATATACAGACACATAGAAGAAGCGGCTTGAATTTGATCATAGTTGCATAAAGTCTTCATGCAGGACGGAGCTTAGTCTCAATATCAACTCGTCTGCATTTTCTTTGGAAAAAACCATTGGAGGTTTGATTTTCAGAACGTTTTGATCAGGTCCATCGGTGCTCATTAGAACACCGAGCTCTTTCATTCTGTTGATCAAGTAATCTGCTTGTTTGGGAAGTGGAGTTTTATCGACTGTGCAAAGTTCAAACCCAAGAAACAGTCCTTGTCCACGTACATCTGCTATGACAGGAAACGCCTTTCTTAAGTCATTCAACTGGCTTTTTAAGTACGTGCCTACGATAAGTGCATTCTCTTGCAATTTTTCGCCTTCTACGACGGATAGGACCTCATTGCCAATGGCGGCTGAGACGGGATTGCCGCCGAACGTGTTAAAATACTCCATACCGTTGGCAAATGCCTCGGCAACTTCCGGAGTACATATAACTGCTGCAAGTGGATGCCCATTCCCAATAGGTTTACCAACAGTGACGATATCTGGCACAACCTCTTGCAGCTCAAAGGCCCAGAAATGTGAGCCGACGCGACCACAACCGACCTGGACTTCATCAGCAATGCAGATACCACCTGCCGCTCTCACGCTAGCGTATGCTTCTCTCAAATAATCTTTAGGTAGTTCAATTTGTCCGCCACAACTAATAATGCTTTCACAAATGAAGCCTGCAACGTTGCGCCCCTTCCTCTGAATATTGTCAATTTGTTCCTTGACATGAGATGCATATCTCAATCCGAGGTTTTCACCTTCATACCGCCCTCTGAAAGAGTCAGGAAGTGGTACAATGTGCGTATGTTCCGGCGCTCCTGTTCCTCCTTTTCCGTCAAATTTGTAGGAACTAATTCCGATGTTGGCGTTGGTATTCCCGTGGTACCCAATTTCAACAGCAATGAAGTCTGCTTCCTTGGTGAAGGTTTTTGCCATTCGAATGGCCAACTCATTCGCCTCACTCCCTGAGTTGACAAAATGGACGACGGATAATTCCTCTGGAAATGTATTCAAGAGCCTCCCTGCAAATTCATTGATCATTGGATGCAAATAGCGTGTGTTGGTATTGAGAACAGCCATCTGTTCTCTCCCAGCCTCCACAACCCTGGGATGCTCGTGTCCAACATGCGCCACATTGTTAACCGTGTCGAGATAGCGGCGTCCATCTGCATTTATCAGGTATACACCGTTACCACGCAGTATTTTTAGAGGTCCATTGTAAGACAGGCTCAACCCCTTACCAAGATGCGCATGCCTGAATTCCAATAAATCGTTATCTGCAGTTGAATCAGATGCAGATAGTTCATCCAATTTAAAAAGGAGGTTTGGGTCTGGACAAATGCTCTGCCAGATTTCAACTTCATTTGGGCTACAAACTCCTGGAAAATCATTCGAATTGCCCAGCAAATCGAGCATCAATTGGAAATGTAAGTGCGGTACCCAGTTCCCATTCTCGGTCTGGTCACCAACATAGCCGATCAAGTCATTGGTTTGCACGTTATTGCCCGGTTTCAGGATGTCAAGACTAGATCGGCTCAGATGCCCGTATAGGCTGTAAAAACAAATCCCTGCAGTAAGCTCATGCTCCAAAATAACGGTTGGACCATAATCTTTGTCATTATCATTGTTGTGAATGGCAAGAACCTTTCCAGGTAGGAGTGAGTGAATGGGGGTTCCTGCTTCTACCCAAAAGTCGACACCTAGATGGACGGTACGATACTCTGGTCCGCTGTTTCCCTCCTTTTTGTAAGCCTCCGTACTGTAAATCGGCCTGGTCTCGAGGTAGCCTCCGCCTAGGATGTCGTTCGGCGATTTCTTTTGAATTTTCTCAAGTCGTTGTGAAAGCTGGTCGTTGTTTCCGAACTCTGTAGTGTGACCGAGCAAAGTACTGCCAATGCCCATATCAATGGCCTTGACTGAATCAAGATTGAGTGTGGGAAACAAGGAATTTATCTTAAGCTCCTTTTTTTCAGCCCATTCGGCAAATTCCTTTTCGTCGGGATGTGGGTCAAAATTGCAAGCTTTTCTGAAACTGTAGTAGGCAAATTGTTCATTCACCGTGAACCACTTTTTTAATAGTTCCCAAGCTGGTTTCTCACTGACTTGAAGGTATTCATTTTCAGGCTCAGCTTGTCTATTTATGGCGGATTTAGTGACAGATATAACCAGCCTCATACCCACCAGTATGTATAATATTTGAAGTTCTTCCCCCTTTAGTGGAAATTTCTGGTGATATCCTCTGATCAGTGGTAAAGCCGCTTGCAGCGGATCTGGTAACTCCATAATTGCGTAGGCCAGCGTGACAGCCAAGTCATTGATCGTTTGCGTGTAGATCGCGTCACCATAGTCGATAATGGAAACGACTTGGGGGGAAGCGAGATCTTCACTGACGATCACATTATTGTCATTGGCATCATTGTGAATGACACTTTTTCGTTGCTGTTGATAGACAGCTTGTATTCTGTCAAACCTGTCTTGGAAATACGTGACGAGCTCTTTCAGGTCGTCATGAAATAAGTGTAGATAATCTTTGGTCCAGGCAGATTGAGCAAGATCCCATTCAAAATCTCTGTGTGCGTAGGGATGATCAAAATTTTGAAAAGCGGTAGCTAATGCTCCGGATTGCCGACCCAGACTAGATCGCAGCAAATCAGTCTTAGGTAAAACGGATGACCACAACCTGCCTTCGATCCATGTTAACATCCTGACTTGACGAATGGAACCATCATCTTCGATAAAAACGGTTGAGGCTTCACCTTTTTGATTCTCGATAATTTGTGGAGCGGAAATCCCTGGGGCGGTAGCCGCAACATGCTTCATTAAACTCAGTTGAAAATCCTGGAAATCCTGGTCAGCGTGAGGTTGGCTAATCTTAAGAAGATAGGAACCATTCTTATCATCAAGCCTGAAGTTTAGATCAAGTTCACCCACCAGCTTTTTCGCAGAAACTTGCTTACCAAAATGAATTTCTGTAAGCTGCTGAGCAAGCTCAATTTCTTTCTTTCGGGTGAGGGTTTTGGACATCTAGTGGGCGTCTTATTCAGATGGAAAATTAGCATAGAAAAGATGTGTAGGAGTGGAGATTAAATAATTTCTGAACTTATCTTTCAAACAATGAAGGCGTTAGGTATAAATATTTTTATGTATATTTTCACTACTAAACCTACCTACCGCCATGGAACAATATGAAATGCACTATGAACTTGTGAAGACAATTATGATCGTCTTTGCGGTTATTTACTTCCTGTTAGAAGTAATACTTAATCTTAACGATATTGATAATGACACTTCCAACGTCATTTTGCTACAATGGTCAAAGAAGCAATTATTTATTATTCCCTTCGTTCTCGGGGCAATCGGTGGACATCTTTTTCTAGGGGCCAAGACAAATTACTTTAATATGGGAAGCTCGAGTGCTGTGATTATTCTTTTTGTCATAGGCTTGGTTGCAGTGATCATTGGTGTTAAGGCTAAGTTTGAGCGCACGAAGACCCTGTTCAGCATCTTACTAATTCTGGGAGTAGCTTACGGACATTTTTTCTGGTCAATGAATTTTCAAAACTGATCCATCATGAAAGCATTCTTACAAAAAAATGTCAAGCACTTAAAGGTAATTAAAGCAATCATCGCTGCCTTACTTGGGATAATGATCGTTATCGACGTGGTCCTGGTGATGTTGATCGATAAAGGTTTCCCCACATTCAGTTGGGTTGTTAGGGACGATCGGACAGCATTGATATGGTTTACTTTTTTATTCGGTGGTTTGGTGGCCAAGATCTTCTACAATCGCAAAGTCAACCTTAAGCAATCGGAGCTATCGGGTTTTTTAGCATTTGCATCTATTCTTGTTCTGCTTTACTGGCTCGGGCAAATCATTACGATAAAGGTGAGCACTCCTCTTGAGTTGTTCTTACTAGTGGTGGGTGGTTTTGTTGCCTATCGTGTTTGGCCTCAGTACTCTTGAGTTATTCTTCCTACCTACCTGAGGATAAACCCTTCTTTTAAGGGATCCTTAGGATCGACAACAAATTCATTTTTCCCCATAACAAATGCTGTTCCTTCAACTTCAGGAATGACTGCATCCATACCTTCGTAATTTACATCCTCGATCACTTTGCAATCGAAGGTGGTCCCCAAGATGCTCTCTATCCGCATAGATTCACCTAACTTTAATTCACCTCTTTTGTAATGAATGGCAACACGAGCTGATACTCCCGATCCGGTGGGTGAGCGATCAACTTCTCCCTCAGCGAAAATGCATACGTTTCTGCTGTTAACTCCATCGGAAACCGGGCCACCGATGAAGATGGTTCCATACAAAAAGCTTAAATCCGATTCTTTAGGGTGGTTGATCGTATTGGTTTTCATCACAGCTCGTTTGATGTCCATCCCTTTCCGGATGAGTTCCTGATAGTGAGTAGGTGTGCAAGGAATTCCCAATTCATCAGCATTCACAAAGGCATAATATGCCCCTCCGTACGCCAAATCATATTTGACTTTGCCAATTCCGGGAACTTCAACCACAGCATCTAATTCCACGACAAATGAGGGCACATTAAGAAACCTAACTTTTTCAACTTGCCCATTTTCAACCGAAACGTATGCCGTTAAAACTCCACATGGTGCCTCAATCAGCAATTTGGTCTCAGGCACTACCTTTGGGACCCAGCCAGCTTCAACGGCAAGCTTCGCAATCGCAATGGTTGCATGACCGCACATCGTGGAATACCCTTCGTTGTGCATAAACACCACTCCAAAATCAGCGACGGAGCTTGGGGTAACCACAACACCGTACATGTCAGCATGTCCTCTTGGCTCAAACATTAGGGCGGTGCGCAGATGATCAAAATTTGTCTTTATGTAGTTTCGATAATCTAAAACATTAGAACCTTCGACTTTTGGGAAGCCATCAAGAATTACCCGAAGTGGTTCACCTCCTGTATGCATGTCAATAGTCTTTATTGAAAGCCAATCGGCCGGGATCTTGAAAGCAGACGAAGTCTTCTGTTGCATGATTATTTCTGGTGTATTCCAGCCTCGGCCATCAAAGAAAGTCCATATTCCCGAATCGTCCTGATAATCGGAATGGCTGTTCTTCCCTTTTCAGTAATTGAGTACTCTACTTTCGGCGGTACCACCGGATATACCTTTCGGTTAATAAACCCATCGTTTTCCAATTCTCTAAGTTGAGTGGTTAACATTTTGTCTGTGATATGCGGAATATCTTTTTTTAGCTCACTGTACCTAAAAATCCTGTCTTTCAATCTCCAAAGTATGGGCATTTTCCATGTCCCACCAATTCTGTCCATAGCAAATTCTACTGGGTTATAATACAGCTTTTTTTTATATAAAAATTCTGGCATTGCTTCAGTTTTAAATTTGAGACGCTAGGCAAAAATCCAATAGGAGTCTAATTTTCCATTTCTTTCTAAAAAGTGTGTACCTATATTTTTGGTAAGTATATTGACTTGAGACATGCTAAGATTGAATTTAGCAAAAAAAACAAAAATGGAGACATCGATTCTAGAAGAGAAAAGCTATGTTCATGTTCATGGCATGCCTTCCAGGGGAAAAGTGCTTATGGTTGCTAGTAGTCCTGCAGTTTCTGAACAGACTGGTTGGCCTATTGGATTTTGGGCTTCTGAGTTAACTCATCCGCTGCTCGTCTTTCAGGAGGGCGGATATGAAGTAGAGTTGGCATCAACAGATGGAGGCGAAATAAAAATGGATAACTACTCGGATCCCAGAGACGAAAGCGAGTACTCTGCAGCTGACGTCATTTCACGTGGCTTTATCGAGTTGACATGGTTCAAGGAAATGTTAGAGAAGACGAAGAAGGTCACAGAAGTTAGTGAAGAGGAATATGATGCGATCTTTCTTGTTGGTGGTCAGGGACCAATGTATACTTATCGAGGAAATGAGGACCTTGAATCACTATTTGCTGCTTTTCTTGAATCCGGAAAGCCAAGTGCAGCTGTCTGTCATTCCACTGCACTGCTGCTTGAAGCGAGAGACAAGAATGGTGAGTTTCTTGTAAACAATAAGACATGGACAGGTTTTGCAAATGCTGAAGAGGATTATGCAGACAATACTGTTGGACAAAAAATTCAGCCCTACCGAATTGAGGACGAAGCTTCAAAGATGGTGGAAACGAACTTCAAGGTCGCTGAGCCCTTTTCATCTTATGCGATTGCTGATGGTAATCTGATAACAGGTCAACAGCAAAATTCAGGGTCAGCGGTAGCAAGATTGGTGGTGGATCAACTGTCCAGGGACTAAATAGGAATCTAGACACATTCAGATCATGAAAATAGCAATAATAGGAACCGGCAATGTTGGTGGAACGCTTGCCAAGAAGTGGATAAAAGCAGGGCATACAATACGTTTGGGTGTCCGAGATACAAGGAATTTCAAAGGAATGGAGGACTTCGCCTTGGAAGGACTAAAGGCTTATGAGATCAAAGATGCTATCAATGGTTCTGAAGTGATTCTGATTGCCACACCTGCCAGCCAAGCCGTGGAAGTCACACGTTCCTTAGGTGATACGAGCGGCAAGATCATCATAGATTCAATGAACATTGTTATGGGCCGAGGTCCCAAGGGGTATTCCAACACCTCGGAAGCCATTCTAGATAATACTCCTTCAGTGGATGTTGTTAAATGCTTTAATACGACAGGGTTTAACAATCTCCAGGATCCAGTTTATCAAGGAATGTCACTGGATCTATTTATGGCCGGTGATAGTCTTCGAGGAAAAAAAATCGCGGCTCAGCTCGCGCAAGAGATTGGCTTTGATATGTGCTATGATGTAGGTGGTAATGATAAATTTGAGTTGATGGAGCAATTTGCATGGTTCTGGATCAATCTCGCAAATTTTCAGGGCCTAGGAAGAGAATTTGGGTTTAAGCTACTCAAGCGGTAGCTACCCTGTAATCTTATAAATTAGTTCTGCTGTTACCAGATCTTCGAGCGCATGTCCGACTGATTTGAAAACGGTGATTTCATCCTCTCTAGTTCTTCCAGATACTTCTTTTTGACAAAGGTTAAAGAGATCACCCCTAACATCGGCCAATGATATAACACCGAAATTGAGCGGGATCAGTATGTCACCTGCTTCTTTGGGAGCCATTTCCAAGGTGTCAACATAGATGTTGGATCTTCGCATGACTTCATCGTCAGATTCTCTACTCGTTGGCTTAAAAGCCCCAACAAGATCAATGTGTTGGCCGGGATGCAATAGATTTCCACTTATCAACGGTGTGGTGCTGAAAGTTGCACAGCTAATGATGTCCGCCAGTGGAATTGCTTCGGAGAGATCTTCGACAACTGTCACCTGCTCAAATTGATCTCTTTTCTGATCAGCCAGAGCCATTGCTTTTTCCTTTGTCCTACCATATATCAAAAGGTTTTTGATTGGTCGAATTGATGAGTGCGCATCAATCAGAAAGGGAGCAAGTGCACCTGTTCCAATCATCAAAAGAGAACTCGCCTGCTTTAACGCTAGAAAATCAGCGGCAAGGGCAGATGCTGCGGCTGTTCTCCAGTTTGTTAGACTTTTGGCATCAAAAATAGCCAGTGGCTCTCCCGTCGTGGCGTTTAGTAGATAGTAAATACCCTGGATACTTGGGAGTTTGCGGTCGGAGTTTTTAAGCGCAACGTTCACAATTTTTACACCTGCCACTTTTCCGCAACTTACAGCTGGCATCATTAACATAGTATTTTGATTTGCATCCACGGGATTGTCATAGTCGAGATGCATACGTGGTGGGATCGTGTATTCTTTTCTAAACCCGTTTCGTAGTGCTTCAATAAGAGCTGAGAAATCAAGAGTTCGATCAATATCTGATGCAGAATAGTATTTCATCATCTTAATGATTTAGAATGGCAGGACAGAGTAGAACAAAACATAGCGTGCTCCTACGATTGACACTGGTATACCAAGGACGTTGATAACAGTCTTGACTACGCTCTCGTCGTATTTTACTTTTTTAATTTCGTTAATGTCCAGGTGGAACATTTCTTTTGAATAAGTACGCACACTTAGCGAAGTACTGTCGATATATGTCAACTTCCCCGGTCTCGTTTTTCCACCCTTACTTGTAAGAAGGATCTTCTCTCCTGGCACCAAGCCCGTCAGATCCTCAATAGAAAGGCTTTCATTTTTTGATACCTCAAGGCTTTTTTTATACCCTGTGCAGGAGGTTAGAGCAACAGAAACTGCCAAAAAACCAAGAACGAGTTTTAACATTTTGATGTTCAAGGAAATGTCCTGTTAATGTAGCAAAAGAGTGAGTGGAAAACATGGAACCTACTTTTTTCTTTTGAGCAAGCTGTAAAAGGTCACATTCTAGGCAATAGGACTGTCCAACGTGCTAAGTATGTACATCAACAGAATAAAAAAGCTGAGAACGGTACCAATAGCGACATTTTTCGCCGTTTTCCAGCCATTCTCATCATATTTTATCCTGTCAATTTCACGGAGATCAATATGATGGGTGACTTTGGAAAATAGCTTGACTGTCATGGAGGTGCTATCTACGTAAACCAGTCGCCCGGTTCGGACCTTGCCCGATTTGCTGCCGACCTTGACCTTATCACCAGGCTTGAGTGTATGTAGGTCTTCGATGGTGATTGGATTTTCAGGTGTTGCGTATGCGCGGTACCTGTAACTTGTGCATGAAGTAAATCCGATCGATGAAATTAGCAGCAGGACTACAAGATTCTTCATACTGGTCTTTTGCAATAAGTGTCCAGATTAGAAGAACACCCTCAAATTTAGTAGCCAAGAATCTTCATCATTGCTTCACTCTCTTGTTCCGAGGCGAACAATTCATGCTGAAGCTCTCCATTTTCACCTTTCTTGACAATAATGTGTTTTGGGGCTGGAATAAGGCAATGCTGAATACCACCATACCCGCCTAGTGATTCTTGATAAGCTCCAGTGTTAAAAAAACCGAAATAAAGCGTCTCATTTTCATCATACTGCGGTAGAAAAACTTCAGAAATATGTGCCTCCGAATCGTAGTAGTCCAGACTGTCACATGTTAGGCCACCTAAGTTTACCTTGTGGAAATGACTTTTCCAGTGATTGATCGGCAACAAAATGAATTTGTCGTTTGTCCCCCAAACATCGGGTATGTGTGTGATGAAAGAGCCATCCATCATGTACCAAAGCTCTTTGTCGTTCTGTAATTTTTGATCAAGGACAGAATAAATGGTCGCCCCGCTCTCTCCGACTGTGAAGCTGCCAAATTCGGTAAAAATATGAGGAACCTGCACATGATTTTTTTTACAGATCCATTGAATGTTTTCGATGATCTGCTCAGCCATGTATTGATAATCATACTCAAACGCCAGGGAGTTCTTGATAGGAAAGCCACCTCCAATATCTACCGTATCCAGCTCAGGACAAACTTTTTTCAATTCACAGTACTTGTAAATAAACCGGCTTAGCTCACTCCAATAGTAGGCTGTGTCTTTGATTCCTGTATTGATGAAAAAATGAAGCATCTTGAGTTTTGCCTTCGATCCTTTGATGGTTTCGGAGTAGTAGGGAAGAATGTCGTTGTAGCGAATTCCTAATCTTGAGGTGTAGAAGGCAAAATTTGGCTCTTCATCGGCGGCAACCCGTATCCCAATTTGAAATTCATCCTGAACGTTTTCCTGATAAAATTTAAGTTCATTTAGGTTATCAAGGATTGGAATGCAATTGGTAAACCCATCATTAAGGAGTTTGGTCACATTTTCGAGGTAAAGTGGCCGCTTGAAGCCATTGCAGATAATGAAATGCTCTTTGGACAATTTTCCGGTCTTGTGGAGGTTTCTTACGATCGGAATATCGAAAGCAGATGATGTTTCGATGTGAGATTTTGAAGCCAGCGCCTCTTCCAGGACAAACCGGAAGTGGGATGACTTGGTGCAGTAAGCATAGGTGTAACTACCTTCGTACTTGTATTTTTTTATGGCCTTTTCAAAGATGCCATAGGCGTATTTGATATTTTCAGAAATTTTGGGAAGGTAAGTAAGTTTAAAAGGCGTTCCGTATTCCTTTATGATTTCCATAAGATCTACTCCATGAAAATGCAGTTCATCTTTTTTGACTCTGAACTCTTTGGTTGGAAAGTCAAATGTTTGATCAATTAGGTCCGCGTACTTTCTCATAGCTAAAAATCGATGCAATTATCACTTAAAAAAGCAAACCGGCAAAAATGATTTTTACCCAAATGTTTATTTGATATTCACATGGAATTATTTCTTGAAATATCGAAGTAAGTTTGCGCCAATTTTTACACAATATGATTCCAGTCAAAATCCTCGATGAAACTGCACCCCTGGAAGCTGTCATTCTCGGTACTGCTTCGAGCTTAGGCGGAACACCAACAATGGAGGAAACATACGATCCGAAATCTCGGTTTCATATCGCCAATGGGACTTTTCCTATAGAAGCCGATCTTGTTGAAGAGATGAGCCAGGTAGCAGCAGTTTTTGCTAAGTATGATGTTGAGGTATACCGACCGGAAGTAATTGAAAATTACAACCAGATTTTTTCGCGAGATATTTCCCTGGTGATAGATGATAAGTTAATCGTTCCTTGCGTCACTCCGCTACGAAAAAAAGAGTCTGACGGTATTCAGTACCTTGTGGATCAGGTGGAAGATGTTTTGCTTCCCGATGAAGATGAATGGATGGAAGGTGGAGATATAATTCCCTGGAAGGGTCATTTGTTCGTAGGTTATGCCAATGACGAGGATTTCAAGAAATACCAGGTTGCCAGAACGAGTGAGAGGGGAGTAGAATATTTGAGAAAGCAGTTTCCAAATTGGAAGGTGAAGGCCTTTGAACTAAATAAGTCTGATGAGGATCCGAGGGAGAATGCACTGCACCTGGATTGCTGTTTCCAGCCGGTTGGAGAAGATAAAGCTGTTATCTATAAAGGTGGTTTCAAGAACGAGCAGGATTACGAGTTTCTTATTGATTTTTTTGGATCTGAAAACGTACATGAAATCACACGTGAAGAAATGTATGAAATGAATTCTAATTTCTTCTCCATCCGACCTGATGTGGTGATCTCCGATGGTAGCTTTACACGTCTTAATGAGCAATTGAGAAAATGGGGAATTACTGTTGAAGAAGTTAAATACAGAGAAGTGGCGAAGATGGAAGGGCTTTTAAGATGTACCACGATGCCTTTACGAAGAAGATATGACTGATCAGATCACCAACCATATAATGATGATCCGGCCAGCAGCATTCTATATGAATGAGCAAACTGCGGTGAATAACTATTACCAGCAATCGGAAGCGGACATGTCTCTAGAGGAGGTACAGAATCATGCCTTGCAGCAGTTCGATTCATTCGTTGACAAATTAAGGCAGGAGGGGGTAGACGTGACGGTGTTCGACGACACAGTAGATCCTTCAACTCCGGATTCGATATTTCCAAACAATTGGATTTCCTTCCATCAAGATGGATCCATTCGATTGTATCCCATGTATGCTGAGAACCGCCGACTTGAACGACGGGAAGACATCATTGACTCTCTTAGGAGCAAATTCGCCATAGGTGAGATTGTGAATTTTTCGCATTGGGAAGAAAAAGCAGCCTATCTGGAGGGAACCGGGAGCCTGCTACTCGATCGTCAAAACAAGGTAGCCTATGCTGCAATTTCTGAACGCACTATGCTTGATCCGCTTAATGATTTCTGCGATGAAGCTGACTTTAAAGCGATCACTTTCCATGCCAATCAGACTGTGGAAGGCCAGAGGTTGCCGATCTATCATACGAACGTCATGATGTGTCTGGGTGAAAGGTTTGCTGTCGTTTGCATGGATAGTATAGATGATGATGGTGAGAAGGAGAGGCTCAGGCGAAAGCTAGGAGAAACAAATAAGGAACTTATTGAGATTTCCGATACTCAGAAGGAGCAATTTGCAGGTAACATGTTACAGGTAGTAGGTAAGGATGAAGAACGACTGGTAGTGATGTCCTCTGCTGCTTTTCACTCACTGGATTCCAGTCAAATAGATCGCCTATCGAATCATGGCAGAATTTTGCATAGCGATATTCACACGATTGAGAAATTGGGAGGAGGAAGTGCTCGCTGTATGATGGCAGAAGTTTTTTTACCTAAAAGATAACATGAAGAGATGTTGGAGACTGAAATAAAACGAGCCATCTCGGGAGCGCTGAAGTCACTTTTTGATCACTCGGCACAAGTAGACGATATCTCCCTGCAGCCCACCAGAAAAGAGTTTGAAGGAAACTATACGTTTGTGACTTTTCCTTACTTAAAGATTACCAAATCCAATCCTGAGCAATCTGGAAAAATGATTGGGGACTGGCTGAGTGAAAACACCGATTTTGTGAGCCGCTATAATGTTGTCAAAGGATTTCTCAACCTGACAATTTCGCACTTAAGGTGGGCAATGACCCTACAAGAAATTAGTGAGGGTAAGAATTTTGGAGCCATGCCTGCCAATGGAAAAAAAGTAATGGTGGAATTCTCTTCACCGAACACGAACAAACCGCTCCATCTGGGGCATCTAAGAAACAACTTTCTTGGGGACGCGACCTCACGAATTTTATGGGCTAGTGGATACGAGGTGATGAAGGTAAACCTGGTAAACGACAGAGGTATCCACATCTGTAAGTCAATGCTGGCATATCAGAAGTATGGAAGTGGAGAAACGCCGGAGCAGGCGGGGATCAAGGGAGATCACCTGGTCGGCAAGTATTATGTCAAATTCGATCAGGAATACAAAAGGGAAATTGAGGAATTGGTCAAGTCAGGTGTGGATCCGGAAAAAGCAAAGAAGGAGGCTCCTTCTATTCTGGAAGCTCAGGAAATGCTGAAAAAATGGGAAGAGCAGGATCAGGGGACAGTTGCATTATGGGAAAAACTGAATGGTTGGGTGTATGAAGGTTTCGACCAAACGTATGCGACGATGGGTATCCACTTCGACAATATGTACCAGGAGTCGCAAACCTATTTGCTTGGAAAAGACCTGGTCGACGAGGGCTTAAAGAAGAACATTTTTTTCAAAAAGGAAGATGGGTCCGTCTGGGTGGATCTCACTGATGAAGGAATGGACGAAAAGCTGGTGCTGAGAGGAGACGGAACGGCGGTGTATATGACACAAGATATGGGTACCTGCGAAATGAAGCACGATGATTTTCCTTTCGAAAAGTCGGTCTATGTAGTGGGGAATGAGCAGGACTACCATTTCAAGGTTCTCTTTTCGATTATGAAAAAACTAGGTCGTGAATACTCCGATGGACTCTATCATTTGTCCTATGGAATGGTGGACCTCCCTTCTGGAAAAATGAAATCCAGGGAAGGAACTGTGGTTGATGCCGATGATCTACTTCAGGAAATGTTTGATACGGCTGAGAAGCACACTATAGAGCTCGGCAAAATTGAGGACATGGACAATGAAGAGTCCAATGCACTCTACAAAATGCTGGGACTCGGAGCACTGAAATACTTTTTGTTAAAAGTGGATCCAAAGAAGCGAATGCTCTTTAATCCGCAGGAATCTATAGAGTTTCAAGGACACACTGGACCGTTTATTCAGTACACACATGCTAGAATTTCAGCGATAGTTCGGCGAGCTAAAACACTCGAGATTACTTCATCTTTTGATCCTGCAAAAGTTGGCTCCCTAAATCAGCGGGAGATCGATTTGATTTACCGGCTGACTACCTATGAACATGCTTTGAATGAATCAGCCGAGGATTATTCTCCTTCAATACTGGCTCAGTACGTGTATGACCTTGCGAAGGATTATAATGGCTTTTACCAGGAGGTACCTATCTTCAAAGAAGATAACAAGCACATTCTGTCATTTAGAATAGCGTTGTCGAATTCAACTGCACGCGCTTTGAAAATGGGAATGAATTTGTTGGGAATTGATGTGCCGGAGCGAATGTAGACCAACTTAAATGCCAGATACTACGATCAAATCCTGGGTTATTGCTGCGCGCTTGCGAACCCTGCCGCTTGCGTTTTCAAGCATACTAGTCGGAACGGTTCTGGCGTGGAACGATACACCTCTGGATTTCTCCATAGCTGGACTCACGTTCCTTACAGCTATCCTGCTACAAATTCTTTCCAATTTTGCCAATGACTATGGTGACGCAGTATCAGGTGTTGATTCGGATAAGCGAAAAGGCCCTGACCGTATGGTTCAGTCAGGGGCTATATCGCGAAAAGCGATGCGAACCGCACTCATCCTTTTTTCATTTCTGACCCTTCTTTCGGGGAGCGCCCTCCTATATATTTCTTTTCCAGATAATTGGGATTTGATGCTCGTATTTTTTGGAATAGGGATAGTCGCAATAGCAGCTGCCATTAAGTATACGGTGGGAAAGAACCCCTATGGTTATGCCGGATTTGGAGACGTATTTGTGTTTACCTTTTTCGGGATAGTTGCCGTAGCAGGGACCTATTTTTTGCAGACAAAAAGCATTAATTGGATGGTCTTTTTGCCAGCTTCGACCCTCGGGTTGTTTGCTGTCGGGGTTTTGAACGTCAACAATATTAGGGATATCGAAACCGACAGGATAGCTGGTAAATTTTCAATCCCTGTTCGAATTGGAAAAGAAAAAGCAGGCTTATATCATTCACTTCTCATCTCCCTTGGTTTCCTGACAAGTATTGTTTTTGTGTTGCTGGACTATGGTCACGCTTTTCAATTGGCATTCATTTTGATGGGGCCTCTATTTTTAAAAAATATAAGGGCTGTCAAGTCTAAAAGTGGAAATGAATTAGACCCCTTCCTCAGGCAGATGGCTATAGCCACACTTATCTTCTCAGTGGTTTTTTCCGTGGGACAGTTTTTTGGCTGAGGATTTGAGACTTTTGCGAACGATTTGCCTTCCCTGACGAACGATTCGTTTATTAATCAGTTTGATCTGTAGTAACTCCTCTACTTTGCTGGGACAATAATTTCTACAATGAAGGTACTACATCTTTTAATGATCATCTTTTCTCTTCCAATTGACCTTTTGTGGGCTCAAACTTTACAAGAAAGCCGTGTGGTTGTTAGGAGTGGAGAATGGGAGCTGGTTGGCGACTTGGTCATACCAGATGCTCCTTCTAAGATTCCTGCGGTCTTGATGTTGAATAAGGCCAACGGAAATCGAACGGTATACGAAGAATTAGCTGAACACTTGGCAGATAGGGACATTGCCTCACTACGATTGGATCTGAGAGGTCACGGTGAAAGTATCAATGTGGAAAAATTTGTTCCATATAAAAGATCTCCTGACCCACTTATTTGGGATTCAGAGGTCGATGTGAATGCAGCAATTGATTATTTAATGAACCATGCTCAACTGTTACCTGGAAAAATAGGTGTTATTGGTGCAAGCTACAGTGGCGAGGAGATGGCTGAAGCCGGAAGGCTAGAAGGGTACGTAAATGCCTACGTCGCACTCTCTCCCGGTTCGTTTAGCAATGAATCTATTGATGGTATTGATGCAAGTGTAGTGCCGTGGTTATTTGTGGTTTCCAGGAATGAGCCACACCTCAAGGAGATCACCAGACTTGTTCAGGAAAAAAGCCAGGAGGTCGAATTGGTGATCGTTCCAGGTTCCGAGCATGCCACGCGACTGCTTCCCGACCGACCCGAATTGGCGGAGTGGATTGCCGTTTGGCTTTCAAAGGTCCTGAATTAACAAATCCTTCCAGCTACCACCTATAATCTTTTTCTTACTCTCTTGGCAAGTTTTCTCTAAATTCGATGCGCAACCAAACCATGTCTATCATGAGAGTATTTTATTTCCTATTTCTGCTGGTTTTCATATTCGCCTGCAAGCCGCAAGCTGAGCAACCGGCTGTTAACTATGACACTGCTATCAGCAATGCCCGAGCGATTGTCGATACGCTAATGACAGAAAATCAGACGCCGGGAATGGCTGTAGCAGTCTCTGTCGGAGGAAAACTAGTGTGGTCCGAAGGTTTTGGGTATTCGGATGTTGAAAATCAGGTTAAAGTGAATCCGAAGACGACGATGTTTCGCATTGGTAGTGTGTCTAAAACGCTTACTGCCTCAGCAATTGGACTTTTGATGGAACAAGGTAAACTTGACGTTTCACAACCAGTGCAAACCTATGTTCCCGATTTTCCAGAAAAGAGATATCCAATCACAGTAAAGCAGGTGGCCGGTCACATCGCGGGCATACGACATTATCGCGGAAGAGAAATGATGAGTGATGTCTATTATCCAACGGTCGATGAAGGCCTGATCATATTTAGAGATGACAGCCTCCTCTTCGAACCAGGAACTGACTACAGCTACTCAAGCTATGGGTGGAACCTTATTAGCGCTGTGATAGAGGGAGCATCAGGAGAAGAATTTCTTTCTTACATGCAAAAAAATGTTTTTGATCCGATTGGAATGGAAAATACCACGGCAGATATAGCTATTAACGAAATTGCCAACAGGACGAATTTTTACGTAAGGGGAGACACAGGAGTGGTTGATGCACCATACGTAGATAACAGCTACAAATGGGCCGGCGGAGGATTTGTGGGAAGTGCTGAAGACCTCATACTATTTGGACATGCCCATATGAAGCCTGGTTTTTTGAAAATAGAAACATTGGAGGCTTTGCAGACGACACAGATCCTGGCGAATGGAGATTCAACCAACTACGGAATGGGATGGAGAAGCGGAGTTGATAATGAGGGAAATTTTCTGGTTGGCCATAGCGGTGGAAGTGTTGGTGGCATCACCCAGTTTGTGACTTTTCCAGAAAAGAGAGTTATTGTAGCCATGGTATCCAATTGCAGTCCTTTGCGCTACAATGGGGCGCAGATTAGAATAGCTCAGCAGTTTATGGATTGAACGAAATCAGAGGGTTTGCAGGCTTCTGTGACAGTTGCGTAGTTACTCTCTTGAATCGGGACGTTAGATATTATCTAGCTTTTCTCATCCAGTTTGAGGTAAAAGCTCCCCAGTGACATATCAATTTCGATTCGCAGCGGTTTGCGATCAGCTTCTTCAGAAACGATCGCATTGCCGTTTTTACCTTTTTTGAAATACGCGTTTTTAGGGAATTCCAGTCTATATTCTCTCGACTTGATTTTTCTTTTCTTAAGGCTATAGTCCGTTGAACCACCAGGTATCACTCGGAATTCGTAGAGTGTGTTGGAGTAAAAAGATCGCATTTCCAGGGCTTCATTGTTGTCGAATTCAACTGTTCGGACATATAGAAAGGTACTTAGAAAGTCTCGCATCGGAATGTTTTCTTTCCTTTCAAAGTATCTGTAGCGATGATCGTCTACGTCTTCCACATACGTATAAATTTTAAGCGAATCTGTGTCTGTGTAAGTAAAATGATCTGTGCGAACGTCGACCACCTTTTTCCCCGAATTCATTGCGCGGTGCGATCGTAACGGTCGAAGCGTCTCAACATGTATGAGTGATTCAAAGCACCCTGTAATTGCCTTAAATATTTTTCCCCATGAAGAGGGTGTAATCATGCCTTGCACAGAGTAGTAGGCTTCTCCGTCAATGTATTGAATCTCAGGGTCAATGTAGAACTCTGCTTCACCAACCTCAAACCACCCGAAATGCATGGTATAGTTGAGCTTTTCTCCTGGCTTAAAGGGGTGTTTAGGGCTTTGGGCTGGTAGCGAAGAAAAGGAGAAGAGGAGAAGAAAAGCCAGGATGAACCGTGCCGAAGTATGCGCAATGTACAAATACGAGTGACGGATCATAAGATTCGATTAAAGTCTAGTATCAATAAGATATTCATTCAAAAGGCCATTGGAAATCGCAAAACCCCTAATGCTCTATCCTGAAGATCAATTTCTTAATGTGCTCAAAGAACACATCTACAAGCGAAAATACTGAGTTTCTATTGGTTTTTTTGACTTTGAGAAGCGTCGCTCATGTAACACAGGATTGATCGAACTTTAATTGATACTACTCGTCATTCGCTTACGTTCATTCTCATCCAAGAAGATCTTTCGCATGCGAATAGATTTTGGAGTGACCTCCACGTACTCATCTTTTTGAATGTATTCCAATGCCTCTTCTAGGCTAAATTTCTTCGCTGGTGCAATCTTGGCATTATTATCCGAACCAGACGCTCGCATGTTGGTCAACTTTTTGCCCTTTTGGATATTGACTACAAGATCATTTCCTCGGGAATGCTCTCCGATAACCTGGCCCGTATACACATCCACACCGGGATCAACAAAGAAGAAACCGCGATCCTGCAGCTTGTCAATAGAATAAGGGGTGCCAGGGCCATGTTCCATGGAAATCAAGGAGCCGCTATTTCTTCCAGGTATATCGCCCTTGTATGGTTGGTACTCCTGCAACCGGTGCGTCATTACTGCTTCTCCTGCAGTAGCTGTCAGCATATTGTTTCTTAGGCCGATCAATCCTCGCGATGGGATTTCAAACTCAAGGTGTTGGATGTTACCCTTAGGTTCCATCACTTTTAACTCTCCCTTACGTTGTGTAACCAATTCTATGGCCTTGCCGGAGAATTCATCCGGGAGATCAATCACCAAATGCTCAATAGGCTCATTCTTTTGTCCGTCGATCTCCTTATACAAGACCTGGGGCTGTCCTACTTGTAATTCGTAGCCTTCCCTTCGCATGGTCTCGATCAAAACAGAGAGATGCAAGACACCTCTTCCAAATACCAGGAATTTATCTTCAGAATCGGTCTCTTCCACTTTCAATGCCAGATTCTTCTCAAGCTCTTTCATGAGCCTATCTCGTAGGTGGCGAGAGGTGACGAATTTTCCTTCTTTACCAAAAAATGGCGAATCGTTGATCGTGAACAGCATACTCATAGTGGGCTCGTCGATGGCAATTCTTGGTAGTATCTCAGGATTGTCAAAATCGGTCAGTGTGTCGCCTATTTCAAAATCTTCCAGTCCGGTCACAGCGCAAATGTCACCAGCCTTGACCTCTGATACTTTCTTCCTTCCAAGCCCCTCAAAAACATGTAACTCTTTTATTTTAACTCGTTTCATCGAGCCATCTCTCTTTGAGATTCCTAGCGACTCGCCCTCTTTCAATGTTCCCTGGACCACCCGACCGATGGCAATCCGTCCCGTAAACGATGAATAATCAAGCGAGGTGACTCGCATTGCTGGCACTCCATCCTTAAACTCAGGAGCCGGTATCACCTCAACAATCTTGTCAAGAAGTGGAGTAATACTGTCGGTCGGCTGCTTCCAGTCTTCACTCATCCAACCTTGTTTACTGGAGCCGTACAATGTTTCAAAATCCAATTGCTCCTCAGTAGCATCGAGAGAGAACATGAGGTCGAACACTTGTTCGTGAACTTCTTCGGGCCTGCAATTTTCTTTGTCGACTTTATTTACCACAACAATTGGTTTCAAACCCAGTCCGAGTGCTTTTCCTAAAACAAATCTTGTCTGCGGCATGGGACCTTCAAAGGCATCGACCAGAAGGATAACTCCGTCCGCCATTTTTAACACACGCTCAACTTCTCCACCAAAGTCGGAGTGACCCGGAGTATCAATAATGTTAATTTTCACGCCCTTGTATTCGGCTGACACATTTTTAGATAGGATGGTGATACCACGTTCACGTTCCAGGTCATGGTTGTCAAGAATCAATTCCCCTTTCTCCTGGTTCTCTCTAAATTCCTGAGTGGCATAGATGATCTTGTCGACGAGAGTGGTTTTGCCATGGTCCACATGGGCGATAATGGCGATGTTACGTATTTCCTGCATGTTCTAGAATTCGGGCGCAAAATTAGCGCTTTAATCACCAAAAAGTGCTATCCCGAACAAACAACGATAGGTTTGCTAGTGTATTTTACTCCATTCTCAATGCTTCGCTTGGATTGGACTGGATGACCCTTCTCGTGATACTGAAGAGAATTAGAAAAACGAGCATTGTCACACATCCAAAGGCGAGAACAAATTCCCAGCCCTGGAAGCCAATTCGGTAGTGAAAATTTGACAGCCACTGGTTGAGAAAATACCATGAGGCACCGCCACCCACAAGAAATGCGAGAACCAGCAGGAGAATGTACTCTCTGCTGAGAAGGTTGTGAATGGAACCAGGACTCGATCCAAGAACTCTCCTGATACTTATTTCTCGTTTTCGTACATTCACCGAGAACGACACCAAGCCTAGCAATCCAAGTGAACTAACGAAAAGTATGACCAGCGAAATATAGGTCAGAAAGGAGAATAGGTTCGAATCGCTCTCGTAGAATTCATCATAATTTTCATCAAGGAATACATACTCAATCGGATAAGTCTGATCAAATTGGGCCCACTCGTTCTCAACAAAACGTATGGTCTCTTCCATGTTACTTTCCCTTAAGCGGACAAACAGATTTTTTTCACTTTCCTGGCTCAGGAAGATGGCAATAGGCTGGATTTGACTATGCATGGAGCCAACATGGAAATCTTGAACGATTCCGACTACCTCGTATAAGATGCGATTCTCAAGCGAATCGGTTCCCCATCCAATCTTTTTACCAACTGGGTCACCGGACCAGCCAAAACTCTCCACTGCAGCCTGATTCAGAAGCACACTGGAATTTCGGTCCTTTTCCGACTCATAAATAAAATCTCTTCCCTTGTGAATTTTCATTCCAATCATTTGAAGAAAATCACCATCAATTTCCATAAACTGACCGCCTAGCGCTGTAAAGACCCCAGCATCGTTCGGAACCTCGAAAACAGTCTGATTGAGTTCAACGCCTGGAATAGAGGCGGAAACTGATCCGCTGACAACTCCCGGATTGGCTTTTAGCTTCGCAAGTAGTCCCTTCAACGATTCCGGGGAAGCTTCATTCCTCACCTTGACCACCATTACGTTCTCCTTATCAAAACCTAGATCACTTGAGCCAATGAAATTCAGTTGTCGTAGGACGATGGTGGTGGCAATGATGATGGCTACTGAAGTAGTAAACTGGATAGTTACCAGGGCCTTTCTGAGTATCACACCTTTTCCTGAGGTCAAGTATCGGCCATTTAAAATGACGGATGAGTTTGTTGTGGAGAGAAAGTATGATGGGTACAATCCAGCAATTAATCCTAGTAGAATTGATGATCCAAGGTAGATGAGAAGCCCCTTGAAAGTGACCAGTTCTGTGAACGACAAGTTCAGGCCAGTTAACCTGTTGAAAGAGGGTAGGAGTAACGCGATGATCAATAATCCCAATAGGGAGGCAGCCAGAGTGACAAAAATGGACTCGGAGAGGAACTGCCGCATCAACAATGTTTTTGAAGAACCAATGGTCTTGCGCACACCGACTTCGAGTACTCGCTCAGCAGAACGCGCAGTTGTGAGATTAACGTAATTGATAACTGCTATTAGCAGAAGAAATATTCCGATGGCGGATAGAATGTAGACATTGTTAATGTTATGATTTATGTAAGCCTCCCATGTTAGATCTGAGTTTAAATGAATCGATTGGATTGGCTGTGTAATTAATTCAACTTCTGCACCAAATTGGTCAGTTGTTTCCTTCATGTATTTTTCTGCGAAGGTTGGAAATCCCTTTTTCAGATCTTCGGCGGTAAAACCTGGAGTCAGTTTAAGGTATGTGTACACATGCCAACCGATCCACACGTTTTCTTCCCCGGGTCGTGCTCCCAAATCCCAGGACAACAAGGCTTCATATGGTAAATGAGTGAGAAAATCCAGCTCTCTTATGACGCCTGTCACTGTCACTTTTGTGGTTCCATCAAGTTCAATTTGCCTGTTAATCGGATCTTCCTCACCAAATATTTTTCTGGCAAGTTTTTCTGTCAATACAATTGAAAGAGGAGCAGCTAATGGATTAGGATGTGATCCAGGCAAAAAATCTCGCTGAAAAACATCAAAAAAGGTGGAGTCAGCAAAGAATACATGATCACTTGTTACCTGCTTCTGGTTGTAGTCAAAGAAGGCTTTGTGCACATATAGACCATTGTATCCAGCGATTCTCGTTTGAGCAGCGATTCCCGAGTAATCGTTTTTCATTGCTGGCCCAATCGGTCTGGAGAGGTTGCAAAACTCATCCACATTCCCGCTGATTGTGTACCGACCTCCTATGCGATAGATTGATTCGCTATCAGGATACGAGGCATCATATGAGGTCTCGTGATAGACAAAAGAAAAAATTAGGAAGCCAAACGCCAGTCCCAAGGTTAGGCCGACGGTGTTAACGATCGAATAACCAGGACGCTTAAGGAATTTTCTCCATGCAGGTTTTAGAAATCTGTACATGACGGTTCTATAGGTTGATGTAAAATAGAAACAAGACAGAGGTCTAATTCCACTAATTATTTCCAACTAAATTTCTGGAATATAGGATTGTTATTAAATCTGGATAGTGTATGACGGCTATCATCTTTCCTATATTTGCAGCCGAATTGGAAATTGCTCGATTTTAGAATGATGGATTTGCCGATTGGCCTGAAATGTGGAGCTAAGCGTATAAAATCAGACAATCGAAAAAATCAAATAATCGAAAGGATTCTAACCAAATCAAATGGTGAAAAAATTCAAAAGACATACGATTTCAGCCGCATTACCTTATGCGAATGGACCGGTGCATATTGGTCATCTAGCTGGTGTTTATGTTCCTTCGGACATCTACGTGAGATATCTCCGAAGCAAGGAGGAAGACGTAGCATTCGTATGCGGTTCTGATGAGCACGGTGTGGCGATTGAGCTGCGAGCCAGAAAAGAAGGCAAAACTCCACAGGAGGTCGTGGACTTCTATCATGAGCAGATTAAAAGTTCTTTTGAAAAATTCGGGATCAGTTTTGATATCTACCATCGTACATCTGCGAAATTGCATCATGAGACGGCATCTGAGTTTTTTGAAAAATTGTACTGCGAAAACAAATTCACTGAGACCACCTCAGAGCAGTTTTACGATCAAAATGAGCAGCAATTTCTTGCTGATAGATATATAAAGGGGACATGTCCGACATGTAGCTTTCCAGAGGCTTATGGCGATCAATGTGAGAACTGTGGCTCTACTTTGAGTCCCTCTGAGCTGAAAAATCCAAAATCAATGTTGAGTGGCGAGGCCCCAATATTGAAAGAGACCGAGCATTGGTATTTCCCTCTGGATCAATACGAGCCTTGGTTGAAAAAATGGATTCTTGAGGATCACAAGGAGTGGAAGTCGAATGTTTACGGCCAGTGTAAAAGCTGGATTGATAATGGCTTGAAACCAAGACCGATGACCAGAGATTTATCGTGGGGAATCCCAGTTCCTGTTGAAGGTGGAGAAGGAAAGGTTCTCTACGTCTGGTTTGACGCACCAATCGGCTACATTTCTGCAACAAAAGAATGGGCCAAACAAGAGGGAAAGAATTGGGAAGACTACTGGAAATCAGAAGACACCAGGCTGTTGCATTTTATTGGAAAGGATAACATTGTGTTTCACTGTGTCATTTTTCCAGCGCTCTTAAAGGCAGAGGGTTCATTCATCCTTCCAGAGAATGTGCCGGCAAATGAATTTTTAAACCTAGAAAACAACAAGATCTCAACCTCAAGGAATTGGGCAGTTTGGCTTCATGAGTACCTGGAAGAATTTCCCGATAAGCAAGATGTACTGCGATATGTCCTGACTGCTAATGCTCCTGAAACAAAGGACAATGACTTTACCTGGAAGGATTTTCAAACGAGAAACAACAGCGAACTCGTTGCTATTTTCGGAAATTTTGTCAACAGAGCTGTTGTCTTAACTCATAAATATTTTGAAGGCAAGGTACCATCCAGAGGAGACCTTCAGCCAATAGATATGGAGGTCATAGCCTCAATCGCCTCCATACCTAAGAAGATCGAAGATGCACTTAACCAATTCAAATTTCGCGAAGCGCTTAGCAGTATGATGGAGCTTGCCAGAGCCGGCAATAAGTATCTGGCGGACACGGAGCCTTGGAAATTGATCAAGGAAGATGAAGGCCGAGTGGGTACCATTTTAAACATTGCGCTACAGATTTCTGCCAACCTGTCGATCGTCTGCGAGCCTTTTTTGCCCTTTACTGCCAAAAAGCTTGCAAAGGTCCTGAACATTGAATCTAAGAAATGGGCAGAAGCTGGAAATGTCGATCTCTTGAGTTCTTCTCATCAGCTGAACCAGGCGGAGCTACTTTTTGAAAAGATCGACGACAAGGTGATAGAAGTTCAAGTGAATAAATTGTTAGAAACTAAGAAAATGAACGACGAAGAAAACAATGCATCTGAATTAGAGGTGCTAAAGGACGAGATTGTTTTTGATGATTTTGTCAAGATGGATCTGAGAGTTGGGGAGATCAAAACGGCCGAAGCTGTAGAAAAATCGAATAAGCTTCTGAAGTTCACCGTCGATATTGGGCTTGAAACTCGTACGATCTTAAGTGGTGTTTCTAAGTTCTTTACGCCGGAGGAAATGGTTGGTAAAAAGGTCGTAGTAATGGCTAACTTGGCGCCACGTAAAATGATGGGTACAGAATCTCAGGGAATGTTACTTTTTGCTGAAAACTCTGATGGGAAGTTAGTTAATGTCAATCCGGGTGATGAAGCAGAGAACGGTTCGGTGGTGGCTTAGTCTGGATATTTAGTCTGAATCCCCGATCCTATCTATTAGTTCGCGCGCTTCTCTCTGATAAATGGAATTTGATGAGAGCTCATCTAAGTCCTGAATCGCAGCTTTCTGATCACCGACTTTTATATTCACGATCGCAGAGTACCACAGGGCATGATGCCTGATCTGCGTATTGGGGTCGTTCTTTAATCTTGAGAAGATTTCAATTGCCTCTTGATACTTCTTTAATTCAATTAGAGTATTTCCAAGAACTAAAATATCCATTGATGAGGGTTCGATTTTTCTATTGAGCCTGTCAAATGCTTTTTGATACTCGCCGGCTGAATAGTGAGGGTATTGAGTATCGTTGGCAGGGCTGTCCCTGAGATTAGGAATAGCTAGTGGCACGTAATACTGATCGTACAGTTGATCCATGGATTGTTCATCGGGAAGGAAGAAGAAGATAGAAAGGATTGTCACGGATGCAGCGATTCCGAGGGGTATTAACCATTGCCTGGTTTTCCTTTTTTGAGGGATCACCTCATGATGTATCTCGTTCAGGCGATCCTTGAGACCACGATTCGAAATGGCTTTTAAAGCAAGTTGATAATTCTCATATTCCTTTCTAAGCGCCTCGTTTGACTGCAAGGATTTCTCAAATTCCGTGTGGCCAGCAGGATCTAACCTACCTTCCAGAAACGCTTCGATCTTCTCGATATGGTCCTGATTTTTACTCAAATTGACTAAGGCTTTCGTTAGTTAGTCCGCTTTTTTCACATAAGGTCATCAACTTAGACATGCATCGATACTTTTTGTTTTTTGCTGCTTGTTCACTTCCTAGTCCAAATTTCGCCATGAGATCGCGCATTGAGCTTTTTTTATAGTAGAAATCAAGTAATAAGGTACGGCACTCCTCACTTAAGTCCATCATAGCTTTATTTAGTAGGGCTATCTTATCAGTAATTTCTATTGAGTTCTCCTCCGGCAACTGTTCATCAACCAAATCGATCTCTGTAAACGAAAATTTCCCTGTTTGCCTCAACTCCTTCAACCACAAATTTTTAGTGATTGCAAATACGTATGTTTTTATCGATGATCTCCTTTCGAAATTCCGTCGTTTTACTGCGTTAATGAAGACGACCAGTGCATCCTGAAATGTGTCCTTCGCATCCTCCTCAGTTCCTCCCGTATTGACGATGTAGCGTTTTACGGACTCAAAGTTCAACTGATACACATACTTCAAAACCTCATCAGTTTGGCTTGTTTCTTTCCGAATATGCTCAATTATTTCACTGTCCTCAATGTGTCTGCGCATGTGATATTTCAGTGAACGGGATCGTCGATGATTACCTTTTTCAGAATTGGGTACAAATAAATATTAAAAAAGTAACAGCGAGTATTTCTGCACAACCCAATTTCTTATGAAAAGATATTTCGTCATACTCTTTATATCAATTGCGATTTTTTGTCAACCTTATAACCTCCTCTCACAGGACCCATTTCCACTTGAAATGCAGGTCGCAATGCCGAGTCCAACTGCGATGGCTTTCCACAAAGCCGGTAATACGGATGTGAGCTTGTATACCGGATCTATTAATGTCTCTATTCCACTTGCTGCTGCATCTTCCAAGACACTAGCTAGCCAGGTCGTACTTAGCTATTCTGCAAGCAATGGAGTCAAGGTGGAGGAGATGCCGACATGGGTTGGATTGGGTTGGACACTGAATGCCGGAGGTTCCGTTTCGAGAGTTACAAGGGGAAGGATAGATGATGGAGAAAGCGGCTACACAGCCTTACCTGCGCTTCCTCCTGACGCCAAGAATGCGGACACGGACCAAACGGTGAACGACTACCTGACGAACATTTCCAACGGAACCTGGGACGGTGAGCCTGATAAGTTTTTCTTTAACGCCGGAGGTGTCTCCGGTAGCTTCTTTATTCAGAAAGATGGAAACATTATGCAGGTACCTCAAAGTGATATCAAGATTTTGCCGATCTATGTCGCAGAAGGTCAGATTCCGATCGACAATTCGCTTGGAGCGACTCTAGTTGGTTCACTAGTCGGGTTTGATATACTCAATGTGGACGGTACCAAGTACTCATTTAGAGACTATGAATTTTCTAATTCTCGTCCTATAAGTGGTTCATGGACGGACAACACCTTTAAAGTCTCTTCCTGGTACCTGACAGAGATTTCGCACCCTTCTCATGAGGGTAAAATCACCTTTGAATACGAACAATACCCGACACGACTTGTGACAGAATCGGTGTCAAACAAGATTCCCTTGAACGGCACTCATCAGCCATCCTTTACGGTCATCACCACACATGCATTAAGGCTTAAACAAATCAATCACGAAGGGGGAAAGATCACCTTTACAACCGGTGGGTACCGATGTGATTTCAGAGATGATAAGATCTTGAATTCAATTGAGGTTTGGAACATTAATGATCAGCTGTTAAAAAAGTACTCGTTTGAATACACCTATTTTACCGAAACAGGGGTCGTTCCCCTGGAAGATTCCTGTGACATGATTTACTTGGGAGGCACTCCGCTGAACTACGATGGAGATTACCGAAAACGATTAAAACTTGACCGAATCCTGGAATGGGACGAAACCGATTCAAATTCTATTGTTCACTCAAGTTTCGAATACAACCAGCTTTATTACTTGCCAAACAGGCATTCAAAGGCCAGAGACCATTGGGGGTATTACAACGGTCAGGTCGGTAACACCACCCTGGAGCCTGCCTATACTAAATACCTTTTTCTGTTTGGACACGAAGGCTATGTCTATGTTCATGGCGGAACGGCTAATCGCGAGCCCGATCCGGCATATGCACAAGCAGGTATTTTGAGGAAGATTAGCTATAAGACGGGCGGCTCTACCGAGTTCATCTATGAAGGCAATGAAATTCAGAGTATGGAGCAGAGAACCCGAAAGATCGAGGGGAGCCCGGTCACCTTCCACTATGATCAGGGCTCTGACACTGTCGATGCTAATGCTCCAGCATCCGAGGTGACGTTTGAAATCATGGGACCGCCCATGAACGATACATACTGCGGTATTCTCATCACCTTCAAGGACATGAGTGGAAGCACGGTAGCGGACTTGAACCTTGAAGAACAAGCCTCAGGATCTACAAAAGGGACCATAAACTTGCCTCCAGACGAATACCAGATTTCGATCAGCACTTTTAACAATGGAGGTGGATGCATACCTGAACTTATTCCCGATCTATTTGCAAATGTCAGCTGGCACTATTTTCAATCCCTTGGTCCTGAAGGTAAAAAATTGGTGGGTGGCTTACGAATTGCCAAAACAGTAGATACGAAGGGAAGGGGTGAAGTAGGGCTGGTCAACGAATATACCTACGATGGTTTCGTTCCCGGTTTTTCTTCGGGCCATTTAGCGACGGTTCCCAAATATGGATTCATAGAGGTTTTTGATCCAGCTCTATTTACTTACAACGGCTGGCTGACAGGCCCTCTGCCGTTGACATGGATCCGAACATACAACACAAATCTACCCTTGGCAACGACAAAAGGAGGAGTGGTTGGCTATTCAAGGGTGATTAAGAAGCAACTTGATAAAGCAGGAATTCCCAATGGATATACAGAGTATGAATACACCTCTCCATTTGATCAGGCTGATTTCACTCAAGGTTGGATCCTAAACAAATACGACGATGTTGTGTCATTCGGTGCTCAAAAAATAGAAATCTATCCTCCAGTTGTTCCGGATACCAGGGATTGGCGCAGAGGGTTGTTGCTCAAACAGACCGATTACAGGTTAGAAAACAGTAATCCGATCCAGGTCAAACGGTTGACTAATAATTACGATTTCATTACGCCAGAAGACAACCCAACCGATCCGACATTTTACGTCAATGCTATTAAAACAGATGGACCCACCTACACAAAGTTTTATCAGCAGTTTTCGGGACGGTTCCACTTAAATTCAACCATCACCACGGCCACTGATGACAGCTCACCAGCTCGAACTCAGACATCCTCTTCTAATTTTTACTATGAGGGCAATCAGCATTATCTGAAGACCTCAGAGACAATGCTTGACAGTGAAGGTGACTTTCAAAAAACGGTCTATAAGTATCCTGAGGATTATTCTCACACTTCTGAGATTTTGGATAGCCTGAAATCAAAAAACATGGTGGGGTTCCCCATAGAGCAATTTAGATATGTGGACAGCAACATCACAGAGGCTAATGCAATGCAGTATGAAGTGAATGGTCAGCATGTGGTAGCTTCAGGAGTATTTAAGTATGAACCACTTACTCCAAGTCAGTTCTTTCCAGGTTCTACGGATGCGACAGGTTTCCCCAATCATCGCCAGCTAACAAGTGTTTCATACGACTCGAAGGGAAATGTAAAGAGTTTTACCGTGCCGAATGGTATTTCAACCACGTACATCTGGGGCCACAACCAAACGCTGCCTCTGGCTAAAATTGAAAATGCCAATGAATCCCAAGTTACTTCTGCGCTTGCTTTATCTGGAAGTGCTCTAGAGGACCCTACCAGGAACAACCTTACTACTGCTGAAATTCAGAATTTAAAAAATATCGAAGGTTCACTGCTGACCTTGTACGAGTACATTCCGGGAAGAGGTCTATCCAGGGTTACGGACCCGAATGGGCTAACTACCACCTATGAATATGATGCTTTTGGAAGGCTGCAGTTGGTGAAGGATCACAATGATCACATCATTCAAAAGGTAGCCTACAAATACGCAGGAGAATAAATACCTAATCTCAAAAAGTGCACAAATGAAAGCTAAAATCACATTAAAATTCATACTCATCCTAGTCCTGTTCATTTTGTTGCAGTCTGTGAGCGCTCAGGATTGCCCGATGCCTTTTGGTATCCAGGCTCAAGGTGGCACAACTATTTGTGGAACAGGAACCAAAGTAGTTCAAGTCCTGAATTCTCAAACCGATGTGAAGTACCAGTTACAAACATCTGCTGGTTCGAATATTGGGTCCTCAAAGTGGGGAAATGCGGGGACTCTTTCACTGGGCAATCACGGTCCGGGAACCTATAAAGTCGTCGGGACAAAAAATGGAAATGGCTGCTCGATTGAGGCCCTCAATCAAGTAACAATTATATCTGTTCCGGATGTTAATCCCAGTGTTTCTATTACTCCATCTTTTGTAAATATCTGCAGTGGTGAAAATGTTTCTTTTTCTGCCAATATTACACATGGGGGATCTAGCCCATCTTACTCCTGGAAACTAAATGGAGTCAGTAAGAGTTCGGCATCCAGCTACAATATCTCAACACTGTCAGACGGTGATGTTGTATCACTCACAATTATCTCGAATGATCCAGGATGTGCGAATGGTAAGAGTGCCACGGCTTCAACCGGTGAAATCAACGTCGAAAGTTACGTTAGTCCTTCCGTTTCCATCAGTGCAAGCCAAAACAACATCTGTCCAGGAGAAGCAGTCGTTTTCACAGCATCGCCAACAAACGGCGGGACTAGTCCTACCTACCAGTGGAAAAAGAACGGCGCAGTAATTGATACGGGGTCCAGCTACAGTGCAAGTGATTTGCAAGATAACGACGTGATCACTTGCACCTTGACATCTAACTACTCTGGCTGCATCACTTCTAATACAGCGACATCAAATTCCATTACCGTCGACGTGAAAACCCCGCCTAATATGATCCATATGATGGGAGGGGGAAACGTTTGTGCTGGTGATACCAAAGAACTTAAGATAGGCAGTTCTGAACCAGGAGTCTCTTACCAACTAAAAACATTTGCAGGTAGCAACCTGGTTGGACCTTTTTGGGGTAACAACGGTGAACTCTCCTTTGGCAATTACGGTCCTGGGGAGTATAAAGTGGTTGGGACAAGAGCTGGATGTCCTACCGAATCCTCTAAGGTCACGATCACGGAGATTCCGGACGTGAATCCGTCTGTTTCGATAACTCCGGCATTCGTAGACATTTGTGACAGTGAAAATGTGACTTTCACCGCAAGCATTACAAATGGTGGAACGAACCCAACCTATAACTGGAAGCTGAATGGTGTATCGCAAGCCACCACCTCGGATTTTAGTATTTCAACACTTTCAGATGGGGATCAGGTTTCACTAACCATCACTTCGAATGATCCAGGCTGTGCCAATGGGAAAAGTGCGACAGCTAGTACAGGTGAAGTAAATGTCGAAACCAATGTGACACCGACAATCGTCATCAGTTCAAATGTTAACAATATTTGTCCGGGTGATGAAGTAACCTTTACTGCCGCAACTACCTACCAAGGAACCGCACCCACGTATCAATGGAAAAAGAACGGGACTAACGTAGGAATTAATGCGTCGACGCATGTGTCTTCCGACTATTCGAATGGCGATGTTGTTACCTGTGTGCTTACCTCCAACCACGATGGATGTCATACCTCGTTGACTGCTACCTCAGATCCTGTTGCTGTATTGGTTAAAGATGTCCCCGATCCGTTTGGCGTGATGGGAGGAGGACCTGTTTGCTTCGGTGAGACAAAGCAGTTGTCAGTTGATTCATCAGAGCCCTCTGTATGGTATCAATTGGAGGAGTTGGACGGAACACTCGTTGGGCCATCACAGGAGGGCGACGGTGGGACCATTTACTTTGGTCCTGTTGGCGAAGGCAGCTATCGGGTTTCAGCAGAGAAAAATAACAACGGCTGTTCTGTTTACTCATTCAGTGAGGCCACGATCACCGAAAATTCTCCACTCGGAGTATCTTTCGTTGGTTTTCCTGAATTCTGTCCACATGATCCACCGCCAACTTTCCAGGCAAGCCCAGCCGGAGCGGATAGTTATCAATGGTTCCTAAATGATGTTCCGATATCCGGCGAAACGGCGCGAACATTTCAACCAAGTCAAGCGGGTACTTACAAGGTGTCTGTCACCATTGGAACGTGCACTGAGACATCAGCACTTCAATCGATGATCGATGCGCCGGTTTATACCCCATCATTGGTTATTCAGCCATCCACAGGTTATTCGGAGCAGATTTGTTACGGGGCAACGGCTCAATTTGAAGTGGATACAAGCACCTATTCAGGAACCAATCCTATTTATCAATGGAAGCTGAATGATGTAGCAGTAGGATCCAACTCCCCAAGCATTTTCATCGATGACCTTCGAGATAATGATGTGATCACATGTGAAATGACTTCTAACTCAACGGAATGTATCACCACCTCAAATGTCACCTCCAATGATATCGTGATGGACCTTGTTGGAACTACTGTTCCCACGATCCAGATCCAGGTATCTTCCGGATATGCGAATGCGGTCTGTGAAGGTACTTCCGTCCAATTTGAAGTTGAAAACACATTTGAAGGAGGCGATTCCCCCATTTTTCAGTGGAAGAGGAATGGACAAAACGTAGGCGCAAACAGCACGATCTACTCAGCTAGCGACTTCAGCGATGGAGATATTGTAAGCTGTCAGATGATATCGAATTCTTCAAGCTGCTTGCAAACCGACCTAGCTACATCAAATGAGTTCAGTGTGAAAGTTAGTACCTATCCATCTGTTAGTGCAGGTGGGGACATCAGTGTTTTTGAATACACAGGCATTGTCACTCTCGAAGGATCTCCGGACGGAGGAACATGGTCTGGCAATGGCATTGTGAATGAATATCAATTTGATCCTGCCGTTGGTCATGGAATTTATCAACTATCGTACCACTATATACATCCAGCAACAGGTTGTGACGGAACTGATCAGAAAAATGTAGTGGTTTTGGCGAACCCCGAGATTTCACCATCAGGAATCATCTCATTTTCCAACCCTGGAGTAACGCTCAGCATTGATCCCACACTAGGACCGTTTCAATGGTACTTAAATGGAAACCCGATTGATGGGGCAAATCAAGCTTCGTTCCTCGCCGAGGATTTAGGAACTTACACGGTGAAGGTCAAGGCAGGTGGTTTATTTCCTTATGTGACACCACCAGTCTACGTTGTCGATGGATCAGATCCCTGGAAAAATACTATCGAGACTACCGTTCCAAGAGTCCAGGTCTCGGATTCTATCAACCTTAGTGGGTTATCGGAGGTGAGCATCTCTAAAACCAGAGCCTATCACGATGGATTGGGTAGGATAGAGCAGAATATAGCCTGGCGACATAGTCCTAATTCAATGGATATAGTCCAGCTTGCCCATTACGACGAATATGGGCGAGAAAACATACAGATTTTACCCTACGAAAGCCCGGCGAATGATCTTAGCTATCGAGAAAATGCATTCAGTGTCACCGACCCGATCGGGACCGAGCAGTACGAATTTTATCAAAATGCTACCGGAGTAGCTATCGATCCAGCTCCGTTCGCGGAGACGTCATTTGATGGCACGCCACTTAGCAGAGTGTTAGAACAGGGAGCACCGGGAATTAACTGGCAACTGGGGTCCAATACAGTAAAAACAGCAATTAAATTCAATTCGGATTCCGCGGTGATGAGATTAAACTGGAACGGCCTGCTGGGTCAGGGTGAGGAGTTTTATCCTGAAAATGAACTTTCGACTAACCAGGTCATAGATGAGGATGGAAATGTGACTATGGAGTTCACGAATAAAACAGGACAGGTCATTCTGAAGAGGTCCAGAGTAGATTCTACAAAGTGGGCAGAGACCTACTATATCTATGATGATTTTGGCCTTTTGCGCATTGTCCTTCCACCGCAGGCAGTGGCCCTCTTACCAAGCGACTTTTTGGCCCTAACACCCTATTCAGCCGGTAGACAACCATTTTTAGACACCTGGGCATTTCAATATTCATATGATGAGAGAAAAAGGATGGTTGAAAAGAAAGTCCCTGGTGCAGAGAAAGTATTGATGATCTATGATGAATGGGACCGTTTGGTTCTAACGCAAGATGGCAACCAAAGAGATCCAAACATTGGTTTGGGCGTGGAGTGGCAGTTTACGAAGTATGACAAGTTGAACCGACCTGTCATCACGGGGATTTTAGACGGTTCATCTGGTGAAATTGCCTTAAGAGATTCTGTGGCCAGCATTTCCGAACGTGGAGAATCGTTCGATGCTAGCGGTACTCATCAATACACCAGTCGTATATTTCCTACGGAGGCATCAGGTCTTGTTCAGCGTTACCTGACCGTTACTTATTACGATACATATGACTTTGTCCCAGGATCTGACCTTGTAGGGGCTGCCTTTAGCCTGGCTCCCGAATTCAATTCGACTGATGAGTTTCATCTGGCTCCTGTTCATAAATCTGATGTGAAGGGTCAGGTGACCGGAACATTGACTGCACAACTGGGATCATCCGATTTCCTTACTACAGTTACTTTCTATGATGAAAAATACCGAGTCATCCAGGTTCTTAGTGAAAATCATCTGGCGGGCGGGTCGGATACGGTAAGTACCCAGTATGATTTCAAGGGAAATGTTCGCCAGATTAAAAATGTGCATTGGAACGGTAACGAAGAGACAAACATCCTGGTAAAGTACGAATATGACCATGCTAACAGGTTAGTTGACGCATTCCATACACTGAATGGAGGCGAACGGATCCACTTGCTTTCTAACAAATACAACGCACTGGGAGAGTTAGTCGAAAAGAACCTTCATGGAGATGGAGCTGGTTTTGCTCAAACAGTAGACTACTCTTATAACATCCGAGGTTGGCTAAATGCGATCAACGAGTCGAGCCTTTCCGGATCGTCTCAGGTACCGGATCCGACTGATCTCTTTAGCATGGAGCTGATTTACAATACAACTGTAACCGGCATCCCTGCCAACTAAACCCTAACTGAATTTTATCATGAACAAGCAAATCTGTTTTCGACTGATCACGTTCTTTTTCTGTGCTAGCACCTACTTGAACGGTTTGGCACAATTTGGTGGGCCCGGTGGTGGTGGAAGTGCCGGTACCTGGACCTTTTCCGGGCCAACTTCAGCCAACCTTTATGATGTTGACTGGTACTACGTTAATGTTACCTCTGGAAATCACAATTCGACTTTTTATTCCGTAAGTGGCGGAACCATTTTAAGTCAGTCTAATACCAGCGTTCAGGTTAAATGGACAACGAGCGGTAGCAATAGGAGTGTGAGTGCCACTGCTGCAATCAACGGATTTCTGTCTGTCAAGACTATTTATGTATATGTGAACGCTGTGCCGCCATCAACGCCATCCTCGCCATCGGTTTCCGCCAATACCTGCGGAAACAAAACACTGACAAGGGGAACGCCACCTTCTGGAATAACGTGGTATTGGCAGACGGCTTCTAACGGAACCTCTACGTCCAACTCTTCCGCGACCTACACGAAAACCAGCAGTGGAAATGTGTATTTGAGGGCCAGGGACAATGGAACGGGGATGTGGAGTTCAGCTCGATCCACATCGGTGACCGTCAATCAATATCCATCAACTCCAAGTACTCCCTCCGTCGCGAACAATTGCGGAAGCACTACCCTGAGCAGAGGAGCTCCGCCAGCTGGTGTTATCTGGTATTGGCAAGGCACCAATTCGAACGGTACCTCCACTTCGAACGCATCTTCGACCTATACTATTTCCTCAGCTGGAACATACTACATTCGAGCTCGGAGCGCTGCAGGATGCTGGAGCAGTTCCAGATCTGTGAGTGCATCAGTTAACACAATTCCGGGCACTCCCAGTACTCCGTCCAACACTCAAAATTGTGGCAACACGGTTCTGACAAGGGGAAATCCTCCATCCGGAGTCACCTGGTACTGGCAAGGAACCAATTCAAGTGGGACTTCCACCTCCAACTCATCCTCGACATATACGACAACATCAAACGGGACCTACTACATTCGAGCGAGGAACAATGCAACCGGTTGTTGGGGTAGTTCGAGGGCCAAGAGCGTTACGGTTAATAGCGTTCCCTCTCAGCCCAGTACACCATCGAACACACAAAATTGTGGCAATACAGTATTGACACGAGGTACTCCACCATCCGGAGTGACCTGGTACTGGCAAGGGACAAATTCAAGTGGGACGTCTACATCCAATGCTTCTTCAACTTACACCGCGACTTCAAATGGGACCTATTACATAAGAGCGAGAAACAATTCTACAGGGTGTTGGGGTAGTTCGAGGGCCAAGAGCGTTACGATCAACACGGTTCCCTCACAGCCCAGCACACCATCACACACGCAAAATTGTGGAAGTACGATATTGACTAGGGGTACTCCACCCTCGGGAGTGACTTGGTACTGGCAGGGGACGAATTCGAATGGAACTTCTACCTCCAACTCTTCCTCGACTTACACAGCGTCGTCAAGTGGGACCTATTACCTTCGGACCAGAAACAACAGTACTGGCTGTTGGAGTCCTTCGCGTGCAAAAAGCGTGACCATAAATACCATTCCTTCGCAACCCAGTACTCCATCAAACACGCAAAATTGTGGAAACACAGTGTTGACAAGGAGCACTCCACCATCAGGTATAACATGGTATTGGCAGGGGACTAATTCGAACGGAACATCCACTTCCAATTCCTCATCAACGTACACGGCAACATCAAACGGAACGTATTACCTCCGAGCCAGAAACAACGGTACTGGTTGTTGGAGTAGTTCGAGAGCCAAAAGCATCACAGTTAATCCTCTTCCTACCAGCTATTCCGTACAGGGAGGCGGTAGTTTTTGTAGTGGCGGTAGTGGGGTTTCTGTTCAGTTGAGTGACACTCAAACTGGTGTCAATTACCAATTAAAAAGAGGGAGTACGAATGTTGGGAGTCTGGTAAGTGGTACCGGCAGTTTGATCAATTTTGGTAATCAGACAACAGCTGGAACCTATACCGTTATTGCAACCGATGCAAGCACCGGTTGTAGTCGTACGATGAGTGGAAGCAAGACTGTTACTGTTAACCCACTACCTGCAACCTATGCAGTGCAAGGCGGCGGCATTTTTTGTGAGGGTGGGAGCGGTCTTCCGGTCGAACTGAGTGACTCACAGACGGGGGTTAATTATCAATTAAGAAGAGACGGGACCAACGTTGGAAGCGCAGTTAGTGGAACAGGCGCTCTTCTTAGCTTTGGCAATCAATCTTTGGTTGGAAACTACACGGTAATTGCCACTAATACTACTACCGGCTGTACGAGTACTATGACTGGAAGCGCCACTATCTATACTGATCCAGTCACGGTTGGGGGAACTATCAGTAGCAACGTTAATAGTCGGTGTGGACCTGGCTCTGTCAATTTTACTATCTCGGGATATACAGGAACGATTAAACACTGGCAATACCGATACAAGAATGGCTCTGGTAGCTATACGGGTTGGAGCATTTTTGAATCTACAGATAATGTGACCTCAGTCAATTATAACCTGCAAGAGTGGAGTGGTGGAGTCCGTACCTACCAGATCAGAGCAAGGGTGCAGAATGGAGTATGTAGTTCGGCCTATCCCAAAAAGACGGTGACTGTGGATCCTTTACCTCCTGTATACGCTGTTACGGGCGGAGGCAGTTATTGTGATGGTTCGTCAGGAATAGCTGTAGGTTTGAGCGGTTCGCAGACTGGGTTTAGCTATCAATTACAAAAGGATGGTGTCGACCTGGGATCTCCGATCAGTGGGACGGGAACCGCAATCAGCTTTGGCGATCAAACGTCAACTGGCACATATGAGGTAATTGCGACAAATTCCAATACTGGGTGTACGGAAAATATGAGTGGAAGCGCTGTCGTAGCAATCGACTTCTTGCCAGCCATCTATTCAGTGACAGGAGGTGGAACCACATGCGAAGGAGGATCAGGTCTGCCAATTGGCTTAAATGACTCACAGCTTGGAGTAGAATATCAATTGGAACTGGATGGAAGTTCCATAGGAAATCCAGTTCCAGGGACAGGGGTGGCTATCAGTTTTGGCGACCAAACAGGAGAGGGAACCTACATGGTGCATGCAAGTAATACCTCCACTGGGTGTACTGCTGCTATGCAAGGAAGCCAAACCATTTCACTTGATGCGGCTACCGTTGGGGGAGTAATCAACGGTCCTGGTACGCAGTGTGGCACTGGTAGTGCAAACTTTACCCTCACCGGGCATACGGGAACGGTTTTAAGATGGAAGAGGAGATCTAAGATAGGTAGCGGAAATTACAGTTCATGGATCATACTCGCAAACACCTACGATGTGACCTCATTGGATGATATACTCAGTGAGTCACCCCTCGGGATAGTGACCTATCAGATACAGGCAGAAGTCAAAAATGGACTTTGCGACACGGAGTTTCCTACCAAAACGATAATAGTTGAACCAGGTGCATCCACCCCTACGATTGCGTCGGCAATATATGATTTTGATGGAGCGACAGTGACACGTAATGCTCCTCTTACCGGAGAAACCTGGTATTGGCAAACAACAGCCAGCGGAACCTCAATCGCGGATCAATCCGATACGCACTTCATTGATACTCCAGGTACCGTTTATCTACGAGCCCAAAATAGTTACAACTGTTGGGGTGATTCATATGCTATTTCGTTTGATGCAGCTGAACCCACAAACATCGCTGCAACCGCCTTGTCTAACGAATCCATCTTGCTAAGTTGGGATCAGGTAACAGGAAATGAGGGCTATAGGATAAGTCGAAGCTCATCGCAACAAGGAGCGTATACGGAGATCTTCACTACGAACGCAAATGATATGGAATACACGGATTCAGGACTTTCTATCGGCACTACCTACTATTATCGGGTTCAATCGAAATTGGGAACTCAACTTTCTACCGGGTTACAGATTGCCTCAGCCACCACCACCACTGAATTTCATGGAAATAAGGAAATGAGTCATCAGCCTGTACATAATGGGAACATCTCTGCTATTCGTTGGAAGGGATTTAGTGAAGAAGAGCGGCTCTATACCTATCATTATGATGGGTTGAATCGATTGAACGCAGCCCAGTACGCCGCGATGGCTGGCTCAAGTTATGGAAAGGACAAAGGGTACTTCACCGTTCCATCCATTGCTTATGACCTGAATGGAAACATTACAGGCCTGGTGCGTCAAGGGATAAACCAATCCAACTATGTTGATGTGATTGACGAGCTTATGTATGACTATGGCGCAGGTGGGAACCAGTTGCAGTTTGTAAAGGACGATCGTGCTGAGGCTGGATTTTCTGACGGAGCCAATGTGGGCAATGATTATACCTACGACGCAAATGGAAACATGACGCAGGATTTGAACAAAGGCATTGTAGCTATTCAGTACAATTTGTTGAATCTTCCAAGAAAAGTGGAATTCGATAGCGGAGACTCCATCGTTTATCAATACGATGCAGCTGGAATCAAACTAAGCCAAACGGTTTACAAAGATGGAGCCCAGGAAAAGAAAATGGATTACGTAGGGCCGTTCATCTACGAAAACGATACACTCCAACTGATCCAGCATGAAGAAGGTCGGATTATTCCTCAATATGCGGGTCAGCCTGAGGCTCTCGAAGGCTGGGACTACCAATACCACCTCAAAGACCATCTCGGCAATGTCCGCGTGACCTTCAGTACAACTCCAGAAGTGTACACGCAAGTTGCGACAATGGAAGACCCTGCTGAGGCGGCTAACTACGATATCTGGTCTCAAACTTCTCGGTCAGACCCTGGTAATGTAGGCAATAGCAGTTCGTACGTCATGCGATTGAACACGAACACAGCAGGAGACAGTACCATTGTGGAAGGCGTGGTAGGCCTTAAGACCATGTTCTCCGTACAAAAAGGCGATACGATCGAGCTAAGCACAAAATCATATTACGAGTTACCGCCCGCAAATGACGGTACCTTCTTTCTCGATGACCTGTTCAACATGCTGCTTACCGGATCAACTAGCGGAAGCACTGCTGGGACAGAAGGAAACAGTATAGATGTTACCAATGTTGACGGTACGGTGCTAGGTGCCATTCAGACGGACAAGGATGGCGATGTGGACTCCAGTGTCCCGAGGGCGTACCTGAATTACATGGTATTTGACAAGGATTTCTTGTTTCTTACTGCAGGCTACCAGCAAATCAGCAGTGCATCGCACCTGCAGTGGGAAACCGTCTCACTTGATAACCCGATTATCATCGAAGAAGAAGGGTACATCCTGGTGTACGTCTCCAATGAAACAAACGCCCTGAGTGTTGTGGATTTTGACGATCTGACAGTTACTCATAAAAAGACGCATGTGGTGCAGAGCGATGATTACTATCCTTTTGGTCTTACCTTTAGTGAGTATCAGAGGACGGCGAGTTCGGTCAATAGGTTCAAGTTCAACGACGGAGCTGAAAGAGAGGACGCATTTGATTTAAATATTGACTACACTAGGTACAGGAATTATAATCCTGCATTGGGCAGATGGTGGCAGGCCGATCCCAAAGGTGAGAATTTTTATGAGTTGACTCCGTATAATTACTCATTTAATAATCCTGCTAGATATAACGACCCAAATGGAGATTGCCCTCCTGGAGTGCCTTGTGACAATCCTTTAGCTAACATGCAGATAAGGCAAAATAGAGCCAGTAATTTGGGCCCAGGTAATGTTCGCACAAATGGCACTAGACAGCATAGTGGACATGATTTGGCTGCACCATCAGGTACGAATGTCAGTTCTACAATGTCCGGAACGGTTGTTTTTGCCGGAGAAGCAGGGCCACTTGGAAACAATGTGGTTGTTAAGACCAATATTCATCCAGAAGCCCAAGCGGACTTCACAGGACCGATTGGGGAGAATGGACCCCAACAGGATAATATATTTGTTCAGTATAGTCACTTGGATCAGATTGATCCTGCTATTGCAGCGGGTGAAACAGTAACTATGGGGCAAAATATTGGGACAGCAGGAACTACTGGTAATGCTGAAGGTTTTGAAGGCGCGGAGCAACATTTACACATACAAGTAGGAACTGGCATGAATGCTGCTAATGTTAATATTGATAATAGTACATCTGTAAGTCCTAACTTAGTGTACAATAATGTTAGCTTCTCTTCGGCAGACCCAAATGCTAATCAAACAAACACAAGCGTAGTTAAAACAGTAACCAATGGAGGTCAAACAGCACGAGTATATCAGCCAGTTGGCAACACGTCCGGAAATGGCGATGGTGTTTTACTTGATGAAGTTCAAGTCAACAATAACAACTAGCTTACTGATATTATTAAGCATTCCCAGTCACGGTCAAGAGATCATGACGGATGCTTTTGAAGCCAACGGTCTACAGCTTGTAGTAGAAAGTAAAGAATTGACCAAGCTTGTTGATAATTGTGGCTCAATACTAAACAGAGTCTGTCTCAAGCAGGGGGCAAAAGAAGTCTATAAAAAAACACTTTGTACTACAGGGTTCAACGAAGTATTGATAAGAAATAAAGGCTATCTAATTGTCGTAGAACACTATTCAGAGCCTGTAGGATGGTCTCAATTTTATGTCTTTGATCTATGCAATAGGGTGCTTTACTTAACCAAGAAGTTGAGTGAAAGTGCAGGCCTGGAATGGGAGAAGTTTATAGAAATGGATAGCAATTTTAAAGACAAATACATTTCTGAGATCATTTCATTATGAATAAATAATTATGTCCCCCTACCTAGACGTAGGATGAAGTTAAAAAACGGGAACTAGGCGTATGCATTTGCTACGTCTTTTTATCTTGTTATTTTCCGAAATTATACGAAAGCGTAGTTGCAAACTACGCTTAGTGCGGGATCAATCCCTACCTAGGCGTTGGATGAAACTAAAAAAAACGGGAACTAGGCGTATGCATTTGCTACGCCTTTTTATCTTGTTATTTCCTAACAATTATACGAAAGCGTGGTTGCAAACTGCGCCTGGTGGGGGTGTTTTTGTTTTTGGGAGAGGGGTGGAGTAGGTTTGGAGGGATGAGATTGCTGCTTGTAACAATTTTGATAGGGACACTCATTGGTTTGTCTTCTGAAAGTGTATCTCAGAACATCAGCTCAGGACAATCTCAATCACTTTTGTCAGGAGAACAAGTACTAAATATTTTCATTGATTCGCTTGGCGGTGCAGAAAATTTGCGAAGGGTAAAATCCATTATTATGCAGGTTGAAGCTGAACTGGGAGATCAAAAATTTGTAGCTACGAGTTATCGTGTATTTCCTGACAAGATGAAGCTGGTTTTACAAACTCCCGTAGAACAATCGATAAGAATTTTGAATGGCCAACAAGGAGTAATTAGCATCAATGGAGTGCTGAAAGAAATGGATGAGGATACTAAAGAAGGAATGCTTGAGCAAGCAACTATTTTCCCGGTGTTATACCAACTTGAAAACGGATTGGAGTTAATAAATCATGGCGAAAGGGTGTATGACGAAGGATATTATGAAGTTGAGATTACTTACCCTAATGGAAATAAGAGAATTAGCTACTATAGTATTAAGACTGGACTTTTATATAAAACCATTAATTCTGCAACTGGAAGAACTAGCTATTTTTTGCGCTATGAGACAAAAGAGGGGGTAAAAATACCCACTCAACTCAGAGTAAGGTCACGGGAAGGTCAAATGATTCTCTTTTTAACACGATGTGAGATCAATCCATTGATTCCTGATTCAGAATTCGAACTAGAATAACTATTCCCAACTAGTACGCGGTTATAACTGGTCCCGAGCTACCACTCTTACGGTGGATTTTTTGTTTTTGAGGTGTAGCGGGTTAGGTTTGGAGGGATGAGATTGGTCTTATACTCTATTCAAATTGTTTTGGTTCTTTTAGGATGCACAAAGCCAGAACCTGAGAAGTTAAACTATAAAATGATAACATATAATTTGAATGATGACTGTGAATTGTATGTAATGCATTTTAACGATAATAATTTGTATGAAAGAATCGCACTCTCAGGGCCTTGTAAGTCTCTCAATAGTAAAGGGTTTATTGATGCTGTTCTACTCCATCTTGACTCTATTAAGTTCGATACGGTGAAAGTCGATGGCAAACTGATTTTTCAATTCTATGAGTTTGAAGATTCTGTTGATATGACTCAACAAATCGTTTCTCTTTTTCCAAATTCTGAACTTGTTTCTGGTAGTGAGACTAGTGCGACCTTAAAACTTAAATCATTAGAGTAGTAGTTTCTTAATTAAGACCTTAGTAACCTGTTCCCTCTGCCAATGCGAGCTTGTAGCTCGTACCTAATCTGCTTAACACTAGTCCTAGACAATCCACACTGATGACCTTTTCCTAATTAAGGGAACTAACTAGTATGAGACTCATCCTAATTGGAACACTCTTAGTGTTTGCTTCATCGCTTGCCGCCCAAGTGAAAGTAAATGCAACAGCTACCGGTCGACATGCCAAAACTGTGAACCGGGCGAAGAAAGTTCGTGAACTGACAAGGGAAAGGAAAGCTCAATTGAAGCTTTTGAAAGACCATCGCAAGGCAACGGCTAGCTACCAGGAGAGCTATACCAACCTCAAAAATCAAAAGTTGGAAATTTCACAACCTGATTCTCTCTCAAACTTGAGCTGGACCAGGCAAGACTCTCTGTCCTTGTCACGGGAAATACTCTATGAAAGCAATTTTCCGGATAAGTATAAGCAAGTGCTTCTTGATCCGATCAACATAGATTCCCTCAGATCTGTGATGGTTGGAAAGCAAACAGTTGACCTTGAGCAGGAGGCTGAAAACAGAGCAGGTGAATATTTGCCAGAAGAACTGTCTGGGGCAATAGATGTTGCAGTTCCAACACAAGAGCTGACGACCGTAGATGTTAAAGGATTTTCCAAACCCAATCCTAACCTGGTGAAACCAGAAGCAGCCCGAGAGCTATTCCGGAAGATCGATCCTGAGAGCTTCAAACAAGCACAGACCGATCTCACCAAACTAAAGAAAAAGTATACCGAAATGCCTGACGCACGATTTCCAGCTGAAGGGCGCAAGCGCAATTCCTTAGAAGATATTCCCTTCAAGAAAAGGCTGTATCTGGGCGGGATGTTTAATGTATCATCTACGGACCCATTGATCCTTGACATGAATCTTCAACTTGGCTATCGGATCAACAAGAAATGGATGTCCGGAGCCGGGTTTAGCTTCAGAGAGCAACTGACTTCAGCCGATTCTACCAACCTGTTCGGTGATGGTCATGGATTTAGTATTTTCAGTAAGTACAATATTCTAAAGCAGTTCCATGCCTGGGGAGAAATACAACGACAGACAAACCAATCAACTACTGAGACAGAAGTTAACACGGTTGCACGTTGGCAGTCAGCGTACCTGTTGGGAGTGGGACGCGAGTTTAATCTTGGCCCTGCCCGTATGAGTTCTTTGCTCATGTATGATTTCAATCATCAGCAAAATACGCTAAGCAGGAGACCTTGGGTAGTAAGAATTGGAATGATCTTATCAGGGGACTAGACATTAGCCAAAAATTCTCACCTTATCAATACGGCTATTGCAAATGCTGGTTAATTGTTGGGTATTTGTAGATATTTTCTTATTTCGTTGTACAATTTCACCTGGAGAACCATGACACTTAGATTTCTTTACTTACTTCTTATCTGCCTCACATTGTCTTCCTCATTAGCAAGACCTTTGCAGGTTGACACCACCCAGGTGGATGCTTTGATTGATGAAGCGTTTCAACTGAAACGAAATGCGCTGTTTGAGCAAAGTATTGTGAAGTTCCAGGAAGCAAAAGAGCTTGCGGTTTCCTTCAATCTGACCTCTAGGATTTACAAGGCGGAGAATCAGGTAGTTGAAAACTATCGGCGTCTAAGGAAGTTGTCAGAGGCTCTTGAAAGAGCACGCACGATATTCCCATTGATCCAGGCCGATTTAGGTTCAGATCATGTGGAAATGGGCAATATTAACCTACAGACTGGAGCAATAATGATGTTTATGGGCGAACTGGATACAGCGAAGTTTTACTATGAACAGGCTGAAGCGATCTTTTTGGAAAATGGGAAGGCAGGCCTTGAGGGCTTGAGCGCCGTGTACAGCAACCTTGGACTTCTACACAACCGACTCGGCGACAATGATCTTTTTCTGGCCTACATGCAAAAAGGCCTGAGGATCACAAGGGAAGCTTTTGGAGATGAACACATTTTTGTTGCCGTTTCTTTGCTCAACATGGGAGCTCAGTACGTCGATCGTGGGCTTTACAATACTGCAATTCAACACCTGCAAGAGTCCAGAACCATCCTTGAGAAAATTGGGATCGACGGAGATCTCTATTCAATAGTTGTAGCTAATCTTGGCGCCTCTTTTGATTCGAAAGGAGAGTTCGAAAAGGGCTACCAATACAAAACCCAGGCACTCAGAAACAACATCAGGTTGTTTGGAACTCCGCATATAAACAACGTGGATATGAACTATGGACTCGGTTCCAATTTTTTAAGACAAGAACTGTACGACTCCAGCCTTCTTTATCTGAATAGAGCCAATGTGTTTAAAGATCAATTGCGTGAGGAGCAATTGAAGGTATTCATTTATATACAAAAAGATATTGCACTGGCTTACATGGGAAAAGGTGACTATTCCAGTGCGTATCAATATTTGTCGGAGGCAATTGATGAAGCGGAAAAATTTTCTACAACAAACGAATGGCTCAATTTCCTATATGAAGAACTTGGATTGTTGCAAATTGAAACTATGGAATACGAGGCTGCCAAGGTTAGCCTTCAAAAATCGTTGAGAGCGTACGAAAGAACACATGGTGAGCATCCGAGACTTGCAAGTCCACTGAGTGCGCTCGCCAGGTTAGATCGGCTTTCTGGTGAATACCTCAAAGCTCTGGAATATGTGCAAAGAAGTATAGCCACCAATCATGAGAACTGGAGCGGAACGGATTTGTATAGCAATCCGGACGGGAAAGGGGTGGAGGATAGGCTCGCATTCATAGAGTCGCTAAGAGAAAAAACACAAATTCTAAGAGAATTATATGAGAAGGAGAAGGAACCTGGTCAGATTGAGGCACTTGCCGACACCTACAGAGTACTCGATGATGCACTCAGGGAAATCAGGCAATCCTTTTCTTCTGTTAAAGACAAACGCTTGCTCCTGAGGTCAACCAAGGATGTGTATGAAGGTGCAATACGTACACACCATCAATTGTATGAGCTCACAAACGACAGGCTACATCTTCAAAAGTGTTTTTACTATAGTGAGGCCGACAAGGCGGTGACACTGCTTGATGCTCTTGGGGATCTCAACGCGAGCCAGTGGTCAAAAGTACCGGAGGAAGTCCTATCCCTTGAAGAAGACACCAAGTCTGATATTGCCTATCACTTGACAAGATTAAAGCAGGAGCAAGGTGAGGATGGAGATTCCACAAAAGCAGCGCTTTTGGAGAGCCAGCTTTTCGAGTTAAACGATCGACTTGATAGCATTAGAAATCTGGTCCAAGATAGTTTTCCGGCCTATCATCAACTTAAGTACGGACTTAAACCAGCGGCGATTGAAGAAGTGCAGGAAACTATGGAAGACGGCACTTTGCTGATCGAATACTTTGTAGGAAACTCGATGACTTACGTTTCGGTTGTCACGAATGAGAGCCTGGAATTCAGGTCATTGGGCGCCAGTGAAGAAATCCGCGGAGCTGCTGAGCGATTTCGGCGGAGTTTGGTCGTTGACTTGACCGAGAACCTAGGTGCCACTGACTTTTCCTCATCCAGTCGTGATTTGTACAAGCTTGTAATCGCACCCATTGAGGATATTCTCGCCAAATACGAAGCTAAAGATTTGATTTTTGTGCCTGCAGACGCTTTAAACTTTGTTCCTTTTGACTTACTTCTTAGCGCCGATCAAGGTTCTGGTAATCAGGATTACAGGTCAATGCCATATTTGATGACCAAGTACAACATGCGGAATGCATTTTCTGCCTCTATTGACCTTTTGCAAGACATGAAACGGAAAAATCTGGAAGGCGTGGTGTGCTTTGCACCAACATATGCTGAAAACCCGACTTTCCAGAACGCGGAAGGATTTGGAAAATTCAGGAATGCCCTGGTACCACTTAAGTGGAATACAAGGGAGGTAGAGAATATTGGAGCGTTAGTTAGCAGTGTGAATTTTTCAGGCACTGAAGCCACTGAATCCTCCTTTAAGTCAGCGGTAGATAACTACAAGGTAATTCACCTCGCTATGCACACATTTGTCGATGACGAAGACCCGATGAACTCAAGATTGGTGTTTTCGCTACAGGATACCACTAATGATGGGTTTTTACACATGTTTGAACTGTACAACATGAATCTTGATGCTGAACTTGCCGTGCTGAGTGCCTGTCAAACGGGTTATGGAAAATTGGTTGCTGGCGATGGTGTCATGAGTCTTGCTAGGGGGTTTGCTTATGCTGGGGTTCCAAGTACCATTATGAGTCACTGGAAGGTCGACGATGAATCTACAAGCAAAATAATGACCTATTTCTATGAATCCTTGAAAGAGGGTAAAAGGAAGAGCGAGGCATTGAGAAGTGCCAAGTTGAGATTTTTGAATACCACGGACCCGCAGCACACTCATCCTTTTTACTGGGGTGCATTTATTCAGATCGGCAACGACGAGCCGGTTTTTCAAACCAATCGATACAGTACCTACATCTTTTTGGTGGCGGGGATTATCTTCTTATTCCTGATTGGAAAACGACTTTCCTCCCCTAGGTCCACAAAAAGCAGTTAGTTAGGTATACATGTGATGAAATTGATAGGGATCCAGACTCATTTATCATACAAATATAAAACTAATAGATATTTATTATATATTTATTGAGCATGAAAGGGATTAAAAACTAAATGGTCATGAAATTCTTAACGATACTCCTTTTGCTGTTCTTCGCATGCAATTCTTCAGGCGAGGGCAGTCAAAACGCTACTTCATCAAAAATGCTGTCGACTGAACATTTCACCTTTAGTTGGGAGGAACCTGAAACGACACCGGATGAAATAGATGCAGCGACGGTATTCTGCGAAGATATCTACGATCGCCTGGCGAAAGTTATTGGTGAGGAAAAAATGCCCACAGGTAAAATCGAAGTTCGGTTTCGTGGAGAAGGTTTGAGACCGAACGGCAGGAAGATAGCTCCTAATGTGGACGCATTAGGACGCGTAAACTTATATCGATTTAGACAGGGCGGCTACCTGGATACGTTCGCACATGAACTTGTGCATGCCGTGAGGATAAACAGAGTGCCAAACTGGGAGCGTTTCTTCGAAGAAGGTTTTGCCTCGGCAATCGCGGATCTCATTTTTCCTGAACAAGTTGGGTTTCCCCTGTTTGGCTATGAAAGGAGTAAGATCACTTCGTACCTGATGCAGCAAGACTATTTCATCACATTAAGTGAAGTGAAGTCCAGGCACAGCGAGCTCAATCTAAGGTGTCAACTGCAGACCTATATTCCTCGAGAGGATTTTTTCTGTTACCTGAGGAGAAAGTATGGGATCGACCAATTACTTGAATTTTCGAATTCCCCGAAGACGAACGAGATTGACTTGTACGAGGAGGTTTGGGGGAAAAGCTTTGCTGAACTAGAGGATGACTGGATGAAGCATACGTTGGACCTTCATTCCAAGAATGATGTGGAGCAAACAGGATCTGAGTATTTTGAAAAAACCTCAGCCCGGTACATTCCAATCTGTCGTTAGGGGAACTATTCCATTTAAGTTTCGTCAACCCAGGTTATTCTGATTGCAGAAGTGAGACGATCTTGTGGTGGACGTCTGTATTTTCTATCACCCCTGTAAATAAGTAGGCGCCAGGTCCGTAAGAAAGTAGGGGAACCATCTGGCCTGTGTGCTGCGTGGATCCCCATGCGAAATTCATCACACCTTCTTCTGAATCGCCACCAGTTATAACCATACCTCCGGCTTCTGCCTCTGATGTGACGATCACCAATGTCTTTCCGTCTTCTTGAGCAAAGGCCACTGCTTCGCAGATCGCATTATCCATCGCGATCAAATGCTGGGTTAGATAATCTGCTCGATTGCGATAACCTCCAAAATCCGTTCCCTCATCGTCAACCAGAAGAAAAAAACCTTCACCTTTTCTTGACAGATGTTCGACCGCAAAGGGTATCAATTCCTGGAAGGTAGGGTTTCGCGGATCAAATGAAACATTTGAATTGTACCTGTCCGAATACATCCCATCAAACAACCCAAGAATCAATGAATCTTTGGTGTTCAATAATTGCAATTTGTCTTTGACTACCGTGTATCCTTGACTAGTTGCATACTCCTCTCCGGTCACATTTTCAGTACCGTAACCACCTTTATAGAATTCGTTTCCACCACCGACCATTAGGTCGATTTTGCCAGTCAACATCTGCATAGCAATTTCTCTCTGCTGCCTTCTCGATTCAACATTGCTTCCAAAAGCAGCTGTGGTGGCTCCAGTTATGTAGCTATTAGTGATGATTCCTGTTTGTGCGCCTACCTGTTGGAATTTCTGCAGTAGGGTAGTGTAAACTTGTGAACCTGGTGGAGATATCTTGCCATTGAAAGCCTTTTCACCCGTAGCAAGTGCTGTTGCAGCTGCATGGGGGCTGGAAACCAGATTGGATCCAAGTGGGGAATTGTTAACCAATGCAACTACAGGCATTCGCTCCATACAAAGTCGGCCTTGTTTGCCATAATACCTATAGCGCGTTGCGAGAAGTTGGTTGATTCCCATTCCAGCAATATTGAATAGAATGACATTTCTAACCTGTTTGCCCATTGGCTGAATAAATGGGCTTGTGTCTATTGTTTTGACATCCGAGGCAATCTCAAGGGATTCGTATTCTTTGGGAAAACTAAGACTCAATCCGAAAAGTCGCATTGAGCTGTAGACCAGCACGACTCCCAAGACAGAAGCCAATACTAATTGAAGTAAGAATTTTGATACTTTCTTGAGCATAGTTTAGTAAGGTTGCGAATAGAAATACCTAATTATGTTAGGTATATATACCTTGTACGATTAGGTATATGGATTGTTGCGAGACTTACTTGTTTTCCATGAACTTGGATGGTGTCAATCCGACTGTTCGTTTGAAAACCCGATAGAATGAGACATAGTTGTTGAAACCCGATTCCCTCGCAATGCCAGACAACGAATACGCATTGATCACTTCACTCGACATGAGATCCTTTGCGTGCTCAATCCTGTACTCGTTGACAAAATCATAGAAGTTCTTCAGAACACCTTGACTTAGCAGTTCTGACAAATGATGACGTGACATTCTCATGTGATCTGCAACATCGGCCAGGTTCAGATCCGGGTTTAAATACAGCTTTTGTGTATTCATTAAATCCAGCAACAGGTCCACCTGCTCTGACTTGATTATCTTCCTTCCGTTTGGTTCGGCCGGAATTGGAACATGTATTTGCGGCAGTGATTTTTCGTGGAGAAAGAAAAGCAGCAGGAGAAATGTATGAGGAATAAATGAAAAGGTGATGTTCTCAATTTTGTCCAGCATGTAGAAACTCTCCTCCCAAAAAACACGAGTGATCCCAGTCGCCACGATCGACAACCCAAAAAGGATGATGACTACCAGTATACGGGAGATCCAGGGGATAAATTCGATTGTGCTGGATGACGCCTTTGACTTGACGTGGCGGACGTAGTTGCGTATTTTTCTATACCAGTAAACAGAATATATAGTTGTTTGAATCAGTAGAATCACGATTAGAGCAATATGCCTTGGCGCCATACATTGGCAGGATATGTAATCGAGTAGGTACTGGTACTTGGCATCTCCCGAGAGCAAGTAGAAGGGGATCATCCAGATTGGGACAACGATGGCAGGAATCATTTCGAGCAAAAGCTGCTTCCTTTTGACAGATTGCTTAAATAGAGTACCGATGACAAGATTCAACATTGGAGCCATAGCAAAATAGAAGGCCGAGGAGAAATAAATGGTATGCGGAAAATCGCTGGAGTACCCAGAATACTCAATCAAATGTTCAATTAAGATCATCATCAAGCAGAAAACATACCCGATAACGCCATACCGAAAGCTCGAATTGTGAAAAGAAGAGAAGCCTGTTACGATCAAGATAATAACACAACTGATCAAGGACGAAAAGACAAACTCAGTTGTATAACTCATGAGTAAAAAACTTTTTTGGCTCTTGTTTACAAATTAAGCGAATGGTTGATGAACAATAATAGGAGGAAAATGCTCCATGCTGCTAATTGTTTACACTCGACCCAATGTAATCCATTGATGCTCCTATTTCATGTAATGTTGATTTCAAGGTTGTTTTAATTAGGTACAGTTTTTTCACGAATCCAATTAAGAAGTAAATGAAAATATCTTTAAAATTTCACAGACCACTATTAGTCTCGATGGCCATTTTGATAGTGGGATATGTTTCCGCTCAAAGCGTCGATGATATTCCACAGGCTGTAAAAGAGTTTTATGAGACCGAATCGACAATCAATAAGCGTGCACCAACGGAGACAGCCCAGTTTGGGCAACTCAGCGGGATCTGGTATTGTACTCAATACAAGCGTAATGCAGAGTCACAGGAATTTGAAGAAGACTCAAGAGCCTATTGGGCATGGAAATATATTTTAGACGGATATGGTGTTCAGGATTTTTGGTACCAGGGCGAAAAAGAGACACCCTACCATAAGTTTTTTCAAAGAGATCTTATGCTGACCCAAATCAGGGTATATGACACAAAAGAGGAGGTTTGGAAGATAGCATTTATCAATAACAACGCAGGGGAGGGCCCCGGACGGATATTCGGACTGTTTACCGCCAAGGCTGATGGGGATGAGGTCGTTATGGAATGGGATCCGCAGGACCCTGATGATCTGAAAAGGATCATTTTTTATGATATTACAGAAGATTCTTTTAGTTGGAGGGTTGAACAATCCAAAGATGCTGGTGAATCCTGGGCAGTAACCTGGAAGATCAGCGCTGATAAGCTAATGTAAAATTGAAAACGATGACCAGTAGTCGAATTCTTTTACTGATTAGGGCCATTCGTCGAGATACATTCATCTCTGTAGCCAAAGTGATTGGCTTAAGTATTGGGCTTCTGGTTTTTATGGTAATGACCTTGTTTGTTCAGGGTCAACTCGCTTTCGATTCATTTCATACGAAAAAGGACAGAATATACCGTGTAAACCTCCTTGGTAGCTACAAAGAGGCCGCAGGCGAAGAGATAGCAATGAGCCATTATAAAATGGAGCCTTTGCTGAAGGAGAATTACCCGGAAATTGAAGAAGTGGTTAGGTTGTTCAATGCCAATCAAGGATATTGCACCTTTGAGAATAGAAAAGGATATTATGAAACTGCACTCTTTGTGGATTCTTCCTTTTTCAAGGTATTTGATTTTGACTTGATCTATGGTCAGAAATCCACCGCCCTTCTTGAGCCAAATTCGATTATTATTACCGAATCGCTAAGTAGGCAGCTTTTTGGTGAAAAAGATCCGGTCGGTGAACAAATTGCTATACGCTACGGTCATTGGGTAGTTTCCAGGAATCCGGAAGATCGAGATGGTACAATTACAGGTGTAATCAAAGAAGAGGAAAGCAGTCATCTTAGGTTTGATGTACTTACCTCTTTTTCTACCTCCAATACACTCGAAGATGTGAACTGGAGCGGGCCAGTGGTTAACACATATGTCTTACTTAAGGAGGGTGCATCTCCATCGGGATTGAATGGGAAACTTGTCACATTCTATGATGATCATCACGAGAGTCTGGCCGAAATGTATCAGCCAATTCTTCAGGAGCTTGGAAATATTCATCTTGATTCCTATCACATTACCTGGGATCCTCAGAACTGGAAGAAATTTGACAGGAAATACATTCGGATTTGCATGTTCCTGGCTGCCCTGGTTCTTTTGATCGCGGCGATCAATTTTGTGCAACTCACCATTGGACAGTTAAACGATAGGCTGAAAAGCACAGCCATCCGAAAAGTCATAGGAAGCAGCAACTGGAATGTTTTAGTGCAGAACTACTTTGAGACCGCTACCTTCTGCCTTATTGCCTTGCTCCTGTCGTTCTTGGGCATGGGTATTCTAAGCACGTTTCTGCAAAATGAGTTTGGGATTGCGATTTCCTTAGGTGAGATCTTTCAGGTTCGGACACTAGGAATATTGTTTTTGACATCTGTGTTGGTAGTTGGACTAGCCGGCCTGGTACCTGCAATCATTCTAAAGTCCATCCCAGTATCTCAAATTATTGCAGGCACGAATGTAGCAGCAGGTAAGAGTTTTCTTAGCCGCAGTCTTATTGTTACCCAACTAGCATTGAGCATGGGACTACTAGGGGGTGGAATCGTTGTATACGACCAAATTGATTTTCTACTTCGGGGCAATAGCAGCTTTAGCCAGGATTTCATTCTCCAGGTACCGCTGAGCGAAGAAGCCAAGAAGAACTACACGACCATCAAGCAAGAGATGGAGGGTCTGGCTGGTGTTAGTGATGTCACAGCGGCAAGTAATGCTTTTGGAACAATCGGAGGTCTTGACATGAAATTGAAAATTGATGGCCAGGAGGAGGTTCTAATAATGACCGCACTAATGGTAGATCACAATTTTCTTGATTTTTATGATATAGAAGTGATCCAGGGACGAAATTTTGAGAGTTGGGGGAAAAATGAGTTTATCGTCAATCAAGCTTGGGTTGACAATTTTGGCTGGGAAAATCCCATGCAAGAACAATTGGGGTTTGCATACGGAAAGCCAGGAACTGTAGTCGGAGTTGTTGATAATTTCAACTACAATTCATTGTATGAAGAGGTGGAATCATTATGCATCTGGAGTACGAACTTTATTAAGCTTATGTCTATTAAAGTTGCTCCGGGTGCAATTCCATCCGTGGTCAAAAGGCTTGAAGAAGTTTGGGGTAACCACGTTGCAGATAGTCCTTTCTCGTACTCCTTTCTAAGTGATGAAGTTGCCGAAATGTACAAGACGGAAGTGATAATAGGTAAAGTAGTTAGATACTTAACGTTGATTTCCTTGCTTTTGACTGCCATTGGGATTTACGCACTGTCCCTCTTGGTTAGCAAGAGAAAGACAAGGGAGGTTTCGATCAGAAAAGTACTTGGCGCGTCTGCGGACAAACTTTTTATTTCGTACACGGTTGAATTTTACAAACTTGTTTTCGCAGCTCTGCTAATAATAGTACCTGTTGCTTTCACAGTGATGAGTCGTTGGTTGGAAAACTTTGCATACACGACTGATATTTCAACTACCTACCTGGTTGTTGGGTTTGTTACAATTCTAGTGATAAGTACTGTCGCGATTGCTTCCAATTTGTTTAGGTTGGCTAGAACCAATCCCGTAGAGGCCTTGCGGGAAAATGGTTGAAAAGCCCGGATTGACAGACTAACCTTTTTCTGCTGATTTGCTCCTGGTAGAAATGAACTCAAGAATTCTTTTTCTATGTTGCGAGGGTGTCATTCCGTACAACTGCTTGAAATTTCTGATGAAATGAGGTTGGTCACTATATCCGGACGAGTAGGTTAATTCTGCCATATTGATCCCTGGGTTTTTCTCGATTGATCTTTTGGCTTCTCTAAATCTTACAATTTTGGCGTAGTGTTTAGCAGAAATACCCGTTTGTTCAACAAAGAGCCGCTGGATTTTCCTAGGAGATAGACCATATTGACTCACCACATCTGCTATTTTGATGTTACCACGTGCCGTTGAAATGGATTGGCCAACGTTGCGGGTGACGTCAATATCCTGATCTCTTGATTCGAAGATTTTCAGTATAAATTTTTGGAGTTCAGCAACTGCTTTTTCCTTTTCAGTAGGCTCTAGTTTGGGAAACTCAATTTCTTCTTCAAAAATCTCCTTCAGGCTGACTATTCGATTGTTGAGTTCGCTCATCGGCCGACCAAGTAGTGGATAAAGACCCCAGGCGTGAAACCTGATCCCAAAGAGGCCGGTGATGCCAGGTGAGTTCAATTTCAATGCATGGTCGAAAAGTCCGATGAGGAAATTTTGGGGAAGGGGAGTATTGGCGCCATTTAGGCCTTCAAGAAGATAAACCTTTCCATACGTAAAAATCAGTTCATAGAAGCCGTCAGGCCAAAGATGTTCACCGTTCTGCATAGGTGGTTTTGAATAATCATGCTCAAGAGCCCAGAAGCACTTAATGTGGGGAGCCAATTTTTTGGAGGGTGGATATTCCTTGTAAAACATGATTGATCTCGATATTCCTTGAAAGGTTATGTCTTCACTCTAGCAAAATAATTCTCCATCAAAACTATCTCCTGCCGCGGTTCGCCAGAGATCCACCAAGATAGGTGAGCGGAGCAAGCAGCAAAATAGTCATTAACTGAGTCCAGATGACAGTGTCTGGCTGTGCCACTATCGAGGTACCTGCTACAAGCGCCATAAGAATTGGCAGGATGATGATAGGTTTAGAGCTATTCTTTGTCGAGATGATTGATGTAATCCAACCCGAAAAGAAGGCAGCCGGGCTCGAAAAGATAGCAGTAACTATAAGATCGACAGTCGCAGGAGGGTTGGTCGGTTCTATTCCGGCAATGGAAAAATACAATACCGCATAGAGCGAGAAGAATAGATAACCTGCCACTATGGCTAAAATATTTCGAATCATTATTGACTAGATTTTTGAGTCAAAATTATGATATACCTGACCTCTACGTCTTGAACAAAAACGACAAAATATTCTTCAAAATCGATGGAGATCGTTGTCGTTTTTGTGCAATCATTCGATTTGAAGTGCCCATAATTTTTCGCCAAAAAAGATTGAAATGAAACTTAATCCGTATCTCTTTTTTAATGGTAATTGCGAAGAAGCAATGAACTTTTACAAATCCTGTCTGGGTGGCGAATTTGACTCAATTAATTACTTCAAAGATGGCCCGAACGAAATCGGTGGGAAGAAAATCACCCCCGAGCTCCATGGTAAGGTTATGCATCTGACCTGGCGTTTCGGAGAAAATGTGGTAATGGCTTCTGACAGGCCGGAATCGTCGAGTTCGGAAAGTAACATCAGCCTCTCCATCAGTATGAGTGATCCGAATAAAATGGAGATCATTTTTAACAGAATGGCTGTCGATGGTCATGTGACCATGCCTATGAACGATACGTTTTGGGGTGCACGTTTTGGGATGTTTACAGATAAGTATGGAATCAATTGGATGTTTAATTGTCAGATAGAGGGAGAAGAGGGATAACTCCTATCTTATTCGAAATAAGGTTTCCATGCAGATTCATCTGGCGGTTTTGAGAAATAGCTAAAAATCACAAAACACAATATGCTGGTAATGAACCCGGGCAGTACGGAGTAAATCTGAGGGTCGCCGAAGGCCTTCCACAAACCAGTCACTACCACACCTCCAATCATAGAAGCTATTGCTCCTTGTTTTGTAGCTCTTTTCCATAAAACACCACCAACAACTGGAGTGAAGAATCCAGCGCCCATAATCGCGGTGAATAGGATTACGATGAACTGAATTAGCTCCCCTTCAGCCAATCCAGCAATCACTGAGATGAGCGGGAGGACCCCGACAATCAAAATTCCGACTCTGGCAACGACCAGCCTACGAGCTTTTGATGCTTTCTTCTGAATCAGGTTTTGATAGATGTCTTCAGACAAGGCAGAACCAGCTACTAAAAGAAGCGAATCTACCGTAGACATCATGGCCGATGTTACAGCAGCCAACATGATTGTCCCAATGAAGGTTGGTAAAACTGCCTTTGCGATGATCGGCATAGCAAGATCGCCGGTAGGAAGGTTTGGAAAAAGGGTCATCGCGACCAGTCCAAGCACGAAGACCAGAAGATTAATGACCGTGACAAGAATGATGGTAAGCAAGATGGCCCTTCGGATGGTTTTCATTTCGCGCATGGCATACAACCGTACCACTTTCTCGGGCGTAGCAACCGAACCGAGAAAAAATGCCAGTCCCATAGTGATCAGAAGCACTGCAGGAAAACCACTCCAACTAAAGGTGATGGGCTTCACAATTGCCACTGTTGACAAGAGGTCAGATAGTCCATCAAAATGACGAAGGGCAAGGGGAATGGACACCAATGTCCCAACTATCATGATGATCATTTGCAGAAAATCAGTATAAGCCACAGCAAGCATTCCTCCTACGATCGTATAGATCAAGAGAATCAAAGTGAAGATGATCATTCCTACAGTTGGGTCGATCCCGAATATCACATTTGCGATCAATCCACCTGCTACAATCTGCGCCTGAATATAGACCACTGTAGCAATCAGAATGATCACTGCTCCGACTCCTCGTGCAACGCTGCTGTCATACCTTCTTTGGAGGAAAGCTGGCAAGGTTAATTCGGTCACTTTGGTAAATCTTGGTGCAAGTACTGCAACCATGAACCAGTAAGCCAGCGGAATTACCAATAGAACCCAGCCAAAAGACCATCCAACAGAGTAGATTACTCCAATTGTTCCAATGAAGGTGCCGGCGCTTGTGTGTGTTGCAGCCATGGTTGCACCTCCAACACCCCAACCAAGTTTGCTTCCTGCTATCCAATAATCTTCCTCCGACTTTGTCTGGCGCAGGCTCAGCCAACCGATAAAAAAGATCAGTAGGAAATAGCCCAGGAATATGATTAGCTGAGCACTCATTTTCGTTCTGTCCAATACATCCAAACAATGTAGCCAAGAACAATCAGGCCGATGGCCATGAATAGTCCCCAAAATATGAAATCACCCATGAATCAACTTTTTCCGGTGATACCAAACAAGAAATCCAATTCCAACAAACAGAACCCCTACGCCCCAATCTACAACCGCAACTAGGTTCCCAGGAGCTTCATTGTCGTTCAAAACCTCCAATCTGACACCAGAGATGAGTGCAGGCAGTTCAAAGGACACAACATTTGATTCGGACTTTATGCTCCTGATCAACTCTACGGTTGGGAAATAAATGTGAATGAACTTATCTGAAGGACTGTTCAGGTCAATTTTAAAAAAATCATCATCCGAAGAAGCTGCAGATAAGTTAGAAAAAAACAAAGGGAGATATGCGAGTTCTTCAGTTGGTTCAATTGTATAGGTTAATTCAATGGAGTCCAGTTGATAATCATCCAATTTTATGGTGATCAGATCGTCTGTATGAAGCTCCACATATTCGTTGGTATTTGCCTTTATCGATCCTAGAAAAGAACCTCCAAATTTTAGCGCTTTTAGCTCGATGGATGTTGAGGGTCCCTCGTGAGCTATCCGAAATGTTTGATTAACAATAAATTGTCCGTTCCTATGGTCAACATTCGTAAAAACAGCCTCTAACGAACTTTGTGCCAGCAAACGACTAGCGGCCAACAGATATACCGAAGAGATGAGAAAACGCATTTAGACCCAAACCTCCTTGAGCAGTCGCAGTGTGTTTTGCCCCATTATTTTTGCTATGTCATCTTCCGTGTAGCCATGCTTTACCAGCCATCTTACAATGTTGTATGACCCTTCGGTTGGGTTTTCCAGCCCATCAACGAACTCAACCGGTTCGTACTCCATTCCAGGTTTCTGACTCTTGGATGCTTTCAAAGAGAGCGCTTTTGTATAGGCGCCGTGCAGTCCAACATGATCGCCATAAAGAGTATCGGGTCCCATGGTGACATGATCAATGCCTACCAGATCCTTGATGTATTCAAAATGCTCCATCACTGCATCAAGGTTGTGCTTCCGCTTGGTGGGAGTAAGTGTGGTATGCGGTGCAGCTTCAATACCGATCACACCACCTTTATCTGCGCATGCCTTAAGTACATCGTCTGGAGCCAACCTGTTCGTGGCCCACAATTTCTTGGCACCGATATGGCTCAAAATGATGGGCTTACTACTGTGTTCAATAGTATCAAGCGCTGTTTGATCTCCAGTATGTGAGCAATCAATGAGAAATCCTAGTTTGTTCATGCGCTCGACAGCACGTTTTCCAAAAGCTGTCAAACCTCCGTCTCGTTCCTCTTTCAATCCGGAACCGAGTGCATTTGATTCGCTATAGGTAATGCCGATCGAGCGTAATCCAAATCCGTAGAGAAGATCAAGTCGATCCAATTCATTTTCGATCATCATAGCACCTTCCATTACCGCCACCCAGGCCACTTTTCCCTCGGAGTTTGCCTTATAAATATCATCAACTGTTTTGCAATGAATGACAAAATCCTGGTGAGCTATATCGCAAAGCCGCATTCCCAGATCGTGTATTACCTCACTCCATTTCCAGCCTCCTTTGGAGTGGATCATGCAGATGCCATCCATAAGATTATCAAAGACACAGTCCCAATGACTTTTTGACAACCCTTCGAAAGCGGTGGCCATTCGTCCCTCCTTGACATAAGCAGGGGTCTCCATAATATCTTTTGGAAAAGTTCCAAGGTGTTCGTGTACACTGATTAGGATATGGTCTTTTAGAATTTTTTCAACAAGCGTCTCTTGCTCGGAGCTTAGCTCTACTTTGTTTGAAGGGACGCGTCCAATCTCCTCAGCTAAATCAAAATGTTGGTAATCAATGTCTTTTTCGAGATACTGAAAGGACTTGTATCCCTGGTAGTTCTTGGTAAGGCTCATAGGTCAATGTGTTATCACCTTCGATAATACATTAAAAATATGAGAATGCGTGTCAGGACAATATGGTATGTCTTAGGATGGTCAAAAAAGACAATTAAGGAAGTGTGACATTTTCCCAAATAGGAATCAGTGCCATGTGGCAATCAGGACAGGTCCCTTCATTTTGAAAAACAGTGTCATCCGCCTTACATCCGCAAGGTCGACACCTAAACTTATTGGTCAGCATCCGATAGTCATCCCTGTTAAAAGAAGGTGTAGGATCAGGTTCATTTGCCAGCTCCCAGATCAATGCGAAGACCAACCTTACGATATTCGTTGCATGGGTGTAGTTGATAGATGAAGCGTGATCATCCACTTGGTGGTAATTAGAAGTTAAACCAGTGGAATAGTAAATAGAGGGGATTAACCAACCCTGAAAGACCATTTGGTCCGATCCGAAAGAAAATGGCGGTTTTACTAACTCCATGTTGATTCCGGCTTCTGCATTGATTCGCTCGTTTCGTTTTCTCAAGTCAATGGAGGTGGAGTCCTCATTTACAATGTAAACGTAGTTGGTGTTGTTCGGTAGGTTGGCAGTATCCAGGCCAGCCACTCCGTCCATATTAATAGCTGCCACTGTTTTTTCGAGTGGGATTGAAGGATTATTTTGAACGTAGTGCCTTGAACCTGCACGCCCGTGTTTTTCTTCTCCAGTCGTATTTAGGAATATAAGGCTTCTCTTGAATTGAACACCTTCGCGCTTTGCCTGACTGAAAGCATCAGCCAGAAGAATGCAAGCTGCAACTCCTGAGGCATTATCAGAGGCCCCATTGTAGATGTTATCGCCTGTCAAAGTTGAATCAATCCCAAGATGATCAAGGTGAGCCATAACAATTATCGCTTCATTCCCTAGCTCTTCGTCGGACCCCTCAATCATTCCGACCACATTTTGAGATGATACGCTGCGATCATCGACAAATTCCGTGACAGGTTGAAAGTACTGTTCAGCCAACGATCCTTTATTCACCGGTTTCAAGCCGATCCGTTCGTATTGGGCAGCGACATACCTGGCGGCTTTTTTTAGACCTTCTGTTCCGAAACCCCGACCTTGCATGGAATCTGCGGCAATGATTTCCAGGTGCCTTTCCATTTTTTCCTCAGTGATCAGCGCAAAAAAATCTGATGCTTTAGAGGCAGCAGTGTATTGCTGTCCAGTATTGCAAGACAGAATAAAGGGGAGGAGAAGCAATAATTTTTGACTTTTCATGTCAACAACTATAGCTCTTTTTAATCAGTATAGCTGAGGTTCTTTGTTGACAATAGGTCCAAATCGAGGCAGTTGTACCTAATTCTGAGATATAAAAGCTCAGACTATGGTTTTTCGCGCTACTTCAATCTTGCTATTAAATTCTTCAACGAGGTAGTTGCAAGCTTCTGATGCTACTTGCTTATCAGGAGAAGAAGTAAATACAAAAAAATGGATCTCACCAACGTTTACGGGACCCAAACTATGATACATGTGGAGGCAGGAGAGATTAAATCGTTGAAAGGCCTCCTCACGAATATCGTGCAATGTTTGAGCGGCCGACTCTTCATTAGCTAAAAAATCTATGGCATTCACCTCCTGCCCATCAACCGTTCGTGGCACTTGTGCCAGGAAAATGTTGTGTTCGGTAATGTCTGTCTTTGACTGGTGATTAGCAATAGATGTAGCAATCTTCTCCGGAGCTATAGCTCCGCCACTAAACACCTTTTTTGGTTTCTTTCTTTCGCTCATAAAGTTCTCGATCTTATCTGGAGACGAAGGTATGTCTGTTTCGTCTTTTCGCAAGAGCCAGGCAATTAATTTAACCACTTTGATCCCCGGGACCTTCTTAAATTGCACCCAAATAAGAGCACCTATGTACGCCATTTTTGAAGCCATTCTTCCCATTTTCTTGCTGGTTATGCTTGGCTTGGTCTTCAAAAGATGGGAATTTCCAGCTCCGGGCTTCTGGAAGATAGCAGATCGAATTACCTACTACGTATTTCTTCCCGCCTTGCTGGTTGAAAAGTTAGTAAATACCTCCTTCACATTAAACGATTTCTATTCGCTGACTAGCATTTTAATGATTGCGGTGATAGCTGTTTCAGTATTCATGGTGGCGATAAGGAAAATGTTACCTATAAGTGCAGCTTCGTTCACGTCGATTTTTCAGGGAGGCATTCGACCTAACAACTATGTAGTATTAGCAGCAGCCATCGCGCTTTTTGGACCAAAAGGGCTGGCTTTGGCTGCAATTGGAATGGCTGGGGTCATTCCATTGGTCAATGTGTTGTGTATCAGCTGCCTGAATTATTATGTCGCTAAAAATGGCAAGGGAGTTGGTGGCCTGATTAGGGGTGTAATGAGCAACCCGTTGGTAGTTGCTTGTCTCGTTGGGATTGCTTTGAACGTAACCGGAATTGGCCTTCCGTACGTATCGAATGATCTTTTCAAGATCCTTTCCAGTGCGGCACTTCCAATGGGTTTAATTTCAGTTGGAACAGGTCTCCAACTAAGAGGAAATCGAGATCAGGCGGTTCCGGTTCTTGTTTCATCGGCTTTCAAATTAATCGTTCTGCCGGTTCTGACTTACTACCTGATGACATCAGTGGGGGTCGAAGATATTAGGCGCTCAGTGGCAGTTCTTTTTTCATCTGTTCCATGTGCAATCTCCTCCTACATTTTAGCGGGACACCTTAACGGCGATCAGAAACTGATGGCTACTATTATCACATTTGAAACACTTGCAGCTTTTCTTACTATGCCTATCTTGTTGGCATTGCTAACCTGACACAAACTACTTTTTGAACAGAGGTCTTAGGGAAGAACGTGTTATTCACTTATTTTATTAAGTGAATCAAAGTACTGAGATTCTCTTGAAGTTCTCTTTACTATGTTATAATTCTTCCAGAACTCCGAATCAACTGATTTCATTTGATCATTGATCGAAAATCTGTAGTCCATTAAGCGGTCTTGGTTTTTTGCTTTCTTGAGGTCTTCAACTCCTTCCTTAGTAATTGAATTAGCAAAGACGGTAAATATATGTTGCGTATGAAACTTGCTGGAATCCTTCATGTTCAAATATTCATGTTCTACTACTTGTCTATATGATTTTAGAAAATACGTGTCTTCAAATTTTTGAAAATCAATTGTTCTGTGAAGAGAAACCAGGCTTGAAGCTATTGAGTCAGTCTCATTTGGAAAACCTAACCCAAACGGTACGTCTCTGTGAAACTCAAACTGAAAAATACCATAGTCAGAAAGCCCGATAACAAAGCGAATGAAAGGGTTGGGTTCCCCTGAGTCCTTCTTCACCGAAATAATGACTGCCTGTTGTTCATCGATGTATGTGTAGTCTTCGATTTCATACATACAATCAGCACAAGGTTCAATAAAGCGAAATTTTCTTCCTAAGATAAATCGGAATTCTCTGAAAGGGTTATATCGCTCAAAGACTGTTTCGACTGTTGGTTCAGGCTTACTGGCAGATCTGACTTGGTCAAGGTAAATGGGAATTTTTGGAGTTAAAATTCGATGACCAAATAGTTGAGCAGCAGATTCTACCACAGCATAGCAAGAGTCGTTCAAAAAGAACAGCTCACGAACAAATAGATCCAAAGCATACTTAACGTTCGGCCCATTGTCCTTTTGCTTTTTCAGAGCCATTTTTAGCAGCTCTTCAGCAGTGAGTTTGTCCGATAGGATAACTACCTCCTCAAGTTTCAGAACTTTTTCTTCCAAGGTAAAGAGTAGCTCCTCGCTCTTTTTCAAGTTGTTGATTAAGACTTCCTGTGAGCGAAATCCCGTCATGGAGATGACCAGGGTATCTTCCATGTTAATCGAGGGAACTACCAAAGCGAAACGACCTTCCTGATTTGCAATTGTTCCTGTGGACGTATTTTTAATCGAAATAGTGGAAAAGGCAAGAAGTTCATCTTTCTCAGATTGAATAACCCCGTTCAATTTGAGCTGACCGTAAATGTCTCCTATGAAGGAAACTAAAGAGAGGCTTAAAAGAAGAAGTTTGAGTATTTTGTTTTTTATCACTCAGCTAATCTAATTACTTTCTTTTTGTATATAAAATATATTATATACATTTGAATAAAAATATAAATATGGGTTCCAAGGGAAAGTACTTAGGCGAGTTTGAGGAGATGGTTTTATTGGCGGTTGGTGTACAGGACAATGAAGCCTATGGAATATCCATCAAACATAAAATAGAGGAGATTACTGGACGGACTGTCAGTATGGGGGCATTGCATGCGGCCTTGAATAGACTTGAAGAGAAGGATTATGTTACTTCAAAACTTGGAGAAGCAACAAAAGTGAGAGGAGGGAAGCGCAAGCGTTATTACTCCGTTTCCGTTCATGGCCAACGCTTAATTGCCGAGTTAATGGCGTATAGACAGCAACTGTGGGAAGCAATCCCGGAGAAGGCATTTTCCATTCGTTGGACCTCTGACAAAAAGAGCTAATATGGAACCAAAACCTCCATCGTTATTCGATTCACTACTGAAGTGGTATTGCTCAGAGTCAGACTTAGAGGATCTCCAGGGAGATCTGTATGAGGTGTTCGAAGAGCGAGCTAAAAACTCTAAACTGAGGGCGAACTATTTTTTTGTATTGGATGTGTTGCGACTTTTTCTCCCTTTCGTTAAAAAACGGAGACGTACAACCTGGCTGAGTGACTCTTACAGTTTTAACCTCCGAAATCAGGTGCTGGTCTCCTTTCGATACTTAAGGAAGTACCCGTTTGTAAATACGCTGAAAATAGGTGGGCTGGCCATTGCAATCAGTGCTTTTCTTTACATTTCTGACTACACGCGCTTCCATAACAATTTTGATCAATTTCATGAGAAGAAGGATCGCATCTATCGGGTGATAACGCGGGTTTCTTCTGAAGATCTACAAGATGTTACAGCATGGTCCCATTCTTATCTAAAGGAACTAACAGATGAATTTCCTGGAGTCGAGCAAATTGTGAGACTGCTGAAGGAAGAGGACCTTTTACATGTCCAGGTGGGGGACAAGAATTTTAAAGAATATGTTTTCTATACTGATCCTGAGTTTGCGGAGATCTTCACCTATACATGGCTGGAAGGCGACCCCGAAACAGCACTGTCTTCCCCAGATAATGTGGTGATCACCAATGTAATTGCTCAAAAGTACTTTAATACCAGCAGCGGTGTTGTAGGAAAGACCATCACAATCAATGACGGTGATTTCATTGTGTCCGGGCTGATTGAAGAGGCTCCTGCAAACAGCGATTTGAAATTTGACCTGCTTTTACCGTTTTCAGATCGATCCCTGGAAGACTGGTCTTTTGTATACGTTTTGCTTCGCAAGGATGCCAACATCCTGGATCTGGAAAATCAGTTTGCCGAAGTAATGGGAGAGTTAGATCACGAGTATTCGGTTCAAGGCGTTGAATTGGTCTACGAATTTGAAAACATGACTGACATTCACTTTAGTGAGAAGAAATTGTATGATACACCCAAGATGGATAAGGAGCGAATTCAACTTTTTCAATTGATTGGATGGGTTATTCTTCTTATCGCACTTTTCAACTACGTTAATCTTCACACAACGCAAACTCTTCGGAGACTCAGTAATATCAATGTCCATCGAGTGATTGGAGCAACTAAGAAACAACTGTTCTTTCAGTTTGCCACAGAAGCATTTTTGTACCTTGGGATAGCACTTTCGGTTGGTGTACTATTAACCTTTGGGAGTGCGAGATTAGTTGGTAATTATGCTGGATTTCATTTTTTTAGAATACCACTAACTCACTCCTATCTGACGGGCATCTTTATCGTCTACCTCTTTACGACGATCGCTCTGGCTACTTATTCATTGGTTGTGGTTACCAGGTCGAGCGCTAGCCTTTTCGAAATAAAAATGGCCAAGGTCTACTTTAGAAAAAGCCTGGTTGGTGTTCAGTTTGCACTTTCCTTTGCAATGATCCTCACTACCGTGATTATCTACCAACAGACCGCTTTGCTAAAAAATCAGGATCTTGGCTTTGACTGGAACAGAGCCATTACATTTCACATCCCTGACAATGTTGAGCGAAACAAGGCCAAGCTAATTAAGCAAGAGATAGTAAACTTAAATGTCGTTCATGCTGTGTCTCAAGTCGAAAGCAATTCTGTTCCCGGCATGGATGCAGATGTCGATGACTACTACGTCAATAATTCAATCAAAACAAAGTTATTCGAGGGTATTAATGTCGATGAGAGCTTTCTCAAGGTTCTCGACATTGAGCTACTTGTTGGGGAGTTTTTTTCCGAAAAAAAAGGCCACAAGCCGTATAGGGTCTTTGTAGTGAATGAGGCATTTGTCAAACATCTGGGCTGGAAACCACAAGACGCTCTTGGAAAGAGAATAGAAGCTTACAACACCGGTGGACCTATTATCGGAGTGGTGCGGAATTTCTATTTTAACTCACCTCATCAGCTTATCCAACCAATGATCATCAACTATGATAATACAGGGGGTTACACCCTCGCCAAAGTGAGTTCAAAGGTGAGTTTGATAGCAGCTATCAATAGAATAGAAGGAGTTTGGAAGGATCACCTGCCTGATGTACCCTTTAACTTCTCTTTTTTACTGACTGACTACGAAGAACAATTCAAGCAAGAGCGGGCAACGATCAATGTTTTTGCAATAGTTGCAAGTCTGGTAATTGCGCTATCACTGCTTGGCATGTACGCTATTTTGCTAATGCTGAGGAAGTTCAGGGAAAAAGAACTTAGCATTCGAAAAGTAAACGGAGCATCACTCGAAGATTTGTTCAAACTGTTTTCCCGGGAGTTTGTAAAAATCCTGATCATATCAATCATTGCAATGATTCCACTGCTTTGGTATGGCTTAAGCAACTGGCTGGCTAAATACCCACTCCGCGTATCGCTAAGCCCAACTTATTTTGCCTTGACTGCAGTGTTCGTTATCCTCATTGCTGGGGGAGTCATTTACATTCAGGCATTCAGGTCTTACAAAGCAAATACGGTAGATGCTTTAAAGTATGAATAAGAATTCCAATTGGTTCTCTGGCTTTCTAAAAGCTGTTTTGTTGATCTCATTTTCTTATTCAACTATTTTGGCTCAGACAAGTGAGGATAAGATTGTGTTGAAGGGAAAGATAGTGGATAGCGAGACGAGACAACCGTTACTTTTCGCGAGCGTCTCCGTCAAAGGGATGTCAACAAGTACGGTCACCAACCTAGATGGCAATTTTAGTCTTTATGTTTCGAGTGAATGGGTGAACGATTCATTGTCGATCAGCCATATCGGATATGCCAATCATATGATCTCTATTGCGGAGTTAGTTGCAAATCCTGGGCTCGAAATTAAATTATTGGAAACCACGACCACTTTGGATGAGGTACAAGTGTTGGCGGAACGCAATCCAAACCGAATTATGAAGAAGGTCCTCGAAAATCTTGAAAAGAACTATGCCACAGAACCTTTCATGATGGATGGTTTTTACCGGGATCTGAGGGATCAAAACGGCCAATCTTCATACTTAGTGGATGCTGCCTTGGAGATTTATGATCCTGGCTTACAGTTGAAAAAAAAGGCCCGCAGAAAATACTACCTACGAGGGGTCAGAGCTAGCGATAGCTACATCTTGGAATTGCTAGCACCCGCGAATAACAACTTTAATTTCCTGGCACGATGGATGGAACAAAACAAGCTGATTCTTCTCTATCATACCCTGGACACGGATAGCGAAAGTCTGAAGTTGCAAGATCTGATCTACAAAGATGACAGGTTGCTTTATGTGATATCTGACAAAAAGCAACTCGAAGGTCAGCTCAACTCACCTGACAACTGGTACAAGTTTGAATCTGTCAAAACGTACTACGTAGACACTGAAACCTATTCCATGCACAAAATAGAAATTTCAGAAAAACCATTAGAGGGCAAGTATGTTGCGCAGGAACCGCCCTTCGATGGCACGTTGTTGCGCTATAGTAAAAAAGGGCTGAACGAGATCTATGAATATGAAAGGTTCGATGGCAAGATGTTCCTGAGATACTATCATGTTAATTATCCATTCGACCTATTCAACAGTGAGACCGAAACTGCAGATTATGAATTTCTGGAAAGAAGAACATTTATCGTGACTAATATCAAAATTGCTGATAAGAAGAAACCAACCGACGCTCGAATGAAACGAACTCGCGGGCTTTTACTTCAGACAACTGAGTATGATCCTACGTTTTGGAAGATTGAGAATACTTCCAGGCTTGTACCACTAACCAAAAGGCAGCTGCAAGGACTTGAAAGAGAAAGATCACTTGAGGAGCAATTTGCTGATAAAAACTAGTTCATGAGTTGAAGGTAGACTCCGGTTTACTCAACCTGCTTCACACCGGATACATGCGAGGCAACTGCTTTCCAAATTCCGTTTCGTTTTAGGAGGATGTTGCTGGATTGGTAGATTGTATAGGATGTGTCGCGCCTGATATGTCCAGTCCCGCAAACGAGTGCTGTTCCATTTTCCAGAAACTCAAACCGTTTGATCTCGAAACGAAAGGAATCGGGAAAGGAGGCATTGTTTTTTATCCACTCCAATTCAAGTTCTTTGTTGGACCAATTCCCATCTGCATCCACCATCTGAAAATCATCACCGAGAATTCTATCCAGGAGCAGGGTGTCTTGCTCTCGGTAGGCTTTTGGCCACTCCACTTCTTTGAGGTATCTCAGCGCTTTTTTGTCGGCTGTCAAGATTTTTTGATCAGGATTCTCCGGTGAAGTCGAACACCCATAGCTAAAGACCAGAAGTACTAAAAAATGTCGCATTTCAAATTTTGATTGTTTACGCAAAAACACGTCGAACCAATTTCAAAAACTATTCCTTATGCAAGAAATAGGGTAGGGAGAGGGAAATGTGATGTGAAACGATGCTTAAGACGAGATAGAGAAGTAGGCGGAAGCTCGGAGGTTGTGTTTATAGTTTCTTGAGACGCGAATGTTTATCAGATTTGAAAGTGTTAAAATCCCATCTCCATTAGACTTTGGTTGGAAACTTCGTATGTGTCTTGCGTTGACAAGAAATGAGCGATGTACCCTCACGAAAGCATCTGCAGAGAGCCTTTCTTCCCAATCTCTTAGTCGTCCGTACTGCACAAATTTTCTCGATTCAGTGTGAATATTTACTGCATTGTCATCTGCTCCTATCCAGTATATCTCACTTCGTTGGAGTTTGATGACGGAACCACCCTGTTTGACTATTACATAGGATGATTCATTGGACTGCTCATGAGTTTTCTCCAGATCTGATGGATAAAACCTTTGATGCGAAATGATCAACCAATAGATTAACAGGTTGGGAAGAAAGTGGTTGGTCTGAAGCATATCGAAGATCGTTCCACCCGCCACGCAATCAAAACAGACAAGAAATACACTTTGGACAAAAAGGTTAACCGCTATTTGATTGAATGCCACAAAGAAGAGGGAAAGAAAGAGGTTGGCGACTATCCAACTTGAGTTGAATAGTTCTTGCTTCTGCAGGTTCTGAATGGGATTCACCAAGAGAATCCAGAAGAGGATATTTCCCAGGTAGATAAACCCCAACTTTTCAAAACAGATGGCGCTTGAGGACATTTGGTACAGCCAACCAGCCGCCACTGAGAGCAACGATGCTATCATTATCCATTTTCTCTGAAGCATGATCAAAAGTATCGTTTTTGGAAAACTATCTATTGTGTAGCTCTGCAATCTTGTCCATCTGCTGCTTGATTTCTTTCTGCGATAGGTATTTTCCATTTCTTACCACACCTGAAATTTGTCGGGTATTGGTGATCTTTTCCAGTGGGTTTGCTGATAGAATGACTAAATCAGCCTTTAGGCCTTTCTCTACTGTCCCAAACTCATTTGTCTTGTCAAGAAATTCTGCCGGGTTGATGGTCGCGGTTCTTAGTGCTTCAGCGGTAGTTAATCCTGCTTCTACAAGCAATTCCAATTCATAATGAAGACTGAGTCCCGGAAAGCAGAGTGGGTTAGCCCCAACGTCAGTGCCAGCGAGTAGCTTTACACCTGCCTGGTTCATTTCACGGATTAGTTCCAAGTATTTTGCCACCAAACGCTGGTTCAAAGCTAGGAAGTCAGGGTCTCGCAATTGTAAATGGTCATTCACATCAGGAGTCCAATATTCCTGCATGTATAGAGGCAGGTACTGAAGGTATTCGCGATCGGCCTCAACTTCTCTTTCGAAATAGGCATTTTTATACCACATGGAAATCGTTGGTGTGTGCCAGGTCTCATTTTCGGCAAAGGTTTTGAACAGTTGACCCGCTTTTTCGCTATCATAGGTTTCCAACATCAAATCATTGCGATAAATGTATCGTTCTAAACGGTTTGTCATTCCTTTGTAATCGATGTTTTTGCTATAGAGGTCTTCCTGCAGAGTGGAGCAATCCATCAATATGTTTAGGAGATGTTCCTGGCTTTTCATTCCGGTTTCTGATGCCTGCAGTGTGGTGACATCAAAAGGGACATGACCTACGAAAGGAAAATTGATTTCTTGAGCATAGTCGCTCAAGGCAAAGTAGATGGAATCAGGAAGGAGTGAATAGATTTTCAGGAAGTCCACACCTGCTTCGATCAGCGAGTCAACTTTGAATTTCACCATCGCTGTTGAGGGGATGCCGATCGACCCGTCCCACATAGGGTTCGGCCCATCAATCAAAGGTCCACCAGCGACAATTTCCGGACCTACCAACTCACCATTTTCAATTGATCTACGCCATTTGTTCATTACATTCAGATCCCCGGCCATGTCCCGGATTCCTGTTACTCCAAAATGCACAAATAATGGCATAAGTAAATCCCTGGCATCACTTGTTGGGTTCATTCGCCACATCTCGGGATCGTCGGGATGAGCATGCATGTCCCAAAGACCTGGAATGAGATATTTTCCCCGGCAGTTGATAATGGTACCGTTTCCTGAATAGGTACTACCGACAACGATCTCTTTAATTTTTTCTCCCGAGATGACGACATCTTTTGTAGAACTTAGGACAACCCCAGCCTCAACATCTACGATTGACACATCTTTCAGCACAATTTCTTCTTGAGCTGCAATGTGGAAAAATGCAATCAGACTGACGACAAGGAGCCACAGTTTTCTCATCTCAATCAAGTAACAGAAAATCTATTTTGATCAGAAGACGAAAAACGTTGAATGGTTTCTTCGCTGGTCGAGCGGTTAACGTCCTATGAAACGCGGACCTAGAGCTACTCCACCTTTAAGCCATCCACAGGGTTTGCCTTCGACACTTTACCAACCTGGGTAGAAACCGTAGCAAGCAGAACGAAAATCAATAGGATAACTGCGATTGCTACCCCCGAAATGGTCATTGGTATGTGATATTCATAGACTGTGTCCATTAGGGCTTCCATGAGAAAGTAGCTTATGGGAGCTCCTAATGTGAGTGCTATCGCAAACAGTAGTACATATTGCTTCGTTATGTTGCCAGCAAGATTCTTGATCTGAGCGCCAAGGACCTTTCGAATGCTAAATTCCCTTACTCTGCCAGTCACATTTAGCGTGACCAGGCCGTATAAGCCAAGAGCTGCCAGCATTACAGCGATGAAAGCCACCGCCTTCATGAATTTAGCGTGACCACCAATGTCCTCGAAGTAAAAACCAAAGACATCCTCCTGGTATCCGCCATTGAAGGGATCTTCCGGAAATAGTTCAGCCCACTTATCCTGAAGTGCAGTGTAGGTCTCCTCTTCCTTGCCCGCCATCACTTTCATCGAAAGGTAGCGGTAATCCTCTTTCTCTGCCACCCTGAACATCGTAGGTCGGATTTCTGAGTAAAAGCTATAAAGATGAAAGTCCTTAACTACACCTATTATTTCATACTGGATACTGTCGATCTTGAAAATGGAGCCTATCGGATCTTGTAGCGTCATGCTTTCTACCATTAGTTCATTAGCGACAACGGCTCGCTTATCGCTTTCGAATCGATCCCTGAAGAAACGACCTTCCTTCAATTCAATTCCCATGGCTTCTACATAATTGGCGTCTACTGCCAGCTCGTTAACCTCATATTGCCGCTCTGGAGTCTCGATTACTCTTGTTATGGAACTTCTACCAAGATGATTGCGCGAACCGCAGATTTCCAGAACGTTCGGGTTCTGCAACATTGCCGTACTGAGTTTGTCATACGCGGATTGATCGGGAACTCGCGTGTACAAAAACTCTTGGGGAGTGTAACCCCAGCTTCGGTTAGCTTGATAAGTAGTATTCTGAGTGAAGATCACACCACAAGTGATCGTGATGCAGGCAAGAATCAGTTGAAAACCAAGAAATAGTTTGGTCAATGGATTTTTCTTTCCAAACTGAACCGTGCCCTTGAAGATTCTGACTACTTCAAATTTAGCAATGTAGAACGCAGGATAAATACCTGATGCTACACCACTGAACAGCAAGATTGAACCAAGGAAAATCCAAAGATTTCCATCGGTTAGCCGTAAACCAAGATTAATATTGAAGAGATTGTTAAACCATGGAAGAAAGACAAAAGCCCCGAGAGCAAGCCCGAAGATCAAAGCAAAAAGTGTTACAAAAATGTTCTCAGCAATAAATTGGATGATTACCAATCTTCGATTTGCACCAATTACTTTTCTGACTGCAATTTCCTTTAGCCTTTTGGCGGCTGATACAATAGCGATATTGATGTAGTTGAAACATGCCAGTAGGAGCATGAACATTCCAATGATTGGCAGTACTAATCTTGCTTCCTCTTCAACACCTGATGAAATGTCACTGCTAATATCTCCTGATCTGTTATGAAGCTCCGCCAACTGTACAAATTCAAACCTTGAGATGGCCCAATCCTCACGAACACTATTTTGTAGCTTTCGGTACTTCTCCATACCCTCCTCGATCAGTTTCAGATCAGATGGACGTTCTACTTGTATCAACGTGGCGTTGACAAAACCTCGCCAGTTGTTCAAATCATAGTCGGGGTGTGTTGTGTATAAATTCTCAAAATTGACCAGAAAGTCAAAGTCGATCGCGTGGGCCAGCGGAAACGGTTCTGCCACCCCAGAAATTGTGAATGTTTTCCTTCGGTCATCACCAAATTTTAACAGTACGTTTTTCCCAATCGGATTTTCATCACCGAAATACTTAATAGACATCTCCTCACTGAAAATGATGCTATTCATGTCAGCCAACGAACTTGCATCACCCCATTTAAGCGGAAAGGTGAACATCTCTAAGAATTCCGGATCCGCATAACGAATGGTTTCATTAAAAACCTTGTCCTCGTATTTCACTACACTACCAAAATCTTCTACTCGGCACACCTTCTGAATGTGCGTAAAGTCTTTTCTCAGCATCGCTCCAAGTGGAGTGGGAGAAAGACCAAGCTGCCTTTCTGTGCCGTCTCTGTCCACGTAGAAGGTAGTCAGATACACTTCATGTTTGTTTTCATGAAAATTGTCGATGGTGTAGTCAAATTCCATGAATGAATATACAATCATGCACACTCCAATGGCGACAGCAAGTCCAAATAGATTAATAAATGAACTCATCGGATTTTTTAACAAGCTCCTGAGTGAGGTTTTTAAGTAGTTTTTGAACATTTGGATTCCTTTTTAGGCCTAAGTAAATAACCGGGCAATGCTCTTTAGAGTATTGCTTCTATTAGTAGATGGATTTATTGTAAAAAGGTTGCTTATTACTGGTAAATCTTTAAACGAAGGAAGATGACATCAATTGGTTTTCATTTTAAATTTCCATAACTTCTTGATGATATACAGCTGCCCTTCAATGAACTACGCCAGGAGAAAAATCGCCCATCTTCTAAGATTTACTGCGCTTTTTGCGAGTTTACTCATGTCAACTCTGCCGGTGTTTTCACAGATTAATCTTGATAGTCTAAAGCGAGTATGGAATAACGAAACTCTTACTGATTCTACACGACTACAGACAATTCAAGTAATCGCCTGGGATGGATTTCTCTTCAACAATCAGGACAGCGCCTTGTATTATGCACAATTGCAGTATGATTTTGCACAAGCAAAAGGATCTAAAAAATGGATGGCAAACGCACTTAATACCCAGGGTGTTGCCATGTATTATCAAAACAACTACAAAAAAGCGCTGGACTATCATACAAGGAGTTTGGAAATTAAAGAAGAACTAAAAAACAGGAGAGGTATCGCAATTTCTCTAAACAACATCGGGATGGTTTATGAGCTTCAAAGTGAGTATGAGAAAGCCTTAGATTACTACAACCAGAGTTATCAAATAGCCAGTGAGATTGATAATAAGCGAGCAATGGCTAATGCACTGAACAACATAGCTATTGTTTTCAAATTTCAAGGCAAATACGCAGAGGCTATTGAAAACTATACGAAGAGTTTGAATTTGAAGGAGGAAATTGGTTACAAACGAGGAATGGTCTCTTCTCTGAGTAACATTGGTACGGTATACTTTGATCAAGGAGCTTTCGAACGTTCTATCGAAAATTATATTCGAGCTCTCAAGATATCAGAGGAGCTTGGAGATAAACAAAGGATATACAAATTGTTAGCTAACATTGGAAATGTATATGTACAGCACGGAGACAGCAGGACTGCAATTGATTACCACACCAGAAGCTTAGCGCTTGCTGAAGAAATGCACAATAAGCAGGGAGTTGCGATTACATTACATGATATTGGGAGTATATATCACAATAGGGGCGAATATGATACAGCGCTGAATTATTACAGCAGAAGTTTGACAATTAAGGAGGCAGTGGGAGATAAACATGGGACGATCTCGTCACTAAATGCTATTGGAAATATCTACAAAACAAAAGGTGAATTAGCCAGAGCGTTGGACTACCAAAAACGCGGTTTAAGGACCGCAAATGAGGTTGGAAGTAAAAAAGGGATTGCGCAATCTTTGAATAGCATTGGACTGATCCATCTGGCGCGTGGCGAAAATTCCAGCGCTGTACGATACAGCTCTGAGGCCTTGGCAGAAGCTCAGGAACTGGGATCCATCCTTGAGATCAAGGCCGCAGCTGCCAACCTCTACAGAGCTTACGGCCAATCTGGCAACCATAGATTATCGCTCGAAATGTATGAGCTATACATTAAGATGCGTGATAGCATCGAGAACATTGAAGTTCAAAAGGAAGTGATACGTCAGGAGTTTCAATATGTGTACGAAAAGCAAGCGACGGCCGATAGTGTGGCATTTGCCAAACAACAAGAACTAAACAGTGTTAGAGAAGCAAATAGGCGCTACCTTCTTTCCGGTGGCTTTGCCTTCGTCCTAATTTTGACTGGGATTTACTTTAGAGTCAAGACTTTAAAGAAAAATGCTGAGCGCGAGGCTTTGCTTCAGGAAATCAAACTGCTGAAGGTAGAATCAGTTGTTAAAGCAGCATCAAACCCCGAGTTGAAGGAGCAGTTGGTTCTGGACAAACAGAAAATTGAAGAAGCCATTGACAATTCTCTCAATCCATCAGATTGGAACATTCTAAATACCCTTTTTGATAACCCTGCAATTGGCAACAACGAACTAGCAGACAAGGTCGCTCTGAGCGTAGCTGGAGTACGCTCTTCTCTCCAAAAAATGTATCGATTTTTCCGCATCGATAAGTCTGCTAATCAGCGTATGATTCTGGTAATGGAAGCCACGAAAATCTCCAATAATTTTTAGATAAAAACGGAAGTTTCATCGCAAACGATGAAAGAATTTGAGGCTTCTACCAATAGATTTCACCTCTAATTCTAGTATTGATTCCTTTTCTGGATGATGAACAAATACATCTTTTTCCAAGAAATGGAATTCTTTTTCTGAAAATAAAATACCATTATAAGCAATGTTTAAAAATTAACAATTTAAAACCTTAGATATGAAAACGTTCAAAATCACATTTCTTTTCGCCAGCACGCTCCTGTTCACCAATTTGATTTCTGCGCAGAACATCCTCACAGCGGATAGTAATCCTGGAGCGGTTGCTGTGGCCGGTTCTGTTTTTGTAGGAGCAACCGCACTTACTGATGCAATAGCTGCAGCTACGGACGATGACATTATACATGTAATTCGAAGCACAAATAACTATGGAACTGTTACCGTTGACAAGCGACTGAATATTTTCGGAATAGGCTTGTTTCCGGACACGGACGGAGGAGTCAGGTCTGCAGTTACACAGATTGACATTCCTGATCCGGTTGCTAGTGGGACCAGGATCTCCGGCTTGGTCACTACCACATTAAATCTTGGTGCTGGAACAGGGGCATTGGACAACTTGCTTATCGAAAATAGTCAGATAAGACAGATCATTCATGTGTCGAATACGACAACTATGAACAATCTCCTAATTAGAAATTGTATTTTGGGTTCTAATCTTTCAGGTGGAATCACAGTTGAACTTTTGTTCGGGGCGGTATCAAATGTTGTAATTGCCAACAATGTTATCTATGGAAATACGGCTACCGAACATCCAAGCCTTGGCACTCTTGGGTCAGTTTCAACTGATCAGAGCACCATCGAAAATAATATTTTTCTACACTCTAGAGTGAGTAGTCAGCTTTTTTATGCCTTTCAAGAATTGCGTAATAGCATTGTCAAGAACAATATCTTTTTTCAAAAATCTCCCCAGGCAAAAGTGGTTCTGTCTCAGAATAGCTTCGAAAATAATCTAACATATAACACCAACTCAGACGTTTTTTCGACCAGTAGCAGTAACACAAGTACCAACAATATAGAGGGAGTTGATCCGCAATTTGTCAATGTTCCCAATGCAAACAACGTCGGATCACTTACGACTTTTGATCCAAGTTTGGTAAGTGGATCACCGGCCGAGGGAACCGGAACTTCTGGCACCGATATGGGTGTCTATGGTGGGCCAATCCCCTTTAACCTGGAGGGCACCCTTATTCCCACTATTCAAGAACTGAATGTACCGTCCATGGTGGTAGAGGGGAATACATTGGATGTAAATGTCAAGGCGAAAGGAAACTAAGCCAAAGCCCTAAAATATGAATCGGCCACTAATCTTATTGGGCGTGCTGTGTCTTATGGAAGGAGCCTTTGCTCAGGTCAATATTAGCGCCATGGAGTACTTCCTGGATGTAGATCCTGGACATGGTAATGGAACTAGTATTGCGATCACTCCAGGCGTGATTCAAGATGTTAACTTTTCGGTTGCAACAGGATCTTTATCAGCTGGTTTTCATACGCTTAACATCAGAACGGAAGATGCGAACGGAGTCTGGAGCCATCCTGAAAGCAGATCATTTTTCATCAGTGCATCCACGACGGAGATTCGCACAGACATAGCTGCTGTTGAGTATTTCTTAGATGTAGATCCTGGTCAGGGAAATGGTGTGTCAGTTATGGTTACTCCAGGTACTGATCTGGACTTGATGGAGCAGATTCCTACAACTTCCCTGAGCTCTGGTTTTCATACGGTGTATTTTCGGGTTCAAGATGCGGCAGGCCAGTGGAGTGCGACCGAGCATCGACCTTTCTTCATCAGTTCATCCACGACCGAAGTTCGAACGAATATAACTGCTGTCGAGTATTTCCTGGATGTAGATCCTGGTCAAGGGAATGGCGTATCGGTCGCTATTACACCTGGTACTGATTTGGACCTGATGGAACAGATTCCAACAACATCCCTGAGTTCGGGTTTTCATACGGTGTATTTTCGGGTTCAAGATGCAGCTGGTCAGTGGAGCGCAACCGAGCGTCGGCCTTTTTTCATCAGTCAATCCACGACGGAGATTCGAACGAACATAACTGCTGTCGAGTATTTTCTAAATGTAGATCCAGGTCAAGGAAATGGCGTATCGGTTGCGATCACACCCGGGACTGATCTGGACTTGATAGAGCAAATTCCTACAGCTTCGTTGAGTTCGGGCTTTCATACGGTCTAC
>JANQOR010000021.1 GCA_028285685.1 Cyclobacteriaceae bacterium | reverse complement strand
ACAGTGAAGTCTGAGGAAATCCAAAACTGGTTGATTGAGCACATAGCAGACCTACTCGATCTCTCTCAAGATTCCCTGGACATTCGTGAACCTTTTGCCTCGTACGGTCTCTCTTCCCGAGATGCTGTTGCCATATCAGGAGAGTTGCAAGAAATTTTAGGGCTGCGGCTGTCAGCAACTTTGGCCTATGAATATCCTACTATTGAGCTACTCTCAGCACATTTAGGATCCAGCAATGTGCCTAAGTCATCCGCAAAAAGAGCTGCCAAGACACAGGTGGACCCCGCAGAACCTATAGCGATTGTTGGTATGGCGTGTCGCTTTCCCCGTGCCAATAATCCAGATGAATTTTGGAAATTACTCTGTAATGGCGAAGATGCTATCTCGGAAATACCTGAAGACAGATGGGACAAAAAAGCATTCGCTCATCCTGATCCATCAATGCCTGGAAAATCAGTTTCGTCCTGGGGTGGTTTTCTGGATAACATCGATCAGTTCGATCCTTTCTTCTTTGGCATTTCACCTGTCGAAGCCAAACAAATGGACCCGCAGCAGCGCCTGCTTATGGAGCTATCCTATGAGGCCCTTGAAGATGCTGGACAGGTCAAAGCCCAAATTGCTGGGACCAAGACGGGCGTGTTTGTTGGCATATCAGTGAATGAGTATAGCATTCAGCAATTTCAGGATCCTCTGTCCATAGTCAGCCATTCCGGCACCGGGAGTGCCCTTTCCATCGCAGCTAATCGAATTTCATACTTTTATGATTTCAAGGGTCCAAGTTTAGCTATTGATACAGCTTGCTCATCCTCGCTTGCCTCTGTCCACTTAGCCCGCGAAAGTCTGATTAGGGGAGAATGTCGAATGGCATTAGCGGGCGGTGTCAATCTAATTTTGTCACCCGCGCACTCAATTGCCTTTACAAAAGCCGGTGTCCTGTCTCCCGACGGAAGGTGTAAAACCTTTGATGCTAAAGCAAATGGATATGTACGTGGAGAAGGAGGTGGGTTGCTTGTCCTAAAGCCACTCAGCAGGGCTCTTGCTGATGGCGATGCAATTTATGCATGCATAAACGGTGGTGCCATGAATCAAGATGGTCGTTCCAATGGCTTAATGGCTCCAAGCAGGGATGCCCAGGAAAAGATGCTCGAGGAGGCTTACCAAAATGCAGGGATATTGGCTTGTGAGGTCCAATATGTGGAAGCGCATGGGACCGGCACACTCCTAGGGGATCAAATGGAAGCGATGGCGTTAGGAGCGGTGGTTGGTACAGACCGGAAAAATGGATCATGCAAAATTGGGTCAGTTAAAACGAATATCGGTCACCTGGAAGCTGCAGCTGGGATTGCAGGTTTGATCAAGGTGGCTCTTTCCCTTAAGCATAAGATGATTCCACCCAGCATTCATTATGATACTCCCAATCCCGAATTATCATTCAAGGAACTCAATTTGGAAGTGGCGGATCAGTTGATTCCCTGGCCTGAGAATGGCCAGGATACCTCAGCAGGAGTCAGTTCATTTGGTTTTGGTGGAACCAATGTCCATATGGTTTTGAGTAGGGTGGGCCAACAAGAAGCCGTAGATCTTGATAATACTGAGACCTCACAGAGTTTCTACCTGCTGCCACTATCTGCGAAAACGAACGAAGGCCTACGGTCTTTGGCGGGCGATTTTGAAGAATTGCTGTCTGAAGATGTTAACGCGGGGGACATTTGCTACTCGGCCGCAGTTCGACGCAATCATTTTGAGCATCGTTTGATCGTCTTAGGAAATTCCGGGAAGGAACTACGACAAAGTCTTCAGTCACTAGAAAGAAAAGAAAACAGTCCCAGTCTTCTGCTTGGAAGTGACTCATCGGGTGTCGGAAAAAAACTGGTCTTTGTCTTCCCGGGCCAGGGTGGCCAATGGCTCGGTATGGGAAGGGAGCTCATGAAACTCGAGCCCATATTCCGCGAAACCATCGAGAGATGTAGTCAATTAATTCAAAAAGATTTCGGTTGGTCACTTATAGATTTACTAAATACCGAAGAGTCCTCTCACTCTGATGATATAGGCTTTGTACAGCCAGCACTATTCTCCCTGCAGGTAGCGCTTGCCGAGCAATGGAAGGCATGGAATATCACTCCCGATGCTGTGGTAGGACACAGTATGGGCGAAGTGGCTGCTGCATGTTTAGCAGGAATTTTGAGCCTGGAGGATGGCATAAAGATCATCTGTTACAGAAGTCAACTATTGCGAAAGTTTCGTGGAAAAGGAAGTATGATGGTTACTGAACTTTCAAGAGAACAGGCTGAGATATTGCTGGAAGAGCGTGAGAGCGATGTAAGCATTGCGGCGCTAAACAGCCCGCACTCAACCGTATTGGCAGGTGATCCTAAGTCCATTAATAAGATCATAACTGAGCTGGAACATGAGAACTTATTTTGTCAATTGGTCAAGGTAGATATTGCCTCGCACCATTCTCAAATGGATGCGTGCAAGCCTGATTTAGTCAAAGATTTGAGTGGGTTGAGACCCAAGTCCGCCAAGATTCCAATGTATTCGACAGTTACTGGAACGCTGGACCACAACCTTGTTTTCAATGCCGATTATTGGATGGACAACCTTAGAAAGCCAGTGTTGTTTTCTGATTCGATTACCCAGCTGTTAGAAAGCGGGCATGACACCTTTATTGAAATCGGCCCGCATCCTGTTCTTTTAGGGTCCATTCAGCAAACGGCGTCAGTGCATCAACGCAAAGTGCAACTACTTTCGTCATTGAACCGGGAGGAACCCGAACAATTAAATTTGTACAAGTCCCTGGGGAAATTATATCTGGAAGGTTTTTCCGTGAACTGGGACAGCCTTTACCAGGCACCGCGAAATTTTATCCGCCCTCGGACTTATCCTTGGCAGCACGAACGATACTGGATTGATGATAATCGCATTGCGCCTATCGAAAAATCGACTCATGCTCTGCTGGGGAGTAGGGTATCATTAGCAAATTCACCAAACCTCTATGTTTGGCAAGCGCAGTTAGACACCAGACTACAAACGTTTCTAGCTGATCATCAAGTCGAGGGAGAGGTGATACTTCCAGCAGCGGCATATATTGAAATGGCTTGCCAGGCCGCTCAAGAATCTGGTATTGCAAATACTCATGAACTGTCAACATTAGCACTCAAAGAGAGACTAACCCTACAGGATACCAAAGTTCATCAGATTCAGATCACCGTAGGCCCGAAGGAAAACGGTGCTTTTTACTTCACTGTCCATGGCAAGGATTCAACTACTAAGGAATGGAGACTTTATGCTTCTGCGGACTTTGTGAGGCGAGAAGCTCAAGACAAACAGCCCACTTCAGGAAAAATTGATGAAATTCAAAAAAGTGGAACGCATTTTACCCAGGAAGAGCTGTACGAAAAACTGTCAAATCGAGGCATTCAGTACGGACCGAGCTTTCGTGCTGTGGAGGCTGTCTGGCATGAGGATAATCAAATTTTGGGGCAGATAAAATTGCCAGATACGCTAAAATACGAGATTTCAGACTATCAGATTCATCCTGTACTGTTGGATGCTTGTTTGCAGATCTTAGCGGCTTCAGATAACTCGAAAAATGACGACCTCTATTTACCGGTAGGTTGCGAGCGTATTCGGTTTTTCTTAAGTAGTAAATTACCGAATTGGAGTCTGGTAAGTCTTCATGCTGAAGCGAATCAGTCTTCAGGTCAATTGAGTGCCGACGTACTTCTTTTTGACTCCGAGCAACAGCTAATCGCAGAGCTTAAAGGATTTGAACTTTTGCACCTACCTAAACGAAAGCCATTTTCTGAAACGAATTCAGAAATCTCATTGTATCAGACCCGTTGGGAGAGGATTGGAAAGGCCGCTTCAAAACGAAGCCAGGAAAAAGGAAACTGGTTAATACTTTCTGACGATCAGGGAATTGGGTCAAGTCTGGCAGATCTATTTGTGGAAAATGGAGATGACTGCAGTCTCCTGCCTGTGGAAGAAATTATGCCAAATCTACAGGAGGCCATGGGAGCTGATGTAGTGAAAGGTTACGAAAGATCCCTTAAGGAATCGGGACCGTTTGATGGCATCATCCACCTATGGAGTGTTTCAATACCGTCGATCAACGCTGATCAAGTAGATACATCTGCCATGAAATCAATCGGCAGTCTTAGTGTATTACTTCTAATACAATCTTTGGTTAAGGAAACAAATCGCTTACCAAGGCTATGGCTAGTAACGAATGGTGCTCAACCCGTCGAGCAAGGCGAGTCGATTTCAATAGAACAGTCTGCCATATGGGGGTTGGGGAAAGTCATCAGTTTTGAACTTCCGGAACTCAAATGTGTTCGACTCGACCTGGATCCTAAACAGAGGTCAACAGATTCCGCTTCCTTGCTATTCGAACAGATTAGGAATCAAGATCTAGAGGATCTAATTGCATTTAGAAACAATTCAAGATATGCTTTACGGGTATTTCCCTATGAGATAACCTCTACCCATCGAATCAGCCTAAGTTCACCGAACTCCGAGAGCAGTTATTTGATCACAGGAGGAATGGGAGGATTGGGTCGAAAGGTAGCAGAGTGGATGGTTGACCTGGGAGTTAGACATATTGTACTTCTGGGCAGGACTGGGCCCTCTCCTGAACAGAAGACTTGGATTAAGGGCTTACAAGAAAAAGGAATTGAAGTTGCTTACTATCAAGCCGACGTTTCTGATCCAGAATTGGTAAAGGAAGTCTTTGAAAAACTTCATGAGGGAATGCCACCTCTTCGGGGTATCGTCCATGCCGCGGGAGTACTAGATGATGGAGCATTAGCCACCATGGGGCTGGAAAGATTTGTAAAGGTCCTTAAGCCAAAAGTGGAGGGAACATTGAATCTACATCATGCAACTGCCGGTATGGAACTGGATTTCTTTGTCTTATTTTCATCTGCCGTTTCTGTGCTTGGATCGCCCGGGCAGGGAAATTATGCGGCAGCAAGTTCCTTTATGGATGCTTTTGCTCATTTTCGTCAAAGTCAGGGGCTGCCTGCCACGAGCATTAACTGGGGCCCATGGGCAGAAGTCGGTTTGGCAGCCGAAGCAACCGACAGGTTGAATGACGAAAATTCTACAACTGAACACCTGATCAAAGTGATCAAACCCGAGCAAGGGATAGAAATGCTGGAGTTGCTTCTAAATGAACTGGCTCCACAGATCTCAGTATTACCTTTTGACTTAACGAATCTGCTGGAGCTTTATCCTCCGGCTTCCGAGATGCCTTTTTTCGAATACGTACGTGGCAGCACAACTTACTCCTCCAGAAATTATGCACGACCAAACCTTCGACAGGATTATGTAGCACCCAGCAATGAAATTCAGCGGAAACTAGTGGATTTATGGCAACAGACCTTGCACATTGATCGCGTGGGAATTCATGATTCCTTTTTTGAGTTAGGTGGCGATTCAGTACTAGGAGCTCAGATTATTACGTCGATCCAAAAGACCTTCGGTATCAGGGTCAACCTACAAGATGCATTTAAGGCCTTTACCATTGAGAGTATTGCACAAATGATTGAAGTGTCCTTGATTGAAAAAATAGAGCAGATGTCTGAAAGTGAGGTTGAAGAACAATTGAAAAAAACCTAATTTGAAAAATACTGAACTTTCATCTGCCAAACGCGAATTGTTGAACAAATGGCTCAACGGCCAATTGGAGGAAGAAAGCAATGGTATTTCAAAACGTCAAGAGAACAGCCCGATACCACTTTCTTTTCCACAGCAACGCCAACTATTTCTTGAACTTCTTGAGCCTGGCACACCGATAAATAATCTATCCGTGTGCTACCAGCTGACCGGCAGCCTTAAAAAGGATGCCTTGGAGGAAAGCGCCAACAGGATTATCGCTCGTCATGAAGTACTTCGTTCTCATTTTGTTTTTGACCAAGGTTTGCCGGATTTGAAACTGGTAAATGAGTTAAAAATCACGATTGAGAGGATCAGCATTGAGCCTGGCAAGCTCTATGAACAGATGAGTAAGGCACGGAAGCTTGCGGAAGAAATCGTTCTTCAACCTTTCGATTTGTCCAAGGCACCATTGATGCGCCTCAGATTGTTTGATCTTGTTGATGATACCTACATCTTTCTCGTTGTAATCCATCACACCATCGCCGATGGCTGGTCCCTGGGGTTGTTCTTGAAAGAACTCATCACAAATTATGATGACATTATAAATGGTACATCAACCAAACTACCAGACCTGCCCATTCAGTATGCGGATTTTGCTAATTGGCAAGTTCAAAAGGTTGGTGATGAGGATTACCAACCTGATTTGGCTTATTGGAAAAATCAACTGAATGGAGAACTTCCCGTTCTAGAATTGCACACTGACCGGCCAAGAAGCTCACGACAATCCTACGAAGGAGGGACGTATCGATTTCCAATTTCTGCTGATTTGACTACCAGGCTTGAAAAAATCACACATGGAGAGAATGTCACGTTGTTTATGTCTCTACTCACGATTTTCATCGTTTTGCTTCGCCGTTATTCAGGGCAGGAGGATCTCATTGTTGGAACCCCCATCGCTAATCGAAATAGACCCGAGCTCGAGAATCTTGTGGGCATTTTTATCAATACACTGGCACTTCGGACAAGCACAGCAGGAGATCCCTCATTTCGAGATCTGGTGAGGAAGGTACGTGATGTTGCTGTGGGTGCTTACGCTCATCAGGATCTGCCCTTTGAAAAATTGGTGGAAGAATTAAAGCCCGCTCGGGATCTTAGCAGACCTCCCATTTTTCAAGTTGTTTTCAACATGCAAAATGTGCCAATGCCCCCATTGAGCCTTTCTGCTTTGGACATTCTTCCACTTGATGTGGATCGCGGTGTAGCACAGTTTGACCTGAGTTTGATGATTACTAAATCGAAAGACCAATACTTAGGAACGGTTGAATATAATCGGACTCATTTTGAATCCGCAAGTATTGATAGAATGTTCAAATCCTATCTATTGCTTTTAGAGGATTGTATACAGAATCCTGATCTCCCACTCTCTCGATTGAAAATCGTTGAAGAAAAAGAAAAGGATTTTTTGCTTCATCGACTTAACCAAACTCAAATCGATTTTCCTTCGGAAAAGTGTGTCCATCATCTTGTTGAGGAACAGGCTTCCCGATTTCCAACAAAAACAGCCGTTGTTTTTGAAGCACAGTCACTGACCTATTCCGAACTCAATCTCCGGATTGACACACTTGCGGCATATCTAAAGTCACTAGGAGTTGACCGAGGGGTTCGAGTGGGCGTGCTAATGAGAAGATCATTGGAAATCGCAGAAACATTGGTGGCCGTGCTCAAAGCTGGAGGTACTTACATTCCGATTCACGATAGTTACCCTGAGAATAGGGTGAGATTTATTTTGAGCGATGCTGACGTACATGTTTTGATTACTAACATCGATTTAAGCTCCTGGGGTCAGATGAAGGTGCATGTCATAAATCTTAATGATGAAAAATCATGGGTTGAAAGACCCCTCTCGCTGCCCGATGGCGATGTTCGTTCCTCTGACCTGGCCTACATCATTTATACTTCTGGCTCAACCGGCCAGCCAAAGGGAGTGATGGTGTCACATTCTGCCCTAACCAATTTCATGTGGTCAATGAAATCTGAGCCGGGATTGTCTGATGAGGACAGGCTGATTGCTGTTACAGCCTTCTCGTTCGATATTGCGGCGCTTGAATTGTTCCTTCCGCTCATTGTTGGTGCTACAGTAATCATTGCAAGCGAAGAAATGACCACAAACCCGTATTTGCTAAGCCAGGGAATCGACGATCATCAAGCAACTATTATGCAGGCGACACCAGCGACCTGGCAAATGTTGGTGGAGTCAGATTGGTCAGGGTCGAATACGATGAAAGCACTGTCGGGTGGTGATGTACTAACCAGAAGACTTGCAAACAAAATTCTTGATCGAGTGGGAACCTTGTGGAATATGTATGGCCCAACTGAGACCACTATATGGTCGTCGACTTGTAAGGTGCAGTCGGGTGAACAGAAAATTACGATTGGGAAACCAATCAACAATACACAAATGTACATCCTGGACGAAAACCTTCAACCCTTGCCAATAGGGGTGGTTGGGGAATTACACATTGGAGGAGACGGTTTGGCGAACGGTTACCTCAACAACGCTTCGCTGACATCCGAAAAATTTATTAAGGATCGTTTGGGAGTTGAGCCAAGAGGCCGTTTGTACAAGACCGGAGATCGTGCCAGGTATTTGTCGGACCATTCTATTGAGGTACTTGGCAGAGTCGACCACCAGGTGAAAATCAATGGCTACCGGATTGAGCTTGGTGAGATTTCTACACAAATGATGCAAAACCCTGCCGTCAGCGAAGCTATCGTTATTGCAAGAACTGAAGCTTCCGGAGAAAGGCGATTGATAGCTTATTTTGTCTCGGCTCGGAGTGAACCGATCGACAGCGATGATCTAAGAAGTTTTCTGAAAGAAAAGATTCCCACTTACATGATACCGACTGTTTTTATTCCCCTGGACAGCCTACCACTAACACCAAACGGCAAGCTCGACCGTGCAGCATTACCTGTTCCGCCGGATGTTCGTGCTACTGACAATTATCAAGCTCCAAGAAACGAAGATGAACGGGTACTTGTAAATATTTGGCAGGATGTGCTGGAGGTAGAACAGGTTGGTGTCCATGACAATTTTTTTGAACTCGGGGGGGCTTCGATTCAGAGCCTACAGATGGTTGCCAAAGCCAACATGGCAGGTTTTCGATTGAGTCCGGAACATATTTTTGAGTTTCAGACCATCGCAGAGCTATCCGAAAATATCACAAACACCACCGAAAAAGATGTCAACGAACGATGAATTCTAGAACAACCTTTTTATGAGCCAACCCCGCAACATCATCATGGAAAGTATTGGCGTCTACCATCCGCCTGAGTCTGTGTCAACAGCTGAAGTTCTAGAAGGATGTAGTAAGAGAATCCGTTTCCCACTTGAGAAAATAACAGGCATCAAGTCAAGACCGATGGCTGGCAAGACTGAGTTCTCGATTGATTTGGCAAAGCAAGCGGTTGCAGATTGCATGTCTAAGTCGAAATACACAATAGAGGATGTTGATTTGATCATTTGCACCAATATTTCAAGATATGACGGTCCGCAAAAGGTCACGTTTGAACCGGGGACTGCAGTGCGACTAAAGGAACATTTTGGTTTTGTAAATGCCTTAGCATTCGATGTTGCTAATGCATGTGCCGGCATGTTCACAGGAATCTACCTTGTGAACTCTTTTATACAAACTGGTGTCATCCGACGAGGGATGGTTGTTAGTGGTGAGTATATTTCACACCTGACCAGGACTGCTCAACAGGAAGTTGAAAGCTACATGGACGAGAGGTTAGCCTGTCTGACACTCGGAGATGCAGGAGCGGCCGTTCTGTTGGAAGCGGGATCTGGGGATAACGTGGGATTTCTTGAGATGGATCTGGCTACGCTTGGTGCCTACAGTTGGTATTGCACAGCAAAAACCACAGACTTTGATCACGGTGGTTTTATCATGCTTACTGACTCAGTGAAGTTGACAGATGTTGCTCTGAAAGCAGGAGCTAAGCACTCTTTGAGCATGCTCGAAAAAGTCAAGTGGACTCCCGAAAGTGTGCAGCAGCTCATCATGCATCAGACGTCAACTATGACCCTGACCAGCGCTCGAAAAGAAATCAACCGGCTGTTAGAAGCTCCGGTTTATCACGATGAGAATACAGTCAACAATTTGGAAAAACGTGGCAATTCTGCATCCACAACGCACTTGGTCGCGATATACGACCAGATTCAGCAGCATAAAATCAATGCCGGGGACAAAATCGTTTTTAGCATTTCAGCTTCGGGAATCACTGTTGGGACTGCACTTTATGTCTTTGATGGCCTTCCGGACAGAATTCGTAATCCGCAAGGATCAAGTAACGGGAGTCAGAAGAAGCCGGAGGTCAATGCCGTAAAAAATCAATTGAAGAAAATTCGCATAACAAGTATTGGAACCGCGCAGAAGGATGACGAAGGGGAAGCCAATTCAATAGCATACGCCTGCGAAGCAGCCAATAGGTGTATTGCTAACTCAGGGCAGCCTCGAAATTCGATTGATCTTATAATATACTGTGGCGTCTACCGAACAGACTACCTGGTGGAACCGGCGTATGCGGCATTGCTGGCTGGGGAGTTGGAAATAAATTCCACTGGCTTAACCCCAGGCAGCGGAACACTGGCATTCGACATCTTCAATGGAGCGGTCGGATTCCTGAACGCCTGTCACGTGGTACAAAATCTAATGTCAGCTCAAAAATGCCGCAGGGCATTGATCATTTCTTCGGAGTTTGAAAATAATGCTCAATTCTTCCCCAATGATTTATTAGGTGTACATGAGGGTGCTTCGGCGGTTCTGCTAGAATCTGACCGTGAAGACAAGAAGTGCTTTTCTCGATTTCACTTTGGATATAGAACAGAGAAAGTTGAATCTTATATCACTCACTGGACCCATCACAAAGGCAAGCCCTTTCTTAATATCAAAAAGGATGAAGATCTTGAAATGGAGTACATTTCTTGCATAGTTTCAACTGTGATCGAATTTCTGGATGCAGAAGGATTTGAACTCAAGGATTTTCATAAGATTTTTCCACCACAGATCTCCTCATACTTTATCTCAGCACTAGGTAGTGCACTTGGAATCCCATCAGAAAGATTTGTTAATGTGGTTGGTGAGGGGCCAGATCTTTTTTCGTCCTCAGGAGCATTTGCGCTGGAAAATGCGCTTACAAGTGGAGTTGTGCATTCAGGAGATCTCGGGCTGGTCATTAGCGTGGGTTCTGGCATTCAGGTAGGTTGTGCTATTTATCATTTTTGACGGATGTATCCATGAAGAAACATCGACTTCCTCCAGGCCCAAAAACGAAGATCCCTTTAGGTCATCTAACTGATTTTCGAAAGGACATCATCGGCTTCATGGATAAAGTAGTCAAAAGCTATGGAGATATCGTACACTTCCGTATTGGTCCCATTCGAATTGTTCTTTTAAACAATCCAGATCATATCCGTGAGGTACTGTCTACCCGTCATGAAAATTTTGTTAAAGGCCGACCGTTGGAAATGACCAAGAAGTTGATCGGGAACGGTATTCTAACAAGTGAAGGAGAATTTCATAAGCGGCAAGCTCGAATTATACAGCCAGCATTTCATAGAAAAAGAGTTGAGTCGTATGTCCCTATTATAGTCGATTGTGTCACCAAAATGATGAAAAGCTGGGAAGAAGGTGAAACTGTGGATATAAGAGACGAAATGACTGAAATGAGTTCGATCATGGCTGGTAGAATTATGTTTAACGTTGACATTGAAGAGGAAAGTGAAGAAATAGTAAATGCTTTAGATACTGCCACTGCACTTTTCGGAAGAACGTCCATTCCCTTTTCAGAATGGTTGCTCAAACTCCCACTACCAAGTAGTATTCGATTCAAAAAGGCCAAAGCCCGGCTGGATAGACTGATATATGGGATTATTGAAGACAGAAGAAATGATGACGGAACTCATGAGGACCTAATGTCCCTACTTCTTTATCCGCATGGTGAACACGACAGTGAGAATACTATGAGCGATGAGCAAATTCGGGACGAAGCGATTACTTTATTTCTAACCGCATTCGACACAACTTCAACAGCTCTCACCTGGACGTGGTACCTACTTTCTCAAAATGACCAGGTAGAAGCAGAGTTTCACGAAGAATTAGATCGGGAACTTCAAGGTAAACTACCTACGGTAGGAGATATCGGGAAACTGCCCTTTACGCGAAAAGTGATGACAGAATCTATGAGGTTGTTTCCGCCAACCTATGTGACGCCGAGAGAATCGCTTGAAGATTTTGAAATAGATCAATATGTCATCCCAAAAGGATCATTAGTATTGATGAGTCAGTATTTAATTCACAGGGATCCAAGGTTTTATGAGAATCCAGAGATTTTTGATCCCCACAGATGGGATTCTAAGGAGCCACAAAGATTTGAATATTTCCCCTTTAGTGGTGGCCCACGAACCTGTATCGGCGAGCCCTTGGCATGGATGGAAGGTGTATTGACCCTTGCCACCGTTGGTCAGTCGTGGCGATTAAGACTCGTATCGGACCATCCCGTAGAAATGCTGCCCTTAGTTAACCTTCGACCTAAATATGGTATGAAGATGACCGTTCACAAAAGAGATGAGTGAACCAATGGATATATTAACCGATAGTGAAAACTGGGAGACACGTGACACCTCATTTCATCTTTTGCCTGATGAAGTGCATGTGTGGCGTACCTTTCTTGACGTGGATAAGGAATCCATGGCAAGGTTTTTTAGATCGCTTTCGGAAAATGAAAAGGAGAGGGCTGACAGAATGTATCACGAGAAAGACAGAGATCGATTTATTGTTTCACATGGAGTACTTCGCGCCTTGCTTGGTTGCTATTTGGGACAAGATCCCAAGAGTATACTATTCAGCGAGTCAGTTAACCATAAACCAATTCTGGCGCTAAGGCCAAGTCAAAAGGACCTTACCTTCAACATGTCCCACTCTGGAGCAATCGGCCTGTACGCCATTAGTTCAGGCAGAGCTGTGGGAATCGACATTGAACAAATTAGAAATAATGTGGAGATTGAGCAATTAGCCACTCGGTTCTTTTCTAAGAATGAAATCAATGCGTTGATGAACCTTTCAAATGCCAAGAGGCTCCAGCTATTCTTTCAATTCTGGACCAGGAAGGAAGCCTTTGTCAAGTCGATAGGAGAGGGTCTTTCGTTTCCTTTGGAGTCTTGTGATATTTCATCCCTGAGTTCGGATAAATTATCACCAGTGTTACTCGAAGGTGCTGATAGGAGAAATTTTAATATATATGGTCAGGATCTGGATCCCGGACCAGGATACCAGGCAGCCATTGCAGCTGAGGGTGAAAACTGGAGCGTTTCGTGTCAAGATTTTTCCTTAAATTTATTATGACCTGATCACATCCGACGCAGCTATGCACACCTAAGCATTTTTCGATGACGAAAGGTAAAAACTTATCCGACTATTACATTACCCCTACCCATGACTTCACCCAGTATGTAAAGGATCATGCGGAGAAATATTGGCATAAGGACACTGCATTTGATTGGTCACAGGACGTTCAAGTGAACCTGGAGAACCATTTGAAAAACCTCAGCACCGATGATTTTTCAAAAATCGCACTTATGTCTGCGCCGATAATGAAGGAGGACGTTGAGCGAAAAATGGCGTTAATCAAAGAACATCATCTTCCTGCTGATGAGGATGCGCTTAGGGACATAGGTGAAAGCTTGCCTCCATCGCAGACGACAATTAGCAAGGCAGTAGCTATTCTGGAACCCCTTAAGGATCGTCGCGAAAGTGTTTTCAAGATTAGGGATGAATTGGAGATACTTAAAAGTGAGACTATCGATTTACGTGAACTTCAACGGATGGGTCTTTACAATACCGATCAGAAAGTTCGGCTTCTTGAAAGCGAATCAGAACGACAAGAGCAGGCATTGGAATTGGACAAGCTTACAGAAAGATCCAATCAGGCTCAAAGAGAGTTAAGAGAGTTACAATCTCAAATTCAAGAAGAATCGAAGCACATAAAAAACAAAATTCAAAAAGAGCTCAGCCAGATCGAACCCGGGTTACTTAGGGAGTTAGAAGAAACCAGGAACCTTTTGAACGAGGTTCTTGAGTCCGGAGAAGTGCCTCAGAAGTCAATGGACTTAGAAAGGTTGACCAATCTTATATTAAAACGCCAATTGCGGGGTTTGAAGGATATAGCTAATCATGCCTTGGTTGTGGAGCAAAGTGCAATTGCACCACTAACCATGGGGATTATACATTACAAACGTCATCGTGAAATCCAAGAGGTTATAACCACATTTGTTAATGATGAAGCCAAGCATTCAGCGACGTTTCGTCGCTTTCTGGCAGAAAAACTGGAAGCCAAGGAATTCATCTCAGATGTACTTATAAAAGGAGCCACCCGCTACATGTGGCTTGCTCGCTACATCCCACGTCTTGGAATGTTCATGGCCGTTGTTGTAGAGGCGATTGGTGCGGCTTCTCTCGAATTTTTTGGAAAAAATGAGTTCATGCCGGAAAGCCTGTTTCGAAGTATCAGCCAGACGATCTCCATGCAAGATGAGGTGCGTCATTTAGATCTATGTGTTGGGATATACAACGAACTGTATCACAAAGGGACACGTTGGGAAAAATTTCAAAACCGCAAGGTTTTAACTGTGATGCTAAAGGCAGTCTATGGGGATAAAACCAGTGATCATCATCTTATCCAGGCCTTTCGAGTGTTTGGAGTGGCCCCTGAAGTTTTGTATCTGCACGTGATGACACGGCTAAGCGAGCAATTGGCTAGGGTAGGGTTTTACATTACCCCTGAGAAACTTTTACAAATAATAGGAAGAAAACAATGACCAGATGTCGTCTCCTGAAAGAATATTGAGCTGGTTGCTTTTCGCTGGAGCAGCCTATTTTCTAGGCATTGCGATCGTGCATATGATTGGAGTGAAAATCCCATTCTTGTTCATTTATTTTAATGTTCCATCGTACGCATACCAAGACAGGATCATATCCTTCTTTGCTTTTGGCTGGTCGGTTTTTCTATACACAGCCGCTAGAAAACCATCCGATCAATTGCCTTTGCTTTCAGGAATTATTACCTCAGGTGTAGTTGCGATCATTGCTCTTAGTATTATCAATTCCCAAACGAACTTCGATGAACTAGACCCATCTATTAATCCATGGATATTCTGGCTGGAGACTGGGCTATTGCTTATCTACCTTTTGGCCATTATTGGGTTAAGAAATGCTGTGAAAAGTAGGGAAAAGTGATCTTCCGATTTGTAGCGTAGTGAATCTAGGTTGGATTTTTTTGGACATAGTCTAGCAGCCTTTTCATTCCTTCTTTCATTGAAACTTTTGGAAAGTACCCCAAATCACGTTTCGCTTTAGAGATGTCAAAATGGTGCGAGCAGGCCAGTTGACCAGCTAAAAAACGCGTTAATCTGGGTTCACCCTTTAAGGATAATTTTCTGTAGATCACTTCGGATATTCCCGCAAGGGCATAGGCCATTTTGGTTGATACTCTACGATTGACCGGTGGTAGGTCGAAACCTTCAAGAAGATCATTGACAAACTCCCACAAGTGAATTGGTTCATCTTGAGTAATAAAATAGACCTGTCCGGCCACATCAGGACTTTTCAAAAGTTGGTCACAAGCTAGTAGATGTGCATCGGCTACATTTTCCACATAGGTGAAGTCCACCATATTCCGTTTGTTGCCGATCATAGCAAGCCGACCCTTCCTGGCGCTATCAACGATGCCCGGGATAAGATGTGTATCTCCTGGTCCCCAGATCAGGTGAGGTCTCAAAGCAACTGTTCTCAAATGATCGCCCTCGTTCGCAACGATAACAAGTTGCTCGGCCTTAGCTTTTGTTGCGGCGTAGTGAGAATCATATTTGCTGGGGTAGGGATAACTTTCGTCCACGCTGCTCAGGTCACTGTGATCGAATATTACGCTGGCGGAGCTTGTATAGATGAGTCGTCCAACTCCGTGAAAATCACAGGCTTTGATTACGTTTTCAGTGCCCTTGACATTTGTGTCGTAGAAGTCTCGCCATTTACCCCAATGTCCAATCTTGGCAGCCATATGAAAAACCACATCAATATCTCGACAGGAATCCATCACGACTTCCGGATCGCGAATGTCTCCATGAACGGATTCCATAACCCCCAAATCAGGATAAGATCTTCTGGACAGAACGCGTACAAAATCACCCTTGGCTAGTAGTCTCTTAACAATGTATCGGCCAAGGAAGCCCCCTCCGCCGATTACCAGGGCTCTTATCTGATCTTGGTCGCTGCCCATTTTGCCAATTTTTCGCGCAATATTTTAGCATTGTGTCGATAGTCCACTGGGAACTTGGAATGAAACAGAACATCCTCTATTCCCCTGGAAGCATCGTTTTGTTCTCCTAGCTCCAGAAGTTCTGTTGTAAGCTCAGAACGACCAGCCTTGTCCTTGGGCATTTTTTCTTTGACCGGTTCTATAACGATCACTGGTCGCTGGTGAGCCTTTTCGCCAACTCCGACCAGTGCGGATCGAAAAACAGCCGGATGTTGATTAAATATGGATTCACAGGGTAAAGTAAGAATGGTCCTATTTCCAGTGATTACGCGGTGGTTTTTGCGTCCACAACACCAAAGCCTGCCTTGCTCATCCAGGTACCCTACATCCCCCATCCTGTGCCAAATGGTTGCACCATCACGGATCTTGCTCATGGCGGTCTCCTTGGGTCTTTTAAAATATTCCCGGGTTACCATATCTCCTTTGACCACAATTTCTCCAATCTCGCCGACATTCAAGATAAGCTCCTCATCCCATTGCTCAATCGCTACGTCACTTATTTCAAGGATTTTTAACTCCACTCCATGTAGGGCTCTACCCACACAAATCCCGCCCCCACGACTTGTATGTAGAGCCGTGCGCTCCAGGATTTCGGTACCGCCAATAGAGGTTAAGGGCAAAGCCTCTGTAGCACCATAAGGAGTGTGAACTTCATTATCGTCATCCAATACTGACTTCAAATCCTCAATTAGTTGAAACGGAACAGGCGCTCCAGCAAGCATGATGTTTTTGAGGGATGGCAGCCCGATACTTTTCTTTACACAAAATGTAGCTATGCGACCCCAGAAGGCCGGTGAACCAAAGGCAAATGTTGGGCGATGTGAGTCGATTACAGAAATGATCGACTCGGGATCAACTTCGGCGGGCTTGGAGGGATCCATTTTTGGAAGCAGGCACGTTGCACCCATTGCAACATCTCTCAGGGCGAAAGGTGCAAATGCTTCGAGAACCACATCATTTTCGTTCAAAAAAAGACTCTCTCTAATCGTCTCAATTTGCGCGATCATGGTTCGGTGCTGATAGACAACGCCTTTCGGTGTTCCAGTACTGCCTGTAGTAAAGACGATGGCAAAGGGATCATCTTCCGTTGTATCGGCAGGAGAGAAATCGCTCGGATTATCAGAAAGGATTGAGCGAAGGTCGCTACCAACACCCAGCCATGATTTGGTAACAATGCTGCGTTTGATTGAATTGAAGTGCCTGGGAAAAAGCCACTTGAGGAGCAGAACCTCTGGAACGGTGATCATCGCATCTGGTTCAACCTCAGCGACACACTTTAATAGCGCTTTTTTGCCCATACCTGGATCAATGAAAATTGGGACTGCACCGATTTTCCCAAGCGAGAAAGTCAGAGAAATAAATTCCAAGCCAGGACGCACCAGGAATAAGACCTTCATGCCACGTTTGATGCCAATCTTTTTTAATCCGTTAGCATAGCGATTACTATCGTTGTTAAGCTTTTTATAGGTGATTTCCTTATATGCCACAGGCCTTGACGACCTTGACCTATCATGGATAATTAGAGCCGTTTTATCCGGGTATCTCTCTGCGTATTCGATGACACCTGCTATCAAGCCATGAGTAATCTGACTCATGATTTATTCAATATTTGATATTCTGCTATCCATAGAGAGGTCACCAACATCAGCGTTTAAAAAATTGTTAACGTACGGAACGATTTCGTCAATGCCATCTTCCACAACATAGTGGCCAGCCTCTTCAATTACCTTGATGACAGCTTGAGGAAAGCGCCTTCTCCATTCATCAAGAAAAGCCTCTGTGAAAACTGGATCCCTACGTCCCCAAATGATTAGTAACCTATGATAGAGAAGAATGTGCAATTTATCCTCAATCGACTTGAGAGTCCCAAAGCTGGGATGTTTTTTGCTCATAGGTATGTCCCTTATAAACTCCAGAACACCGACCCTGTTTTTGAATGAATTGTAAGGCTTTAAGTAGCCCGACCGAACATCTTGCCTCATGGTCTTGCGACTACCTATTAGAATCCCGGACCATACGAATAGATTCAGTTGCTTGACAAGCAAAGATCCAAGGAGTGGTTTTTGCAACAGTCGAAGGCTAAGTGGAAGCTCTGGGAGCCAAAATGCCGCGGTATTAAATAGTATGATATCTTTCACATTATTAGGGTGATCCACGGCATAACCCATGCTTATAGGTCCACCCCAGTCGTGCATAAGCAATGTGATATTCTTAAGGTCTAGCGTGCGGATGAGGGCAGTTAGATTATCTATATGCTGCTGGAGTGTATAGCTGTATTTCAGGGGTTTGTCTGAATACCCGCATCCGACATGATCAGGGACCACCACTCTATATCCACTTCTAAGATTTAATATGAGGTTTCTATAATAAAAAGACCAGGTAGGATTTCCGTGAACCATGAGAAGGACTTCACCACTCCCTTCATCCAGGTAATGATATCGATTTCCATCAAGATCAAGATAACGTGACTCGAAGGGGTATAGTGATTCCATTAATGGAAGATAATGGATTAGCAACAAAAACACTATCCACGCAAATTTGGTATATCCCTCTATGTGGTTTATGCGAAATAAGATAATAAATAGTAACTTGGGTATAGCACCAACCACCACTTCACTATGAAAACAATCTATTTTTCGGCCACTTTGATGCTATTGTCATCACTTATCCAGGCCCAAGTTATTCCATCTAAAATTGAAAACTTTGTTTTTCAGGGAGTAGGCTCAAGAGGGGTAACTCATGTTGGAGCACTGCAGGCAATACAGGATGATGGTAGATTCACGAATGTGAAAAGAGTGGCAGGAGTTTCGTCAGGATCGATTATCTCATTGTTGTATGCCCTTAAGTATACACCCGAAAAAATCAAGAAAATTATGTTTGATATTGATTTTTCGTCTTTGGAAGACAAACCAAACATTTTCAGGGTAAAGAAAGAATTTGGATACTATAAAGGAAAAAGGTTAGAGACACTTCTCAAATGTTACGTATCGGAGTCAACTCTTGGCTTGTCCGAAGACGCCACTTTTGCTGATCTTCAGAATAAGGATGCGCCTGAGTTGTACATTTTCACAGCCAACCTGAATACCTATTCCTTAACCGAACTTTCATTTAGAAAAACGCCGGACGTTAAACTATGGGAAGCAGTAAGATCTTCCATTTCGATCCCATTTGTTTTTCCTGCATGGAAGTTTTCACAAGGATTACCTGGAGAATATCTACATATCGATGGTGGTGTCGTGTTTGACTTTCCAGTTAACTTCTTCGATTATCAACCCTTCAACGAAATTAACGGTGAAGTCAATTTAAAGACTCTCGGCTTTTTGGTTCACAATATTGCCGATGATCAAGCAGAAATAAAGCTAAAGTACGGTTCTTCTTTCAAGGCATATTTCGAGGCCTTATATCAGATCGTTGTGGATGGACAGATTTCTGTTATTGAGACAAACCCTGACGAACAACAACGTATAGTGACCATTACTATAGATGGAGATTCCTCGTTCGATTTGACTCCTGAGCAGAAGAAAGATCTGTACAATAGGGGATATAAATACACCAATGAATTTCTTGAAGGCATCAAATAAGTAATGGTACGGATCAAATTCTACCGCTACATTCAGTTAACCTCTAATTGAGAGCATAAATACCTTAAGTTGGGTATTGTCTCAGCTCTTTAAAATTGGGACATTTGTTAACAGTCGAATGGAAGAAATTGAATCCTAAACTTCCAATAAGATGATGAATTGCTTTTAATACACCATCAAGAATGTCACAGCCGAACAATGTTATTAGTGGGAGAATATTCACAAAAAGTCGAATTAACTACGCAAATAGTTCCAAAACCTTCATCGACATAGCTCTTTGGTTCAGAAAAGATGATTTAAATCTAGCTCCTCAACTCTCTTTAGAGATAGATGATGCATCAATTGATACGAAAGAAAAGAATATTTCTGCATTTGTTCCATACAATCTGAAGAACCCTGAAAATCTCAACAAAGGGACTTGGTTCTTTTACCGAATGTCATTCGAATTGGAAGGTACATCGGGGTGGCGCATGTTGCACATTAAGCTTGAGGACACTGATTACTTCTTGGTAAAACCTATCAACAGAAGATTATTGCTTGAGCGATTTGCGCCAGAGGTGGAGCTGTTTTCTGTTTTTTCTGACAGCGACAGATTGCAGAAGTTGGAATTCGAGGTTGCCAAGTATCAATTGAGAGAAGTGATGCAGCTACCGCTGAGCGCACTGTCAGAAATTGGCAATACAATTGCCACAAAATTCAAGTCAAAAAATGTCAATAAGATATACGACTTGTTATCTGTCGACCCCAGTCTTCATTTCATACCTGACGTTCATGCCCATGACCTCCCCGATGCGGTGACAAAAGCAAATATTCTTAATAATTTCAGATGGAATCGCAGACAGTGGCAGGCACTTTTCAAATACAATCTAAATCAACTAGCAATTCTATCTGCGGAGGAGATCGCACGTTTGCTAGAAGTTGAAATCACGCGCGCTCGCAACATATTGAGGAGAATACGGGAGGTCCACATGACCCTGGACCGCTCGATTCTTCAAAGGTCAGGTCCGGAAATATTTGCAAGGTATCCCCATTCTGGTCTCAAAGAATATCAAGCTACGCTGAACGGTGAAGACATAACCAATGAGATAATAGTAAAGGATGGCCGGTACGTTTTTCCGACGGATCAACTTTCTGACGGTTTTTATGCGTTCAATTTATCGCTACTTTTTAATTCTGGAAACAGACGGGAACTAACGGAGACATTTACCCTAGATACCACCGGCCCCACGATTTCACTGATTCAACCAATTTCAGGATCCTTCGTCAATAACGGTCAGGTTGTTATTGAGGTTAGTGCTACCGATGAGCTGAGCGAAGTAGACCCTGAAGGTTTTAAGCTATTTATCGATGGAATTGACGTTTCCGCAGAGGGAGTCCAAACCAGCTCCGGCATCTCTTACAATTTCACTGATGGTGACGAGGGAGTCCACGAGATTCATGCGGAAGCACGAGATTTATTTGGCAATTCAACACGATCTGAAAAATGGACTTTTACGATTGATCGTACGCCACCACTCATTCAGATAAATAATCCGCTTTCACCTCATTTTACAAGTCAGGATTCCATCAAGATCGAAGGATCGGTTACAGATGATCATCTCGAGAACATTGAATTGGACGGGCAAACAATTAATGTTGACCAAGAAGCTTTCTCCGGAGATATTCCTCTTACTGTCGGGCAAAACACTCTCGTCATAAGTGCAACTGACAAAGCTGGAAATTCGCAATTCTCGAACACCATCAATGTTTATAGAATCAACTCAGATTTGGCTGGCATAACAGGTAAAGTGTTGAGTCAGCAGCAGGAACCAGTCAACGGTGTGAAAATTTTCGAGCCAAAGTCAGAGCAAGTGACCTGGACAGACGAGGATGGCCATTTCATTCTACTCAATGTTCCAGGAGGAAAATTGACGGTTGAGATCGAGCCAAACAACGCCTTTTTTGAGTCTGCTAAGTTGACTATTGAAACGGAATTTGGCCAAATCACAAAAGTCCAGGATATCTTTCTTATTCCGTTGCTTGAGCCAGCTGAGGAGCAGGAAACGGGTAAGGGGAAAACCTTCTTTGATCCAGCTACTCCTGGTTTTGAGCTGGTAATACCAAAAGATACCGAAGTGTCTTTTCGTGGGGAAGTCGCAGCTATCACCATGGCATTGGTACCTGTCAGGCAGTTGCCATACGAAATTCCTGACACCTTTCCGAATTGCAATGCTGCAGTTTTCGGACCTTCCGGTCTTTCGGTATCGAGCGGAGATCCCATGGAATTATCTCTTCCGAATGAGTTACAACTACCTGCTGGAGAAAAGATTTTGATGGTTGCTATAGATGGAATTGGGGGAACAATTTCAACTGCCGGGGTAGCAAGCGTCACGGAAGATGGGACCCAATTAAGATCCATTGAAGGAGATGGCCTTTCTCACTTTTCAGTGATCATTCCATTACCAACCGGCGCTCAATTAGAGCCAATAAATGAAGAGTATTCTGCTGGAATGGATGATGCCGTTAAAGGAGGTTTGATCACACACCTGCAGCTTCCGTCCTTTCGGATTCTAAACAAGCGACAGACGCCCAGACTAGTTTACTCGAGCCTTGCTGCTGCCCCAATCGTTCAGATGTCTACTGTTTTTAGAGGAATGCGGGAGATCACCACCAATACTAAAGTTATCGAACATGTCCATGTCCAACAGGAGGAATCTGCGAAAAGAGTAGAGTACTTTGCTGATTATTCCTTTTGGTTACGAGCTTATCGAGACCATAAGGGAAACGTTGGGATCAACCAAAAAATGGATCAGGAACAGCGGAGGTTCCTTACTTACCTTCCTACTGAAGTCGAGACACCTCACATACCATTTCCTGAAAGCATCCGGAGCAACTCAAAGCCATTTGGGTCACGCTACGAAGCAGTATTGGATCGATTAAGACAACAAGAATGGAAAGTCAAGTTGTACGAAATTGATATGCGTTTAAGCGTCGAAAGGCGTCAAGCGGTATGGCCGGAATCGATCACAGGTCGGTGCTTGTTCTCCGATTTGGACAGTGGGGAGTTTACAATACAGGGACCTATGACTCCAATTGGTCCTGAACCTCATCCTGGAGAAGAAGATACACGTGAGGAACATCCGAGACTACCCGAAGATATGACCCTCACCTATCACATCGTCCCTCGCTTCCAGGATGGCACGTATTATCCCACCGGACTTTATTCCTGGCTGGCGAAGTACAAAATCAATGGACGGGTCTATCAGCAGTTACAATCAGCCCAGGTTGCCAAAAAAGGATTCTTCAACCACGATGGACTGATGTGGATGTTGGAAAATTCGGAAGGAGAGAAAAAAGCCGAGCTTGAAAAACTTCTGGAGGTAGTGGAGAAGGCACACGACCTTCACAGACATGGACCTGTGTATGCTTCCAAATTTGCGTATGGTGACCCGGTTGATTATCTGATGAACCAGGAAGCAGGACAAACGATTATTCACAATTTATCCAAAAGTGTATTTGGAGCTGGGTGGAAATTTGAAGATCAACATGAATTGTATCCAATTGGAAGAAACCAGGTGCTCACGATCGGTCCGGATGGTAAGCAAGTCTTCACCGTTTCTAATCGAATCCAAAAAATAAAACACGCGAACTTCAAAAAGATTGCTGCAAGCAGAGATGGTAAAAAGATGTACGGTTACACTGGTGCCTATGCCGGCTGGATTGAGAAATACACCCATTACTTTAGTTCTGTCTACCAAACAGTCAGATATATTGCCGCCTCTAAAGCGGCAGAAATCCTCTATCCTGAGTATGAAGAACTGGTGATTGCCCTTTACCGAGCCCTGATGGACAAAGTTCCCAGCAAAGAGGAAGTAAAGGAGTGGACCGACAGCGATCCGTTTCAAAGTTCGTGGAGACCTTATCCACTATTTCATTTCACCTACTCTGATGAACATCTTAAACATGTCGTCACACAACAGTATAGACTAGCACTAGACAGAGATCCTACTCCAGAGGAACTCGACAACCTCCTTCCAACGTTCTGGCAACCCTCAAATATCGGGGATCCTTCCTTTCAAATTACACTTGATGGGCAACTTTACCATACTCCAAAACTAATTGTTGTTGCAACAGATCTGTTCCTTGGGTTAAAAGATGAAATGAACTACACGGAATCCAACGATTGGATCCTCTACCTCTGGAAAAGATTGTTCGGTGGAGAACCGGGGGTTTGGGAGCTGAGAAAACATCCCTTCAATACGTTTAAGTATAAATCAGGTCCAGATTTACGGGAAGCCCTTCACAAATATATTATTCAGTACTACTGGAAGCCCTGGGCGGAGAAAATCTATGCAAGTCTAATTGGATGGCCTGCGTTTCGCGCAGGAACCTTCAGATTAATCGATGGAGACCATGAGGAAGAAATCTTGTTGGGAATACCAAGCGCAGGAACCTACACCTGGAGGGCTAAATATCGAGGATACAAACATGTTCGGAGGGATGATTGGCAACACATCACACCTTCAATCATTGAGACCTATCCCGATGAAGTTTACCGAGCCGGAGATACCTCCCCAACAATCACCGGAATGGCTGAAGGGACCGATGGACAGCTGTTCGTCTCCGATAGCAACTCTAATCATATATATGCGGTAGCTCCCTTTGATTACATTCGTAATATTTCAACATTTCATTACTCAAGTGGTGGAAGCAGTAGTAGCAACGTGTCAATTGGAGTCGTCTTAGGAGCAATGAATCCAATCAACATGGGAGGAGATAGAAGTGGTGTCGAGGATGAGTTCACCTATTTTGATGAGAATGGAAATGCAATACAATTGCCGGAAGAAGAGGCCAAACAGGTGGCTGTATACAGAGAGTATGTAAGAAAAGGTGGCGACAGCAAAGGGATCTATTCAAAGCCAGGGTATACACCGGACGGCACGTACTTTGACTCCGAGAATGAAAAACTAAAGCTCTTTCCTATTGATACTCCTGGTGGCATTGCGGTTGACGATCACGATAACTTGTATTTCGCAGAAACGGGGAATCATCGGGTACGAAAACTAAACTTAAAAACAGGAGTCCTAAAGACCATCGCGGGGAACGGTGCAATTTCTCAATACGATCCAAAGGTAAGTGACGCCTGTAAGACTTCTATTCCTGAGCCAACCGATCTCGTCATTTCAAAGAAGAGTGAAATCTACTTTCTATTTAATGTTGGCTTAGGACAGCAATGCTTAGGAAAAATCGACCGGGCAGGCTACTATACGCATGTCGCCGGGTCCGCAATCCCTGGTCAGGGAACTTTGGATATCGGCATTGACGCCATTTACTATAAGCTGGTTGGAGCAACATCGTTGGCTGCTTCTCCTACCGGCGAAATTTATATCTCAATACCAAGTCAACATCGTGTCATGGTTGTTACACCAGATGGCTTTATCGACATGGCAGCTGGTAACGGAGAATCCGGAATTCCTTTGGAGGGCGCACCCGCATTACAAACTCCGCTTGGTAATCCTGAATTCATCACCTGTGATCGACATGGAAACCTAATAATCAACGATCCGAAGAACAAGGTACTGCGTATGGTCAGTCTTGCATCGAACGATCAGTATTGCGACACAAACTACCAGGCTCCACCAGGGTACTTTGATGCTAAACTCACTCAACATAGCGATGGAACTTGGTCAAAGGTTTACAAGGATCGTTCGGTCGTTAGATTTGACCGACTTGGTAGACATATAGCAACCGTGGATAAAAACCACAATAAGACCAAGTACACATACGAAAATGATCGATTGAAGAAAGTGAGCTATCCTTTGGGCGGTTATCTGGACTTCGAATATTTAAATGATGGGACATTGTCAGCAAGTACCGATCATGTCGGTCGAAGGACGTTTTTTGAGGTAGATGAGGGCTATCTAAAGAAGGTTACTCATGCTGACGGGCAGGAGATTATGATGGCGTACGATGATTCCGGAAGGTTGCTGTCTTCTAATGCGGGCAATGGGAACGAAATTTCGTACAACTATAATCAATACGGCCGACTAATTGCTCAAACAACCAACGGGCAGCTGACCCAAATCGAACGACCAGATGATTTGGCAGCAGGTAATCTTAGCCAGGAAAACTCAGAGGCACTCATCGCCTTTGAAAACCTGACGTCAGTCATTTCTGGCGAAGGTAATAGGAGCACCTTCCGAATAAATCATGGGAAGGTGGTGGAATACCTTCCGTCCGAAGGCGGCAAGATCCGAATTCAATACAACTTCCATGGGCTTCCTGAGTTAATAAAGCGGTCATCCGGATCCCAAATCGAGATTAGTTACAACGAGCAAGGAGATCGACTGACATTGCGTGATTCCTTCACCGGATCTTTTATTGAGACGATCTATGATGCACTAGGGTCAAAGCTCGAGGAGCGAAACAGTGAAGGAATTGTTGCGAAGTTCACATATGATCGTAAGGGCAATCTCCTGCAGTCGTCACTGTCAAGGAATGACGATTCGGTTGTTGTTTCTGAAAAAGAATACAGCGAGAACGGATTGGTTGAAAAACGGATCAGGAAAGGAGTTGAAACAGTTTATGTCTATAACGATCAGGGCAACTTGATTGGAGAAAGTAGAGGATATATTGAAACTCAGCTAGAGCGAGACCTTGCAGGGAACATTCTGAAAGAGAAGAAAGGCGATATTGAGCGGCATTTTACATATGATCAACTGAATCGGTTGCTGATCACAACAGATGGAGAGGATTCCAGTCAATACACATATGATCTTCAAGGTAATCTAAGTACAATAAGTGATGCTGTTGGGGGCACCCAAAAGCTTGACTATGACGGAAGAAATCGACTTGTTAGAGTTGAAAACCGTGGCGGTATGGTTTGGGAATTTGAATACGATTGGGAAGATCGACTAATTGAAACCCGCTTTCCCGACGGCACGAATTTGACGAGAGAATGGCAAGGACGTAGCGGAATGGATGAACTATCTGGCGATTGGAACAGAATCATCACCTATTTCGATGACGGCTCTAAGCGAAGTGCCTGGACGGAAGTCGGGGCTTTTTCCAAAACAATAGATGAGTCGGGGAGGATCATTAGCTATCTTTCAATTGTAGAGGACCAAGTATTTGTACTTGACTATGAACTAAATACGATCAACCAATTTCTCAGCATTAAATCTGATGGACAAGAGTTAATTTACAGCCACTCGCCTTTCGGCCAGATCGAGACCATTGATTGTGGACCATTCAACCTGCATTTCAAATACGATGAAAATGGTCACCTAACTGAAATCGCACGTGGAAACGGTTGGAAGACATCTCACGAACCGGATGAGGCTGGATTTTTTTCAAACACAAAAGATGAACATGCAAGCCTAGGCGAAATTGACAAAGTGTTAGAAATCGATGCAGGTGGCAAAATAACTTCCAGGAAGCAGAGCAACAACTACTGCCAGTACACATACGATTCAAAGGCGCAACTGACAAAGGTTTTAGAATCCGCCGTCAGTCGGAATTATCATTATGACAAAATAGGCAATCGACTCTCCGGACCTGCAGGCGAATATCAATATGATGAACAGCACCATCTGCTTCTCTCATGTCCAAATTATGACTACCTCTGGAATGCACATGGCCAGCTTGTAGAAAAGAAGGCAAAAAATTCAGCCGACCGACATACATACTCCTACTTTCCTAACGGACAACTTGCCAGCTTTAAGAATTTCGATGCAGAAGAAATACCATTGGTAGCTGCCGAGTACCATTATGATGCTAATCATCGGAGGATAAGGAAGGTTGTCAACTACCGAGATGAGCCAGAAAAAAATCAATACAAGCACTGGATCTATCACGGAACAAATGCCTTTTTTGAGCTCAACGAGCAGATGCAAATCGTTCGACAATACGTAAGTGGCGAGACCGACGCGTGGTTTGGATTTATTGAAGGTGAGGAGGCCTACTATTTCTTGGTCGATCACTTGGGCAGTGTTCAGAAAGTGGTCAACTCAAATGGCGAAGAGGTGGCAAGTTATCGATATGATGAGTTTGGGCAATTGCTTGAATCATCGGAACAGGTTAAGAATTCGATAAGGTTCACCGGCCGAGAGTATGACGAAGAGAGTGGCCTTTATTACTTCAGGATGCGACATTATGATCCTTCCCTAGGACGATTTATTCAGCCGGATCCTTATCTGGGTTCCACTGAAAAATCAAAGACGCTCCTTAACAGGTACGCCTACGTCAACAACAATCCACTCACCTATACCGATCCAAGCGGACTTAGTCCTCACAATATTATGATGGCTGGAGAAGCCACGATGTGGATCCTGGAAATGATTTGGGAAATCATCAAGTTCTTACTTAGTCCTGGAGCTGGTAAAGCTGCTGCTGACAGCACTGTAAAGGCAGGAGATTTTCGAACAGATCAAGAGGTGGCAAGCGCCAACACAGATATATATAGCCAACTCAGAGAAACAACAGAACTCCTGGGTGACGTTCTTGATCAAGCCATAGGCAGTGTCCTTGGTGAGATGTGGGACAAGGTTAGTGATTGGTTTGATTGGGGCACACCGGAGATTGAATTACCATCTCTAGATGAGGTTACCGGCTCCGATTTTCCAGAGACTTCGGGCATAGACCTTCCGCCAGCCGGTGACATTCCAATGGAATCATCAATTCCACTATCAGAAAAATTCTATACCCCGCTGATCCCTGGTCCAAGTCCACCCAAGGTATTTCCGTATGTTGTATCCATTCAGTGGTTGCATGGAGTAGGAAATGAAAACTTCATGTACTATGTTAATAATAGTAACCATTTTTGGACTCCTAAAAACCATGAAGGAGACGCGATTGAGGGGTTTTACTATTTGAATTACCTGATAAGTCAAGGGCTATCTGGTCTTGTCGATACAGTCGCCACCTTAATCCTAATGGTTGAACCCGGAGTATCTAATGTTCGACTTTTCTATGGTAGGACTGAAATCAGTTTGGTTGATACTGTGGGAAATCAAAGAATTTTTCTCAAAAGAAATGGTATAAACAACCCACAAGTTCTAAATGGTAATAGGGTACTTTACTTCGATATTTATCAATTGAAAGGATTTTTTAGATGCACCTACAAAGTTGGTGCTGATCATTATGAACATGAATGGTTTTTTGGTCACAAAACGAACTAATTCGATATCGCAGAACAAATAGATGAATATCTAATGAATTTCAAGCATTTGAAGGTTTGAAGATGGAATATGGTATCAATCGTTACATTCTTGGAAATTCTGGTCAATGTTTTGAGCTTTGCGCTATAAATGGAAAGAATCTTAGTTAGTCAATCCAAAGCCATCTGATGCAAAACGACCCTGAATTAGATCCAAAATACTTAGGTAGCATTTCTTCGGATTTTGTCAAAGTCTCGGAATCCTTGAGAGAGGCTTCATATGCTATTCGAAAGCAGGGGTTTTCAGACTATCCGGTCTTCCCCATGTGTCAGGTCAACCAACCGATTGGTCAGGTACTAATGGAGAAATTCCAGGCTGAAAACGATTGGCACTACTACGCATCGTTTCTGGAGGAGTTCACTCAAAGAGGTGTCGTTGAAAATGAAGAGATATTCAAGTCAAACTACAAAGATGCAGATGAATTTTGCTGCCTGTTTGTGATAGATGAGCAGTTCACCAACTTCGTATTTGTCCCGTACCCGATTGATTGATTCGATTGTGTAATTGTGGATTTACTCGATTGATTCGATTTCTAGGATTGGCTATTGTTGCAAAACAAGATCTTACAATCGAAAAAATCCTCCAATCGAAACAATCCCAAATCCCTCAATCAAAACAATCTCTCAATCGAAACCCCAAATCGGATTAATCTAAAATCTAATCAATCCCCCAAACGAAAGGATAGTCAACCCCGCATTGATAATTTTATGCTTCATTGCCAGCTGTATGGCTTCCACCTTGTTATGCACGTGCAGTTTGCTGTAGATATTTTCTATGTGCTTTCGAACAGTCTTCGGAGAGATAAACAATTTCTCCGCTATTTGGTTATAGTGTGCACCTGAGGAAATTTCCTGTAATATTTCAATTTCTCTTTCGGTCAAATTGAATTTCTCAGCCCTTTTCTTTTGAAGTTCCCCGGAAGATTTACCTCTGAGGAGGCCTAGTATTCTGGAGGCAATCTCAGGACTCATGGGAGCACCCCCGTCCAGTACCTCTTCTATTGCCTCAATGATCTGTACTGTCTTGACGTCCTTTAGAAGGTATCCGGAAGCTCCTGCAAGGATGGAATCAAATATTTTATCATTTTCGTCAAAAACGGTGAGCATGATGACTTTGACACCCGGGAATTTGTCCCGTACCTTCTCCGTTGCTTCAATGCCATTCATGATTGGCATATTTATATCCATTAGCATGACATCAATCGCATGTTTCTCAAGGTTGTCCAGTACCTCTTTTCCATTCAGGGCAAGAAATTCTATCTGAATTTGCTCGTATTTTTTTAACCCCGACGAAATGGACTGAAGCAACTTCGGGTTATCGTCTGCTAGACCTATTTTAATATTCACAGTGCTCAAATCTATTTTGCTTTTATCGTGATGACCTACGTCATTTGACCTATTTTCAATCCGGTAACTTCTATTCTTGTGCCTTCTTTTTCCGAGGATGTCAACCTTAACTGAGCGCCAAGATCTTGTGCCCGGCTCCTCATATTGATAAGCCCGAAATGTCCGTCTTTATCATTGCCGTCAAAACCTGATCCATCGTCAGAGACGGTTAGACGCGAATCACCGCCTATTTCCAAGGAGACTGTAATAAGGCTTGGATTGGCGTGTTTTACAGCGTTATTCACAGCCTCTTGAATGATCCTGAAGATATTGATCGCAGCTGTTGGCACCAGTTTTTCATCCGAATCAGCGAATCGAACATCCTGTCGGATATGTGAATGTGGTTTTAGGATTTCTGACAAATAATCCACGACTTTGACCTTAAGTTCCTCCACTGAGACTTCATCATGATTGATTACCCAAATGGTTTCGCGTAATTGACGCATTGTATCCCGGGTGAAGTCGCCGAGTTCCTTGAGTTCGGGGGTGGACCCATTTCCGGAGATGTTGTCGATCGAGCTCGCTATGTACGTGATTTGGGAACCGACGTTATCGTGGAGGTCACGACTTATCCGCTCTCGTTCCTTCTGGATTTTCTGCTGCAGCTCAAGCTTTTGAAGCCTTTTCTTTAGTTGTTGGTGCGAATAGTACCTCGAGACGAAAACGATTCCCAACCCAATGGAAAGCGTAGCGATAAGAGCAAACCACCAGGTCTCATAAAAGGCAGGATGCACCTGAACTAGCAATGTGCTTGTCTCACTTTCTAAACCTCCTACTTTTGACTTAAGTTGAAATTCATATTCACCTGGTGCAAGCGAATAGGTCGCTCTTCGATTTGATGAAGACGTGGTAACCCAATTTTCGTCAAACCCCAACATACGATATGCAAAGTTGACCTGATCATTTTTTCGAAAGGAAAGATTGGAGAATTCAACCGTAAAAATCTTGTCCTCAGGGTAGAGCTCAAGCCCCTTCTCTCCCAGGGAATGGAGTGAAACGTCCGTATAGTTGATTGCAAGTTTTGAAACAACTGGTGCCTCTTGAGCAAAACTTTCCTCCAGCTCTTTTGGGTTAAAAGCGACAAGCCCGTTCACTGTGCCAAAAAAGAACTCGCCTCCTGTTTGAAATGAGGAAGCGATCGCAAACTCATTGCTTATCAAGCCGTCAGAGGTTTTATAGTTGATGATTTGATTGTCCTTGATCCGAACCTTGCTTAGCCCTCCATTTGTGGTGACAAATACGAACTCGTCATTTCCCAAGATGGAAGAACAAATGTTGTTTGCTAGCCCATCGTCCCTTGTTAAATGGAAAAACTCGCCTGTTTTACGGTCGAAACGGCTAACCCCCCCACCAAAGGTTGAGATCCAGATTTTTCCGGATGAGTCTTCAAAAAACCCGGAAATGAAGTTGAAGGCTGGACTTTTTGAAAGACTGTCGTCATCGTAAAAGAAGTATTCAATTTCGCCATCGGCAGAAATAGTTGAGAACCCAATATTTGTACCTAGCCATAGGGTGGAGTCCTTTGAAACATAGGCCGACAAATAGTAATTCGAAGGATAAATAAGTGGGTCATTCCAATAACTGTAGAACGTCTTATGTTTAAGATCTCGGGAAAACTTAAAGAGACCATTGTGAGTGGTGACCCAAACATCGGCTCCTATTTTCTTAATTGCGGACACGGTGTGTGGATGTCTGTTGTCCTCATTTAGCTTCAACAATGTTGATTTTTTGGTGATCGGATTGAAGAGAATAAGCTCTGCCGAATGAGTCCCGATCACGAACTTGTTAGGACTTACTTCCTCGATTGCCGTGATTCTTTTATTGGCAAAATGAGGATGTTCAATTTTTTCGGATGCTATAACCTGATCGACAGCAAACGTACTTTTTGTGAGAGCTCCCTTGTGGGAAGCAACGTACAGACCATTATCTGTACCAACCAGCAGATGAGTTTTTGTTTTGTTGAAACACCACACCGGCTTATCACTGAACCCTTGCGCCTGCTTTAAATATTTAAATTGATCTCTTTTTTGATCATAGATATTTATTCCACCATTCGCAGTGCCCACCCAATAGATTCCATCCTTGCTCTTAGCGAAAGAGGATACCAAACTGCTGCTTAGGTCGGATTCATCATCGCCAGATTGAATGGATTTCATACAGGTTGAGTTTACCGGATCGAACAAAACGATTCCTCTGCCCGTCGCAACCCATATCTGATTGTTGGCCGGACTCATAATCAAGTCGAAGACGGGTTCGGAAAGACAAGGAAACGTAGAGAATGATTTTTCTGCTACATCATAGTAGAGAAGTCCATTATTCGTGCTGACAAAAAAACCATTTCCCCATGTCAATAGGTCGGAGCTAAAAATGCCTAAAAAGTACCCATCAGGAAGGGAAACGGTACTTTCTCCCACTATCTTATCGTAAAAAAGGAAATACTGCTTATGTCCAACGTTGATTGTATTAAAAATGGGTTGATCTGGAAGATTCAATGCTTTGTAATCAAGTAAGTGCTCTGAAGAAAGAATGACACTTGAAGAATCAGGAAAAGCGAGCGGATCTATTGCGAAAGTGCTTGAAGATGCGAAAGAGATAATTACCTGATCATCTCGCAGAAAGACACGTGCAACTTGATTTCTTTCTCCCTCATATCTTTCGTTCTTTGTATAGAAGAAATGCGTACTTTTTCCTTCTTTCCAGTTTAAACGAGTTGCTCCCTTGGATGATGCAGTCCAGATATTTCCGTACTGATCCTCGACAATGCTCCATAGGAAATTGTGGGACATAGGAATGTCTCCATCTTCCATGTACCAGGTGAATTCATACCCATCGAAACGATTTAAACCATCCTGTGTGGCAAACCAAAGGTACCCTTCGGAATCCTGGAAGATGTCATTGACAGAGTTTTGAGAAAGCCCATCTGTCACGCTCAAATGATCGAATCGATGCTGACCGTTCATGAAGTGGCAAAGCGCAAAGAAACCAGCGGCGACTAGCTTTCTCATTCCATAAATCTACTAATTACCGAGAAGAGAAATAGGGCAAATGCCCTATAGATCAGTATCATCGAATGTTCAATTTTGAAGATGACTCGCACATTCGAGACTATGTCACCAAAGCTATTCGCTGTATTTTTTTGTCTGATTGGGAACATTGCCAGCGCCCAGAACATCGATTCTGTGTTACAGGCGCATTCAGATCAAACAGTTGCCAAAAAGATCAGGGTGCTGGACGATTTGGCCTGGGACAACATGTATACGAACTACAGCCATGCACTACGATATGGCCTTGCTGCAAACAAATTGGCACTTGATAGTGGTCTGAGAAAATCAACCGGAACCACCTACAACACGTTGGGGGTAGTTTGTAGAAGACAGGGATTGTATGAAAGAAGCAAGTACTACTATCGTCAAGCTGATGCTGTGTGGAAAGAGCTCGGAATTGTCAAGGAGCAAATAAACATCAACCTAAACCTCGCAAATGTAGTACGAGCTCAAGGCTTCAACGATAGTGCCCTCTTTTATGGAAACAAAGGACTGGAGATTGCGCTCGAACTCAAAGACAGTATTAAGATCTCAGCTGTGATTGTGGGACTTGGTACCACCTACAAGAATATGGGCTGGGATGCGACCGCTATCGATTACTACACGAAGGGTGCCGAAATTGATCAGGCGCTCGGAGATACGATCGGCCTTGGCATCTACTGGTCAAACATTGGCGATGTCCTATTTAAACTAAAGGATTTTGATGAGGCCCTTCACTACTATCGGGAAACCTTGAAAGTTGACAAATACGACAACAATAAGCTAAATCAGTCGATCACCTACAAGTCGATCGGCATGACATTTCATAAGCTGGGCATGACAGATTCGGCTTTGTATTCGTATGATCGAGGGTTGCAACTGGCTACCGAAATTGGCGATGAGCTGATGGTCGCGGATATATCTACGAGCAAGGCTCAGCTCTTGTCGGAAGCTGGTCAAAGATCCACCGCGGAGGACTTGCTACAATCTGCTATCGAAATCGCAAAGTCCTATGAAGATCCCTTGCTGCAATCATCGGCGGCACTAGGGCTTGGGGATCACTACTTAAGCGCAGAATCGCTCGATAAAGCGACCTTGCATCTGACCAATGCGAACGAGATTTCAGGCGAGATTGGGTACGGTGCTGTGTTGCTTGAGAGTTACAAGAAGTTAGCTGAGGCTTACAGTCGTACTGGTCAAAATCAGTTTGCTTTCAACAGTCTACAAAAATATGTTGAGCTGAACGATAGCCTCAATAGTGCCAGTACCCAGGCAAGGATTGCCGAGCTCGAAAATAAATATGAACTAAGCAACAAGGACCATCAAATTGAACTTCAAGCCTCCGTTATTCAGCGGGGCGAACTACAATTGGAAAGAAATAGAGCGATCGGGGGAATCATTATACTATCTCTGGTGACACTGCTAGCGGCGGTGCTGTGGTTTTTCAAAAGAAAGCAGTACAAAACTCAACTTCATCATGAGTCCGAAAGGAACCAGATGAAGGAGGAGCAGATCAGGGCGGTGATCAAATCACAGGAAAAGGAGAGAAAAAGATTTGCCATGGATCTTCACGACGATTTTGGTCAGCTGATTTCGGCACTTAAGCTTAATGTATCCAAGGTCAAAGAAGCATCAATTAATCAAAAGTCAGGAGAAATACTTGATTCGATGTATAGCTCTCTTAAAAATATTGCTTTTGATCTCATGCCCCACACCTTGTTTGAAAAAGGGCTTGAGGAAGCGATCGACGAACTCTGCAGTCAGGTCAACGCTAGTGGTAATATTAGAATGAGCTTCCAGTCATTCGAGATTCAGGACAAGATAGACGGAGAACAAAAAGTAGCGGTCTACAGGATTGTACAGGAGATCGTGAGCAATATATTGAAATATGCAAATGCCCGAAAAATCAATATCAGTGTAACCGATCTTGGGGAAGGGCTTACACTGTTGATTGAAGATGATGGCCAAGGTTTTGACGTGGAGAGCTTCAAGCATTCAAAGGGCAACGGGTGGAAAAATATTCAATCAAGGCTCAATTTGATGCACGGTGAAATAGAGTTTGACACCGTGAAAGGTCGTGCAAACACAACAATTTCCATTGAGATTCCATATCTGCAGAAGGAGGTGATAGCGGCATGATGAAAGGACCAATAAAAATCGTGATTGTAGATGACCATCAATTAATGATCGATGGAATGATGGAGCTGCTGCAGCAGAATGGAAACTACCAAATAATGGCAACAGCCAATTCCGCTGATCGAGCCCTTGAGATTCTGCGAAACACGGATGTTGATGTAGTTATCACAGATGTGAGCATGCCTGGAATGAAGGTTCACGACTTTGTTAATGTGTTGAAAAAACAACTCCCGGAAACGAAGGTGATTGCTGTTAGTCAGCACCAGGAAAAACATATTGTGAAGGACATTCTGAAAGCAGGAGCGGATAGCTACATCTTGAAACAATCCACACAGAATGAGCTAATAGAAGCCATTGAAAAGACAAGCCGAGGTGACACATTCGTCAGTCCGATCATTACCAAGATGCTGGTTGAGGGGGTAAAATACCCTTCAATTGAGGAGTTGCTAAGCGATCGAGAAAAAGAAATTATCTCACTCATTGTTAGTGAAAACACGGCGAAGCAGATAGCAGAAAAACTGTTTATTAGCGAAAAGACCGTCGAAACACATAAACGGAACATCTTCCGCAAGACAAATACCACCACGCTGGTGGGCCTCACAAAATTCGCAATAGAACACCAGCTGACATGAATTTTCAACCTAGCATCGAACAACTAAGGGAATCCCCTTACTGGAAAATGCAGAATTGCCCTGATGATATCGAATTCTGTAGCAATCAACTTTGGACTAGAAATTCAAAAGATATGTCAAGCAAATTCACACCGCGCGAAAACCAGGTTCTTGAGCTAATACTTGAAGAAAAATCAAGTTCTTCAATCGCACAGGAGTTGGGTATCAGCGAGCGCACAGTTGAAACTTATCGGCGGAGTATTTACTCCAAGACCGGGGTTAAGACCGTAGTGGGTTTAGTGAAACATGTTTTGAATGCGAAAAAAAATTGAATTCTTAAAACGTAAATCGTAAACATCATGAAAAAGATCACTGCAACAATTTCGATGCTTTTTATCTCGACCCTTGTTTTTTCACAAGTTGAGGTAGGTAAAGCAAAAAACACGATCATGGGAAAGAGCAAGCTTGTCGCTTCGCCTGTCTCTGAACTTTTGTTAGACCACTTCCACATCGATTTCAATCTCTACAAGTTTGAGGAAGATCAAGGTGGAAGCAGCAATGTCGCTTTGAGTGCAAAAGTCGGTGTACGCGCCAGCCTTGGCGAAGTAGACCAGGCATTGGCTCAGGAAATATCAAATGAGGCGTACAGCTATTTCGTAGAACAGTGGGGAAAAAGAAACGTCAAGGTTACGATGGCAGATAAGGCCACGATGGAAGGTGGAAAAGCATTTGCCAAAGCCCAGAAGAAAGGTAAGTTAGCTCAAATTCTTAACGGCGGAGTATGGGAAAACAAGCAGAAAAAGACTCATACGATGAGAGCCTGGCCAGAAGGTGTAGATATCGCACAGTCCGGAGAAGGCCTTGGATACGTGTATGGTAATGCTAAGCACATGTGGCAATACGGTATCGGTAATTCAACTGGGTTTAGCGCCAATGTAGATTTTATTTCCTTCAAAACGAATAAGCTGGGTAGCACAGCTTCAGTACGGTCTCTCCCTCAGTTAACTCTCACCGGCGGTCTCATCTCAACGATTTGGGCAAAAAATAAAGTGGGCGGATATATAGGCAGCATTTCGGCAGATGGAATAGAGGACTATTACACCGAAGCAGTCGATGAAGAGTTAGAAGCTTTAAATAGTAAGTTGGTGATGAGAACCTACAAGGCGGACAAGGCTAAGTTCAAAGCCAACGTGATGGAGATGATCAAGGCAAGCATGGATGCCAGTTTCGCTAATTACGATGAAGTAGTTGCGAAGAATATGTGAAAAACATTCAGTGAGGATTACCATTTTGGTTAATCGACAAGGGCTGTCTCCAATTCAGGAGCAGCCTTTTTCTAAAATTCTTAGCCTTGATGAACAAGATTTTCCACTTCAATTACTACCACTATTTGGTGCCAGGAATTTTCCTGTCGGCTGGCGCATTGATTTGGATTGAAATACCAGAGCTAAAATGGCTTTACATGGTGCTTTTTGTTATAAGCATCACTTCTACTATAGCAGTAACCTCAAGTATTACCACAATCATCATAACAGATAATCAATTGGGAATAAGAAAAATATGGAAAAGCAGAGTCATCGACCTGGGAGAGATTCTGCAAAAAAAGAAACGCACGAATTTTCGCAAAGGGGTGGAGTCCAATACCTGGAGTCTGACACTCGATGATGGAGAGGAAATAGTGATCCTGAGTGATCCAATGCGAGATGCAAAGCGACTAAAAGAAGCTCTGAATTGGTTTCTAAGAGATATTCCAACGAAAGGCCAGGAAATACGATAGCAAAAATCAAACGATGAGACGAATATTTATTCTGCTTCTAAGTACAATCTTGAGCTTGTCAGCCCACTCTCAGTCAATCGTAGCCCGACTCGATATAACCAGCGAGCCTATCAAGCAGCTTCATATTTCTGAGGATGGAAAAAACTGGGTGCTCACGACTGACTCCAAAATCATCTTATGGAATGATGAAGAGAAGAAAGTAAAGTGGTCTGTCGATCACGCGGCCTATGTGTACAACAAAAGCTACGGAGGATATATGTATCCGAGCAAGGCGGTCGTATCAGGCGACAAGATCTTTCAGGTAAATGGTAGAACTGTGCAACTGGATGTAAGGAAAATTGAGGATGGTAGCATTGAGCAAAGTGCTAAGCTGAATTATCCTACAACCTATAATAATAAACCAGTTGAAGGTTATCTTCTTCCAACCAACATTATTGAGCTTCCTAAAGCCAACAAATTTCTGGCAATCGGAAAAATTGAGTATGATACAACTTACACTATCGGCACTGCTCAATTTTTACCGAAGAAATTAGACCTAAGAACTATTTCATATGCTCCAGGATCCAATTTTGCTGTTGCCAGAAATACTTACTGGAAAAGTAATCGAGCAGCGACCGAACACACAATTTACAGTCTTGATCCTGCACTGGTAACTAACCCTGCGCGCTCTATTAGGCCGAGATATCAGGAAAAGTTGACCGGTGCCGTACTTCCGTCGAGAGATGGCAAGCACGTCTATCGCGCCTGGGAGTCAAAGCGTGTCAATTACAAGCCGGTTTTCGAAGTGGAAAAAATCTTTGGATTAACCAAGAAAGCATTGAGCTCCTTCACAATTGAAAATGAACCCAGGTTTTTTGAATTTTTAGGTAGTGAAAGTAAGCTCGTCCTTTTCTCAAAAACAGATCAATCTTTTGAGTGGCACAGCATCGACATTGAATCGTGGAAGCAGACCAAAGTACCTCTGAGTATCGCTTCACCTGCCGCTCTATTCAATGATCCAAAAAGGAACCAGCTGATTGTCGCAGAAGAGAGTGGAAGCCTGTGGATTATCGTTCCGGGTTCTGAGCAATCTGCGATTGTCACATACAATTCAGTAGGTGAACAGCAGGAAGAAACCAAAGAGGATTTAGTCAAGGCAGCAGCGGCAGCTGATCGGGAAGCAGCGATTCGAGCCATTCGAAAGGACCCTACTGACCCAAAGACTAATCCCCAATATTATGACAATAAAGCAGCTGAGTTTAGCGGAAAAGGAATGCATGCAGCTGCGGAAGCGACTCAGCAACGACTGCTTGAGGTATTCAAAGACGATTACTTCACGGTTGCTTATATGGGCTGGTACAAATTGTTAAACAACAAATTGGAAGAAGCTCAGGAATTTGCCATAAAAGCACATCAAATGATTCCTTTTGATGGTATCGCACCCACCATTATAAGCTATACCTACGCCATTCAAGACAATCTGACTGAGGCCAAACGCTTCATGAAGATTGCAGTGGGCAAGGCCATCGAAAATCAGGATCTGACTCCCATTGATTCAGACATTGAAACCCTGGGCTCAATTGGCTATTCCACATCTTCCCTACAAGAATTAAATGTCTACTACGGTAGTCTTTACAAAAGTGAGTTGAATCAAAGAGCTAACAACCTTGCAACTTTCCAACAGGCACAGCAAACGCAAAGTGTATCCAGCCGGCTAAACCAGTTCGAAACGGTCATTAGAAATGAAAATCAACTTGCGGCTCCAAGACCTGAGTTGCTTGGTGCAGCCTACTCGGAAGCCGCGAATGCTTTAAGAGATAAAGGCAACATCGAAAAAGCAGAAGAATACGGTCTTAAGGCAGTGGAGGTGCTCCGGGCTCACGGGAAATACATTTTACTGGTTGGAGGGCTTGTTAATGCTGGCCATGCACACAATGCCGGTGGCAAGGAAGATCAGGCAATCCGGTTCTACAATGAAGCATTGGAGTTTATCAACGAATATGGAGGTGATTTTGAGCTGTACAAAGATGGAGCTATTAATGGGTTAGGTGGAGCTTACCAGGACATAGGAGAGTACAACCGTGCAATCACCTACTACGAGCAAGCACTTGAATTGTCGAAGAAAAGTGGGAGACGAGTGGATCAAGGCATCGCCATGGCCAACCTGGCAACTGTGTATGTCGACCAGGGAAACGACCTTAATGGAGCATTGAACTTATTGAAGCAGGCAGAGGCGATTTTCCGCCAGGCGGGAGATCGTGAAGCGCTGGCAAGAAACCACAACAACCTCGGGTTTGCCTATCAGCTGCTAGGTCAGCTTCGATTAGCAGTTGATGCGTTTCGAGACGCAGATCGCATTTTTACTGCACTGGGGATGAATAGTGAAACAGCGAACACTAACAAAAACATTGGTAAGATGTTACTGATGCTGGACCGAAAAATCGAGGCAATCAGTTACTATAAAAAAGCTGCTGGTCAGGTCAACGAAGATGAAGATCTGAGTATGGCAATGAGCATTTATGCAAATCTTGCCGGGGCAGAGCTAGGACAGGAACAGTACTCCCAGTCGGCGCAGCATGCCTCCAAAGCCATTGAGCTGAATGAGAAGTTGGTGACTACTTCTACAGGAAAAACAAAACGTGGACTTCTTTCCAAAACAAACAACTACTATCGAATCTTAAGTCTTTCACGATTCCGGCAAGGAAATTTCAAACAGGCATTCGAAGCACATGAACAAAACCGATCCAGGGTTATGCTTGAAAAGCTGGGCGGAGGCACTCCAACTACTACATCTGCTGTTCAGGCATCATTGAAATCCAATCAGGCGCTGATTGATTACAGTGTGGTGCACCTGTTTTGGGAAATCCACTCGCATCTCTTTCCTATCGTAATCACGCAAAATTCGATCCGAGGGAAAGAGTACTCAGATAGCACCCTCATCGTGGACCTCAAGCAAGAGGGAGAATCAACTTTTGTGGCTTACATGAGGCAGCGAACAGCTCTGCAAAAGATCAAACAATTTGTAGAAGAGAAAGGAGTGCCAGACAACGTCGCACAAAGTCTGATCAGGGAGTCGAACCTGGAAAAGACGATTGAATTCTATCGCCACTTGATAAAAGACCCCAAGGTGACTAATGAAGTGTTGAGGAAAAGCTACGCTAAGGTGTTCTACCAACTACTGATTGGCAATATCAAGGATCAGCTTGTTGGTAAAGATGAATTAATCATCATCCCGGATGGACCTTTGGCATTCCTACCTTTCGAAACGCTAATCGACGATAACGGGAAGTATCTGGCCGAAACATATAAAATCAAATACATTCAGTCAGCCACCATTTTGGATAAACTAAGCCAAAGAAACTATGCATCAACCAGGAAGCCACTGCTTGCCTTCGGTGGTCCCACTTTCGAGGAAATGGGAAGCGAGGAGGTTAGCAAGTATAGAGGAAGTGCAGGTGGACTTGATTTCAGAGACCTGCAGGAAACCTATTATGCTGCCGAAGAAGCTGGCGGATCAATGCGACCCACATACATCAAAATGGGTTTTACAAAAATGACCCCACTTCCTGGGACTATATATGAGACAAATCAAATCAAAAGCATTGTGCAGGGATCTGATTTATACCAAAGTGATCAAGCTTCGGAGAATCAGTTCAAATCGCTTGCAAATTCAGATGTACTAAAGAACTATAAAGTCCTGCACTTTGCTACGCACGGGTGGGCCTATGGCGAAATCCCGGAGCTTTCCACGCTGGTACTTGGTCAATATGCAACACCTCGGGGAGAGGAAGATGGCTATCTGCGAGTTCCCGAAATTGAAAAACTTAACTTGAATGCAGATTTTGTCAATCTTTCTGCTTGTGAAACAGCACTAGGAAAGCTCTATTCAAGTGAAGGTGTTGTGGGCCTCACACAGGCGTTCCTGGTTGCGGGCGCTAAGGGAATATCCGTAACACAATGGACCGTATCCGATGAAGGAACTGCCATTTTTATGAGCGAGATGTATCGCAAAGTGTTTACACAGAATCAATCGTTCCAGGATGCGATCGCTGCGACCAAGGTTGAATTTATTCAAGGAAAGTATGGAGAAAAATTCAAGCATCCGGACTATTGGGGACCTTTTGTTTACTATGGAATCTAAAAATTTAGAGCAATGAAGAACTGCCTGTTGATACTTGCACTTTTTGGTAATTTGATTGTAGTCGCGGAAATCGAACCTTTCAGCGCTGTAAGCCCGGATGGCACTTATGTGGCGCTGATAAAAAACAAACAGGTAAACGTTTACAAGACTTCAGATGGCAGTCTGGTTTTTAAACACAAGGCGAATGACATGTTGGTTGGTGTTGGCTTTTCCAATGATGAGTCTAAGATTACCATAAGCGATGATTGGTACACATTCCAAACCTATGATTTAGGTGATGAAAATTCCCTGCTATGGGAGAGTGCCCTGAAAGATGTTGTGGATCTTTATGAGGTATCGCAAGCTCTTGAAATCAGGTACGCTGCAAATGATGAATACATTTTACAGCTCAATGACACAGAGGCGGTTTTTTTGGATGCGTACTCGGGAGAATTTGTAGGCTATGAAGAGATCGATAACAAGGTGTCCTGGGACAAGTACTGGTATCGTTTGCAATCAGTGCAAACCAACAAGGACAACAGTTTTTCCATTGGATACTATGGCAAGGAAGAACATTCGACGGTCAAACTTTTTGTGGAGGGATATGGGAACACTTCCCATCAAACTGTCTATAACACCTCAGTTCTTGGCGGATTCAATGAATCCCAGGTGGTGACTTATGATAAAGGCAGCAAGGGGTTTGAGATGAAAATAAATAGCAAGAGTTTTCAAAGCCTGAAGAACACTATATTGGGCGACTTACCTGATATCACTTTTTCACAGGATGGGAGTCAATTTGTTGGCCAAAATCAGTTCGGATTGGAGTTTTACTCTGCCACCAGTGCTAAGAAAATTTGGTCTGACAAAACGGGAAAAAGATTTAAGGTAGTGTACCTTGACGCGAATCAATTGGTCATTGTTGATGCCGAGACCTTTACATTCAAAATTCTGAATCCAAATTCCGGGCAACAGCTGGCAGACTATAATAAGGCGGACGATTTTCTGTATCGGGGCACAGCGATAGCGAAGAGTAAATTCACCAAAGAGGCAACCACCATTTTCTATGATGACTTTAATGACAATGAAAATGATTGGAGTGTGGAGCCTGATGAGATTAGTGATGGCAAGATGATCTTAGCTGCAGATGGCGAAGGAACGTACAGAACCTGGAATAGTAAAATTGAGATCGATCAATTCAGAGATTTCGAGATAGAGACAGCGATTAAGCAACCGGCAGATGTTGAAGAAGAAGTAAGCATTTTCTGGGGCCGAAATGCGGATGTTAGTAGATATCAAGCCTTTTATCTAAAAGGAAACAAATATGGTGTATGGGAATACTTAGGGTTTTGGAAGAAACACAAAGGATATGAAGAAATCGTAAATGCGCCCGCAGATGGCTACAATAAAATCCGGATTAGAAAAGAGAATGATAGCTATTCATTTTACCTGAATGGGGAATTGGTTCATACGATGCCTTACAAGGGATTTCATGGAAGTAAGGTTGGGTTTTCTTATCCCGCGGAATATGAGACGATGGTCGACTATCTTAAAATTTCCTACATCAATGAAAAGGCCTATTCTTCAGCACCAATTTTTGTAGACGAATTTGACAACAACGATAATAAATGGGCTTCAGGAAAGAAGGAAGGACGGTATGATCAGACGCTTCAGGACGGATACTTCTCGTATCAAAACCTGCACACCAACACGTATTCGAAGTGGAACGATCGTCTTTTTCTGGATCCGGATCAAGACTGGGAACTGGAAACCTCTATGAAAATAGCGGTAGGAGACGCAACCTATGCCACAGCACTTGTTTGGGGTCGCGACGATGAGAGCAGCAAAAGATATCGCTTTGGATTTACCAAAAATTCGAAATTTGTCATTGATTCCTATGATGGCTCAGACTGGACAAATCACAAGGATTGGGCGTTCGAAAACCTGCTTTCTTCGCGTGGTTACAACAAGTTGAAAATCCGCAAGCAAGGAAAAAAATACAAATTCTATATTAATGAAAAACTGGTGGAAATACTGGATGATGGACCCTACTCATTTGGTCCCAGAGTGGGTTTTGATATTTCCAAGGAGACCACCGCACATTTCGACTACATAAGGGCACGGTACATAAACCCTAGAAAGGAGAGGCGCGATCCTTGCAATTATTACATTCCTTATGTTCATCCAAATGCGGATGGCAATAAATCGGGCCGTCTATTAATAGCTGGTGTAATGAAGTGTAATAAGCCTCCTGGAGTCTTTAAGAGTCATAGTAAAAATTTGACATGGCGTCAAAATAATGTCTTCTACAACTGGGTTACGTACTACGACAAAGAAGAAGCGGATCTAGGTTGGCAAAAGCTGATCGACCAGTATGACTATGCCGGATATGCGGTTTGGAGCACTGGCCCACTGCAATGTTTCGAAGGATGCAACTAACGTTCTGTGTCAAATCCGTTTGTTAATCTGACGAAAAAATACCTACAATCCTATCCTTGACTAAGGGGATTTTGCTAGTTGTAAATACAGAATCATCCTGATGAATCAGGTTTAGATCAAACTCATTTTTACATGAAAAAACATCATGATTCATCGAAACAATTCAACGTTTATACAATCGGCTACATGGAATGTTTCACTACCTCTGCTGCAGAGGGTAGTTGTTGTTTTTATGGTTGTTTTCGTTACCGCTTGTAACGAAGATGACTCTGTGGTCTCAAATGTGCCACCATCAGCTCCATCCCTCACCAATCCTGCTGATGGTGCAACTGATCAGAGTACAACGCCAACATTGTCTTGGACGGAGTCTACAGATGGCGATGGAGATGAGATCAGTTACGATATTCATCTTAGTACGTCCAATCCACCTTCGCTTACATCCGCTGATGTGACCGGCAGTTCATTTACAGTCGCTACTGCATTGGAAAATGACACGGAGTATTTCTGGCAGGTGGTGGCTAAAGATGGTAACGGTGGCGAGACAAGTTCTGACGTATGGTCGTTTACTACCATGGCTGACAACGGGTCTCCTAGTGCCCCTAACCTGAGTGCGCCTGCAGATCAGGCAACCGGGGTTAGCACGCTGCCTGAGCTAAGCTGGGAGGCTTCCACCGATCCTGATGGTGACGCAGTGTCCTATGATGTGCACTTGGGAACCTCTAATCCTCCGGTTCTTTTGCAAGCAGGAGTTATGGGCACTTCGTTGACGCCTTCATCAGACCTGGAATCCGACACGGAGTATTTCTGGCAGGTAATCGCCAAAGATGGCAATGGAGGGGAGACAGCTTCTGCGGTTCGCAGTTTCACAACTCAACCTTCTAATCAAGCTCCCACAGTGCCTGGTTTAACAGATCCGGCTGCTGATGCAACAGGGGTGAGCATAACACCGACGGTTTCTTGGATGGCTTCAACAGATGCGGATGGAGATGCGATTGTCTATGATCTATACCTGAGTGACAATACCACTCCAAGCCTACTCCAGGCAGATATTAGCACGACCAGTTTCATTGTTTCGACGGCACTGGTGAACGAGACCACTTACTACTGGCAGGTGGTTGCAAAAGACGGTAACGGGGGCGAGAGCGCTTCTGCTGTGCAAAGCTTTACGACTGAGGCACAGACAACTGAAAATGTCTTTGATGGAAACGTGATTTTTTTCAGCAATCAAAGTGTTGTTGACTTTGGAGCAAATAACTATACACAGGTAACTGGTGGAATAACGGTTTTGACCGGTAGCGTTACGGACCTCAGTCCATTGAGCACGCTTGAGAAAGTGGATGGAAACTTTCTATTCAGTTCTTTTGGTGGCACCTCCCTGGCAGGCCTTGAGAATTTGAAGGAGGTCGGTGGTTTTTTTGCCCTTCAAAACAATTCAACGGTTGCCAGCCTCGATGCTCTGAGTTCGCTTGAGTCCGTCGGCAGCTTGTCCTTCTTCAATCTTCCCCTTATTCCAAACCTTGATGGACTAAGCTCACTAACGACCTTTACAGATGAGGGTGTTGGAGTTAAATTTCAAATCAGAGGACTTGATTTAATTGAGAACTTAAATGGATTGGCAAACCTGACGACGGCATCTGGTGGGATGGAAATTTCATTCAATCCTAAGCTGACATCTATTGAAGGGCTTGCTGGCTTAACTTCATTTGAAGGATCCGGAATCATCATTTCTGATAATGATTTGCTAGCCTCACTGAAGGGACTTGATAATGTCACAAACATCAATACTCTAAATAGCTTATCAGGAAACGTGACGGTCGAAGACAACCCAATGCTCACCGATTTTTGTTCATTGTTTCCTTTGATCAACTCCGGGAACCTTGCCGAAGCTGACCTGAAGATCAGTGGAAATGGGAGCAATCCGGCATTTAACGCAATTACGAGCTGCAATTAATCTTGCCACATTCAGATCGTCAGTTAAGTCTGGCGATCTGAATTTTGACCGTAAACAGCTTATCGTGGTTGATGTCGCTTCATGAGTGCTCTTTCTACCTCTCCGAGATCCACTTGTTGATCAATAAGCAGCACCAACAGGTGATAGAGCAGATCAGAAGACTCTTCGATCAATAGGGTTTTGTTTTTAGACATAGCTTCCAAAATGACTTCAGTGGCTTCTTCGCCTACCTTTTGTGCGATCTTTTTTGTTCCCACCTGGAATAGCTCAGATGTGTACGAACCCTTCATTGGATTTTTCTTTCGATTCTGGATCACGTGTTGAAGTTCATACAGGAATCCGTGAGGCTCTTTTTCCCCAAAGCAGGTGTAAGTACCTTTGTGACATGTTTCTCCTTCTGGAATTACTTTGATCAGAAAAGTGTCTCGATCACAATCTTCCTGGATCGAGACCACATTGAGGAAATTTCCGGACGTTTCTCCCTTGGTCCACAACCTTTGCTTAGATCTACTATAAAATGTTACCCGACCTGCATTTTTCGTTTTAGCAAGTGACTCATCGTTTACATAGCCAAGCATCAGCACTTGACCGGTTTGTGCATGTTGGATAATAGCCGGTGTAAGGTCCTGTTGTTCCATTTTTTCAATTTGTGATTTGCTGATTTATTCGATTGGGAGATTTTATGATTTTTTCGCTCTTGAAGCACGCTGTAAGTTTGGTCAAATCTAAAATCGAATCAATCTGAGTCTAGATTCGTACTTCTAACTGTTCACTTTTTAGGTAACTTTTTAGCTCAGGAATTGCGATTTCTCCGAAATGAAAAACGCTAGCGGCCAGTGCCCCAGTCGCATTGGTCTGTTTGAAAACGTCAGAAAAGTGCGCTTTTGCCCCGGCACCACCTGAAGCAATTACAGGTATGCTCAATTGGTCCGTGAGCTGACGGGTAAGTTCAATCGCAAAACCGTCTTTAGTTCCATCGTGTTGCATGGAGGTCAGTAAGATTTCACCAGCCCCCAGCTTTTCTGCTTTTTTTGCCCACTTTAGGACGTCAAGCTCCGTAGACTCCCGACCGCCTTTTACAAAGACCTTCCATTCATTGTCTACTAGTCCAGCGTCAATCGCGACCACTAAAAATTGGCTTCCAAATTCGGTTGAAATTTCACGAATTAGTTGAGGGTTTTTAACCGCAGCAGAGTTTATGCTGACTTTGTCAGCTCCCGCCCGGAGTAAGTTTCTTGCATCATCTACAGTGCCGATCCCACCGCCAACGGTAAAGGGAATGTTGATCTCTTTGGAGATGCGTTTGACCAGCTCAGTGAAAGTTTTCCTTCCTTCCACCGTTGCAGTAATGTCCAGAAAGACCAATTCATCCGCACCTTCTTTGACGTACCTCTTCGCCAATTCCAAAGGATCTCCAGCCTTCTGTATGTCTACAAAATTGACACCTTTCACCGTTTGCCCGTCTTTAATATCGAGGCAGGGTATGATTCTTTTTTTTAATGTCATGTTATTGATATTTAACTCACCCCTGAATTTCTTCGAAATTCTTCCCCTCTCTTGAAAGAGAGGGGTAAGGGGAGAGTTCGTGCAATTCTTTTAAGCTTGTCCTGTCCTCATAAATCGCCTTCCCAACGATAGCTTCTTCCAATCCGAGTTCTTGCAACCTGATCAAATCATCAATGGATGAAATTCCTCCGCTTTCAGCTAGTCTCTGAACCATGTCACGTGTAAGAATTATTCTTTTTTTAATGTCATGTTATTGATATCTAACTCACCCCTGAATTTCTCCGAAATTCTTCCCCTCTCTTGAAAGAGAGGGGTAAGGGGAGAGTTCGTGCAATTTTTTTAAGCTTGTCCTGTCCTCATAAATCGCCTTCCCAACGATAGCTCCTTCCAATCCGAGTTCTTGCAACCTGATCAAGTCATCAATGGATGAAATTCCTCCGCTTTCAGCTAGTCTCTGAACCATGTCACGTGTAAGAATTATTCGCTTTTTTAATGTCATGTTATTGATATATAACTCACCCCTGAATTTCTCTGAAATTCTTCCCCTCTCTTGTAAGAGAGGGGTCAGGGGAGAGCTCGTGCAATTCTTTTAAGCTTATTCTGTCCTCATAAATCGCCTTCCCAACAATAGCTCCGTCCAACCCTAAGTTCTTTAGCTGTATTAAATCATCAATGGATGAAATTCCTCCGCTTGCAATCAATTTCAATCCCGGTGATTGGGCCATGATCTTCTCGTACAGTTCAATCGAAGGACCTTCAAGCATTCCATCCTTTGAAATGTCTGTGGATATGACGTACTCAATTCCCTTCTCTATATAGCTCTTGATAAAGTCCTCAATGGATTCCTCTGTACTTTCCTGCCATCCGGATACGGATATCTTGCCTTCCAGGGCATCAGCTCCAAGAATGATTTTGCTGCTTCCGTAAGCAACTAACCAGGATTCGAAAAGCGCAGGATCTTTGACTGCTATGCTTCCGCCCGTCACTTGACTTGCTCCGCATTCGAAGGCAACTCTTAGATCATCATTCGCTTTTAAACCACCACCGAAATCAATGGTTAGTCCTGTCTTCGTAGCTAGTTTTTCAAGAACTCTCCAATTGACAATGTGGTTTGTTTTCGCACCGTCCAGATCAACTAGATGTAGATATTTAAGACCTGCTCCTTCGAACGATTTAGCTACTTCCAGTGGATCCTCGTTGTAGATTTTTTTCGTTTGAAAGTCCCCTTTTGAAAGTCGGACACATTTTCCTTCGATGATATCTATGGCTGGAATTATTCGCATTTTCTAGAATTTTTTTTGATTGATTCGATTGGATGGAAATCGAGAAAATCTAAAATCGAAAAATATCTTGCTATCTCTTTTTGCGTCACTTTATTTGATTTTTAAAAAGTTCTCGAGCAACTTCTGTCCTACGTCTCCGGATTTTTCGGGATGAAACTGAACACCAAAAAAGTTCTCTCTTTTCAATCCTGAGGAAAAAGGCAGGACGTAGTCCGTGGTAGCTATTGAATCGGGACCCACTTCCACAAAATAGCTGTGAACAAAATACATGCAGTCAACAGCTGAAATTCCTTCAAACAAAACACCGCTGTGGGAAATAAAATTGTTCCAGCCCATGTGTGGAACGATCTCGCCCACTGGAAAACGCTTCACTGCCTCGTCAAAGATGCCAAGGCATTCAGTGCTGTTTTCTTCAGAGTATTCACACATAAGTTGCATGCCCAGGCAAATGCCAAGAAACGGTTGATTTAAGGACTTGATTACTTGGTCGAGCGTACGTTCCTTCAGATACCGCATCGCTGAACTCGCCTCGCCGACCCCAGGGAAGATTACTTTTTCAGCGGATCTTAGCTCATCCGGGTCATCGGTTAACTTTGAATCGACGCCAAGCCGATCCAGGGCATTGACAAGCGACCCAATGTTTCCAGCGTTGTATTTCACTACTCCAATCACAATTTCTTAATTGTCAATTCTCAATTTTAATTCTACAATTTCCCCTTAGTGCTGGGCAAAATTCCACTCTCATCTTTTCGTACTGCCATCTTTATAGCTCTCGCAAAAGCCTTAAATATGGATTCTATTTTATGATGATCATTGTCACCCTCTACCTTTATATTCAAGTTGCACCTGGCGGTATCTGTGAAGGACTTGAAGAAATGTGAAACCATTTCAGTCGGCATTTCTCCAACATGCGTTGCCCTGAAGGTTGCTTCCCATTCCAACCAGGGCCGACCACCAAAGTCGATTCCAACCTGGGCAAGAGAATCATCCATGGGGAGCAGAAACCCGTACCTTTCTATTCCTTTTCTTTCGCCTAGAGCATCGTTAAATGCAGACCCAAGGGCTAAGGCAGTGTCTTCAATCGTGTGATGAGGATCGATGTATAGATCACCATTTGAAATTACATTGAGACCCAGAGACCCATGCCGAGCAATTTGCTCGAGCATATGATCAAAGAAGGGAATCCCTGTATTGATGAACGTGTTTGAAGGATCGTCAAGATTTACGTCAGCGAGGATTTGTGTTTCAGAAGTACTCCGAACGCATTTTCCAACCCTGCCGACAGGAACATGATCTTCTTCCCTTAATGCTGCAATCAAGCGGGCATTTTCGTCTGGTGATCCTACTGTGATCCTTAACGTGTTTTCGATTTCTTTTGATCGGTCCCTAACAATGATACCTTTTTCACAAAGTGAAGTATAGGTTAGAGCTGCGTTTTCAATTTCGACCAATAAGAAATTGGCCTTTGAGGGATAGATATTCCTAATTCCATTGATAGAGGACAGTTTTTGGCTCAGCTTGTCACGTTCACTCACAATGGAAGCAACCTGCCTCTTAGTTTCCTCCGTTTTACTCAATGCTTCCACTGCCCTTTGCTGGGTGAGTGTATTGATGTTGTAAGGTGGCTTTACCTTGTTTAAAACTGCAATCACCTCACTAGCTCCAATTCCTACTCCAAGGCGAATACCTGCCAATCCGAGCGCTTTGCTGAAAGTCTGAAGGATGAATAAGTTGGGAATTGATTCATCAATCATACTTGCTCCTCCAAAATCGATATAGGCTTCATCTAAAACCACGATTCCATCGAAGCTTTTTGCGATGTTTACGATCGTTTCCTTTTCTATCGTATTTCCGGTCGGGTTGTTGGGAGAACAGATAAAAATCAGTTTTAGACTGGGATCATCAAGTGAGGGTCTCAATTGCTCAAAGTCTATTTGAAATTCAGCAGTCTGGCTTTTTTCAATGATACCAACATTGTTGATATTAGCACATACCCGATACATTCCGAACGTTGGCGGAAAAATTAGGATCTGATCGTTCCCTGGCTCACAAAACGTACGAATCAGTAAATCGATTATCTCATCACTGCCATTTCCGAAAATCAGGCGATCTGCTTTGACTCCTCTAAATGCCGCGAACTTCGACTTGAGCTTCTTCATCCCAGCATCAGGATATCGATTTAGGCCAAAACCAAATGGATTTTCATTTGCGTCTAGTGCTACTTCAGCTAATCCTGCAAATTCATCTCTTGCACTTTGATACGGTTTTAGATTCCTGATATTGGGCCTTATGTTCTTTTCTAAATCAAACATGATTTAATTGGTTTAATCTGACAGTAACAGCATTCTTATGTGCTCCTAAACCCTCAGCTTCTGCCATCTTTTCTATGGTTGGACCAAGATGCTGAAGACCTTTTTCTGTCAATTGTTGAAAAGTGATTTTTTTAATAAAACTGTCCAGAGACACTCCACTGTAGCTAGCGGCATAGCCATTGGTAGGAAGCGTGTGATTGGTTCCGCTAGCATAGTCACCGGCACTTTCACAGCTCCACTTACCAAGGAAAACACTGCCTGCACTGATCACAGTACCTGATAGCTCCTCGCAGTTTGTAGTAGCTATGATCAGATGCTCGGGAGCGTATCGATTACTGAATTCCATCGCTTCATTAAGACTTTTAACAAGTATCGATTTACTGCTTTTGAGGGCAACTGATGCTACCTCTTTTCTAGGCAAATCTTCTAATTGCCTTTTAACTTCTTCATCGGTTTGCTGTATTAATCGTTCCGAGTCGGAAACAAGTATGACTTGACTGTCAGGACCGTGTTCAGCTTGACTTAGCAAGTCAGCAGCGACAAACTCTGCGTTAGCAGCTTCATCTGCGATCACCAAAACTTCACTTGGTCCAGCTGGCATGTCAATGGCCGTTCCAGTCATTTGCGATTGTTGCTTCGCTTCCGTCACATATTGATTCCCTGGCCCGAATATTTTGTCAACCTTTGGTATCGTTTTGGTTCCATAGGTCATTGCAGCGATAGCCTGAGCTCCACCTACCAGATAAACCTTGTTGATACCCAACCTTTTACATGTCCATCCAATGGTATCATTTAGAAAGTACTTTCCTGAACTTTTATCTTTCTGTGCGGGTGTACATACCACAATTTCCTGACAGCCAGCGAGCTGTGCTGGTATTGCCAACATCAACAGTGTTGAGAAAAGTGGCGCTGATCCGCCTGGGATGTAAAGCCCAACCCGCTGTATTGGTACACTTTTTCTCCAACAGGTCACTCCGGTTGAAGTTTCAATTTTTAATGAATCTTCCCTCTGTGCTTCGTGAAACGTTGAGATATTTTTCTCCGCAGTTTTGATGGCTTCAGCTAACTCAGGATCAATGGCAAAATCCTGATCTGTTAGATCAAGTTTCATTTTGGAAATGTCTACTCCATCGAATTTTTTTCCTAATTCGATCAAAGCTTCATTCCCTCTTATTTGTACGTCGGTCATTATTCGCGAGACTTCCTTCGTCAACTTTTCTGAATTGATAGATGGCCTCTCACATAACCCATCCCATTTTGATTTATTCGGATATCTAATTGTCTTCATTCCTACTCTAGTTCCTAATTCTCAGTTCGTAATTCTTACCTCAGACGATCATCTTTTCAATGGGACAGACGAGAATTCCCTCAGCTCCACGATCTTTCAACTGGTCAATCACTTCCCAGAAATCATCTTCCCCAATAACGCTATGTAGACTACTCCAACCCTCTTCCGCCAGTGGCATCACTGTAGGACTCCTCATCCCGGGAAGCAAATTGATAATTGCATCAAGGTTCTTATTTGGTGCGTTTAGCAAAATATATTTGTTCCTTTTCGCACTCTTCGCGGCTTGGATCCTAAAAAGAAGTTTCTCCACAATGCTTCTTTTTTCAGATAAAAGATTGGGGTTGCCAATAAGCACCGCTTGACTTTGTAATACGACTTCTACTTCTTTAAGTCCATTGGCCAAGAGAGTGCTTCCAGTGCTTACGATATCAAAAATCCCGTCTGAGAGCCCTATTCCCGGAGCAATTTCAACACTTCCCCCGATGGTCTCGACTTCAGCATCTATAGCTTCTTCACGTAGGAATTTCTTCAAAATCAGGGGGTAACTGGTTGCTATTTTCTTTCCCCTAAACCAAGAAAGATCAGTGTAATTTTCCTCTCTTCGAACAGCCAGGGATAGTCGACACTTTGAGAAATCCAGTTTTGCGATGACCTCTACTTTCTGGTCTTTTTCTAGCACTTCGTTCTCTCCCAACATGCCAATATCTGCAACACCTTCAGCTACGTATTGTGGAATATCATCATCTCTGAGATAGAAGACCTCCAGCGGAAAGTTTGTAGATGAGGATATGAGTTTGCCTCCATTGTTAATGCTTATTCCACATTCTTTAAGAAGCTCAAGGCTCTTCTCATTAAGCCGTCCCGATTTTTGTATTGCAATCTTTAATACTTCTTTTTTCATTTTTTTCTAGTCCTTACCAGTCATTTACGCTGCTTAGTTCATCTTTCGATTTCTGCTCAAGTAGTTTCCAATTGTATAGCACAAAAAAAGCCCGTCGGTAATCCGACGGGCTTTCAGTTATTTTTAAAAACTACAGCATCATCTTCCTACCTCTTCAAGAGAGAAGTTGTAATGATGTACATGATGATGTAGTCTGCTTGTGTTCATTATTCTGGTGCGAATATAGTGCTCAATTTTAAAATTCAAACTATGAATCAAATCTTCTGCTCACCTCATCCCAGTTGATTACGTTGAAAAACGCACTAATGTAATCCGGGCGTCTGTTTTGATAATTCAGGTAGTAGGCATGCTCCCAAACATCCAAGCCAAGTATTGGTGTTCCACCACATCCGACACCAGGCATCAACGGGTTATCTTGGTTAGCAGATGAGCAAACATCAAGTGTGCCATCGGCCTTCTTACATAGCCAGGCCCAACCACTACCAAACCTCGTCGCAGCAGCCTTACTGAATGCTTCCTTGAATTGGTCAAAGGAGCCAAAAGCCGAGTTGATGGCGTCAGCCAGCGCTCCTGATGGCTCCCCACCGCCGTCAGGACTCATGATCGTCCAAAACAATGAGTGGTTGTAGTGACCACCACCATTGTTTCTTATGGCAGGAATATCTGAGTGATGCCTACAAACATCTTCGATACTCTTTTCTGCAATGGGACCACCTGCAGCATTGTTAAGATTGGTGACATAAGCATTGTGATGCTTTCCATGATGTATTTCCATGGTTTGAGCATCGATATGAGGGCTCAGTGCGTCATGAGCATATGGTAAATCTGGTAATTCGAAAGCCATAATTATTTCTAGTTTTTATAGGTTGTAAAAATAGTGACGTGAAGGTAACAAATCTCCTTAACTGATCTGAGGATAGAAAGTTTAAGAAACATCCTATTTCCATCAAATTAACTAACTAATCATTCTTGATCAGATCTAGTTCCTCAACTTCCGAAAAAAATCTTTAATTATCTCCTCACACTCCGCTTTCGCAACACCTGTTTGGACTTCAGTTTTCTGATGAACGATCTTTTTATTGAATGCTGTGAAGCCTCGTTTTTCGTCAGAAGCCCCAATCACCAACTTTCCAAGTTGAGTCCAGAAAAGTGCTCCGGCACACATGCTACACGGTTCCAGGGTGACATAAAGTGTACATTCATTCAAATATTTGGAGTTGAGATTGTTTTGAGCTGCCGTGATTGCAAGCATTTCTGCATGCGCTGTGGCATCACTTAGCCTCTCTACCCTGTTGTGATCTTTGGCAATGATCTTGTTCTCGCAGACCACCACTGCTCCAATGGGTATTTCTCCTTCATCAAAAGCAGTCTGGGCCTCTGCCAGTGCCTGCTTCATGAAGTGCTCATCGCTGAAGACACTTAGTTCGGTCATTTGATACGAATACTTTGCATGATTTCTTCTGCCGCATCTTCCCACTCCAACTGCATCCGAGCAGGACAACCCAGATTAAAGAGCAAGACCTGGTCATTATAGGAAGTGTATTGGATGTACGTGTAATTTCTTTCACCACTCCTGGAGGAAAAAACATTATCGTCACGAACAGTTGAAACAAACTCGAAAACTATGAACTCTCTCCCGTTGATTTGCTTAATGGTGTCCTGGATATATTTGACTTCATCGAACAAGGCATTGACACTCGCTTTGTAAAAGCCATAAACAACTTTCGTATCCTCGCTCGTCCATTGCATCGGATTGTCGTTGATGCTTAGCGTCACTTCTTGAGACTCTGTCGAATAGGTAGCTAACGGAATTTTTGATGAAGCAATTTTCTCCATCCGATCCCTGTTTGACATGCTTAGAAACCCGGTTGGAATTTTCATTGTGATGTTCTCGCCAATTTTTGTAGAAGCCATTTTTTGTTGTGCAATAGAATTGATGACCGCACCAACGAAAAGTACCATTATTAGAGAAAGCTGTTTCACATGCTTGAAGTTTTGTTCTCAGGACATTGATTACAAATATTGGTAAATTGTTCAATATGAGAGCCTGTAAGAATTGTCTTAGTGAATTTGATGGAGAATTTTGCTCAAGCTGCGGTCAGCGACATATTGAAAAGCAAACGCTGAAGTTTGCACTTCATCAGCTGCTGGATGTTCTGGATTTCCGAAGGGGACTATTTAAGACCACTTTTTACCTGCTTTTCAAGCCAAATCACATGTTGAGTGATTACCTGGGCGGGAAAACAAAGAGCTATATCCATCCGGTCGGATATCTTCTAATAGTGGCAGGGATATTTTACCTGATTGATGAGTCCGGGATACTGGGATTCACTGGCATTGGAATGTACGGGAACCAGTTTCAGGTGTTAATGTCCACTATCATGATAATTCTGTTTTCAAGTTTTATTGTGGGATGGCTAAAATTCATAAGATTTAATACAATCGAAGTTTTTCTTATAAATCTGTATGGATCTGCGGCTCTTTTAATTTTCACTTTTTCATTGGATATTATCAATCATGTGACTTCCATTTATTGGCGGGGAGGTGATTTTCTTGTTCTGTATAGCTTAATTGGCCTCACATTCATAGTATGGTTTCTGAGATTTTATTGGCTGGCTTTCCGTGCTCATATAGTGGGAGTTTTGGTTAACCTTCTAATTATCTCTGCATCGATGCTTCTTGTTGTGTTTCTTGTTGATGAAGTCTATGCCGGAGAGGAAGAAGATGATGTAAGAGCTACTTATCCTGCGACCAGCTATTGGGTGATTCAAAGGAAGAAGATCGATATAAGGACGGCTTATGCTGATTCCTTGGTTACTAACCCACTCTGGATAGATCTGACCAATGACAAGTTGGATGAATGTGTGATCCTCTTTCGAGATTCCATCTCTAACCCAATCATTGCTATATACAAAGTTGATGAAGAAAAACCACGGATGATCCATTTACAAGATTATAGTCTACCACGTGAAATTAGTGCTTGGAAAAAATCAGGAAATGAAGTGGAGATTGAATTTTTAGATGATGTAAGAGCGACGATTTTTTGGGATAAAACTTCTTTTCGAGTCAAATCTTTATTAACAAAGCAAGAACCTTAATTTTGCGTCCTTAAAATTGGAAACTGATGCTAAGAACGCATACATGCGGCGAATTGAGAATCGATGACGCTGAAAAGGAAGTCACATTAACTGGTTGGGTACAAAAACAACGCGACAAAGGAGGAATTGTGTATGTGGATCTTCGGGACAGGTATGGAATTACCCAGTTGATATTCGAAGAAGGAGTTACAGACCCAGATTTGATAGAAAAAGCAAAAAGCGTGGGTAGGGAGTTCGTGCTGAGAGCCTCGGGACAAGTAGTCGAACGATATTCCAAAAATGATAAAATACCGACAGGTGACATTGAGATTCGCGTTTCGAGTCTTGATGTTTTGAATGCCTCCAAAACGCCTCCTTTTACGATAGAGGAAGAAACAGATGGTGGGGAGGATTTAAGATTGCAATACAGATACCTTGATATAAGACGGGAGGTCGTGAGAGAAAAACTGGAGCTGCGGCATCTGATGATGCAAAAGGTTCGAGAATACCTAACTGGCGACAAATTCATTGAGGTGGAGACGCCTTATCTGATAAAATCTACCCCGGAAGGAGCGAGAGATTTCGTTGTTCCGTCACGAATGAATGAAGGAGAGTTTTATGCTCTTCCACAATCGCCACAAACGTTCAAGCAGTTGTTAATGGTAGCAGGCCTGGATCGCTACTATCAAATTGTGAAATGCTTTAGAGATGAAGATCTTAGAGCAGACAGACAACCAGAATTCACACAGATTGACTGTGAGATGGCCTTTGTGGAAAGAGAAGACGTTCTGAATACGTTTGAGGGGATGACCAAGTTCTTATACAAAGAGATCAAGGGTCTGGAGCTTGGTGATTTTCACAGGATGTCCTACCACGAGGCAATCGAGAAGTATGGATCAGATAAGCCTGATCTTAGGTTTGGATTGGAGTTCGTGGAGTTGAACGATTTGGTCCAGGGAAAAGGGTTTGTGGTTTTTGACAGTTCAGAGCTAGTCGTAGGAATAAATGTTGAAGGATGTGCTGACTATTCCAGAAAGCAGTTAGATGAGCTAACTGATTTTGTGAAAAAACCTCAAATTGGAGCCAAGGGGCTGGTTTATGTCAAGTGCAATGAAGATGGAACCTTTAAGTCTTCAGTAGATAAGTTTTTTGATCAGGAGGCGCTTCAAAGCTGGGCGGCTAAAGCGAATGCCAAGCCCGGAGATCTTATTTTGATCTTAGCAGGAGAAAAAGATCAAACTAGAAAGGCGCTCAATGAGTTGAGATTAGAAATGGGTGAACGTCTGGGATTAAGAGACAAGAGCAAAGTTGCGCCTCTGTGGGTGTTGGATTTTCCATTGCTGGAGTGGGATGAGGATACTCAGCGATATCATGCCATGCACCATCCTTTTACTTCTCCAAATCCTGAGGACATCGATAAGCTGGATTCAGATCCCGGCAATGTGCGAGCCAATGCTTATGATCTTGTAATAAATGGTGTTGAAGCAGGCGGAGGTTCCATACGGATACATGATCGTGGTCTGCAGTCCAAAATGTTTGAGGTGCTAGGCTTCACAAAAGAAGAAGCTGAGGAACAGTTTGGCTTTCTGTTGGGAGCGTTTGAATATGGCGCACCACCGCATGGAGGCATTGCATTTGGGTTTGACAGAATGTGTGCGATGATGGCAGGTGAGGAGAGTATTCGAGATTTTATTGCTTTTCCCAAGAACAATTCAGGACGAGATATGATGATTGATTCACCCTCTCGAATTTCCGTCGAGCAACTGGCTGAGTTGGGCATTGATTTAAATCAGAAAACCAAATCATAGTATTTAGTTCTTTTTGTGTAATTTTTGTGGTAAATAATCACCTATGACCAAGAAGTTTTTACTTTACTCTGCGCCATTTTTCGCACTATTTGCTGCATTGTCACTATTTGAGCCATGGCTTTACAGGTCGATCTTTGCGAGTACCTCAATTGATCGTCTAGGAGGTAAAGAATTTCAGATCATCGCCCATAAAGGAGCTTCAGGTTTGGCGCCAGAAAATACAATGGCGGCTTTTAAACGAGCACTGGAATTAGGTGTAGATCAAATAGAATTGGATGTAAGGCACACGCTGGATGAGGAGATTGTTGTGTTTCATGATCAGACGTTGGATCGGATTGCAAGAGACACTCTTGGAAACAGGGTCACTGGTGACGTGCACGATTATACTCTCGAAGAGATCAAGCAGTTTGACGTGGGATCTCACAAAGACTCCAAGTTTGCCAGCGAAAGAATACCGACTCTGAAAGAAGTACTGGATTATGTCGACGGTCGATGCAAGGTGTTGATAGAGATCAAGCATATGGATCATCCTCACTATCATGATTTTGCGGAGAAGCTAGTGGAAATTGTGATGAGCGAGAACAATGGCGAAGATTGGATCATTCTCCAATCATATGAACCAAGGTATCTTGATGAGGTGCACGTTTTGGATTCGTTGATCCAGACTAAGGCCTTGATTATCGGTGAGGACTCTGCCCCACTTATTGCCTTCTATATTGAAACAAGAATGCACATGGGTAGAGCGAAGGAAAGCAACCGAATGAAAGCGATAAACCCTGATTGGGAAACACTTTCACCAAGAAGGGTTTTCCAGATGCACGCTCAGGGTTTTGAAGTGCATGCCTATCCAGTCAATACCAGGGATGACATGATAAAAATGCTAAATGCAGGAGTGGACGGAATCATCACCGACTTTCCGAAAATAGCGATTGACCTAAGGGAAGAGTTAGCTAATCTTGAATGACTTTCAACTAACCAATAAGTCTTCCAATTAGTCCTTATCCCAGTTGGGATATCCCGGCTGTTCAATTTCAGTCCCGTCTTTTGCTTCCAGAACCATTTCTCGAACGTCCTTTAGCAATTCTTTTGCATCAAAAACGACTCCATCTTTGATCGTATAGTTTACTCCCCCAACCCTGGTTACCTCGTTATCTTCTGTTAGCTTAATAGCTCCTGTTCCGTAAAGCACTTTCAAGTTTTGCAATGGGTTTTGATCGATTAAGACCAAATCCGCCAACTTTCCAACCTCAACCGTTCCTATTTGCTTATCCATTCCGAGGGCTTCAGCGCCATTTAGCGTAGCAGACTTAATCACCTCCAATGGATGAAAACCAGCTTCTCTTAGCAGTTCCATTTCTCTGATGTAGGCAAAACCGTACAATTGAAAAATGAATCCGGAGTCTGAGCCTGTTGTAACACGCCCGCCTCTGTTTTTATACTCATTGATGAACGTCATCCACAGTCGGTAATTCTCTTTCCAGGCCACTTCCTCTTCTGTGCCCCAGAAGTGCCAGTATGAACCATGCGATATTTTGCTTGGTTGATAAAATTTCCACAAGGAAGGAAGGGTGTAAGCTCTGTGCCAGTCTGCATTCCTCGCTCGCATCAAATCGCGGCTGGCTTCATAGATGTTGAAGGTTGGGTCAAGTGTGAAGTCTAGTTCTAACAACCTATTCATCACTTTATTCCACTTGTCAGAATAGGGGGGAGCAGCTTGTTTCCAAAGTCTACCTGCCTCCCCAAAACGATGCTGTTCGTTGTTATAGTTGTAGTCGAGGGGATAATCCTGCACTATCCGATCGGCAAACAATGCTTCTGGCAGACCATACCAATGCTCCATTGAGGTGAGACCAGCTTCAGCTGAATTTAAGACATTCCAGCGTGCCACACTTAACTGCGCGTGGTGACAAGCTGACCGAAGACCTAGTTTTTTGTTTTCCCTCAAAGCTGCATCCATCACTTCGGGCGAAGCACCAAAAAATTTGATTCCATCAGCTCCTCTACGATAATTAGCTCTGACCCATGAGATCGCTTCATTTGCATTGGTTATCGGATTTTTCAAGACTTCCGTTCCGACGTTTCTTTCACCAGGAACATCCCTTATTGATTTGACTTCCTCAAGGTTTTGTCCAAAAGAAGTGTAAGCTAAGATTCTTGGTGCTGTAATTTCATTCCGAGCACTTCTTTGCTTATGCCTGAGTACCCAATCTAGCCCATTACCTGCAGATGGATCTCGTATAGTGGTAATTCCGTGAGCCAACCACAACTTAAATACATACTCCGCTGGAGTACCCTGGCTGGTTCCGCCGATATGACCATGCATGTCGACAAATCCAGGTAACACGTACATGCCTTCGGCATCAATTTCCAGTCCATTTCCATCGAATTTGGGCCTTCGATCCTCATTTATTTCGACTCCAGGGTATCCAACCACCTGGACTCTTGTAATCACATTTTTTTCAACCACAATATCAACAGGTCCAATCGGCGGTGCGCCATTACCATTGATAAGAGTAGCTCCCCTAATGATCAATTGATCGAAGGGTCCCTGGCCTTCGGTTCGTGATGGAGCTGGGGTTATTTGAGCATGGAGAAGAAAGCCCACCAGAAGAAATAGTAGGAAGCCTGGAAATTTTTTCATGGTTAGTTGTATTATTGTTGCGTTCTAGGCTGTTAAAAATAAACAAACTAAACGCAAAGCTATGGCCCTCACCCCTTCAACCATGATGCCTCTTGGAACAGAAGCCCCTGGTTTTGATCTTCAAGACGTAATCTCTGGCAAAAGCATATCACTACAGGATGTGAAAGGAGAAGAAGGATTGGTTGTGATGTTCATTTGTGCTCATTGTCCCTATGTGAAAAACATTGAAGAGGAGTTAGGAATCGTGGCAAGACACTACCAACATCTAGGTGTGGGATTCGTGGCAATTTCTTCTAACGACATCGAAAATTACCCTGATGATAGCCCTGAGCAACTTAAGTCCCAGGCTGAAAAACATGGATTTGACTTTCCTTATCTCTTTGATGAAACCCAGGAGACAGCAAGAGCCTACGATGCAGCATGCACACCTGATTTCTTTTTGTTTGACACTGATCTAAAATGTGTTTATAGAGGAAGGTTCGATGCAAGCACTCCAGGGAACAATGAACCTGTCAATGGTGAGGATTTAAGTGCTGCCATTGATGCACTGATCGAAGGACAGCCACCCTTAGAAGAGCAGAAACCGAGCATAGGCTGCAATATTAAGTGGAAGAGTTAATTGACTCACTTACCGTGGTGAGGTGTTAGGATGCTCTTTGATGTGATCATTTCCTCCCACACTATTACGTTCCTTTTGGCTAAATTGCGCTTCCATTTAATTTCATGAGCGTACAGAAAAACATCAAGGTAGTTACCACTCACCAGCTTCAAGAAATGAAGTCCAACGGTGAGAAAATTTCAATGCTGACAGCCTATGATTACTCAATGGCTAAGATCATCGATCAGTCTGGTGTTGATGCGATTCTAGTCGGAGACAGCGCATCTAACGTTATGGCGGGGAATGAGACTACTCTACCAATTACATTAGATCACATGATTTGGCATGCTACCTCGGTGGTAAAAGCTGTGAAAAGGGCACTTGTCATTGTCGATGTTCCTTTCGGAAGCTACCAGGGAAGTTCTTCGGAGGCCCTACGGTCATGCATTCGAATCATGAAAGAATCAGGAGCACATGCGGTGAAAATGGAAGGCGGAGTTGAGATCAAAGAAAGCATCGAGCGAGTGCTATCAGCAGGGATTCCAGTGATGGGACATTTGGGCTTGACACCTCAGTCCATCTACAAGTTTGGTACATATACCGTAAGAGCCAAGGAAGAAGCGGAAGCCAAAAAATTGCTGGAAGATGTCGTGCTTTTGGAGGAGTTGGGCTGCTTTGGAATAGTCCTTGAAAAGATCCCATCAAAGTTGGCAAAGCAAGCCGCTGATTCGGTTTCGATTCCTATGATCGGGATTGGAGCTGGACCAGATGTTGACGGCCAGGTGCTGGTTGTGCATGATATGCTTGGCATAACCCAAGATTTTAAGCCACGATTTCTGCGACAATACGCTGACCTGAACCAAGTGATGTCCCAAGCTGTTAAAAGCTACGTCTCTGACATTAAGTCAAAAGACTTTCCTAACGAAAAGGAAAGCTATTAACCTAACTAGTAACAATTGAATTTCAATGGCTAAAATTATATATACCCATACTGATGAAGCTCCGGCGCTAGCTACCCAATCCTTTCTTCCAATAGTAAATGCATTTACAGCATCCGCTGATGTTAGGGTCGAAACGAGGGACATATCGCTGGCTGGCAGAATTTTAGCGAATTTCTCCGATTACCTGACAGCAGATCAACAAATTGGTGATGCCTTGGCTGAGCTTGGGGACTTAACCAAGAAAGTGGAGGCTAACATCATTAAGCTTCCTAACATCAGCGCTTCAGTTCCTCAACTAAAAGCTGCTGTCAAAGAGTTACAGTCTCAAGGCTATGATTTACCAGATTATCCGGATGAGCCTGAGAATGCTGAGCAAGAAGAAGTAAAAGCCCGGTATGATAGGGTCAAGGGCAGTGCAGTAAACCCTGTTTTGAGAGAAGGGAACTCGGATCGAAGGGCGCCCAGGGCAGTTAAAGAATATGCGAAAAAGCACCCTCATAGCATGGGAGAATGGAGTGCTGCTTCCAAGTCTCATGTTTCGAGTTTAAGCAATGGCGATTTTTTTGATAGTGAGAAGTCCCTTACTGTTTCTGAAGCTGGGAGCGCGAAAATCGAATTTATAGGAGAAGATGGTAGTACGGTTTTGAAGGAAAGTGTGCCTCTACAGGCTGGTGAGATCATTGATGGATCCATGATGAGCAGAAGCAAATTGGCTGCATTTTTCCAGCAAGAAATTGATTCAGCCAAAGAGCAGGACATACTATTTTCTGTGCATATGAAGGCCACAATGATGAAAGTGTCAGATCCGATTATATTCGGTGTTGCAGTCTCAACTTTCTTTGGCCCTGTTATTAAAAAACATCAGGATACGCTTGACGAAATCGGGTTCAATCCTAATAACGGTATAGGAGACCTTTACTCAAGGATTCAAAGTCTACCTGCAGATGCGCGGGCAGAAATCGAGCGAGATCTCGAAGAATGTTATGCCACCAGGCCGGCAATGGCCATGGTCAATTCTGACAAAGGGATTACGAACCTACATGTACCTAGTGACGTGATCATTGATGCTTCCATGCCAGCGGCGATTCGTACCTCAGGTCAGATGTGGGGACCGGATGGAAAGCTCAAAGACACGAAATTTGTCATCCCCGACAGATCCTACTCAGGAGTGTACCAGGAAACCATTGATTTCTGTAAAAAGAATGGAGCCTTGGACCCGACAACCATGGGAAGTGTTTCCAACGTAGGACTGATGGCGCAAAAGGCGGAAGAATATGGTTCTCATGACAAGACGTTTCAAATACAAGGACGAGGCAAAGTGAGAGTAACAGACAATGCCGGAAATGTGCTGATAGAACATGAGGTGGAAGACGGTGATATCTGGAGAATGTGCCAAGTGAAAGATGCACCGATAAAAGACTGGGTCAAGTTGGCGGTGAACAGAGCCAAAGCCTCAAATACTCCTGCTGTATTTTGGCTCAACGAAAACCGAGCACATGACAGAGAATTGATCAAAAAAGTCAACGTGTATCTTCAAGACCATGACACAAGTGGATTAGATATTAGGATTCTCTCACCGGTTGAGGCGACGCGTTTTTCTCTTGAGCGGATTGTCGAAGGAAAGGACGCCATTTCTGTAACTGGAAATGTGTTAAGGGATTACCTAACTGATCTTTTCCCCATTTTGGAAGTTGGAACAAGTGCGAAGATGTTGTCCATCGTTCCATTGATGAATGGTGGTGGACTTTTTGAAACTGGTGCAGGCGGATCAGCTCCTAAGCACGTTCAGCAATTCGAGGAGGAAGGTCACTTACGATGGGATTCCCTCGGCGAGTTCCTGGCGCTGGCTGTTTCGCTCGAGCATTTGAGTAGCACTTTTGATAATCCCAGAGCAAAGGTCCTGGGAGATGCGCTTGATAATGCAACTGCCAGACTACTAGAAGAAAACAGGTCGCCATCCAGAAAGGTGAATGAAATTGATAATCGAGGAAGTCACTATTATCTTGCTTCGTATTGGGCAGAAGCTTTGGGCAACCAAGAGGAGGACGCAGAACTAAAAGCCAAGTTTGGACCTATAGCTCAAAACCTCCGGGATAGCGAATCGCAAATAAATGAAGAACTCATTGCTGCTCAAGGTAGTCCGGTTGACATTGGCGGATACTACCAACCTGATCCTGAAAAGGCCGCTGCAGCTATGCGTCCAAGCGAGACATTAAACAAGATTGTGGACGCCATCTAGTCATTCTTCAAGTTTTTCTTTACGCTTTTTAGGTAAATAGCTGATAATCAACATTTAAGCAAAATGCCTAGTTAAAACTAGTTTCAAGGTAAAAAATCCTGATTTCGCGAAAAAGGTGATCGATGCTTTAGGGGAAAAGGTAGATCATTTGCCTGCTTTGGTCGAATCTAAGAGCCTGACTCCAGGATCTTATCCTAGATTTAGATTACAAAAAATCGACCGCTGTTATGAAAACTGCATCAAATACTCTTGCTATTCTGCTCATCCTACTGTCATCCTCTTTGGGTGCAAACGCTGCAGCGAAGGGTAACTCAAAGGATTTTGATGAGCTTTCTCAAAAATTAGAGACTGCCATTGTAGATCAGAATTACAAAGACGCCAAGCAATCGCTATACGAACTGGTGCCGATGATGAAGCAGAACATCAAGGAAACAAAGAAGAACATTTCCGAGGTGAAAAAGTCCAACCCCGAAAATGTTTCTATTGAAGTTTTGCAAGAGCAGCTAAAAAGTAAGCTGGAAATTTATGACAGATTGCATCACATCGTCAATACCTCTTCCGCTGCTGTTCGGGTCAAGGCAAAAGATATATTGTCAATGGTAAAGGAATTTGTAAAATTGAATGCTTGATCAGGTTTAGCTCCTATAATTTTCTTATTAGCAACTCAAAAACTTGTAGATAGCAGACATATCTAATCGACCCATCCCTTCAGTTTCTGCCTTTGCATATAATTCTTTGGTCAAATTGGTCATAGGCAACAGCATTTTGTGTTCTGAACTTGTAATGTCTGCCAAGCGAAGATCTTTGTGCATTAATTCTAACGGGAACTGTTCAGCCCATTCATCATTTCTAATGTTTTCAGCCTTGAACTTAGTGAATGGAGCGGCGACAGGAAGGTTTGGTACTGTGGTCAACAAGAATTCTTTGTCAATTTCCATCTTTAAACCAAGAACAATTGCCTCAGAGAAGGCAACCATGTTGTGTGCCAGAAGCATGTTTACGATCATCTTGAAGGAGCTTCCTTTTCCTGAATCACCGATGTAGAGAATTTTGTTTCCCATTTTTTTCAATATTGGTTCCACCTGTGTCAAATCCTCCTTGTTACCTCCAACCATAAAGACCAGTTCACCGTTCTCCGCCTGAGGTTTCGATCCAGCCACAGGCGCGTCAAGGAAACGTATCCCAGCTGTCATCGCCCGTCTCGAGGTTTCCTTTGAAAAGGAAGGATTGACCGTGGAACAATCAATCCAAAGCGAATTATGCTTCATGCTTTTCAATAGCTCATCCGTCATGATCGCTTTGACAGCGTTAGGGTCTGAAAGCATTGTGATCACTAGATCGGAATCATCTACCGAGCCTATCAAAGTTGAAGCAATTTTGGCACCTTTTCGTTTCAGTGCTTCCTTGGGTTGCTTTGAGCGATTATACACTGTTAGGTTAATCCCTGCTTTTAGCAGGCGGGCTGCCATTCGGCTGCCCATTATTCCCAGTCCTATAAATGTAACTTTCATACTAAAAGGGTTTTGAATTCATCTTTGAAATTGGAAATGACCACAGCCAAAGTAAGAGTTGGTAACAACCAAATTCCGTTCCCTGGCATGTCGTGAGCCAAGTGAAAAATAGAGACGTTGGCAACTACAGGAATCAAAATCAAGCAGCCTAGAAACGCAGTCCTGGGAGTCAGCAAGAGAATTCCCCCGGCGATTTCGGTAATGGCAACAAACTTGTACAAGTAAGTAGTAAACATTGTTCCTAAGAACGCTTGAGCAAGTGGATCTTCCGGTGGAGCTATATCAATAAACCCCCCAAACTTGTTAGTTCCAAACAGTATGAGAGGAAGTCCCAGCAGAAATTTTGCAGATAGAAAAGTGATCTTTTTTGTGTCCATAATTTTTTTACACAAAAATCAAGATCTGTATTCTTCCTAAAAATGAACTAGAACAGGAAATTTGCTTAAACTAGTTTAAGAGTTTGTTGCCAGGTTTTTTCTAATCTTACTCAGAAATTCTGGTGTCATTCCCAAGTATGAAGCCAGCATATACTGGGGCACACGCTGCACAATGGATGGGTAAAGCTCTGAAAATTCCAGATACCGTTCCTCAGCTGTTTTTTCCAGGTTTGATAAAACTCTTCGTTGTGAGAATGCGAAAGCTTTTTGTGCTACCATTCTGAAAAAACGCTCGAAAACAGGGAAATCTCTGCAGAGATTTTCAGTGTCCTCAAATCCGATTTGCTGAATGGTACTGTTCTCAAGTGCCTCAACATAGAGTGATGCAGGTACCTGGTGAACATAACTATAGAAATCACTAATCCACCAATCTTCGATTGCAAATTGAATGGTGTGGTCCGTTCCTTCGGGACTAATGAAGTAAACACGGAGCGCACCCTGTACGACGTGGGATTGGTGAGTGCAGGTAAAGCCTGGTTGGACAATAAATTGCCTACGTCGAATACTACGGGTCTTCACGATCTTGTTCAAAGCAGCTCTTGCTTCTTCATCAAGATCTACAAATCGACTCATATGTTTTTCTATAGAATATGCCATTTTGCAACTGGACCTGTTTTTAAAAATAGCTGGTTCCTCGAAAAATGATAAATCATTAGCCGGTTAAACAGACCCATTGAGGCAAATCACTTAAATTCAACCTGCACTAACTTGATAACCATGAAAAGATTCTCCGTTGTTATTCTCATTTCGACCATCTTCAACCCCTCTTTTTGTCAAAAAGAGAAAGACAGGATCATTAGTAAATTGGACAACCAATACGAGAAGTACGCACAAATAGCAGGTCAAATCTGGGATTGGGCTGAAGTAGGGTATCAGGAAGAGAAGAGTTCAGAACTGCTAATGGAAACGCTAAGCGTAGAAGGATTTAAGATAACCGAGGGAGTTGCTGAAATTCCGACAGCCTTCATTGCCGAATATGGCTCGGGTAAGCCTGTCGTTGCAATTTTAGCTGAATTTGATGCGCTTCCAGGTGTATCGCAGAAAGCAATTCCGAGCCGTGAACCCGTCATTGAGGGTGGGGCTGGACATGCCTGTGGTCATCACCTGTTTGGTACTGCGTCGACTGCAGCTGGTGTTGAAGTAAAAAGATGGCTGGAGTCATCCAAAAATTCAGGTACCGTTCGTGTGTACGGTACTCCGGCTGAAGAGGGTGGTGCTGGTAAAGTGTATATGGTTCGGGCCGGTCTTTTTGATGACGTGGATGTCGTTCTTCACTGGCATCCCGGAAGTGGCAATGATGCTAATCCCGGAGCTTCCCTTGCGAACAAATCGGCGAAGTTTAGATTTTATGGAGAAGCTTCACATGCAGCAGGTTCGCCAGAGAGGGGTCGATCCGCATTGGACGGGGTAGAGGCGATGAACATGATGGTAAACATGCTAAGGGAACACGTTCCGCAAGAAACCAGAATTCATTATGTGATCACTCGAGGAGGAGAAGCTCCGAACGTCGTTCCACCATTTGCGGAGGTATTTTACTATACCCGACATCCGAATGTGGCTAATGTTAAAAAGATCTTTGAACGTGTAGTGAAGTGTGCTGAGGGGGCAGCTCTTGGAACAGGCACTACCATGAATTATGAGGTCATCCATGGGTTGTACAATCTTTTGCCAAATGAGACACTTTCCAAAGTAATGCACAAGAATCTCAGCAAGGTTGGAGGAGTTGAATATGATGAAGAGAATGTCGCTTTTGCAAAAAGGATCCTGGAAACGTATGAGGGAGATTACGAATTGACAGATGCTCGAGAGATTGATCCATTCAGCCCTGCTGGGCGGGCCAGAGGTTCTACTGACGTGGGGGATGTGAGCTGGGCTGTTCCTACAGCGGGGATGAGTGCCGCCACATGGGTGCCTGGAACATCAGCACATACATGGCAAGCTGTCGCCGCTGGTGGTACAAGTATTGGTTATAAAGGAATGATTGTGGCAGCTAAGACCATTGCTTTAACAGCAATTGACATTTACAACAACCCGAAGATCGCCGATGAGGCAAAAAAGGAATTGCTCAGGCAGCAGGGTGAGGGATTCAAGTATGAATCTTTGCTTGGCGACCGAGATCCTCCGCTGGATTACAGAAAGTAGCGATACGACTAGATAAAAGATCAGGGGCCGTTCACCCCGTTTGATGTTCCTTTCGCGACTTTTTCAGTGTTGAGTTAGCTATTTTACTGTTCTGGTTGATTATTACATCTCATGTTAAAAAATGCATTTGTTGTATCACTTCGCATAATTAAGCGTGATATTCCGAGCTGGGTAATAAAAGTTGCAGGATTGACTGTCGGTATTGTCTGTGTGCTTCTTGGTTTAATGTATGCACACTATGAATTTAGTTATGATGAATTTCACCCCGACTCTGACAGAATTTTCCGAGTTATCAGGAAAATAGATCAAGGCAGCATTGCCTCAACAGCTTTTCCACTTGTGCCTACGCTCGCAATGGATTACCCAGAGTTTCAATTTTCCAGATTTTTTAAGGACCGGTCTAAGACACTGTTCAAACTTGGGGACAAAGCTTTTTACGAAGATCAAATGATTTGGGCAGATGAGCAGTTTTTGCAACTTTTTAAAATGCCGGAATTTAAAGGAGATCCGAAGACGGCACTTTCAGAGCCCTTTTCTATAGTGCTGACCGCAGACATGGCATTGAAATATTTTGGTAATGAAGTCAAACTTGGAGATCGAATCGATTTTCAATGGAACGGTCAATACTATCCGTTGACCATTACTGGGATCATCCCTAAATGGCCGGGAAACATGCATATTGAATTTGACGCCCTGGTATCATTCAAGACCGGCGAAGAAGTATTTCCAGGCGGGATTACAAATGGCTGGAACATGAACTATTGTTATAGTTATGTTAAGCTACCACGAGCACTTGATCCAACTGAATTTGAAAATCAGTTCGAATCATTTTTCACCAAACACATCAAAGACGAAAGTAAATCTTACAAAGAATTTCTGAGTGCACTTCAGCCCGTAAGGGCCATACACACCGACACTGGAGTTATCTCAGGTTATACGAAGGTGATTGATCCTATTTATGCTTGGTTGGCTATTGGAATAGGCCTCCTCATTCTCTTGATCACTGCAATCAACTACATGACCTTAACTGTTGTTCAAATTCAGAATCGAGTAAAAGAACTGCTAGTAAGACGTGCGGTCGGGGCCCGACTACAGCAAATCATATCGCAACTTGTTCTTGAAACGCTTGGTACGGTGAGTCTAAGTTTGTTGATAGGCATCCTTCTGGTTTATCAGCTTATTGGTATGATAAATCACTCACTTTCGACCCACATGGAGGCAGGTATCTTGCTGACTCCGAAAATGCTATTGTTGCTTGGAACGATTCCCTGCGTGCTCACGATCATAGTGGGTCTATTGCCATCAGTGCTTCTTGTGAAGGAGAATGTTTCTAACCAAAGAAAGTCTAGGGTCTCAAGCAGTGATTTTTTGAGGAAATCATTGCTTATGTTTCAATTTTTCATTGCTGCGACTCTCATCTCTTTCACCCTCACACTGCGAGACCAGGTTAGATATGTTAGTAGTGAAGATCCGGGCTATCATAAAGATCAGGTAATTTATGCACCGTTTGGAAGGAAGATCAGGTACAATCCTGAGCCATTGAAAAACCGTCTTCTTAGTCATGGATCTATTGAGTCCGTTAGTCTGTCATTTTATAAACCAACTGATAATATGGGACTGACACTGCCCGTGAGAGTGAATGGAGGTGAACCGGTAACCCTACATGCAACCTCCATTGATGAAGACTTTTTCAAAACGTTTGGAATACAGGTGGTAGAGGGACGCAATTTCCGAGTTTCACAATCAGACTATCAAGGTGCCTTTATTCTCAATGAATCCGCAGTCAACTTGCTGAATTTGGAGCAACCACTTGATGCTATACTGGAGACTGAATACAACACTGGTCAACCTGCTAACCCAAGGGAGAAGCGGCGTGGAAGTGTGGTTGGAATTGTCGAAGATGTTCATTTCGAATCAATGCACAACGTAATTAAACCGATGGTGTTCCTGGTCAAACCTTATTGGTACTACTACATCAATATTCGTTTGCAATCCAAAGACATAGAGACAGGAATCAACCATGTAACAGAAAGTTGGGAGTCACTTTTTCCTAACGTCCCCTTCGAGTATGAATTTCTAGACAAGGAATTTGCTCTTCAGTATGTTAAAGAAAAGCGCATGTCACAAGGATTGATGGTCATGGCTTGGTTGGCGATTTTTACCACCTGTCTGGGATTGTTTTCTTATGTTCGATTCGTAACTCAAAAGAAGACGAGAGAAGTTGGTATTCGGAAAACCCTTGGAGCCAATTGGAAACACATTTCCTACACTGTTGGCAAGGATTTTCTTCCATCAATTTTGATTGCAAATGTGATTGCCGCCCCAGTCAGCTACGTGATTTCCACGCGTTGGTTAGAGGGGTTTGCTTTTCACGTGGATCTGACCGTATGGCCGATTACTTTTACATTCGTTGGACTCGTCTTTCTAGCTGTCCTTACAGTTGTTAAAGAATTGTGGAAGATAAATCACCTGAATCCGACTATGGCGTTGAAACACGAGTGAGATGAATTGCTACATTTGACCGATCATCGTGTATGATATGTAGCACTCAGATGGTCTCTCTAAAGAATACGCATCAAGAGTGATTTTTCACTTCCTAGTCATCGTAGAATGGCCATGGTTGGTCCTCCATTGAAGTAGAGTCCTTGCTATTAAATCGCAGAATCTATATCTTAACTATCACTAATCATCTGATAATGAGTTAAATAGTTACCTAACGAGACTCATTTTTTATAAACCTAAAAACCTAACTATTATGAAAAACCTAACCACGATTATCATTCTATTGCTGATCATGATTGCATGCACACCTGCTGAAACCAACGAGGCTTCAGAACCAACTGCCCCTCAACCAGTGGAGTTTGGAGATTCCAAGTACATTGATTTGGCTAAACAAGGAATGCCCGCAATGATGAATCAGGATCTTGACGCATTTGTTGCCAACATTGCGGAGGATGGACTTTACATTTTTTCAGCCGGAGATACCCTTGCCGGGAAGGCTGCGATTAGAAACTATTGGGCTGGACGTATGGAAGCAATAGATCAGATTAAGATTGAAAACGATGTATGGCTAGCTGTGAAAGTGAATGAATCTGAAAATGCCGCGACCGGCAACTGGGTCATGGGCTGGTTTGATGTGAATGCCACCTATACTACAGGGAAGTCAATGTCACAAAATGTGCACACATTGTATCACTACAACGATGCTGATCAGGTAGATGTTGTAGTCCAATACATTGATCGGCTACCGATTGTGCAAGCTCAGTCAACGGAATAAGAAAAAAGTTGTGAAAAGATGGAGGAGTTACATCTCTTCCATCTTTTTGTGTCTACATCAGCACCCCATTCTTTACCTCAATCGGAGGGGGGAGGTCTTTTTCACCCAGCATCTCAAGCAGGTCGATTTCTATAGTCCTGCAAAGTGAAAGCATTGGAATATCGTTACCTAAGCCTTCAAAAGGGTTTTCTGAATAGTCTCCGACAAGTTCCATCATTAAGTAAACCCAACCCACGAGGACTGTGAACGGAACAGATAGCCATGCACCAAACTCCCCTAGTTTGGCAAACTCGGAGACCATTCCAAAGGGAAGTAGGAATATGAAGATCCCTACAAAAATAAAACTCATGCTTCCGTACTGCCGAGGAAGCGGAAATTTCTTGATGCGTTCGCATTGGCCCTGAAAAGTGTAGAAATCATTTAGGACCTTTTGTAGTTCCATATGTCGAAAATCATCAATCAGGTTCATCCTTCTAAGCTCAAGAAGATCTTGACTTTGTTGATCAATGATTTGCGTGGCAGTGTTTTTGTAGTTGATCAGTCGTTCATATTCCCCCGAAGGAATAAATTTCTTTAATTCTTCTTCAGTAAAGCCACCATCTTCATGAAGGCCCACTCCCCATCTTTTTATACGTTTCTTGGTGAGCCTGCTGACATGCTTCCCCACATTGACATGTTCCCACTGGGTCGGAATTAAAAGTTGATTGCGAAGTGTATATAACCATGCTATGTGTCGGTAGATCAATCGTTTGGTCCATTCATCTTTCACTGAATCGGTTACTTCGGTGAAGACAGATGATACGAATCCGCGGGTATTTGCTCCCCATGATCGACTGCTATTTACAATCCCACCCCAGATCTTTCGAGCTTCCCAGAGACGATCGTAGGCGCTGTTATTCTTAAATCCAACATAAAAAGCGACGGCTGTACCGATCACTGAAAGAGGCAACCAGGGAATGGACCAGGAAAACCCCGTGAACTCATAAATACTTGTCATCAGCGATGCCCAGGCAGCAAGCCAGATCATATGACCACCGGAGAATCGTAGAATGCCCTTAAAACTAAAATTTTTGTTTACGTACATAGCGTCAATATAACTAAGCTTGCTCAGGATTAGCAAGAATCAAAATGTGCTTTGGGGTTAGCACTCGCGCATCGTAACCTTTCAAGGTGGCATTGATCATAGCCGACCCGATCTGTGAGGTGTTAACAACCGAGTTTGGCGCCAGGAACTTCACTAAGTAAATGAGCCACTTGAGATTGGTTATAAGAAATCTATAAAGCTTGCTGCTTGGTTTGATCCCTCTTAGAGGAATTATCGCTCCTGGCCGAAACATGTACGCTCGTTTGAATCCCAATGCGAGAAGATCATTCTCTGTTCTTCCCTTTACTCGAGCCCACATGGCTCTCCCTTGTTCCGTCGAGTCAGTTCCCTGACCAGAGACGTAGGTGCAGATCATTCCGGGATTCATTTCGACCAAGGTTTTCGCAAGAGTAAGAGTGTACAAATGCGTGATTTCGGTATATTTTTCTTCTGTGAGTCCCGCGGCACTCACGCCCATGCACAAATAGCAGGCATCATAACCAGCAAGTTCTGACTTGATGGAGGAGTAGTCAGAAAAATCCTTGTGAACAATCTGCTTCAACTTTGAATGTTCCAGATCCAGCTTGGAACGTCCAATGGCCAATACCTGATCAACCTGCTCGTGATCGAGACATTCTAGCAAGACTCCTTTGCCAACCATTCCTGATGCTCCCGTAATTATGATTTTCATATTCTCAAGATAAACAACTAACTCTGAACAACTACTTTAAAGTTTTCTGCGCCATTTCTTCTTCTCGCTTTGCTGTTTCTTAACGGAAATTCTCCTTTCCATGGCAGATTTGGAAGGTTTTGTTTTCTTTCTGGTTTTAGGAATGGTTAAGGCTTTAGTTAGAATGCAATCCATTTTCTTGAAGGCGATTTCTTTGTTTTTAAGCTGAGATCTTTTGCTTTCTGAAGAAACTACTAGCTCCCCCTCCTTTGTCAAATGATTGCCCAGTCTTTCATGAATACGCTCTTTTTCTTCTTCGGGAAGGACCATCGACTTTCGAACATTGAATCGAAGTACAACTTTTGTCTCGACTTTGTTGACATGTTGACCTCCAGGCCCACTACTCTTTGCGGTTGTTAATTTAATTTCCGGTTTAATTCTGGAGATCGTAATTCGAGAAGCCATGTGATTTCATTTATGGTTTGGGAAATGTCTAAAAATGACGGCTGAACTAGTAATTGTCGAGCAGGAATATTTGCCACTAATTTTGAATTCTTAATGGATAATATTTTATAAATCACTGGTTTTCAGTACCAATCTCACATAATAGCTCTACCTTCGCGCCTCATCTTAAAAATCCCCCCTTGAACGAATTTTCAAAGCTAGGACTATCAACTACAACGGTTGATATATTAAACCAATTAGGGTTCGAAAAACCTACCCAAGTGCAAAATGAAGCCATCCCACTTTTACTGGGAAATGATCCATGTGATTTTATTGGGCTTGCTCAGACAGGAACAGGAAAAACGGCTGCTTTTGGACTTCCACTAGTGGATCTCATTGACAGTGATGAGCCATTTACTCAAGCGTTGATCATGTCTCCTACACGGGAGTTGGGGCAGCAAACAGCAATGCAACTTGAAGACTTTTCCCTAAACCATAAAAACTTAAACGTAGAAGTCGTATATGGGGGAGCAGCGATCGTTAACCAGATCAAGGCATTGCGGAAGCCGACTCAAATCATTGTTGCAACTCCGGGTCGGCTTTTGGATTTGATTAAGAGAAAATCTGTCAATCTTGACTATGTAAAGTACGTCGTTCTAGATGAAGCCGATGAAATGCTTAACATGGGGTTCAAGGACGCAATTGATCAAATACTTTCTCATACACCTGGAAAACGAGCCACTTGGTTGTTTTCAGCCACAATGCCTCCGGAGATTAGAAAAATCATTAAAAAATACATGTCGAATCCGAAAGAGGTGACGATCAATCGTGAGGAGAAAAGCAATAAGGATATTTCGCATAAATATGTGATGACTAAGACCGCAAATAAATTGCCGGCACTACGAAGGTTTTTGGATTTGCAACCGGAGATGCGAGGAGTGATGTTTTGCCGCACGAGAAGGGAAACGCAGCAAATAGCAGAGGACCTCAGCAGCTTGGGGTATAATACGGAGGCTTTGCATGGAGAATTGTCCCAGCAGCAGCGAGACAACGTAATGAAACGCTTCAAATCAAAGTCAATCCAACTGTTAATAGCAACTGATGTGGCAGCCAGAGGAATTGATGTGAATGACCTGACACATGTGCTGCACCATACCCTCCCAGACCAGTTGGAGAGTTATACACACAGAAGCGGTAGGACTGGCCGAGCCGGTAAAAAGGGAATTTCACTCGCCTTTATTAACCCAAGAGAGGGAAAGAGAATCACGGAGCTTGAAAGGAAGATTCAGGTAAAATTTGAACATATTGAGGTTCCAGGAGTCGAGTCGATCAGGGAACAAAGGGTGAAGAATTGGGTTGCAGAAATTGTTAGTACGAATGCGGATCCTACAGCCGAAGAGATTTACAAATCCATCGTGGGTGAGTTTGAGCACCTGTCTAAGTCAGACATTTTAAAGAAACTAATTGCGTCACAGATCGACCATCTTGTGAGAAGTGAAGAAGAATCTAATTTGAATGAAAAGGTAGGGGGTTCTCCGAGACAAAGAGATAAGTCAAAGTTCAATCGATATTTTATCAATGTTGGAAGTGTTGACGGCATGAGCAGAGCGGAAATCATCCAATACGTCTCCAAAATTTCCAGAGTCGATGCCAAATTCTTTGGAGAGTTGAGTCTGCAAAAAAATTGCTCTTACTTTGAGATTGACAAGCGTTATGATGATGACATTTCTTCCAGGTTCAAGAATATTCACCTTGACGGAAGAAGTATTCGAATGAATAGAGAAGATCGGTCGGACAGAGAACCAAAGTCAAAGAAGAAATTCCGACCTGAGAGAAAATTTCATAAAAAAGACCATCGAAAACCTAAAAGGAGAAAGCGATAAACCCAAAAGCTTTATCTTTAAAATTGGAAAGCGATTTTTCAGAATTGGATCTCGACCTGGAAATAGTTCTTTATATTTCGCTGAATCATTCAACTTAAATGTTACCGCATATGGGCAGATCACAGAATAGCTTTATTAAAAGTCAGAAAGAGAAGAAAAGACTCCAGAAGAGAAAAGAGAAGGAGGAAAAAAAGAAGGAGCGTCAGGAAAACAACCTGAAGGGCGGAGACCTCTCTGACATGATGGCTTACGTGGACGAATTCGGTAACATTCTTGAACATCCACCCGGAGAGGAGCCTCCTAAAAAAGAAGAAGACGAGGAATCCTAAGAAGACGTTTGCAGGAAAGTGTAACAAACATGTAGATTATCGCATCATTGATTGACTAATTAGTTGGTCTTTTTTTCGTTGCACGTAGTTGCTCCCATGAAAATTTTCAAATACGTTATGCTCACTCTTCTTTCAGTGCTGCTGGTTATTTTCATCAGTGTTTTCATTTTTTTCCAGACAGCACCACAGATTGGAAAGCAGGCAGAAGGCGCAAGACTCGAGCGGATGCAGGCAGCTCCGAACTATAAGGATGGGAAATTTGAGAACACCATTGAAACGTTGATGAACATGTCTTTCAGTACTTTTCGTAAAGTGTTGAAAGAACAGCTCTTTAGTAGCGGCGCAGCAAGAAAACCAAAGGATCAAATTGTTACGGTTCCTTTTAGTTCCACTTCCTTTTCAAATGTGGATTCATCCAAGGTGGCGATTACGTGGTTCGGACATTCAACGATACTGATTAGGCTTGATGGTATAACTATCCTTGTTGACCCGGTTCTGGTGGGTGAACGAACTTCCATGTTTCCATTTGTTGGACCGAAACGATTCAACTATGACAAACACATTTCATTGGATGAATTGCCACCGATAGACCTAGTCTTAATTTCACATGATCACTATGATCATCTCGACTATCCAACGGTTAAGGAGTTGGCAAGTAAGATCGAAAAATTTTACGTGCCATTGGGTGTAGGTGCACATATGGAGCACTGGGGTGTTCCTTCCGCCAATATTGTTGAGTTAAATTGGTGGGATGAAGTAGAATTTTCGGACCTGAAACTGGCACTGACCCCGACGCGGCATTTTTCTGGGAGAGCAATAAGAGATCGATTCAAAACCCTCTGGGGGTCGTGGGTTATTTCGGGGAAGTCAAAAAATCTCTATTTCAGTGGAGATAGCGGATACTTTCCTGGGTTTAAAGAGATCGGGGAGAAGTATGGTCCCTTTGATCTTACTTTCATGGAGTGCGGCGCGTATAACGAAGGTTGGAGCGAGATACACATGTTTCCTGAAGAAACCGCTCAGGCACATTTAGACGTTAAAGGAAAACTCTTAATGCCTATACACTGGGGAAAATTTGATCTCAGTCTTCATCCGTGGAAGGAATCTGTTGAAAGACTGACAAAAAAAGCTAATACTGAAAATATAACATTAGTGACTCCACAAGTGGGTCAGATGTTTATACTACCAAACACTATCACATTTACAAACTGGTGGGAAGATTACAATTGAACAAGTATTCCTGTCATTTTTTCCCTTTGCTCATAAGTTCGTCCATCTCATTAAGAAAATTTATGAGGTAGTAGAAATTCGTCGTGAAGTTTTTTTGATTTGGAAGATCTGGGTCCTCGGCTGACGACATGTACAAAAAGTACAGATCTTCCAGATTCCTACGGATTATATTTGGCGGTACAAAGTGGAAAAGATCTTTTAATTCGGACAGCATCTTCTGTTCTGACTCGAATTGATCAAGTGGGTCGCTCATTTTTTACACTAGTTAGATAGCCTGTCAATTTTTGATTTCATCTCACGTCTTACCTCGAGGTAATCGTTTGCCATGGCTGTGATACTAGTGTTGTGCCTTAAACCTTTGCATACTTTCCTGATATATCCGACTGTGTAGTCGGTCCCGTGCTTTCTTAAAACCAACTTTTGAATTTCTCGAAAATCGGACTCAACCAAGTCATGGATATTTACCAGTGTTTTTGGCATCTTTGTCTCAGACTATCAGACAAAGATTGTAGATAAAAACTACAATTACAAGAAAAAACTACCAATTATCTACAATTGAGTGCTTTTAACCATAATCTCCGCTTTTTATGCAAAAGAATGCGCATGAGCCAACAGAAATTGGCTGATTTGATGGGCGTAAAGCGTGGAAAAGTAGCGGGGTATTTTTATGAGACGCAAGCAAAGTCTGATTTTCACACCAAACTAGTTGATCATTTCCATCTTGATTTAGGGAAATTCTTAACATTAGAGATGAACGAAATGAATTACGAGTCGTTTTTTACTACAATTTCCGATGACGTTTCTACAATTAACGAACCAAAGGAAAATTACGGAAAGAGGGCAAATGCCATTGATCTTCTCCTGCGCGCCAAACAGACGAAGGGTAAAGATGAAAGGGATCAGCTGATTGATGAGGCAATCAGCGTTTATGGGAAGCTGATTTCTGAAAATAGTCAATTGAAAGATCAGCTGATGGAGGCTTTGAGAGAAAAGTGAGATTATCAAATTGATTGCTCGATCTGTGCTCACCTCGATCGAAAATGAAATGTTCCATTCCGAATCAGCTTGCTACCGAAACTTATCCTTCAGTGCTTCCAATTTTGCTTGTAGATCACCGTCTGGAATTTGATCTTCCTTGGGTTTCGATTGATCAGATTGCTTAGGCTTGAAAGATTGCTTTTGCTGATTGCCATCACCTGCAGGAGAGCGCGAAGCTCCCTTACTGTTTGAGGCTAGTTGCCTGGTACTCCTGCCTCTAGCATCACGTGGATTGTCACCCTGAGCTTTTCGAAGGGTTTTCATACTGAGCGATATTCTTTTCCTCGCCACATCCACTTCCAACACTGTCACCTGTACCTTTTGCCCAAGCTTTACAACCTGAGCAGGATCAGAAACAAATGAGTTAGACAAATGGCTAATATGCACCAAACCATCTTGATGAACACCCACATCTATGAAGGCACCGAACTTGGTAATGTTTGTCACAACCCCTGGTAACGACATTCCCAATTTCAGATCCGATATTTCATTCACTCCTTCGGCAAAAGCGATGGCTTCAAACTGGTCACGAGGATCACGTCCGGGACGAGCCAACTCATCCATAATATCCTTCAAGGTCGGAAGACCAAGATCACCGTCGACATAGTTATTCAGGTCAATCCTTTTTCGAAGCTCGGCGCTGCTCATAAGCTCCTCAACTGAACAACCTGCGTCTTTCGCCATGCGCTCAACTGTATCATAACGCTCAGGATGCACTGCACTCATGTCCAATGGGTTTGCGGCATTTCGAATGCGTAGGAATCCCGCAGCCTGCTCAAACGCCTTGTCACCCAGTCGAGGTACCTTTTTCAGAGCTGCACGTGACTTGAATGGTCCGTTCTCGTTGCGGTGGTTCACGATGTTCTCCGCAATCTGCGGTCCGAGACCAGAGGCGTACGTTAACAATTGTTTGCTAGCGGTATTTAATTCCACACCTACGTTGTTTACGCAACCCATCACTACATCATCCAACGTTTGTTTCAAAGCAGTTTGATCTACGTCATGTTGATATTGCCCCACACCGATCGACTTGGCATCAATCTTCACTAATTCTGCCAGCGGGTCCACCAACCTGCGACCTATTGATACTGCACCACGCACTGTCACATCCTCATTTGGAAATTCATCCCGGGCAGCTTCAGAAGCTGAATAGATCGAGGCGCCGCTTTCATTAACAACAGCAACGATCACAGACGCAGACAATCCTAGTTTTTTAACGAACTGCTCAGTTTCTCTTCCTGCTGTTCCATTTCCGATCGCAATCGCTTCAATGTTGTATTTGTCAACAAGGTGTCTTATCGATTCTCCGGCACGAACCACATCTTTTTGAGGCGCATTAGGATAGATGGCAGTAAACTCCAGCAGCTTTCCTTGTTTGTCCAGGCAAACGACCTTACAACCCGTTCGGAATCCCGGATCAATGGCCATCACCGCCTTCTGTCCCAGTGGGGCAGCCATCAAGAGTTGTTTTAAGTTCTCGGCAAATACCTTAATCGCCTCCTCATCGGCCTTCTTTTTACTCGCCACCCGAACTTCTGTCTCAATACTCACTTTCATCAGCCGCTTGTAGCAATCCTTAATTGCAACCTGAACCTGCTCACCGGCTTGGTTTCGTCCTTTCACGAACTTTCGTTCGATCAACTCAATCGCTTCTTCTTCATCTGGCGCAATATCCATGCTCAGAAAACCTTCTTTCTCCCCGCGGCGGATCGCTAACAATCGGTGCGAAGGAACCTTATCCAAAGGCTCACTCCACTCAAAATAATCTTTAAACTTCGTAGCTTCTGCCTCCTTACTTTTCATCACCTTCGAAGAGATCTGGCCTTTACGCATAAACAAGTCCCTAATGCGCTGACGGATCTGTGCATCCTCATTGATCGTCTCAGCGATGATATCTCGCGCACCCTGCAATGCCTCTTCTGCCGACTCAACACCTTTTTCACTGTCAATGAATTTCAACGCCTCACTGTCCACATCCAGGTTTGATTGCTCCAGGATCAGCTCGGCCAATGGCTCTAACCCCTTTTCGCGAGCGACGCTCGCCTTCGTCTTCCGCTTCGGTCGATACGGCAAATACAAATCCTCCAATGCCGTCATTGTTTCCGCAGCACGAATTTTCTGCTCTAGCTCTGGCGTCAACTTCTCCTGCTCTCGGACCGACTTCAAAATGGCCTCCCGTCGTGCATCAAGTTCACGGAGTTGCTCAATTCGATTCCGAACAGTTGTCACCTGCACATCATCCAAACTTCCCGTCACCTCTTTCCGATATCTTGAAATAAACGGAACCGTCGCTCCTTCATCCAATAATTTCACTGTCGCAACAACCTGGTGCGAACTAATTCCCAGCTCCTTAGATATCTTTTCTTCGTGCGTCATACAATAAATTTCGGTCGCCAAAACTACAGGCGTTGCCTGACTAGATAAATGGTTGTGGATAAATAATTGAAAATGAAAAACAAAAAACCGTCATTCCGATCCTGACGAAGGAAGGAGAAGGAATCGTGGAGAAACCTACCCCACCAAAAATGTAAGATGTCTGATCAAGCGTGGCATGACACAGTCAGTACAACGAGATTGCCATGGTTGGCCCTCCCTCGCAAGAAGGGGAAATTTTCACTTTTGGTTTCGATCGAAGCCCTTTTTATTCTATCCCTACATCAAAAAATCACCTGATTAATTAGTGCCACAGTAAACAGACTCAGAAGGAACCATCCAATGAACCCTTGAACGATGCAAACATATCTGGCAAGACCTGTAGTAGGAATGGTACCAAAACCTAAGGTGACAAATGAATTCAAGCTGAGCGTGAAGGCATTGACAAAGCTCAAAGCAAAAAGTCCGATCGTTTTCAAAAGAGGACGTGCAGTTTGCTTATGCTTTTTATCCAAGGCAAGCTTAAATTGCTCGAGCAAAAGCTTCTTGGATGTCACATCCCATTCGGAAGGGAAGAAAAAATAGAATATAGAAAAAGCAAGAATAATGTAGAAGGAAACTACTAGCGCCCTCGCTGGCGCAGTCCCATAGACTACATAATATTCAAGCAGTTGATTCAGTCGCCATTTGAACCAATTTTCCAGCCCTCCCTCGACTCTATATAAATATGAATACCTTCTTGTATACAAATCTTGCAATTCTGAATAAGCCCCATTGGCAGAGTTGATGTCTCCATCTTCCTTATTGATTCTATAAAGTTTTGTATATACTGTTATCAGTTCCCTAAATCGATCATTACGTGCAAGCTCTTCATCAGATTTACCGAAGTAGGGAATGCACACAAAGCAATCAAATGCAGTATCTCCGAATTTAATTTCCCCATCAACATTTATAAAAAGCTTATTGCCTCTCAATTGATCCCAATCAAAATTTGCGTGCAGTTCGGGTAGAAGTGTCTGTGACATGGCGAACCCATTGTCAAAATTGTTATTAATGATAACAGCTCGATCCTTTACCGTAACATGGTCCATGATGAATGGTCCGAGAAATGAATTGCCTTCGAGCTTAAGCTCAGCTATTGTTGTTCTCTGGATTATACTAACTCTCGCAGAATCAAATGAGTTACCGGAGATGGTAAGCTCTTTGTTGTTGAATATTTCTACAACAATATCTTCTCCAGCTTTGAATCTATTTTTGCTTATGCTTGCCCTGGTATTTGTACTATAGATCCCACATCCAGTCGTAAGGTTTACATCATTGTCCCAAAGCGCAAAAGTGTCTTGTAAATCATTCTCACTTGTGAATACAGGTTCCAAGGCCAAAGCGTGGTTAATTTGAGATTGACCAATAATTAGCCATTCCATGTTAGTTGACATTATTTTCAAGCCGTTGAATGCACAGTTTGAAATGAAAACACTGATCTCCTTATCTGCTAGTCGATCACTATCTGTGATGCTGAGGCCATTTATAAATGATAGATTATCCAAATCAACGTCCCCCGAAGAAGACTTTAATTCGAGGAAGCTTGGCACAACTATTCTCTTGGAAGTGTCTAGTTGCAGAGTTGGGTAGAGCGATTGAAGGTAGTTCGAAATAGATCTTTCTCTATTTGAATTCAATTGATTAGGGATATTCTCAAGAGATATCTGGATGTTTGAATAGAAAATCGTATCCTTTTGAGAAAAAATTGCTTCTGCTAGAATATCTGATAAATATACGGTTCTGTTTTGCGCATGTGTGACAGTTAGAATGGCAGTAAATAAAAGTATATGTAGAGGTTTCATTGGTTAGGTGATTTCACTAGTAAGGTATAGCCAAATAAGTTGGGACAGAGTCGAATTCCATTTTTCTTCCAGAATGGTCTTGTGGGTAAGAGCAACAACTATCATTTATTTTGAAATAATTTCGGATAAAAAGATCTTTTTATATTATATTCACGTTTACTACTGAAGAGATATGTTTTCAAAGAGTTGTGAATATGGAATACGGGCTGCTATCCATGTGGCTTCAAAGTTAGCTTCCAGTGGTCGTATAGGGCTGAGGGAGATCGCCAAAGAGGTAGACACTCCGGAGTCTTTTACAGCCAAAGTGTTGCAGCAACTCACCAAAGCAAATATCATCAGCTCCATCAAAGGTCCCAATGGCGGCTTTTATATTGACGAAGATCAACGATCCGCCGTACGGCTCATCGATATCGTAGATGCCATTGATGGAGATAAGATTTTCAATGGGTGTGGATTGGGTTTGAAAGCTTGTAATGCCAATAAACCTTGTCCATTGCATGATCATTTCGTTCAGGTCCGAGATGACTTGAAGCAGATGTTGGAGCAAACCACGCTTGAAGGGCTAATGACTGATCTAAACAAGGGAAAAACCTTTCTAAAGAGATAAAATTTTGAACTAATAAAAGATAAAAAGATCCTTTAATCCTTAAATAGTACCATTATGATTACTTCTATCGAAACCAAACTTACAAATGAAAAAGCAGCGACCTTTACCTGGAAAAATCCAATCAGCTCATTTCTTGAATGGGCGGAAGCACAGGAATTCTATCGGCTACCATTTTTAGTTGGGATGATCCTTTTTCAAGGTTGTGTAACTGCACCGTTCTCACTTTGGGCTATGCATGTTGCAGGAGGAGGGGACTATCAACTTACTGCGATTGTCCTTCTTACCTTCGCCATTCTAACTTCAAACCTATCAGCACAACCAACGAAGATCACCATCCCGATTTTTACAGTTAGTACGCTGATACTATTAGCTATGACCATTGTAAACGTGTTTACGATTTTAATGTAGATTATATCAAGTTTCCTAAGTAAAAAGGCACAAAACGCAGTTTTGTGCCTTTTTATATTGTAATCTACCAATCGAATCAATCCCTCGATCGGCTAATGGTGAATGAGACCCAGCTTGGGTACTTACACCACTACCACGCAAGGCACTTGATCGACCACCTGCAAATCCCCACAAATCCCTATCTTCGCTCCGCTCCGGCAAAACACTATACAAATCTGAGAATGTATCCAAAATTGGGTTTGTTCGGTGCACTAAATCACGCCCTGAAAGGGGATCATTGACGGTATCGACTGGCTCAAAATCCTTCTAATAAGAGGTTTGATAGTTGTTGTCGGAGTTTTTTGTCTAGTCTATTTGAACATTTCTGATTCGTTGATTCAGCTGTTTCAAGGTTAAATGATCTTGCCATTTCCCATCTAACTTGATAACTTGAAAAATCTAAATCGGGTTAATCATGGTTAAGAATCACCTTCTCTCTTTCCTTCGAAATCTTAGTAGAAATAAAGGCTATGCATTCATCAACATTTCTGGGTTAGCTGTTGGCTTTGCATCTGCCTTGCTCATTTCCATATATGTTTTTCAGGAATACAACTTCGACCGACATCATAAGGAATATGAAAAGATCTATAGAGTAAGTGCACCCTCCTTTGCTTTCACATCCACGGCACACATGGAGTATTTGGAACAAAATGTATCTGGAATTGAATCATGGGTTAGTTTGATGCCTACGCCAAGTGGTACATTGACAATAGATCAGGATGGATTTGTAGAGGATGGTACTTACTATGTAACGGGAGACTATTTTGAGGTATTTCCTCAGGAGTTACTGCTTGGCAATTCAAGAGTTGCATTATCAGACCCCGGCTCACTTGTCATCACAGAGTCACTTTCGAAAAAGATCTTTGGAAGAGAGAATCCAGTGGGATTGAGAGTGAGCCTATCTTCTCAAGGCCCTCCCGATGAATATACGATCACTGGTGTGATGAAGGATCCACCCTTGAATTCATACCTACGGTACAAAATTTTAGCAAGAACCTCTCCTGAAACGAGGAAGCACCTACACAATTTCAAATCGACGGTAAGCTATTGTTTCTTCCGGTCGCAAAGGCGACTAAACCTACAGCAATTTGAAGCGCAAACTGATCAGGTCTTCGCTAAGAGAAGGTACGATTTAGGAGATCGTACAGGAAATTTTCAGGAATATCTTGAAACGACCAGGGAACATCAACCACTCATAATGAATATAGCCGACCTTCATTTGGGAAGCAACATCCTGTTTGAGGCATCACCCTCCGGGAAACGGTTGTATCTCCAGATATTCATTGGTATTGCCATATTCATCATTTTACTGGCAGGGATCAACTATGTCAACTTGGCAACGGCTCAGGCATCTAGGAGGGCTAAGGAAATCGGCGTTCGAAAAGTGCTTGGGTCTGTACGATCAAGTTTAGTCTCAGGCTTTCTTTCCGAGTCACTGCTCTTAGCTTTGTTTGGCTGGACTGCAGGGGTGTTTATGGCTGCTGTGCTACTTGAACTTATGACGGTGCTGGAATTCACTGCCTTCAACGTCAATATTTTAGAATTCAAGCCAATCATTCTCACCATACTTTTAGTCAGTATTCTCACGGGTTTGGGAGCTGGTATGTATCCAGCATTTTACTTGTCGCGTTTTTCTCCAGCAACCGTACTAAAGGGGAACTATTCAAGTACGAAGGAGAAAAGTCTCTCAAGAAATGTACTGGTCGTTTTCCAATTCTCCATTTCTTTGACCTTAGCGATCTTCTCAATTTTCATCTATCGACAGCTCAACTACGGACTCGGCAAAGATTTAGGCTTCGATAAGGAGCAAATACTGGTGGTCGACAATTCCAAGGACCAGTTAGAGGATCGAGAACAAACATTTCGTGAAGAACTCCTGCAGTTATCTTCAGTTTCAAATGCTTCGTTTAGTCGCTACAGCATGATCGATCGACTTTCTACTGCATCTATTCAGAGTTTGGAAGACCCTGAGCTACAGATGCGACTTTACTACAAGTTTGTTGATGCCAGCTTTGTTCCGACTATGGGATTCGAAATGATTCAGGGCAGAAATTTCAACGGCGATCTGCAAGATGAGTTTGCTTCCATCATTGTCAACGAAAGCATGGCTAAAAAAATGGGTGGCGATGTGCTTGGCAAGGAGTTTAATGCTTTCTTTCTTGGTGAAAAAGTAAGAATTGTAGGTGTGGTCAAGGATTTTCATTATCAGGACTTCAGCAACGAAATTGGCCCTGCAGGTTTTTTCTACCGTGAGGAAGGGAATCAGATAAACGTAAGGATTTCCAATGCTCGAGCAATAAATGATGTTGAGGAAAAGTGGGCTGAGTTCACCAACCAGCCTTTTGATTTTTACTTTTTTGACCAGCGCTTTAATGAGCTATTCAAGTCCGAACAGACCTTAAGTAGGATCATTGCCATTTTCACATCACTTTCGGTTTTTATTGCCTTTCTCGGATTCGCTGGTTTGATCAGTTATCAGCTAGATCGAAGAATGAAAGAGATTGGCATTCGAAAAGTTCTGGGAGCCTCAGTTATCCAAATTCTCCGAATGTTTTCCATTGAATTCAGCAGACTGGCAATCGTGTCCTTTTTCGTTGGGGCGCCCATTGCGTGGTTTGTTACATCTGAATGGCTAAAATCGTTTGCCTATCGCATTGAAGTTGGTTTGCTTCCTTTTCTGTTGACTGGAGTTGGCGGTCTTTCTTTGATCATGATTGTGATTGTCTTTCGAGCCAGGAGTAAAGCAAGCGCAAACCCCGTAGAAACCTTGCGATCGGAATAGTTGCATTGCTAAGAAAACTGGGGCTAACCCTGGAAACAAAACATGCCAGGATTGTAGATGTACAATCAGTTTGAAATCTTATCTATCGAATATTCCACGCAACTAATCGATATTATCATTTGATAATTATTAAAATATTGCTAGTTTGCTAAACCATTGAGTGAGATTCTACCAGCAATAGAAAATTTAAGATACCACTTCGATTTTTTGATTAAGCGAAAACCCAAAATTGAAGATGAAGATCCCGAAAATTATAGTTACCTGTATACTAATTCTCATTGCCTTTATACCCAACTCTGCTGAAGCTCAGGAAGATTTTATCATTATTGTAAACCAAGATGTGGAGGAAACACGCCTAACCGCAGAATCTTTGCGACGTATTTACTTTGGATTTCAGACCAATTGGAGTGATAGTAAGGAAATTAGGATCTCCTATGCCAAGCTTCAAAATGCAGATTTTTGGAAGTTGCTAAATACAAGCAAAGCCAATTACGATCAATTTTGGATCAAAAGAGAAGACTCTGGAAATGGCCAATTGCCTGTCGCTATGTCTAGTAGTAGGAGTGTTATCGACTATGTAGCAAATACTGAAGGAGCAATAGGAATTATTAGAAAATCGCTCTTGGTCGAAATTGGAAATAGTTGCAAACAGGTGGCAATTGCAGACTAGGACGTTACGCACTCATCCCCTGATGAGATAAATTCCAAATCTTAAATCCAGAGGTAGCTTTGTACGGTTATTGAACCCAATCGCTACTCAAGTGTATAAGCACTAAGAGATTCCGCAACTTTTTTCATTCTGTTTTCAGAAGTTGCTGGCTTGGTGTTATGAATAAATATGTACTTGCTGCCCTGCTTGCAGGAAGCGCCTTCTTTTGCCATGGTCAAAAAAGAAGTAAACAGGTCGAATTCGCCCCTCTTCACCTGGGGCTCACTAACGGTATTGGTACCAATGGTATTTATGATCTGAAATACGAAAACAATGTATCTCTCAATCTATTTACGGGACAATCGTTCGGGAACAACATTCTCTGTATTTCAGGAATCAGCCACTTCCAGGTACAAAAAAGTCAGGGAATTTATATTTCCGGAATTTCAAATGTTTCAGGTGGGTTCCCGTTCCTGAGGAAGGAAGAATTGGAAGACAGTCTGGCCTCTTTCAATGCTATTCAGGCTGCCGGACTGTTCAACGTGGTTAACGGAAAGGGCGGAGTTGCTCAGTTGTCTGGTCTGTCCAATGCCGTGACAAGGAGTATGGATGGTTTTCAGTTTGCCTCTGTATACAACTACGTTGGAAAGGGTTTCTCAGGGTTCCAGCTGTCCGTCCTGGCGAATAGAATAGATGAGTATGGAGTTGGCGTCCAGACTGGACTTCTTGCTAATTCCTCAAAAAACCTCACTGGTGTGCAATTGCCGGCGCTCGTCAATGTTGTCAACAATGATCTGGATGGTTTGCAGCTAGGGGTTTTCAATTATATAGGAAACAAAAAGAGCACGGTCTATCGAAACTTTCATTTTTTCTGGTTGCAAGTTGGAGCAATAAATCGAGCCATTCAAAATAGCGATGGTGTTCAGGTCGGGCTGATTAACTGGGGAAGTGACATTGGCTTTTCTCAATTTGGTGTCATAAACATTTCAAGAAAGGTGCCGGAGTACCCGGTAGGTTTTTTGAATATAGGGGTTGATGCCGAGAGTTTTCCTAGATTTTCTTTCAATCGGGGACGTGGTTATACTATTGAATTGGCTACCGGATCCAAGAAATTAATGAATGTTGCTAGTTACAGCTTTGATCCGGCAAGAGACCTTCGTTCAATTGGTTACGCGATTGGAAATCAAAAGAAAGGAGGGTTTAGGAAAAGTGAATATTTCGTTGATTATTATTTGACTATCACGCAAGTAAAGGAACAAGATCAGTCATTTTTAGACCCAAACTTTATTTATGGAGTAAAGATTGGAGCAGGATACAATCCATTTATAGTAACAAAATTGCCATGGATGTTTTTCTTTGTTAGCCTGTCTGCGAATGTTCATAAAATCTCTGACGGTGAGCGACTAGTTGAGGGATTTCTGTCCACCAAAAAGGGCTCATTTGAAAGGTGGTTGGGTGTTAGCTTTGGAGTTCAATTATGATTCACTTAGGCCATCAACACCAACCTATTTCTCGAATCACCAAATCAATTTCCTAACTTCGCACTCCTGCTAGGAAATGATGGTGCACTTTGATCCAAAAGACATTGACCTCCCAATCACAGAAGTTCTTGATGAAGTAAATACGCAACTTGAGAAAGAGACTACCTTAGTTGTTCATGCGCCTCCTGGTGCTGGAAAAAGTACGGTCCTTCCACTTGCATTACTGAATAAGGCGTGGCTCGACGGAAAGAAAATCGTGATGCTCGAGCCGCGACGACTAGCTGCCAGATCAATCGCCATGCGAATGGCAGAATTGTTAGGTCAATCTGTTGGCGAGACCATTGGGTATCGCATTCGGTTCGAGACTCGAGTAAGTGAGAAAACAAAAATTGAGGTTGTCACGGAGGGTATTCTAACCCGAATGTTGCACTCAGACAATTCACTGGAAGGAATTGGAGCTGTGGTATTTGACGAGTTCCATGAACGCAGCATTCATGCAGATGTTGCCTTAGCGTTGTGTAGAGAATCACAACAAGTCCTACGATCTGATCTTCGAATCGTGGTAATGTCCGCTACCCTGAATATACCTGAATTGACAAGAACACTCAAAGCTCCCGTGGTTTCAAGTGATGGCCGTCAATTCCCTGTAGATATCAATCATGTTGGTGAAAATGATCAGACCCTGCTCCCTGAGATGACTGCTCGAACGATCCAACAAGCAGTGAAGAAGCACGAGGGAGATGTTCTCGCTTTTTTCCCGGGACAAGGAGAAATCACTAAGTGTGAGGAAATACTGAGACGAACATTGAAGGGGTTTGCAATTCATCCCCTCTATGGTCAGCTCCCATATGGGAAACAGAAGACGGCAATTTTACCGAACAAGGAGGGGAAAAGAAAAGTGGTATTAGCAACATCTATCGCTGAGACGAGTCTTACAATCGAAGGAGTTCATATCGTTGTGGACACGGGTTTTGGACGCACTTCAAAATGGGATCCAAGGTCAGGGCTGTCCCGTCTGGTGACTGTTGAGATTTCAAGAGATTCGGCTGATCAACGAGCGGGTAGGGCCGGGCGTTTAGGCCCAGGGGTTTGCTATCGAATGTGGTCAAAGGCAACTGAAAATAGGATGGCTGAGCACATCACGCCTGAGATTGCTGAGGCTGACCTTTCTTTTTTAGCCCTGGACCTGGCCAAGTGGGGCATCATTGATCCGAACCAATTGACCTGGATGACTCCTCCACCGAAGGGAGCATGGATGGCCGCTCAGGAGACTTTGCATCAGTTGGAGGCTTTGGAAAATGGGAAAATAACAGATCATGGAAAGAACATGCACCAGTTGCCATGTCACCCACGACTGGCACATATGCTTTTGATGGCTGAGGAAGAAGGTCTCGTTCCGCTTGCGGCGGATATCGCTGCCTTGTTGGAAGAGAGAGACCCGCTGGGTAGAGAGGCCGGAATTGACATTAACGTGAGAATCGAAGCACTTCGAACTCATAGGAGAGAAAACAGAAAAGGTGGGCGGTTTGATAGAATTGAAAAAGTAGCAGCATCTTATCGGCAGTTGTTTGAGGAAGATCCGGACAATGATGCTTTCGATCCGTATGAGACAGGATTATTGCTTACCCATGCGTTTCCAGAGCGCATCGCTTTTGCCCGACCCGGGAACAACGCGCAGTTCAAACTTGCAAATGGACGTCTAGCCATGGCAGGACATAGGGATGACCTGGCGCACGAATCATGGCTAGCCATCGCCAATCTTGACGCACGTGATGGAATGGGCAAGATCTTCCTGGCATCACCACTTAATCCCAAAGATCTTGCACCTCGAGTCAAGGAAGTAAAGGTGATTGAATGGGATACGAGTCCGGATAGTCATCGTGGTGGAGGGTTAGTGGCCTCAATGGATATGCGCATCGGCAGTATTGTTTTGAAATCAGACCCACTTCCTGATCCGGATCCGGAGCATTTGGGGGAGGCTATCGCAAGTGCAGTTCAAAAGGAAGGAGCAACGTTGTTGGATTGGAATGAAGAGGTGGAACAGTGGCAAAACAGGGTCTTGAGTCTTAGAAAATGGCGAACTGGTGAAGATTGGCCGGAAGTAAGTAAAGAAAGTCTACTTCTTACCAATCGAGATTGGCTATCGCCTTACCTAACCAATGTTAAAAAGCCTCAGGAACTAAAGAAGATCAACTTAGCTGAAGTTCTACACCATCATTTGCCGTTTGAGAAACAACAACACCTTGATCAATTTGCACCATCAACGCTGCAAGTGCCGAGCGGATCAAAGATCCGGATCATGTATAGAGCCAATGGGGAAGCACCCATACTAGCGGCAAGGATTCAGGAGCTGTTTGGAATGGACGAAACGCCCTCGATCAATGAGGAAAAAACACCGTTGTTGATTCATTTGCTTTCACCGGGATTCAAACCAGTACAAATCACGTCTGATCTGAATAGTTTCTGGAACGATACTTATTTTGAGGTACGCAAAGAACTTAAAAGACGATACCCGAAACACTACTGGCCTGACGACCCATGGACGGCAGAAGCAATTCAAGGTGTGAAGAGAAAGTGATATCCCCTTCACTTGAACATTCTCCGTGACCATCGATAGGTGATGATAAGATAAACACCAATTATGTTAATGGCGGCAATTACAATCATAACGGTGGAAGGGATCTTAGGTAACTCTGGCAGGCTGAAATTGAAATCAAAACTTGAACCGAGCTTAGCGAAGAATGTGCTAAGGTTATCAAACAAGACTGGAGTTTGATAGGAGATGCCTTCCGCTTGGGAAAGAAGAAATGCCATGAGCAATACAAAGACACCTGCTAAGCCTATCCACACTTTTTTCCCAATTATTGGACGATATTCAAAGAGTTTGGACGAAGTGTCAATTTGGTGCATCACCTGTTCAGTAATATCAATGGTCGCTCTGATTTCGCTTCTTTGAAAGAAGCTTCTAAGCAACTTGTCTTCTCGTTCTTCTTTTGATTTCATGCCATCATTTCTTTAATGCCCATACCTTTTAAAATCTTCAACAGTTTTTTCCTGCTTCGATGCAGTAAAATCTTCACATTTGATTCGGAAAGATTGGTAGCCTTAGTTGTCTCCTGGATGGAAAGTTCATTGTAGTAAAACATGGTTATTACACTTCTTTCATCAGGTTTTAGCTTGCTCAATGCCGTAGCTAAGACTGAATTCCGATCAGCCAGGTACAGATTTCTGGAGGGATCATTTTCACTATTCCCTTCTGTCTGAAGTAGGTTTTCAATCGAAACTCTGGTCGGAACTTTTCTCCGAAATAAAGTTAAGCATTCAAAATGTGCTATTCTAAGCAGCCAAGTTGAGAATTTAGCTTCAGCTCGATACGAATGCAATGCTCTATATGCCTTAGTAAACGTATCCTGTGTAATCTCCTCTGCGTCTTCCCTGTTTTTGACCATGAAGTAGACATAGCTGTAAATTTTCGATTCGTACTTACGAACCAGCACAGCGTAATTGCGCCACTCGCCCTCAAGAGTTTTTTTGATCAGTTCAGCGTCGCTCTTCATGCACATTTTGACCTTTAGACTAACGCATACTCAATCAGGTTACAAAAAGTTGAATTTTCTGTAACCTGGGAATACAAGTGGTAGTCAATCTTGTCGAAATCAAATTGAACGAAATAATTATATGGAACCATTAATAGGATTTTTATCCCTCTTCGCAACCATCTTTGGTATTGCCTATGTTTTTCTAACGAGTAGAAATAGAGAAAGGCTGGCATTGATAGAAAAAGGAGTAGATGCTACGCTATTTGCGACAAAGCCCTCAAACTTCTCTATCGCAAAATTCATATTAAACATCGCTTTGCTCTTTATAGGTATAGGAGTGGGAATTTTTATGGGAGACCTCTTAAGTACTCAACTAAGGATGAAGGAGGAAATTGCAATACCCTCAATGCTGTTTGTGTTCGGGGGATTAGGGTTAGTGGCAGGTTTTTTCATTACTAGAAGCATTGAGGCCAAAGAAAAGGACCAATAATTGGGTTAAATATGTTCACCATGGAATCCCATATCTGATGTCAGGTATGGGATTTTCAATTATATCAAGAGAAACCAAATTCTTATCTGAAACGTTTGTTTCAATATTTGACTATTTTTGAAATGAAATGCCTAAAAGCGTACTATTTAATAGAGATCAGGTTCTAGAGAATGTCACAGATCTTTTCTGGCGAAAAGGTTACAATGGCACTTCTATGCAAGACCTGGTTGACGTTACAGGGCTGAATCGGTCGAGTATTTACAACACGTTTGGTGATAAGTTCCAACTTTTTGAAGAGTCGTTGAGACATTACCAAACCATCCAGAACGATCGGTTAAGAGAGACCTTTTCTAAAGCCAAATCCCCGAAGGAAGCGATCATATCGTTGTTTCATGGCATCAGTGATGATATAAAGGAGGGTGACCAAAAAGGATGTATGCTGACCAGTTGTACTTCAGAACTCAGTGCAGAGCTACCAATGATCAGAGATTTTCTTGTTGAGAACAAAGATCGGGTTGTAGCCTCATTCGCTGCACTGATTGAAGGGGCGCAGCAACTAGGAGAAATTAGCCCTATGAAGGACCCCAATACACTGGCATTGTATCTTTTCTCAAGCCTGCAGGGAATACGAGTCACTTCAATGCTTGAACCTGATTTAGAGGCGGTGACAGCAGAGGTTTTAAGTATTTTATAATTTTTTCCATTTATTTGGAACGTTTATTCCAAAATAGCGTTTATTTGGACTAATCATTTCAAATAAATAATACAAATGGGAAAACTTAACGACAAAGTAGCACTGATAACCGGCGGTAATAGCGGAATTGGACTTGCTACCGCAAAGTTATTTGTCCAGGAAGGTGCAAAAGTTGTAATTACCGGACGAAGACAAGAAGCACTTGATGAAGCAGTGAGGGAGATTGGGGGTAATGTCACCGCAATACTTGCTGATGCTGCAGATGTTTCGAAGACTAAAGAGGTGGTTGAAACTACAGTATCAAAGTATGGAAAAATTGACATCCTTTTTGCGAATGCTGGTGTGGCCTATTTCTCCCCGCACACGGAGATCACGGAAGAATTTTTTGATTCTCAATTTAACACTAATGTCAAAGGACCTTTCTTCTTGATCAAAGATGCGATTCCGCATTTAAATGATGGGGCGGTGATTATTGGGAACACTTCAATTGTAAATCAGAAGGGCTTTGATGGAACTAGCGTATATACGGCAACAAAAGCAGCATTTAGATCATTGTCCAGGGTTTTGGCGAGTGAATTGAAGGAACGTGGAATCAGGACAGTGAGTGTTGCTCCTGGCCCAATTGAGACTCCGATCTACGGAAAATTGGGAATGCCAGAAGAAGCTGTAGAGGAAATGGGAGCTGGATTCGCACAGCAGGTTCCACTTGGAAGATTTGGTGCAGCCGATGAATTAGCTAAAGCGGTATTATTCCTTGCTTCTGATGATGCGTCTTATGTGAACGGAGTAGAACTGGAAGTTGACGGCGGGCTGAGTCAGATATGACAGTCGAAGCAGGACTAGTTAGGGTAACCTGTGGTGCACAACTACAGGTTTTTTTGTTTTTATCACATAATTAACGCTCGAACCCACGCAAATTGCAATTGTTGAATGACGAAGGTTCTTTTGAATTCAAAAAATGAAAAAAATGAAAGGACTATTGTTGATTCCCACCTTGTTTCTAATGCTTTCGAATTGCACTGCAGGAAAACGAGAATTCGCTGAATTCGAATTTGATGGAAAAAAGTTAAGATATGGTGTCCAGCTTCCGGGTGACTTTGATTCCTCCAAAACCTATCCCGTCCTTATTGGTCCATCAGAGGTGGAGGAAAAAGATGATCAAAGTTTTTATTGGAGGGGAACTAAAGACACATACGGCTGGATACTGATTGACTATCGCATTTACAATGCAACAAGGAGAGTTGAGGAGGTAAAAGCTTTCATGGAACACCTCAGATCAAAATTCAAAGTAGAAGGCAACAAGTTCCACACCGTGTGTTTTAGCGCTAACAGTTCGTCCATTTTTAGTTTAGCCATGCAAGTACCCGAGTACATAGCTGGGATCACTGGCATGGCCGGAAACCCAGGGACGACAAAAGAATCTGAGCTTGTCAAGCTGAAAGGGATCAAGGTGCAGTTTGTTGTTGGAGACAAAGACACTTATTGGATGAATGCTGCCAAGCAGCGACATGCAATCTTAAAAAAGATCGGCGTTGATAGCTCAATTGAAATCATTAAAAACGGGCCTCATGTCATGAGGGATCTCGTAGGCAAGGGTTTTTTGGAAAGAGCGGATCGTCTACGAAACTGACTATTCTCCGAAGGGTTGATCACCTGTTCTTGCACCGACAACCCTTCTTTCAAATAAGTAGGACTCTCCCTCGTAACAGAGGTGAGAGCAGCCAATGGCAATTTTGCTGCTTGCTTCGATCGTGTATTTTGTGGCTAAATGACTTGAAACATCTTCGATTTGAAAAGGAGCTTGTATGACAACCTGAATTCGGTTTTCGCTCGAGTTTTCCAGGAAGACAGATTTACCACAGTCATTTTCCCCACATGCCTCACCTTTCGTGATCGTTAGAAACTCAGCTGCGCTTGTTTCAAGTTCCTCGCCATGCCATTCTATTCGCTGTCCAGTCTCTTGAATAACCAAATTGTATAGTTCCATGTAGGTAAGCTCATCTTCCTCCTCAGTCGAAGTGTCTTGTTCCTTTGCCGGACTGGAGCAAAATGAAAGAAATAAGAAAAGGCTGAGGTACTTGAGATGTCTCATTTGGTTGTATTTAGAGGTTGTCACAGAAGCGGCTGTTTATCACTTTCCAGACGCTGACAAGCAATATTAAGCCTAATTTTACTTTGAATAAATTCACTGCTATCAGGAATTTCTACACATACCGTACGTTACCGATCCCATTTGGATACCTTTTTTTCTTCGGGTTGGCCATCGCTGGGTTACTGACCATGCAGGAATATCTAAGTTATCTGATAGCCAACTACCAATATGAATTTAGTTGGTTTTCGATCTCTGTGAGAAATGCCGTCAATTTTATCATTCTTGTTTTACTCACTCCAGCGGCAGCTACTTCTGCCCTGAGATTAATAGATAAAAGAAGCTTGTTAAGAGAAGTTTTGGTACTGATTCTTGTGAGCTTTATAGTGGCACTCATCCACCGGTCAAGCAGCATCGCTGCTTACAATTTTATTTATTCACTTTATACCGATAATGTATTGTCCGGCTTCTTCGGATATTGGAGCTTTCGTTCGTTTGGAGCAGGTATCATCTCAAGCTTGATATTTTATTTGATTGTTGTAGGAATATTTCTGGCGGCTATCAATAGGGAGCGATTGATGAACAAAGAAAAAGAGCTTGCCAACGCTCGGCTCACTGCCTTAATGGGCCAATTGAGACCTCATTTCCTTTTCAATACGCTCAACTCTATTTCTTCGCTCATAGACATTGATAAAACAGCAGCCCAGAAAATGATTTCTCGTTTTGGAGAACTACTGCGAGGTGTTCTGGAAAAGGAAGAAAAACAGTTTGTTTCGCTTCGCGAGGAAATTTCATTCCTGGAAAATTATCTGTCAATCGAGTTAGAGCGATTTAGTGATCGTCTATCCATCAACTATCGTATTGATCCAAATTCTCAGGATGATCGGGTACCCACGCTTATTTTGCAGCCTTTGGTCGAAAATGCCATCAAACACGGAATTGCATTAAAAGCAAGTGACGGAAGAATAGAGATCACTTCACGAATCTTAAACGGAATTCAATATCCCAAACCACTGTTGGAGCTGGAGGTGGCTGATAATGGTGTTGGGTTACCGGCTGAACCTAATAATGGGATTGGACTTAAGAACGTGAGAAATCGACTGTCACAATTGTACGGAGACTTGAGCGAATTCACGATTGAAAACAATGATCTGGGAGGCTGCACGGCCACAGTTAGAATACCAATTAAAAAAGCATGAACAAGCTATGCCTATAACCGCAGCAATCATCGACGATGAATTTTTGGCGAGGAAGAAAGTAGAAACGCTTCTATTGGAACATTCATTTATCACAATTATCGGTGAAGCAAAGAATGGTTTACAAGCAGTAGAACTTATAAAATTGAAGAGCCCAGATTTGATCTTTCTTGATGTTGAAATGCCAGATTTTGGCGGTTTTGAGGTGATCAAGAAATTGGGCCCCGATGAGCTCCCATACATCATTTTTACCACGGCCTACGATCGATATGCCTTGAAGGCTTTTGACGTTCATGCTGTTGATTATTTGCTAAAACCTCTGGATGAAGACCGATTCAAAACTGCAGTCCACCTGGCTAAAGACCGAATGGAGCAAAAGGAATCCGCAGATATCAACAAGAAAGTTTTTGCGCTGTTGAACCAGATGGAAAAGAAGGACAATCAATTTAGGCAACTGTTTGAGATTAGGGAAAAAGGCAGGGAGATTACAGTCAGAACAGATGAAATCTATGTTCTTGAAGCCAATGGAAATTACATTGAGCTTCAATTGGATGACAAGAAGTACTTGTTTCGCAGCACAATGAACGCACTTGCCAACGAGCTTGATCCGAACGAATTCATTCGTGTGCATAGAAGCTTTCTAATCAATACGCGCTATATCTCGTCATGCCACTACATGAACAACAATGAATACAAACTCAAATTGAAAAACGGTTCAGAAGTGATTTCAGGCCGTGGTTTCAAAGAAAATGTACAGGTGTACCTGGACAATGCCAGCCGTTGATCACAAAAGCAACTGTTGATCACAAGTTCTTTTTATAAGGCTCAACTCTCACTCAATTTTGGCCTCTCAACGAAATCTTAAAAACATAAAACAAGAGGCTAATGAAAATTTCGAAAACAAAAATCTTTCTTACTATTCTAGGGTTGGTGATGGCCATGTTACAGCTGCAAGCCCAGAATATCACCACTCCAAGACCAAGCCAATACGCTTCTGTTACCCAGAGAGTTGGTATATCAGATGTCACAATCACGTATCACAGTCCCGGAGTGAAGGGAAGAGCGATTTGGGGTGGACAAGTTCCATATGGAGGCATCTGGCGTGCAGGTGCGAATGAAAATACAACTATCTCATTTACGCATGATGCGAAAGTTGAAGGACAGGAAGTTAGGGCCGGAACATATGGTTTGTTTATGCTTCCAAGTGATGAAGACAATTTCAAGGTTCTCCTCTCTAAGTATTCTCAATCGTGGGGAACCGTGTATCCAGCTGAGGATGAATTGGCAGTTATGGCAGACGTGAAGACCACGAGCATTCCACAACAAGAATGGTTGAGCTACAATTTTATTGATAGATCGGGGAATGATGTGACAGCCGTCTTGAGGTGGGATAAACTTGAAATTCCCTTCAAGATTGAATTTGATGTTCCACAAATTGTAGTGGAAAATGCTAGAGCCGAGTTAAAGGGTCCAGCTGGATTTGGATGGCGAGGACTAATGCAAGCGGCCAACTATTGCCTTCAGAACGAAGTAAACCTTGAAGAAGCGATGACTTGGATTGACCAATCGATTTCGAATAGCAAAGGCTTCAGCAACCTCCAGGTGAAAGCCGGATTATTGGCCAAGCAAGGAAAAGTGGAAGATGGTAAAAAACTAATGGATGAGGCTATTCCAATGGCCAATGCATTTCAGTTGAATGGATACGGATATCAACTTCTGGCACTTGGCGATACCAAAAAAGCGATTGAAGTGTTTAGCTTGAACATTGAGAAAAACGAAGATCACCAGTTTATCTGGGGGTTTACTGACAGCCTCGGAGAGGCCTATCTGCAAGATGGGAACAAGAAGCTGGCCTTGAAGTACTATAAAAAGGCTAAGGAACTGGCTCCCGAAAACCAATACGCATATTTGGATGGAGTGATAGAAAAAATTGAAAAAGGCAAATAATAACTGCTGGTGATAATCAAAAGCCGTCGTATGTTTCCGGCGGCTTTTCTTTCTCTATTTTTTCGACACCTATGAAAACACTGAAGTGGATTCTTCCATTGCTAATGATCAGTTTAGGGGCTAAATCTCAGTCTCGGATAATATTTTCAAGAAGTCCTGGTCAACTCAATACAGGAGAGACACCCGATCTAATGGTGTACGACTTGAAGACAAAGCAAACTTCACTGCTGCACAAGGGAACAGTGAGGAGGAGGGGAGAATACAGTGTTTCCGTTTCCCCTCAAGGCAAGATAATTGTCAATACTTACAAGTTTGGTGGCTGGAAATTGGGAATTGCGGACCTGGCCGACAAAGGCCTCAGAAATTTTCGAAAGTTCACTAAAAGGCGCAATTACGAGTACAATGCCTCCTGGTCGCATGATGGAACACGAGTCGTCTACGAGGAATACAATTGGGGAAATAGTGACACGGAAGTATTTATCGCTGATGAATCTGGTAAAAATGTAGTTCAGCTCACCGATTCAAAGAGTGACGATCAGATGCCTTCTTGGACAAATGATGATACCAGGATTGTTTTTGTTTCTAACAGAAGTGGCAATTACGAGCTTCTCCTGAAATCAGTTGAAGGAAGTGAAATAAAAAACCTGACCAATCATTTCTCAGTTGATTTTGCGCCATCTACCTCAAGATTGAACAGCAAGATTGCTTTTCTATCCAATAGGAGTGGTTCAATCCATTTATATACAATGGATTATGACGGCCGCAACTTAGCAGACCTCACACCCCAACTAAAATCGAAGATTGACTACGGTGGTTTTCACAGTAGTGGACTCTGGTCATATCAAACTTCCTGGTCACCGGATGGACGACAAATAGTTTTTAATACAATGTCGGGATCAGACCTCGAATTATTTATTGTTAATTCAGACGGAACCGGTCTTGAGCAGATTACTGAAAATTCAGATTCAGATTTTTGTCCATATTGGACGAACCGATAACGAAACCTAGAGGTTCTCTAGCGAATGGACAAGGTGTTCATTTTCCTCGGGTCGGCCTACTGAAATTCTGATACAATGCTCTAAGGACCCCGCCAATGGACGTACTAGAACTCCTTTTTTCATGAGGTCATTAAATACACGCTCTACCTCATTCTGATCCTTCCAGACGGTCATAGCGAAATTTCCAAATGACGGAACAAACTGGACACCGATTCTTGAGAATTCACTTGTGAAGTACTTTAACCCCTCTATATTATTCTCGATAGTCTTGCTGAGAAAATCAGTATCGTCAAGCGCTCCAAGTCCTGCGGCCTGTGCAAGTGCGGTAGGTTCAAAAGTCAACTTCGTCTTTGACATAGACTCGATCACCTTTTCATGGCCAACTGCAAATCCAAGTCGTACTCCGGCAATACCATAAGCCTTGCTGAATGTTCGCAGCGTCAGCAAGTTATCGTAATCCATTTCCAATGAATTCGGGAAGTCCTCATGAAGTGAATGGGAAAATTCAAAGTAAGCTTCATCTACAATAACAAGAATGTGATCAGGAACATTTTGCATAAAATCCTCAAGCTCCGCCTTTGAGATCATTGTACCCGTAGGGTTGTTGACGTTTGCCAGGTAGATGATTTTTGTGTTTCGATTGATCCTGCTCTTGATCGCATCAAGATCAAACCCATAACTCTCTGTCAGTGGCATTGAGACACATCGCACATTGTTTATCCTTGCCCAGTTATAGATGATAACGAAACTTCCACCAGATGTAAGAAATTCATCATCGCCTGAACAAAGCGCTCTAATTGCCAACATCAATACTGATTCTGATCCATTCCCGAGGATGATCTGATCTTTGGGTCTTCCTAGTTTTTTGGCGAGCTTTTCTCTTAGATCAATACTTATGGGATCCGGATAGTAGTTGATCTGTTCATACGCTTTGAGAACAGCCTCTTTTGACTTGGAAGAATACCCAAGCGTGTTCTCATTGTTCCATAGGATAGCAACTTTTGCCCATCCAAACTCCTCCTGCAACTGCGGAATAGTTTTCCCAGGCTGGTATTTTTTTATAGCTGAAATATGATCTGGTATCTGGATATTCATGCGGTGCTAAAATAATTGATTTGTGTTTTGACAGTACCTAAACAGAAATAAACGATAGTTAGTTTGAAACTTGCTTTCCAACAGGGGGCGAATCTCAGTCATCCATGTTAGTTTTGCCAGAATTTGTTTTAACCTGACTTGCTTAGGTCGTCTAAAACACACCTCATGCCGAAAAATCCAGAAATAAAATCAGTTTTAATTATAGGGAGCGGACCGATCATCATAGGACAAGCTTGCGAGTTTGACTATTCAGGTTCCCAAGCGTCACGGTCTCTAAGAGAAGAAGGAATTGAAGTCACCCTGATCAATTCTAATCCTGCAACAATAATGACCGATCCGGTCACCGCAGATAATATCTATCTAAAACCACTTACCAAGCAATCTATCCGTGAGATCCTTGAGGAGCATCCACAAATCGATACAGTTCTTCCAACGATGGGAGGTCAAACAGCATTGAATCTGGCGATTGACTGTGAAAAAGCTGGCATTTGGGAAAAGTATGATGTGAAGATGATTGGGGTGAACGTGGAGGCAATTGAGACTACTGAAGATAGGGAGAAGTTTCGTCTCAAAATGAAGGAATTGGATATAGGTGTTTGTAGGGGAGAAACTGCCACTTCTTTTTTGAAGGGCAAAGAGATTGCTCAAGAGATTGGATTCCCTTTGGTTATCCGGCCCTCCTATACATTAGGTGGCTATGGTGGTGGGTTTGTGAATGAAGCGGCAGATTTCGACAATGCGCTTAATGCGGGCTTGCAAGCCTCACCAATTCATGAGGTGCTGGTGGAACAAAGTATTTTGGGATGGAAGGAATACGAGCTTGAACTCCTTAGAGACAATCTGGGAAATATCATAATTATATGCTCTATCGAGAATTTCGATCCGATGGGAGTTCATACCGGAGATTCTATTACTGTGGCACCCGCCATGACACTCTCAGATACAGTTTATCAGAGAATGCGGGACATGGCCAAGAAAATGATGAATGGGATTGGACATTTTGCAGGAGGCTGCAACGTGCAATTTTCCGTGCACCCTGATACGGAAGAAATTATCGGCATTGAAATTAACCCACGGGTCTCAAGATCGTCCGCACTTGCCTCAAAAGCCACGGGCTATCCCATAGCTAAGGTAGCGGCAAAACTGGCTATTGGCTACAACCTGGATGAACTACCCAATCAAATTACCGGAACCACTTCGGCATTTTTTGAGCCGGCGTTGGATTATGTTATCGTTAAGATACCACGATGGAACTTCGACAAGTTCAAAGGCTCTGATCGCAAACTAGGACTACAGATGAAGTCGGTGGGCGAGGTGATGGGGATTGGTAGGACTTTTCAAGAGGCACTTCAAAAGGCCTGCCAATCACTTGAAATCAAAAGAAATGGTCTAGGCGCCGATGGAAGAGAATTGAAGAATCTTGAAGCCATTCAATATAGCTTGGCAAATCCGAGTTGGAACAGGCTTTTCCACATATACGATGCTTTCAAATTAGGGGTATCATTTAAAACCATTCATAACCTCACCAAAATTGATCCTTGGTTCTTAAATCAGATTGAGGAACTCATTGCACTTGAAAAAGAGATCGAGGAATTCTCTGTTGATGACATTCCGAAGGAGCTTCTTCTGCAGGCAAAGCATAAGGGTTACGCTGACCGGCAGATTGCCCATCTGTTAGGTTGCCTTGAAAGCGAGGTATATAAGAAAAGAAATGACCTGGGAATTAAGCGAGTTTATAAGCTTGTTGATACTTGTGCTGCTGAATTTGAAGCTCAAACACCTTACTACTACTCTACCTTCGAAGATGAAAACGAATCAACTGTTTCTGACAACAAGAAGATAATTGTTCTTGGATCTGGACCGAACCGTATTGGTCAAGGAATCGAATTTGACTATTCGTGTGTACATGGAGTTCTTGCTGCCAAGGAATGTGGTTATGAAACGATCATGATCAATTGCAATCCGGAAACGGTTTCAACCGATTTTGATGTCGCAGACAAATTATACTTTGAACCGGTTTTTTGGGAGCATATCTATGACATTATACTGCATGAGAACCCAGAGGGAGTAATCGTGCAGCTAGGTGGTCAAACTGCATTGAAGCTTGCTGAAAAACTTGATAGATATGGAATAAAAATAGTGGGAACAAGTTTTGAGGCTTTAGACCTAGCAGAGGCAAGAGGGCACTTCTCTGATTTGTTGAAAGAGCAAAAAATACCATATCCTCAGTACGGAACAATCGAAAGCGCAGACGAGGCGGTTGAGTTGTCTAAAGAAATTGGTTTTCCGCTACTCGTAAGACCAAGCTATGTTTTGGGCGGTCAAAGCATGAAAATTGTGATCAACGAAACGGAGCTTGAGGAGCATGTGATTGATATTCTTAAAGACAGACCGGATGGCCAGATTTTGCTGGATCATTTTCTGGAAGGGGCCATCGAGGCGGAAGCAGATGCAATATGTGATGGCAAAACGGTCAAGATCATCGGCATCATGCAGCACATCGAACCAGCAGGAATTCATTCTGGCGATTCCTATGCGGTGTTACCGCCATTCAACCTTGGAGATTTCGTCATTCGTCAGATTGAAGAATACACAGAACGCATAGCTATAGCATTGAAAACCGTTGGATTAATCAATATTCAGTTTGCCATTAAAAATGATAAAGTCTATATCATAGAAGCCAATCCGAGAGCATCCCGAACTGTCCCGTTTATCTGCAAAGCCTACCGAGAACCCTATGTTAATTGGGCTACCAAGGTGATGCTGGGGGAAAAGAAGGTGACTGATTTTGATTTCAAGCCATACAAAAAAGGATACGCAATCAAAGAACCTGTTTTTTCATTTCACAAATTTCCGAATGTAAACAAAGAGCTGGGACCTGAAATGAAATCTACGGGAGAAGCTATCTACTTCATTGATGACCTGATGGATGATTATTTCATGGAAGTCTACTCGGAGCGAAACTTGTACCTTAGTAAATAGGTTTAATAAGTGTGCTGAAATTTCTCCTCATAACGATCCTTGTCATTTACCTATTTTATCGAATAGCGGCCTTCCTGTTTAGGTTTATGCTTGGAGGTTTTGACAGAGGACAGTTCAACTCAACTCAATACAGACAACGAAGGGCTCCCAATAGTAATTTAAATGTTGATCGGATTCCTCGCGAAAAGTCTGGCAGAAAGAAAGATTACGAAGGCGGCGATTATGTTGATTTCGAAGAAGTAAAATAAAGAAGGGCTCTTTCGAGCCCTTCCACCAACCTAACCTAATATGAGGTACGGATCACCTCAATTATGGAAATCGTCATAAGGATCAAAACTTCCCATCTGATAAGCCTTGATTTTAATTTCTTTATTTCCTTAACGTAATTCATCTTAATTCAATATGACGATTTTAATATTTATTTGAATTATATGTATGTAAAGAAAGAAATGACATACCCCCAAAGACCATTGATTTTTTTGAAAAAGAGATATTCTGATTGACTACCAGCTAGTTTATTTGGACTTTTTGACTCAAACTGATAAAATTTTTTAAAAACATACGACTGCTAACAAATTCGCTGATAATCCCGAATTTTTAGGATTAGCTTTGTGATCTCAAAAATTAACCTATGGCCTGGTTCAACCGACAAGACAAGGGAATATTAACAAAGACAGAAGACAAGAAAGAAGCACCAGACGGGCTTTGGTACAAAACACCGAAGGGGAATATCATTCATATGAGGGAGTTGAAAAACAATTCATATGTGTGTCCGGAAGATGATTATCATGTTCGAATTGGCTCGAAGGAGTATTTCGAAATTCTGTTTGATGACAATAACTTCACTGAGTTGGATGAAGATCTAACCTCTGGAGATCCTTTGAAATTTGTAGACACTAAGAAATATCCGGATCGAATTGCTGCCACTCAGAAGAAAACATCCTTGAAGGATGCAGTCCGAAGTGCACATGGTAAAATGAATGGAATTGAGATTACCATAGCTTGCATGGACTTTGGCTTTATTGGTGGCTCGATGGGATCGGTTGTAGGTGAGAAAATTGCCAGAGCAATCGACCATTCAATTAAGAATAATACTCCTTTTTTAATGATCTCTAAGTCGGGCGGGGCTCGAATGATGGAGGCTGGATTCTCACTCATGCAGATGGCGAAGACATCAGCTAAGCTGGCCCTCCTTTCAGAGAAGAAGATTCCCTATATATCTCTTCTTACTGATCCGACCACTGGTGGGGTCACTGCCTCTTACGCTATGTTAGGAGACTTTAACATCGCCGAGCCTGGAGCATTGATTGGATTTGCGGGTCCGCGTGTAATTCGGGAGACGATTGGTAAAGATCTACCTAAAGGATTTCAGAGCTCGGAGTTTGTCTTGGATCATGGCTTTCTCGATTTTATCGTCGATCGGAGACAGTTAAAATCTAAGCTTACATCACTTCTAAAGATGATTGACTAACTAGCTGTCTCATCAATTTCTGTGGATTGGCGATGATGTTTTGAAAAACACGACGGCAACTTTCAACTTGGTCGGATTGCCTTGTCGAGCACCTAAGTCAACATCTAAGATATCATCTTCGATCATGTATATCGAAAATGGGATAAATGTCCGATTTAAATATCTACCTAGAGACTCGGTAATTTTCGTAAAAGAAATTAACAAATTGGGAGGGCGAACTGTTATAACTAGAAATTTTATTGAATAGAGAATTTAGCTGATTTTGGTCCAAAAAGATATTCTGAAACGATTTATCAACTCCTGATTCTGCTATATTTGCTCAAAATTTTCCGCGAAAATAAGATTATAGGTCAATGTCCTCAATCGTCGTAATTTCTATCATAGCCTTTACCATCCTTATACTATTACT
>JANQOR010000019.1 GCA_028285685.1 Cyclobacteriaceae bacterium | reverse complement strand
TCGGCAAACGGGTACGACCAGCTCCTGCTGAATCCCCCAGGACCTGACGGTAGCAAGGGTAGGTGGTTGTAGCGGTGCGATGCTTCGTTTGCCTTTTTTATTTCGGTTAAATACATATTAGCAACCTATGAAGTTTTTTATCGATACTGCCAATCTGGATGAAATTAGGGAGGCGCAAGATTTGGGGGTTTTAGACGGAGTGACGACCAACCCGTCGCTTATGGCGAAAGAAGGAATTACTGGAGATGATAATATTATGAGGCACTACAAAGACATCTGCAGCATAGTCAATGACAATGTGAGTGCTGAAGTAATTTCTACGGAGTTTGAAAAAATGGTGGCCGAGGGTAAGAAGCTTGCTGAAATTGATGATAAGATCGTTGTGAAAATCCCGATGATCAAAGACGGAGTAAAGGCGATCTCGGCTTTGACGGCTGATGGCATCCGCACGAACTGCACTTTGATTTTCAATGCGGGTCAAGCCATTCTGGCAGCGAAGGCTGGTGCTAGCTATGTTTCTCCATTCATTGGAAGACTTGATGACATTAGTGAAGACGGCCTGGCACTCATAGAGCAAATAGTTGGAATTTTTGACAACTATGGTTTTGAGACTGAAGTACTAGCCGCGTCGATCAGACATAACATGCATTTGATCCAGTGTGCGGAAATGGGTGCTGATGTTGCTACATGTCCGCTGAAGGTCATAACCGGGTTGTTGAAACACCCGTTGACAGATATAGGTTTGGAGAAATTCCTGGCCGACTATAATAAATCTAACAAATAGTTATTCTTCGTAGTTGATGGTACAGATACAACTTAAGGAGATGTACATCATCAAGGTGAAGGGGAAAACCATCATCCCTGACTATATACAGATACGTGACGAAAATTTTGTGCTAGTTGCCTACTTCAGGGCAGACAGACCTCTTAAAAAAATGGAGCGGTTTGGACTCCAGGGTAAAGAAGAGGAGCTCAAAGAAATAATCGCATCAATTCCTTATGGTAAATTGCAAAAACTAGAGTTGTAAAAGATGTCTGTCTCAGACGATTACGTTGTTATCCTATCTCAGGCCTCCATTTTTCAGGAAGAGCAAACAGTACTAAGCGATTTAGATTTTACAATTGAGAAAGGCGAGTTTGTCTACTTGATTGGTCGCACAGGAAGCGGAAAGTCATCTCTCCTGAAAACACTTTATGCTGACCTACCATTGAGGGTTGGATCGGCTGAGGTGGTTGGGTATAACCTCTCCAATCTAAAAAACAAAGAGATACCTTTTTTGCGGAGAAACATTGGGATCATCTTTCAGGATTTCGAACTCTTCTACGATAGATCGGTTGCTGAAAATTTGACTTTTGTCATGAAGGCTACCGGTTGGAAAGATGCAGCAAAGATGAAGGGTAGAATCGCTGAGGTACTGATGCGGGTTGGTCTTGGTGCCATCTCTTCAAAAATGCCCCATCAGCTCTCAGGAGGTGAGCAACAGCGCGTAGTAATTGCTCGTGCTTTGCTGAATGAGCCAAAGATATTGATCGCTGATGAGCCCACTGGAAATCTTGATCCGGACGTGAGCGAAGGAATCCTTAAACTATTCGAAGAAATAAATAATTCCGGAACAGCCATTCTTATGGCTACTCATAATCATAAGTTCCTGGAAAAATTCCCACATAGAGTGCTCAAATGTGAGGATGGGAAAGTTCTAGATTCGGTTATGGACAAGTTTGAGTTAACCGGCTGGCACAACTAATCACTCTCGCATTAGTTTCTCAAGATCTTTAGGTGGACGAGGCAGGTCTTTGCTTAAAACTTCGCATCCATCTTCTGTCACCAGGATCACATCTTCCGTGAAAACCGATAGCTGTTCGTCATGATTGTAATACCAGGGTTCGACCGTGAATATCATTCCAGGTTGTAATTCCGCATTTTGGAGATTCGGATCTCCTGTGGACAAACCCAAGTGATGCCCATAAAAGAGCCTGGCTTGCATGTACTTCTTTGCATCTTGAGGAATGATACGATCAGTCAAGTTACGAAGATCCTGGAATGTGATTCCTGGCTTAATGTACTCAATGATTTGATCAGCGATGCTGACTTCCATTTCAAGAATTTCCTTTTGACGTTTGGAAAATTTTCCAGAGACCGGGAAAGTCCTGCCCACATCACTAACGTACTGATTGTATTCACACCCAACGTCAAAAATGACCAGGTCACCTTCTTCCATGACACGATTGCGCCGGTCGTAATGTGTTGCTAAAATCCGCCAAGGCCAAAGTGAATTTGGTCCCGACTTGATAATTGAGCCAAAAGCCAGTCGCTGTGCTCCGAGCTTTTTATAAGTACCTTCAAGGACGCCCTCGAGGTATCGTTCGTCAACTCCTGGCTTAATGGCCTTTGCAGCAGCTTTGATCGATTCGACATTGATTGAGGTAGACTTTTGCATCAATTCAATTTCCGCCGGTGATTTGATCATCCGAACTTTTGCGATAGCCGGATACATGTTTTCATAATTAAAACCAGCATGGTTCCATTCGAGGTTAAGTACTAAGATCTCAGCCACCGACGGATTAGAAACGTACCTTTGTGAAATTGGAATAGTGGGAGGGACGCTTCCAGTATTTAGAAGAATTGTTTGACGTTTTCTGGCTTCTGTTTTTAGTAGCGTTCGTAACTCTTCAATATTCATAATGTCGATTCCAGCTATTTCTGAGATTTGTTTATCTGTCGCTAATGGTCTCCCCGGAAAATCATTGGGTCTGGACTCGCTTTCAAATCGCGCATCTCTTTCAGGAGCATAGATGGCAACAAATTCGTCATCCGCATCCATGATGAGGACACTGTTTGGAAGTTCTAACCCTGTGAAATAGTAGAAGTCGTCCAACTGTCGAAACGTTTCACCATGAGAGATGCCATCTCCTGAAGGTATGATTACCAAGCCCGATTGATCATTTTCCTGCAAGGATGCGACAAGATTGGCCCTTCTTTGTGCAAGTTCCTCCTTGGAAAAAGGCAAGTCCGTCCATTCAAAATAAGATTGCTCTGGTGTCTGAGCCAAGATTGTAAACGAGAGAAGAATAAAAATTAGAATGGACGAGAACTTCTGAATCATGGAATGAGCTTTGACTACTAAGCTAGGTAATATCCGAACAACAATTGACAGCTATCGGTCGATTCCTGTCTTATAAACGTCAAGTGCTCGTTGTCTGGCCAACTTATGATCTACGATAGGTGTCGGATAGTCCGGGGTATTTAATTCAGGAATCCACCTATGAATGTATTGTTGCTTGGGATCAAACTTTTCAGTCTGCGTGTAGGGATTAAATATCCTGAAGTAAGGAGCTGCATCCACCCCGGTTCCGGCGGCCCATTGCCATCCGCCGTTGTTGGAGGCTAATTCGAAATCAAGCAGTTTTTCAGCAAAGTATGCTTCTCCCCATCGCCAATCGATGAGTAAGTGTTTTGTCAAAAAGCTTGCTACTATCATGCGCACTCGATTGTGCATGAAACCTGTTGTATTTAACTCGCGCATTCCTGCATCTACGATAGGGTAACCAGTTTTTCCATCGCACCATTTTTTGAACTCTTCCTCATTGTTCCGCCATTCAATACCATCATACTTCCGCTGGAAGTTTTCGTCCACAACTCTTGGAAAGTGCCAAAGAATAGCCTGGTAAAAATCACGCCAGATCAACTCATTTAAATATTTCTCATTGCTCCCCTTTCCGAGCTGAACCAATTGTCGGATACTAATTGTTCCGAACCGAAGATGAACGCTAAGCCTCGAGGTTCCTTGCAGAGCTGGATAGTCCCTCTTCTCATGATAGTTGTTAATCAAATCGATGTTTACCTCTTTTTTTGGAAATGAGATTGTGGAAATTGTAAAGCCTATATCCCCTGGTAATGGAAGTGGACGAGGTGAAGTTTGATTCCAATTTTGGACTTCACCTGAGGAAAAAGAACGCAGATGGGATTCTGTAAGCAGTGCCTTCCATTTTTTGCTGTAAGGCGTGTAGACAGTATACGGTGTTCCATTTTCTTTAACCACCTCCTCCTTTTCAAAGATTACATGATCCTTTTTCGATTTAAAGGAAATGCCATTTGATTTGAGAAGATCATAGACTTCCTTATCACGACTTCTAGCATATGGTTCATAATCTCTGTTTGCATACACTAGCTTCACCCGGTAGTCATCGATCAACTTTTTCCAAATACTTAAGGGCTGCCCAATTCTGACATCTAGCGATGTTCCTTTTTCTGCCAGCTTTCTCTGCAGTTGTTCGATTTCGTGGTAGATGAAAGTGACTCTCGCATCTGCGGGATCCTCTAACTTATCAAGGATATTGGTATCGAAAATGAAGACGGGTTGAACAGGAAACTCACCCTTAAGCGCTTCGAACAATGAGTGATTGTCTTCAAGTCGAAGATCACGGCGAAACCAAAAAATACAGACGTCGGTCACAGTTCTAACAACAATTTAACGCATCGAATGTTTACTGACTTACAGTAGAAAAGTAAGATCTAAATGATTTAAAATACATACCTCTATAATATCTACATATATGTATATGATTTTATCTACATTTACGTATATGATGAAAAAAGCATGAAAGGTACCTACCTAGGTGAGTTTGAAGAAATTGTTTTGCTAGTCGTTGGCGTATTCAACGGGGAAGCATACGGTGTAAACGTTAAGCGTCGGCTCATTGAGCAACTTAACAGGAAGATTACGCTAAGTGCAGTGCACTCTGCGCTGCATCGGTTAGAGAGAAAAGGCTTTGTTCGATCCGAGTTAAGTGAAGCATCAAATGTCAGGGGAGGGAAGAGGAAGCGACTCTTCACAATCACTACTGAGGGATCTCAGGCACTGGAGATGGCAAGGCAAATTCGCGAGCGATTGTGGAAAGAAATGAAGGCCATCACGATCAAAACTTCCATCTAGGATGAGCAGGAGGAAGAATTCACCACCTCGTTTCATGCTTTTTATCATAGAGCGTTTCTTTAGATCAGATAGACTGGAGGAAATTTACGGAGATCTGGTTGAGACTTTTCATGAGGACTTGGAAAAGATGGCAGCCTGGAAGGCGAAGACCAGATTTTTCTTCGGCTCGCTTCTGTTTTTTAAACCATCAAATCATCGAACGATGAACAACATCACATTTATGCTGCTGAAAAATTACTTAAAGGTCAGCCTAAGAAGCTTCAAAAAGAACCGACTTTACAGTACGATCAACACGCTGGGTTTATCTGTTGGTCTGGCTGTGGTTTTTATCGCTATGTACTGGATCAATTATCATTTGAGTTTCGATCGATTTCATTCAAAAAGTGAATCAATTTATGAAGTTCTGACCAATGGGTATAGTAGTTCGGGAGAAATCCAGACCAATCCAGGTGCCAATTATCGATTTATGGAGGAAGCTCAGATGAGCATTCCGGGTATAGGTTCGGTTACCCGGCTTATATATAATTGGAGATGGCCATCCGAGCAGTGCTTCAAAATAGACGAAGGTAAAGATTGCATTTACTCGAAAGGGATCTTCGCCGATTCCTCTTTTTTCGAAGTTTTTGATTTCAAGATTACAAATGGAGAGACTAACCCATTACGTGAGCCTAGGAGCATTGTGTTGAGCGAATCAATTGCCAAACAATTGTACGGAGATGAAAATCCTGTTGGCAGAACCTATAGGGTTGACAACCACTTTGAAGTCAAAATCACGGGTGTATTTAAAGATGTTCCTCCAACATCTTCATTACAGTTTGCGTTCGTCGCACCCTTGGATCTGGTTTATGAGCTGTGGGGCACAAATGCAGAGCAAATGCGCAATAGTGCATTTTATACCTATCTCACGCTCAATACAAACGACTATCAGGAGATTGAATCTGCAATCAACAAACTGAATTCGAAGGAGGAGGATGGCATTGAGTACATCTTACAGCCATTCACCAAAGTGCATTTGTATGGGACGTTTGAAAACGGGAAGGCATCTGGTGGCCTGATCGATTACATTAAAATTTTCGGATTGTTTGCCGCCTTCACGCTACTGATGTCTATGGTCAATTTCATCAATTTGACAACTGCCCAGGCTTCTATTAGAGGAAAAGAAATCGGAGTAAGAAAGGTTAGCGGAGCAAGTCGATCCACGCTTCAAATCCAATTCGTATTGGAGATTTTTCTGAAGGTGACAATAGCTGCAGCAATTGCATTAACCATCGTCTTCTACACTTTGCCAGTCTTTAATGAAATTATCGACGAGAAAATTGAATTTTCTCTGAACACTAGGGTCACAGTGTATGTGGTTTCGATCATAGTTGCTACCACATTTCTTTCAGGTGTTTATCCAGCGTTGGTGCTGTCCCGTTTCAATCCTGTTCAGGTCCTCAAGAATTTGCAGTTCAAAGGAAGGACAAAAAGCACTACTAGAAGGTGGTTAACTACGATTCAAATTGGTCTCTCTGGGGTGATCATAATTTTAACCTCAGTTATATACCTGCAACTAGATTATTTGCAAACCAAAAACATTGGATATGATCGGGAAGGTATTATAATCATGGAGCCCACATGGCAGCATATCAAGAACTATGAAAGTTTTTCCACGGAGTTACTTCAATACCATCAGATAAAGGGGATAGGAGTTAGCAATTCAAATATGATCGATGCTACCGGGGTGACTGATAATATCTCGTGGCCAGGAAAGCTGGACGGGGATCAAATGCTTTTCAAGCAGATCGGATTAGATAACGGATTACTGCGGATTTTCGATGTTGAATTGATGCAGGGAAGTGATTTTAGTCTTAAAAATGATAGTGTGGCCCAGGTTATTGTGACTGAGACTGCAGTCAGACAAATGAACCTGGATGATCCAATAGGGAAGCGTATCACTCATAATGGAACTGAGCGAGTGATTGTGGGAGTGGCCAAAGATTTCAATAGCGAATCCTTACACAAATCCATAATACCTGCAATTCTCTTCAATGTGGAGCCGAAACATGCCGGAACCATATATATCCGCTATGATAAAAATTATCCGGAAGAAGCACTGGAGATTATTACCAATCAATACGGGAAGTTTGAAAAGTTCTTTAATATGAAATTCACCTACCTGGATCAGGAGTATCAACAGCATTATAAGAATGAGCAAATAGTCAGCAACTTAGCGACTGTTGTAATGGTTTTGGCGGTTTTAATCGCAGGAATTGGTGTTTTGGGATTGTCAGCATTCAATATTGTACGACGATATAGGGAAATAGGTCTAAGGAAAATCTTTGGCGCAAGCATTACACAAATCATCAACCTGTTAGCTGGGGAGTTTGTGAAAATAACCCTTGTGGCTAGCTTGATTACTTTGCCACTCAGCTTTCTCTTAATGAACTTCTGGTTGTCCAATTTTGCCTATCGCATCGAAGTTCCTTATGAGCTTTTCGTCATCAATTTCGTCGTTACGGTTGCGGTTGTTGTGATCCTGGTAACGATGCAATCGTTGAAGGTAGCCCATCTCAACCCTGCAAGTGTTGTTCGCAATGAATAAGGAAGTTGAAGGCTGTGATGGCTAGGGTTTTACTTCGATCTTGTAGGTCCTGCTTGCTCTGCAATCTTCCGCTTTGACGAAATACAAAATGTATCGATGGCCATATTTCCGTGGGTCAAAGGAAATAGATTCAACTTCAGTTTCTAGAATGTCGATGAAACCATTATTGAAAGCATCACGAAGCACCACTACATAACTGCCTTTATATTTTCGATCTGGATTGGCCCATTCAATTGAAATGGGAGAAGTTGACTTTTTCCTTGCTACAATCACACCTTCATCTTCACTCGCTATTCGATCCACCTCATAATGCCTGTTGCTCCCTTTTGAGTTGCTGGAGTCTCCCAAAAGCAAGTTCAACGTTGTCCACCTTGAGGGAACTTAGTACCTTGAACGCAATTTTAAAATCAAGACTATGAGACTCTTAAGGACCCTTCTTCTAATACTTATTTCGGTTCAAGTATATGCTCAGCAAGGTGGCATGTGGATCCCGTCTTTGCTGGAAGGTATGAATGAGGAGGAAATGAAAAGCCTCGGAAGCAAACTGACTGCTGAGGATATTTACAACACCAACAATTCCAGTCTTAAAGACGCTATCGGCCATTTTAATGGCGGTTGTACAAGTGAGCTTATTTCACCTAATGGACTGCTGCTGACTAACCATCATTGCGGTTTTAGCCAGATCCAATCTCATTCCACCCTGGAAAATGACTACCTAAAAGATGGTTTTTGGGCTATGAGCATGGCTGAGGAACTACCCAACAACCGCTTGTATGTAGAGTTCATAGTTCGCATTGAAGACATCACAGAACAGGCCTTTGCAAATATCACCGGTGAGATGACTGAGGAGGAAAAACAATCGCAGATTGACAAAAATGTCAATCAAGTTCAGGAAAATGCAGACAGAGAAGACTGGCAGGATACGAAGGTGAAGGCGTTTTACAAAGGGAATCAATATTTCCTTTTTGTCACGGAGCGATTCGAAGATATACGATTAGTTGGAGCGCCGCCCACGAGTATTGGGAAGTTTGGAAGTGATACTGACAATTGGGTATTCCCTAGGCACACGGGTGACTTTTCCCTATTTAGAATTTATGCAGATGCCAATAACAGGCCAGCAAAATATAGTGAAGATAATGTGCCTTACAGACCGAAGCATTTCCTTCCTGTTTCCCTTGATGGAGTAGATGAGGGTGATTTTACGTTGGTTTTCGGCTTCCCGGGTAGAACAGACGAGTACCTACCGGCAGTAGCAATCGAACATATCACACAAGAATTCAATCCAAGTAATATTGCGATTCGGGAGGCAGCCCTGAAGGTGATCGATGCCAGAATGAAGGAAAGTGATGATATTCGGATCAAGTATGCTTCGAAGCAGGCAAGGATTGCAAATGCCTGGAAAAAATGGATCGGTGAAAACCTAGGCATTGAAAAAGGCAATGTTATCAAGGCTCGTCGTTCCTTTGAGTCCTCGTTTATAAAGGCATTGCAAGAAAAAGGACTTGAAGAAAAGTATGGAAGCATTCTTCCAGAGTTTGATCGTCTGTATGGTGATTTTGCATCTATCAATATCCAGCGCCGAAACTTCATTGAGGTATTTTTGATAACCAATGAACTATTAGGTATGACCTTTGGGGCGTATCAGTTTGAGCAAGCTGTTAATAGCAGTCCAGAGGATTTTGAGAAAGAAAGAGATCGCTTAATTGGAAGACTAACTAGTGTACACAAGAACTATGATCTTACTGTAGATAGAGCTGTTTTTAGGAATGTGATGCCTTTCTACCGCGAAAATGCCAGTACGGCAATTTATGAAAAAACCGCTTTCACAAAATTGGAGAGCGCATTGGATCTGCTGGAAGGCAGCGCAAAGCAGGTGATAAAGAAGTTGAACAATGATGCTGCCTACGCTTTCGCTAAGCCAATGATGGAAGAATTTGTTGGTACTATCAACCCGGAATTTCAGCAAAAGAGTGCAGCTATCGCGGCACTTCAAAAGCAATACATGAAAGCGCTGATGGAAGCTTTACCGAATGCACGATACTTTCCTGACGCCAACAGTACCTTGAGGGTAACCTACGGGCAGGTTCGTGGTTACTCGCCAAGAGATGCGGTGTACTACAAGCCGGTAAGCTACCTGGATGGCGTGATCGAAAAGTATGTGCCGGGAGATTATGAATTCGATGTGCCTCAAAAACTACGCGATCTATATGACGCAAAAGACTATGGCGAATATGCTGATGCGAGCGGGAAAGTCCCGGTTTGCTTTCTAGGAACTAACCATACGACTGGCGGAAACTCAGGGAGTCCGGCCATCGATGCTGAAGGTAACTTGATAGGAATAAACTTCGATCGGGTCTGGGAAGGAACGATGAGTGATATGAATTATGATCCGGAAATCTGTCGAAACATCATGGTCGATTTACGTTACATTTTATTTATCGTAGACAAGTATGCAAATGCAAAACACCTCATAGAGGAGATGAAACTTGTCCATCCGAAGAAGATCATGGTTGAAAACCGCTAGGAACTGATTTGGCCCATTAAATAAATCTTTTGCCCGCCAGCTAAAAATGTTATCACTTCCAAAAAATGTTTGGGTACTGACGCTTGGCTTGTCTCTCATGATGTCAAGTTCTTCTTTGGTCGTATTTATTGGAGGCATAATTGGAACTCTTCTAGCACCATCGGAGGAGTTGTCTACGTTACCGGTTGCATCAATTATCGTAGGGACAGCCGTATTTACGGTTCCTGCAACCTTGCTCATGAAGAAGGTGGGAAGGCGCAGGGCTTTTTTGTTGGTTTTCACTTTATCTGTTGGCTTTTCCCTATTTGCTGCATATAGTATATACATAAGTTCGTTTTACCTGTTTTGCTTAAGCCTTCTGTTATTGGGAATGTCCGTAGCAACGCTCAATCAATTTCGCTTTGCAGCAATGGAAAGTGTAGAAACGGACCTTATCCCTTTGGCGGCATCCACCGTCCTATTGGGCGGAATCGCAGCTGCCTTCATTGGACCCGAGGTGGGCCTAGCAGGTAGAAACCTTTTCTCGACGGAATACCTAGGATCTTTTTTGCTTTTGGCTGTTCTATTTATACTAGGGTTGACCACTATATTCTTTTATAAAAACACTGAAACAACTGAAGAAGCGGGCAAGGACAATGGAAGATCATTATCAGTAATCGCACGCCAACCAGTCTTTTTGGTAGCCGTGGCGAGTGCGGCAGTAGGTTACGCAATCATGAGTTTCATTATGACTGCTACACCTGTCAGCATGCACGTAATGGATGGGCATTCGCTAGAAGATACCAAATGGGTGATTCAAAGCCATATTGTGGCAATGTTTTTACCATCATTGATATCAGGGTATTTCATAAGAAAAATTGGCAATATCAAAATGATCTTGATTGGCATTTTGGCATACGGTATTTGCATCACCATTGCCTATTCTGGTCATGGTATCGGCCATTATTGGTGGGCGCTGCTGTTGCTGGGAGTTGGCTGGAACTTTCTTTTCATTGGAGGAACCACACTGCTTCCATCATCCTACGTGGGAAAAGAGCGTTTCAAGGTTCAGGCTTTAAACGATTTTATCATATTTGGCACGCAAGCATTTTCGGCACTTTCGGCGGGATTCATCGTTCATGCACTTGGTTGGGAAACGCTTTTACTTATCAGTATACCCTTCCTTATGATACCTATTGGTACTATTATCTACAGGGCTAGAAGAGCATGACTTGGGAGCAATTGACCGCTTGACATAAATTGGTTGACATCCTCGCTAGCATCTCGTTCATTTATTGAAACTTTCGACGAGTCGGTACCATCCTAACTAATAGGGCTGTAACCAACGAGGTAAGCTTAAGTAATCATTGAAACCAACCATTAGCATGATAAGAAATTTTATTGTTATCACACTCCGGAATTTTCGAAAAAACAGACTAAGTACCTCAATAAATGTCACAGGGCTGGTACTTGGCTTCTTTGCTTTTGTCACACTTACCAGCTATGTCTACAATGAAGCGTCGTACGACACCTGGCATGAAAAATCAGATCATATTTTCAGACATACGACCATCGATGAGGCCTTGGGAGTCTCGAGCAATATGGTGGCGATCACCAGTCCGAGGATGCCAAAAGCGGCTGAGGAAGAACTTGCTGAAGTTACCGCCTCAGCCCGTATGATCCACGTCGGTGACCAGCGGCTTGAGAAGGGTGACAAGGGTTACTATGCGACACAAGCGAAGTACGTTGAGCCAGACTTCTTCAACATTTTTGATCTGGAATTGAAAGACGAAAAAATGGCGGAGGAGTTCAATGCTCCAAGGAAGGTCATTCTGACTGAGTCATTTTCTAAAACCATGTTTCCTGATCAATCTGATGTTTCAGGTGAATTAATTACCATTAGTGATGATACCTGGGAAATCGTGGGTACCATGCAGGATGTTAGCAAGAATTCTCATCTTCAGTATGATGTGCTCTTATCGCTTTTTCCTGCCGAGTCCGATTCCAGTTTTGCCGATTACCTGGATAGTTGGCAAGGTCTTGGGATGATTGGATACATTGTGCTAAAAGACCCCTCAATGGAGGAGGAGATAGAAGGGAAGCTTAGAGAAATATCCCTAAGCAATGACGTAAATGACTTTTGGATCCCGCAGCTACAACCCGTAACAGATATCCACTTGAAGTCACAGGATATACTCTTTGACGGTTATCACATGAATAAAGGTGATGCCACGTATGTCTATGCGTTGGCTGCAGTGGCGTTGTTTGTTCTGCTAATCGCGGCATTTAATTTCATGAATCTTACCACTGCCCAATCTACGACCAGGGCAAAAGAGGTGGGCATAAGGAAGGTTTTGGGAAGTGGAAAGAAGAAACTAATTGGACAACATTTGACTGAATCGGTCACCCTATCTGTTGTTTCACTTGCAATAGCGCTTCTTTTGGTTGTTTTGCTTAGTCGCTCAGTTGATCTGGGTCTGGATTTCAGTCCAAACGATGTTATGACTGCCAATTTGTGGATGTTGGGTGCGTATGCATTGATTTCGATAGCTGTTGGGTTGGGAGCTGGTCTCTATCCGGCATTTGTGCTGTCAGGATTTGACGCCATTCGAATTCTTAGGGGAAAATTTCAGACAAGTTCGCAAGGAGTTCTACTTCGAAAATCTCTTGTCATTCTACAGTTCGTCGCATCGGTTGTGATGATCATTTCAACCTTATTGGTTGCAAAGCAAATTGACTTCATCCGAAACAAGAATCTTGGTTTTGACAAAGAGCAAGTACTAAATCTCAATTTTAGCAGTGGTGCATTAATCCGAGGGATGGATGTGTTCAAAGATGAGGCGCTTCAGCATCCGTCCATCAGTCACGCTGCTTATTCAAGCAATATGCCTGGTAGAACTTTTGGACGTACAGGAATGACTTTAGAGGGTGGAACTAGTGATGAAGACACTTGGATTGTCAGTGCTTTTTCAGCCGACCACAACTATTTTGACGCAATGGGAATAGAGGTAGTAGAAGGACGTAATTATGATCCGGAATTTGGCAGTGATCAGCAGGAGTCGATCATTATTAACAGAGCGATGTTGGAAGCCCTCAATTGGGATCATGGAGTGGGAAGGAAGCTTACTTTTGGCCAGAGCGAGCGCACGATCATTGGGGTTATCGACGATTTTCACTTCGCGAACATGCGACATAAAATCGAGCCGCTTGTAATTTACTACAACCCAGCCCCGGCTAGCAATCTCAACTTGAAAATGACAACTACAGACGCCAGGACAACATTGGAGTTTCTTGAAGCTGTTTGGTCAGAGACATTTCCTAACTACCCTTTCGAATACCAATTTTTCGATCAGGAATTTGACCAACTGTTTGAATCGGACCTGCAATTCTCTAAGATGGTTAATGCTTTTACCATGTTATCTATCGTGCTCTCGTGTTTGGGACTTTTCGGACTTTCTTCCTTTACGGCCGAACAACGTCGAAAGGAAATCGGCGTCAGAAAAGTACTCGGGTCTTCAGTGTATCAGATTGTAAAATTACTTATGCGGGAGTTTATTTTACTAATTGGAATTGCTAGCCTCATTGCCTGGCCCATCTCTTACTGGTCACTGAGCGGTTGGATTCAGGATTTTCAATATCGAATTGATATCGTAAGTCCGGATAATTTGTTCTTGTTCGGAATAGCAGCAATAGGGGCAATGCTTGTTGCTGTTCTGGCAGTGAGCTATAAGTCAATCTCCGCGGCTGTGGTCAATCCGGTGAAGTCCTTAAGGGACGAATAACTGAAATAATTAAGGCAAGCTTTTCATTGAAAAGCTTGCCTGTTATATATAATTGAATAGAAGTCGCCAGGATGAATCCGATCAAGCCATGTTCATTTGATTCATGTAAGTCTGGCATTTCTCCTTCGTGCCAATGTACAATATATTGAACCCTTTCTTTACGGTCCAGGTGTCACCTTCAGACTTTTGAATTCTCACTCGATCTGGGTCTTTCGCAAAAACTTTGAATAAACTTTTCATAGCTGTTTGTATTTAAAATGATTAAAAAATGTGGTTATGGTTAATTCTTACACAAGTATACCTTGTAAAAGGTATATTCTATATTGATATAATCCTATGAATTTGTATGAGTCATTTACCTAGACGCCAGTATGTGTAAATCTCAGTAGGGGCTCTTTTTTCAAGATACTGTCAGCCAGCCAACCTCTTTTGTGGAATGAAAGGAGGTGCTTAGCCGTTGCTTGTTTTAAATAAAAGTACATGGGGAAGAATTTTACAACATACACGTTTACAGAAAGTGTTAAGAAAGCTCAAGAAAAGTACGGTTCGAGAGACGTGTACCAGAAGATGGAGGAACGTGGACCGGACCAAAATCAAATTTCGTATAGAGAAAAAGCACATATTGAAAACCAGGATGGTTTCTATCTAGCTACTGTTGGTGAAAACGGCTGGCCCTACGTGCAGTTTCGCGGTGGTCCAAGAGGGTTCCTTAAAGTTCTCGACGAGTCTACTTTGGGTTATGCTGATTTTAAAGGAAATATGCAGTATATCAGCACTGGAAACATAAATGCAACAAAGAAGGCTGCATTGATTCTGCTACACTATCCAACTAAAACCCGGCTGAAAATCTGGGCAGAAACGGAGATACTTGATCCGGAAACACATCCAGATTTGCAAGAAAAACTGCTACTCCCGGACTATAAAGCAAGGTAGAGCGGCTTGTGCTATTTCACGTAAAAGCATTCGACTGGAATTGTCCGCAACATATTCCGCAACGATTTACGATCGAGGAATTTCTCACCGATGTGCTTCCCAACAATCCAGATCTGCTCAAATGATCATTGCTTCCCGTTATTGAATGACTTGTCCGGATAGTCAGGAACCGGCGGCACCTCTCTTGGGTCTTCCTCGATCAACTTTTTCAAGTGATTGATGGCGGCATCCAGCTGCGCATCCTGGCCATTGAATGTGGCATGCGGAAGGTTATCCACCACTATGTCAGGCTCAAAGCCGTGCCCCTCAATTAACCATTCGCCATTGTCACCATAGACGCCGAACATCGGAGCACGAGCAAGTCCTCCGTCACTCAATCGATTGCCGCTATGCAACCAAATTTCCCCACCCCATGTTCTTGTCCCAATTGTTGTCCCAAGATCGAGTTTCTTAAATCCGTCGGCGAAGGCCTCACCATCGGAGTAAGTATTTTCATTTACCAGCACTACTATATGTCCTCTAAAGGCATACTGCATGTTCCAGTAGGGTTTACCCGCCCTGGCTTTCCAATACATCCATGCCTTTCTCAGCAGTTTCTCAAGGATGAAACTGTCGATGTTCCCTCCAAAGTTGTACCTCACATCTACAATTAACCCAGGCCTGTCAAAAACCGGGTAGAACTCCCTGTAGAACTGGTGGATGTCATTTCGTCCCATTGCACGAAGATGGAGATATCCGATTTGGCTATCAGATTTAGTTTCTACTTCTAGTCGATTGGCGTATTCCCAGTCTCTATATCGGAGGTTGAACATGTTGCCAATCGGGGTAACAATTATATCTCTGGAAATGGCATTTCGACTGATAGAGAGTCTGACTTGCTTGCCGACTTGGTTTCTGATCAACTCACCTATATCTAATGCAGATAGTGCAGGTATTCCATTGACAGTAGTTATAATATCTCCGACACGTACATCCAGATAAGGATCATCCAATGGCGATTTCTCATTCGGATAGTCGGGATCTGCTTTATAAATGTAGTCTATTCGAAAACCGTTGTTCTGCTGATCACGACTGAAGACGGCCCCAAGGTTCGCAACTGAAATATTCTGATCATCATTTCTCGTGTCTCCTCCACGAACGCTTGTATGCAAGGCTGATAGCTCACCTACAAACCTCCCGATCAGGTCCGAAAGCTCGCTCCTGGTTGTGACTCGATCGATCAACTGAGCGTACTTGGTATGCATCGCATCCCAGTCTACACCGTGCATGTTCTTGTCGTAAAAATAGTCACGCTCCATGCGCCAGGCATCTGTAAAAATCTGCTTCCAATCCTCCACGGGGGTTATCGGAAACCTCCAGCCACTTAAATCTACTTTGCTGTCTCCCAGATCGTTTGCAGGTCCCGTCCCGGCATCGATCATATAGTAGTTTCGACGCTGACTAACCAGGATCTTATCGCCATTTTTAGCTAATTCGAAGCTACTAATATCTTTGACCATCGTTTTCAATTTCACATCTTCGTTACCAATTCTCACCACCATCAGGTCATTTTTCGCACGTAATCCGGTCTCTCTGGAAACCAGGTAGATGGCTTTTTTATTGACTGCAAGACCCCAATAGTTGCCTGCTTTGATCGGCACCTCTTCGATGCGTTCTTTGATCCCAATCTGATCAATTGCTACGGATAGTTTGTCTGATACCTCTGAATTGTTCTTGCTTTTTTTACTTTTTTTGTCGGTGACCTCTTTTTTCTCCTTTTGCTCGTCTGGTGAAAACAGTTCATCGTCTTCCCTAAAGGGTGATCGAATTCCTCTTCTCAGAGCGACATGATACAGTTTTTCCTGTGAATCAAAATAAGGTTCTGGTTGCCTGGAGCCCCAAGGAGCTCCGACGAGAGAAGTGAAGCTTCGATCCGAAAGGAAATAAATAAATTCCCCGTCCGGATCCCACCTGGGATTGAAACTGTTCGCTCGATCCGTTGTAAGTTCGAAGGATCCACCGGTTTCGACATTGTAAACACGGATTTGAGACATTGTATTGTTGGCCACTTGCACAAATGCAAGCCACTGACTGTCAGGAGACCATGAAAAACCACCGATACCCTCTTGATTAGTTGAGATCTTGGCGCTAGCTCCCGTGGCAATATTCAGAACGAACATGTTGTTTTCTAAATCACTATATGCAATCCATTTTCCGTCAGACGATGGCACGCCACCCCACCGCAGTACAGTGCCGTCTCTTGACAGTGTTCTCTGATTCCCTAAACCATTTGCCGGCATACTCACAAATTCGAACTCACCACTTTCATCCGAGAGGGTGTAAATATTCTTGCCATCATGAGAAAAAACGGCATCTCTATATCTTACATTCTTCTTTTGGTCAAAAGACACAAACCGACCTGATTTTGCAGGTGCCACAAAAGCTCGACCTCTGGCAGTGATGACGATGTTTTCTCCATCCGGGTCTGGATGAACAGAGGTTATATACTGCGCGGGATTCTCTTCCCATTTTTCTCGTAGTTGATCAAGATCAGTGGCAAGTTTGATTTCTATTTTTTGTGAGGCATCTGCTGATATGTTGTATGACCATAGATCGGCACCCAATTGATAGACGATGTTACCCCCAGAGGCATTCGCATATCGAACATCGAAATCCTTATGTTCGGTGTGTTGTTTCAGATCAGCGCCGCTTTCATCCATTGACCACAGGTTCATGATTCCATCGCGGTCAGTGATGAAATAGATGCGTCCATTCAACCACATGGGATGATGACTTTCCCCCGTGTAGTTTGTTGTCAGCTGCACAGCTTCAGCACTTCCATTTGTGAATTGCCAAATCTGTCGAGCTGTGCCACCTTTGTATCGCTTCGTTACATTTCGATGATAGGCTGGTCGGACAAAATAGAGCGTGTTGCCAGAACTACTGAAAGAGGCTTCGCTTGCTTGAAACAACGGAATTCGTTGTTTTTGCTTTGTTTCAAGATTTATGGTCACCATCTGAAGATCAGGTACTCCTGAGTATGCCCTTGTGTTGTAGATGATCTTACCATCAGGTGTCCAACCTTCGGCTATTGAGGCATCGCCTTCGTACGTCCACCTGGTCGGAAGTCCGCCGGTGATGGGCATGGAGTAGATCTCAGTTGGACCCTCGTAGCTGGCTGAAAATACGATGGTCTGACCGTCCGGGGAAATTGCTGGAAACCGCTCTTCCTCTGGGTGAGTTGTCAAGCGCTGAGCCAGCCCTCCTGATAGCGAGACTGTCCATATGTCACCTTCCGCTGTAAATACTACCGTATTTCCACTGATATCAGGATATCGGTAGTAACCTTCAAACCCTTGCGCGTCGACAAAGCAGAAAGTCATTAAGAGCGATACATAAAGTAGATGGACTTTTTGGGTGGTGAGTCTTGTAATAGCGTTCATATGAAATGGTCTTTAAGCATACTTTCAAGGATAAGTTAAGTAAAGCGTGCAGAAAAGCTATCGCTATTTATGTGAGAGGAGCTACGCCTCTTTGTATTACATTAAATCTTATTTGGGAATGCCTTTTAAAAAACTAACCAACTCGTGAATGAAATAGTCCCTTGGAGTTTCCATGAAAGCGGCATGATCTCCGCCTGGCACCGTCACCCATTGTTTATGACTCGTACCCAACTTCGTATAGATTTTAGCCTGTTTTTCCGTTGGACCAATTGGGTCATGTTCACCCTGGAGGATAAGTGTTGGGACCGTCACTTTGGAGGGATCCAACTCGTTGTATTCGTCCATATTCTTCCAATCAACCTTTATGGGGTCTGCCTCAAGTGCCATTTTCACGTATGTGTCGATCGCTTTTTGACTAATTGAACCCGGAACGATAAAATCGCTTGCTGCCGCTTCAGGAGTATTTACAATCTTTTGAAGTGAGTGCTCTTCTGAGTCGGCTGGAATGGTCTCATCACCATCATACCAGTAACCAAAAAGAGTCAAAGAGGAGATAAGTCCTGGATTTCGTTGAGCTAGCAATTGGGAGTGCGTTGAACCTAGGGACCAACCAAACAAATGAGGTTTGATTCTCCATGTTTGCTTGTTGCTAATCCATTCTAGTACGATTGCCAGGTCTTCTGCGGCCCGGCTTGGAGTTAGCCACTCCGTCTGATCCCTGGGTGTCTCTCCGTACCCTCGAAGGTCAACCGCGTAGACTGTGTATCCATGCTCGACCAGTCCATCCATGAGCGACAAGTCTTCTCCTTCCACCTGTAGATCAAAATCTGGAAGCGCACTCCAAGTTCTACCGTGAACAAGCAGTATGGATTCGTTTGCTTCTCTGGCACTCTTTTCCCATAGTGCGATCGGATGACCGTCCGCAACGACCGTATGCCGAACCAATTGAGCTTTTGCAGCACCAGAGGGTGTAGAGCAGGATTGGGCTAATATAAAGATTGCGAAAAGGAGCGTGGGTATCAATTTTATCATAAGAAAAGATCAACTCTTGCGTAAATGTACTTTCTGGTAACTATTTCCTGCGTCATTTTATTACTATTAAGAAAGTCCGCGACAACAGCCACTTTCTGACGACAAACGAAAGAAGATTGGTTTCCAGGTAATTGAAAAGACTCACCTCGCAGAGTGAGCCTTTTATCTTAAGAAACAATCATTTCATGTCGTAAAGCTTCTTTGCTTCCTTCTCCTTGAAGCTCATTACCAGATTTAATGCGTCAGGTACTACATCACTGCAGAAAACCAGGAGGGAACCTTGTTTTGCATTTGTGATCGCGTGAGTAATTGCTTCCTCTTCTGATGGAATAATTGTGACAGGCATTTCAGCATCTACACTCTTTATTCCACTGTGGATCATATCGATGATCTCCTTCTCTGTCTTACCACGTAAGTGTTTGTCCTGCCTAATAATGATCTCATCAAATGTCTCAGCAGCCACCTGTCCAATTTCGTGATTGTCTTCTGGTCTACGATCCCCAATCCCCGCGATCATGCCCACTTTTGGAGTACCATCAAGCTTTTCGACCATGTTTTTCAATGCTCTTAGGCCAGCAGGGTTATGCGCATAGTCCAGCAAAACGTTGAAGTTTTCGAATCGGAACATATTGAGTCGCCCTGGGGTTTGTGCCGGTGATGGAATAAAGGACTCAATCGCAACTTTGATATCTTCTATTGAAAATCCTCGAATGTAGCCAGTTAAAACAGCTGGAAGCACATTTTGGATCATGAATGTCGCTTTTCCATCAAAAGTCAGAGGCACATTGATGGCCTTGGTAACACGCATTTTCCATTCACCTTTACAAATAGTAATGTATCCATTTTCGAACACAGCAGATAGTCCACCTGATTGTGCATGGCGAACCATCCGTTTATTATTTTCATCCAGTGAGAAGAGGGCAACATTGCACTTCACATTTTTGCGCATCGCATAGACGAGATCATCGTCTGCATTTAAGATGGCGTAACCATCAGGAAAAACCGTTTCAGGAATAACTCCCTTGACCCGGGCAAGCTGTTCGATGGTATGAATGCCCTTCAACCCAAGGTGATCAGCAGCCACATTGGTAACGATACCAACATCACAGTTTTTGAAGCCAAGACCTGCTCTTAACAGTCCGCCGCGGGCTGATTCCAAAACCGCAAAATCGACGGTCGGATCTTTGAGTACGAACTCAGCGCTGGCAGGCCCAGTGCAATCTCCTGTCATCAGAAGTCTGTTTTGAATATAGACACCATCGGTAGTAGTGTAGCCCACTTTGTAGCCCTTCATTCGAGCGATATGAGCGATCAGCCTGGTCGTAGTAGTCTTACCGTTTGTTCCGGCAACAGCAACTATTGGGATTCTACAATCAGAACCAGGGGGATAGAGCATGTCAATCACGTGCCCAGCGACATTTCTTGGTAAACCCTCAGCTGGGGCTAGGTGCATCCTGAAACCCGGGCCAGCGTTTACTTCCAGAACTGCACCTCCTGTTTCGGGCAAAGGTTTGCCAATGTCAGTAGTCATGATGTCAATCCCGCAGATATCAAGATCAACGATCTTAGCTATACGTTCTGCCATAAATATGTTGTAGGGATGTAAGATATCAGTGACATCCTCGGCGGTCCCACCAGTACTCAGATTTGCTGTGTCTTTGAGATTGAAAACCTCTCCCTTCTTTAGAACTGATCTTAAGGTTTTCTTGTGTTCTTTTAGGATACTTTTCGTCAAATCGTTGACTTCAATGCGAGTAAGTACTTTTTCATGGCCATAACCTCTTCTGGGGTCGGAATTCACCTTGTCAATTAGCTCCTGGATGGTCGATCTACCGTTGCCCACGACGTGAGCGGGGGTACGTTTTGCTCCTGCGACTAGTTTTCCATCAATCACCAAGAGTCGATAATCTTCTCCGGTGATAAATTTTTCAATTATAACGGAATTGGAAACTTCTTTGGCAGCCTTGAAGGCGGTTAGAGCATCTTTCCAATTTAAGACGTTTGTGGTGATCCCCCTTCCATGATTACCGCTGATTGGTTTGACAACCAAGGGATATCCAACATATCTGACAGCCTCCTTAAGACCTCTTTCAGTTCTAATAATTTCCCCACGAGGAACCGGGACTTCAGCTTGTTCCAATAAGTACTTTGTGTCTTCCTTGTCGCAAGCAATCTCGACACCAATATTGCTCGTTGTGCTTGCGACAGTGGCTTGTACTTTCTTTTGATTCACTCCGTATCCCAGTTGACACAAAGAGTATTTGTTGAGTCTGATCCAGGGGATTCCGCGACTCTCGGCCTCTTCGATGATAGACCCGGTACTTGGACCGAGCCTTACCCGCTCGCGGATCTCACGCATTTCTTGAATGTCTTTCTGAAGATCATATTCCTTTCCTTCAATTAGGGCCTCAGCGATTTTAACTGAAACTTTTGCTGTATACCTGCCAACCTCTTCCTCCATATAAGCAAACACGACGTTGTAAACACCTTCTTCGCCGTACCCGCGAGTTCGACCAAATCCCACATCCATCCCAGCCAGCGTTTGCAGTTCCAGGGCGATGTGCTCAATGACATGACCCATCCAGGTTCCTTCCTTCACACGCTGGAAAAAGCCACCCGGCTCACCGACGGAACACCGATGAGCATACATAGTGGGGAACATCTTTTTGAGTCTTCCGAGAAACCCTTTGATCTTGTTGGTGGGTTTATGTTCCAGTTCTTCAAGATCCAGAACCATGACGATAAGTTTGTGTCTTCTAACGGACCAGTAGTTTGGACCTCTAAGCGCTCGGATTTCTCTTATGTTCATATGAAATAAATTAAGCGAGTTAAAGTTGATTTGTATAAATATAGATTGTTAACGAGATTTTATAACCATTTTTGCAGAGTCAAAAAAAGATATACGGTTAAGGAAGAATGAATCAGGTGAAAGGAACGTTGATACCAATCGGTGGTAATGAAGACAAGGGAACAAATGAGTATACGGGACTTGACTTCATTGAAGAAGGGATTTTATCGCATGTTGTGCGAGAGAGTGGGGGAGTCAGTGCAAAGATTATTGTGGTTCCTACTGCTTCCAGCATTCCAAAAAAGGTTGGAAGAAACTATCTAAGTGCTTTTGAGAAATTAGGGTGCGACAACGTTTCAGTGATGGATATCGGGAATCGTGAGCAGTGTGACCAACAAGATCTACTTGATGATTTTTCTAGTGCTGACTGTGTGATGTTCTCAGGAGGCGATCAATCCAGGATTAGTTCGATCATAGGTGAAACAAAGCTGCATGAGCTGCTGTCAGCAAAGTTCAGATATGAAGATTTCATCATTGCGGGAACAAGTGCTGGAGCTATGGCAATGACCAACGAAATGATTGCCGGAGGCAGTAGTACTGAAGCATTGTTGAAGGGAGCATTGAATTTAAGTAAGGGTTTGAGTCTCATCCCGGAGTTAATCATCGATACCCATTTCATACGTAGAGGAAGATTTGGAAGACTTGCTGAGGCTGTTGCTGTCTTCCCGGATCTTGTAGGAATTGGGCTAGCAGAAGACACGGGGTTGATCATTAAGAACTGTAACGAATTCAAAGTAATTGGATCAGGAATGGTTGTAGTAATGGATGCTAGCTCGCTTACTCACAATGCTCATGAGCAGTTAGAGGAAGGTACACCTATGTCACTATCCAATTTGACAACTCATATATTGGCCAACGGCGATCAATTTACCTTGAATAACAGACAGATTACGATACTGCCAATTCATGAAGCATTCGTTTAGTTGCTAGGAAAAAATAGCTACCTCGTCTAAGCCCTGACTGTTTTTTTGACCACGATACATTCCCTCGGTGTTGAAGTCTAAGCAAATTGATCCGGATGTGTCAACTGCGATGAGCCCACCGTCACCACCAAGTTCCTTTAGACGCTTATGAACAACTTCTTTACAAGCTTCACCCAGCTTCATTCCTTTGTGTTCGATCAGGCAGGAAACATCATAAGCGGTCACTGCTCTAATAAAATATTCGCCACTTCCGGTGCATGACACTGCACAGGTTTTATTGTTGGCGTAGTTTCCAGCTCCAATAATGGGACTGTCACCGACCCGTCCATATCTTTTGTTGGTCATTCCACCTGTTGATGTAGCCGCTGCAACATTTCCAAACTGATCTAATGCGACAGCCCCCACTGTTCCAAATTTCTCATCCCTAATAGCTGTATGATCCAACTGAAATTGATCTGTGTCCTTCACGGAAAGCCACTGTTGGTAGCGGAACTCATCGAAGAAGTAATCTTTAGCTTCAAACGTACAGTTCATCTTTTTAGCAAAGTCTTCCGCACCTTTACCTGTCAGGAAAACGTGCTCCGATTGTTCCATGACCAGCCGGGACAGCTGGATTGGATTCTTCACACCAGAAATGGACGAAACCGCTCCGGCATTTAAGCTGGAGCCATCCATGATCGATGCGTCCATTTCATGAGTGCCGCCTGAGGTAAATACCGACCCTTTCCCAGCATTAAAAAGCGAGCAATTTTCAAGTACTGTAACCGAAGCTTCCACAGCGTCAACGGAAGTTGCGCCTTCCTCTAACAACTGGTATCCTGTATCCAGCGCTTTTTGAAGTTCTAGTTTGTAAGAACGTTCGAGTTCAGGTGTAAGTGATGAGCGAAGAATTGTTCCTGCTCCGCCATGGAGGGCAATCGATATATTTTTCATTGATAAGTAGAAACTGCAAAATTAGGCCTTCAAGACTGTTTAGCCTTCTTTTTCTTCTGTTTCTGCATTTTCCTCTACTGCTGATTCTTCAGCTATATCTGTGGCAAGATCTTCTACCTCGGAAGTAGATTCTGCATCGTCAGATTCGACAGATTCTTCAGTGTCTGTAGATTCGACGACTTCTGGGGTTGTTTGTTCAGGTTCCTCCTGTACTACAGGCTCCTGGCTAATCTTAAGCATGAACTGCTTGTCGAGAACAAATTCATATTTAGCTGTATCCAGCAGTTCCAATGCTCTTCCAGATTTCTGCAGGATCAACAGCAAATCTTGAGCAACTACTGAACCTTTGATATTGTTTTGAGCCTTGCCTTTATAAACCTCCATTGTGAAGCTATAACCACCTTTTTCCCGAGGATTGACATCCTTGAATTCATGTGGTTGGAATTTGTATTCCTGGGGCTTTTCTAGCGCATCAGTCATCAGCTTTACGATGGCCGGACGATACTTATTCCACAACAAAGTATAGAGATGATGATTGATAGGATAGTCAGGCATGGTTCTTATTTAGGTGTAAGTTAGTCACTTCTATGCGATAAGCACTATTTAATTGAAGGAATGAATGAAAACTGTTAACACAAAGACATGTTTATCAATGGAATAACTATGTATGAGTAAGATCTTTTTTTACTTTTTTCTAATTAATAGATTGAATCCATGAAGTTCAAATTTCGATTTGTACCTTAGTGGGATCATGGATGATTATCAGATAGTATGGTATTTGCTTGCAGCTTTAATCTATTTTTTGACCCGAAAAAAGAAGAAAGCTCCAACCTCCCGACCGGGTACGGAAAATAATCCTGCTCCTGAAACACCTTCGAAAACATTTGAAGATTTGTTAAGGGAGATAACTGGTGAGGCGGACCCAGGGCAAGAAGTTGTTCAGGAAGTACCGCAAGAAGTTATTGAACAGATGGAGGAGGTGAAACCGCAGGAAGAGGTTCAAGAACAGCAGCGTCTTGAAGGGGAGCGAAGAGCATTCGCTGATGAAGAGAGCCGAAGGATCTACGAAGAATCCATTAAACGAGCTGAAGGTCATAGCCTGGAATATGAGCCCGACGAGAATTATCATGAACCTCGACTGTTCAAAGGCATGGACGCAGAAGAAGAGGAGGAGTATACATTCGCTGATGAGATCCGGGATGGATTGAGCGCAGGGGAGGCCCGGAAAGCGATTATATATTCTGAAATTCTGAACAGAAAGTACTGATTGACATTTTCTTTTCTTCTCGGGTAAATAGTAGTTTTACTATAGCGAAACCTAAACTTTAATTTTATGAAAAACCTAACTAAACCCTCTATTGGGTTTGTAACAGTCATTTTGTTGCTAACTCAATGTGCCGCCCCAAATGAACCAACGTACAACATTACTGAGGGGCATATCAAGGTCTGGAATGCTGCTATTGATCAGATTGTGGAGCTTTCCGATGCTATGCCCGAAGATCAGTATAACTATAAGCCTCACGATAGCGTGCGAACTTTTGCTGAGCAGTTGATACATATTGGTGGATCTTCCACAGTAATTGCAAATCTCTATTTGAAGGACATTCCACCACCGCAGGATCGACCGGAAAGGGACGTTGCCTCCATGAGCAAGGAAGAGATTATGAGTTTTGTCACAGGCCAACTTAGAGAAACGGGCGAAATAATGGCTGCTATGTCAGATCAACAATTGATGGATACCATTCAGAGTTTTGGAGGAAACACGATGACAAGACTTGAAGGGTTGTTGACAGTCCATGACCATCTAACGAATCACAAAGCCAAAGCCAATCTGTATGTAAGAATTGCTGGAAACAAACCTCCCAGCTACAAGTACTATTGATCAAAAAGAAAATGAATGAAAAGCCTTGCAAACCGCAGGGCTTCTTTGTTTCTGTTTGATTTCTTGCTACTACGAAAAAATAGTTTCAGTATTTGATAGCGCTATTGCTTGAAGTTTTCTCGCCGCTATTTTTTAAAGTCATCCAAATTAAACGCCTCAGGGAGAAGTTTTTTGATTGATGTGTCCAATACTTCGTCAGAATCACAACAACAATGAACCTTGATATCACTTCCATTGAATTCTTGAATCACCTGACGGCAAACTCCACAAGGCGTGGCAGGTTTCTCTGTAGGTGTGTAGACCACCACACATTCTAACTCAATTTTTCCCTCTGTCGACACCGCTGAAGCAATTGCATTTCGTTCGGCACAGGTGGTAAGACCGTACGAGGTGTTTTCTACATTGCAGCCGACATATACATTTCCAGACCTGGTAAGTATAGCACTACCAACACGAAACGAACTGTACGGGGCATGTGCATTTTTTGCGACCTCTTTTGCTTTTTCTTTCAACTCACTTAGTTCCATATGTCAATTTTAACCTAAAAATCATGCATCCCGTTTTCTTATTTGATTAATCCAGCTTTTTCGTAGCTTAACCAAAAAATAACTAAGATGAAGACCTTTTTCCTATTTGCAATTTTAGCACTTTTTGCGGCATGCAGTCCTCAAACACCCTCTCAACAGCCAACTTCTATGATCAGTGATGAAGATTATGAGACCGTAAGAAATTTAAAAATAGTGTCGTTTGCGAAGGCATACGAAGAGCAGGACACTGCGTTGCTAGATCAGATTTTACATCAAAAGTACCAACTTGTTGATGATGGGGGAGAAGTCTATTCAAAGGAAGATGAGATGGGATATGTTTCTAAGTACGGCCCTAGCTACGATTCCTTTTTGTTCGAGATTTTAAAGCTGGAAGTTTATGAAAACGGAACAGCTACAACCTTTGGTGTTGGAACAATTGCTGGGAGCGATACCCAAGGTTCGTACACCCAGACGTACAAATCAAGCGATGTATTTGTAAAAGAGAATGGACAGTGGAAGGCGATTACCACTCATGTGTCGGGTGTTAAGGAAGTTAGGGAATAGACAAAACCCCCAGGTGTTTCCTGAGGGCTTTGGCTCTCATTACTTCGTCAAGATCATTCGCTTGGTACCAATTACTTCTCCGTCGGCGATGAGTGCATACAGATACATTCCTTCTTCCAATTCTCTACCTTGGATGCTGACATACGTAGCACCTCTTGCTTCAACGGGGATCGATTTTAGTTGAGTTCCTCGCAAGTCGTAAATGATGACCTCTGCTGTGCTAACACTTTGTGGTAAGCTCATTTCTATTCTGGTTTCCATGGAGAACGGATTAGGTTTGTTCTGTAATAACTCAATTTTGTCAACAAGAGTCGATAAATCGTTGGGATTCCTAGGGGAAATAACATTACTAGCATCATTACTTTTTAGGTCTGCCAATTCGTTTTGAAGTTGCTGAATGGTTGCTTTTTGCTCTTCGAGCATACCACTGAGTTCCTGGACTGCTTTTGTGAGGGGAACAACGAATTGCGCATAGGATAGACTATAGTGATCTGTTTCGTTTTGAGGCGCAATTACGGCATCAAAATCATATCCTATATCTTTTGCGATTTTCTCAACTTCCTGAGCTACAAATCCCGTACTGACTTTGTTCGGAATATCATTATCTGATGTTTGCCGCATTTGCATTCTTTCGTTCTTAGTCTCTTCGGACATGTTTTGCATGATATGCTCATCTAGTTGTTGCATCTTGAGTTTGTAAGTCACTGGGCGAAGTTTGTTAATAAAGCTTAGCCCCGGAACATCTTCTTGCACATTGCTTTTGAACCGACCATCGCTCAGATTACTCCAATTGGCATAACCACCGATTACATTTACGGAGGTGTTGCCAATCACAACTTTATTGCTTGCATTCACCACTGCAGCATTACCGATAGCTGTAGCGTTAATCAGGTTATTTGCTGATACATTTGCCAGCTGACCAATGGCTGTGATAGAACTTCCTGTTGTATTTACAGAAAGTGTCCCGGCACCCACCGCTGTATTTCCTAAGCCTGAAATATTGTTATTCAACGCACTACTTCCCATCGCGGTATTACTCCCACCAGTCGTGTTCTTCCAAAGTGCCTGAAGACCATGAGCTGTGTTACTACTACCTATTGTATTGGCCTCAAGAGCGTTGTAACCGGTAGCGGTGTTGTTGGATCCAGTGCTGGAGCTGTTAAGGGCAAAAACACCTATTGCAGTATTGAGCCCACCGGTGGTGTTATCATTTAGCGCGTGATATCCAATTGCTGTATTGCTGCTACCGCCTGTGTTGGTTGCGAGAGTTTGGTAACCAATAGCTGTATTCCGAACCCCAGTAGTCAGAGCATTCCCGGCCTGGTAGCCATAGAAACTGTTTGCTGAGCTAGCGGAGGATTCAATTCTGCCGGCTCTTTGGTTGTTTACTCGGATGCTAAAAGGCACATTGTCGGTAGTGCCGATAAAATTAGTACCGTCCACTGTCCCAGAATTGCCGATTGACGACCAGGCATTATTAGCTGCGATATCTTGCCAGGTTGCCACGCCTGACGCATTGGATGTAAGCACTTTACCAACTCCAGGAGTTCCTCCAGTAATTTGTAGTCCGCCTGCGATTACTGTTGCGTTTGAGCCGGTACCTGCAAAAACCTGACTTACAGAGGAATTACCTAGTTGGATGGTATTGCTTGCTGTTACCACAGCTTCACTTCCAATAGCTGTTGCATTGGTTAAGTTGGCTGCACTAACATCCGTATTGTAGCCTAACGCCGTATTGTTACTGCCTGTAGTATTGTCAATAAGAGCAAGATTACCAACCGCAGTGTTGTTATCACCAGTTGTATTGTTTATTAGAGCCCAATTACCGCTTGCAGTATTAGAGGTTCCTGAGGTATTTGCTTGTAGCGCTTGGTTGCCGTTGGCTGTATTCCTGGTACCGTCGATATTCGCATTTAGTGCATTGTAGCCATTTGCCACGTTAAAATGGCCAATCGTATTGGAGGTCATTGCACCTCGACCCACTGCCACATTATAACTGCCCGTAGTATTTGCTGATAGTGCAAAGTAGCCAACACCCGTATTGTTGAATCCAGATGTAATCACGTTTCCTGAAAGATACCCAAAGAACGTGTTAGCGGTGGAGCTGGTATTTTCTATCCTTCCTGCTTTTTGATTGGCTACTCTGAAGCTAAGCGGCACATTGTCAGTCGTACCAATAAAATTGGTGCCATCTGCTGTGCCTGAGTTGCCGGTGAGAGACCAGCTATTGCCACCCCCTCCATTGAGAAGGTCATGATCAACACCACTGTCATCAGTGAACATCAACGTGTTGGGAATGTCGTTTCTAACCCACAATTGACCTTTTCCAGCTATGTCAGTATCAGCAGATACTTTTTCATCTATGTACATAGAACTTACTTCGAGAAGATTTTGCCCATTCAGATCAACTTCGTCAAAAAATTGCGAGCTAGTAGTAACTATCAAGCCCTCTGCAAAACCAAGAGACATCGTAGTATTTCCACCGACAGCAAATCCTAGTCGATCAGTACTTTGATTGTAGATTCCGGTATTCGGATCATCTCCAAAAGAAAATGCCGGCGTGGAACCTGATAGCCCATCATCAGCTAGAAATCTCTGAGAATAAGTATCGTCCCATGAATTCGTCAAGGTGCCGTTGTCGAAAGCGAAATTGCCATTTGGTCGAAGGTTGTCGCCCATTACAATTGTACCGTTTCCTGATACAATGTTTAGTCCTGTTCCACCTGATAATGTCATGGCGGTACCAATTGTTTCAACCGTTTGAGTTCCTAGCGAAACACTGGATACTCTTAGAATTCCGCCCGTATAGGTAAGGTTTGGATCACCTTCAACCGTTCCATCCCCCGTCCAGACGGCCACCTGATCATTCACGGGAGTTCCAACTTTCGAAACATCACCACTGCCCCCTGAATTATCATCCACATATTGTTTTGTAGCCACATCTGTTGAGTTAACTGGATAGGCAACATTTGTCAACGCATTTCCCTGATAGTTCCAATCACCATTTAGGTCCACCTGAAACAATGGATTTCCTCCATTGTCCATTTGCCACATAATTGGTCTATTCACAAATGGAGTAGACGGATTTGTTGTGTAGAGCCTGGTATGCCAAACAGGAGCTGGTGAACCAGCTGCGTTGTCAGCAGCAAGATCGCTGGTCTGAATTAGATCGTCTTTTGTTCGGTTGACGTTAGAATTGCCCGAATACAGATAAGTAACAGCATTGGAAGATCCCCTTATCGTCGTCCTGAAATTGCCACCTGTCGTTAATTCTACTTCGCCTAAACCTCCTATATCATTTCCCTGATAGTCCCAATCACCAAAATTGTTGACATCCGCAACCAAGGTGGAGCCATTGTAAAGCCCTAACACGTTTCTGTTTACTAGGGACGAGCCTGTATTTATAGAGCCAACGATTTTGACTGCAGGTTCTGTCCCCGTATCTTGGCCGCTTGCGACGCTTCCGAACAAATTAACGGCAGGTTGTGTAGTGCTTAGTGAATTTCCCCGAAATGTAAGTCCTGCGTTAGTTCCTCCAGAAGGCACTGCTGCGTCGATAGAACCAACCAGAGAGCCTCCTTCTCGAAAATTCAGTTCAACAGATGTGGCTTCTATTCGACTAATTATACCTTCTGAAAGATCATCTCCAACAACAAATTCAGTTCCATCCCACTGCAGGTTCGACTCTCCCTCGATTGTCGTGCTGTTTGTCCAAACGGCGAGTTCATTGTTGACTGGTGTGCCTGCTATGTTAGCACCACTTCCACCACCCAAAGCTGTTAGATCATGATCATTCCCAGCATCATCGGTGAATATCAATGTGTTAGGAGAGTCATCTCTAACCCATAACTGCCCATATCCTGCAACATCAGGAGCCTTCGCAGATCTCTCAACGAGGAAGTGCGAACCTGACGCGTCTATGCGATACAGAAGGTTGCTGATTTGAGAGTATAATTCAAAATTTCCAAGGGTATTATCAGAACTTATATAGTTCAAGATGCTTGAATTGTTGTTGGCGTCACCTGTCCAAGATGTAAAAGCTCCATTGGTTGCTCCAAGGGCACCACCATATATTTGTGTTTGCTGGGTGTTGTCATTTCTGTATAGTTGACCTGTGCTGTGTTCAAGCACAGTGTAGTCATTGTTCGCATTTCCGTGGAATTCAGTATTGAACCGCCCTACTCTCACAGTAGATTCACCGTTCACTGCCAAGCCTAAGACGTCCGAACCGAATCGACGCATTCCCATATCCGTGTCATTTGTAAATGAGTAGCTTGGAGCACCTTCTGTCCCATCAGGTGCAAGTAGGGGAAATGAAAGCCCGCCTCCCAGGTTATCGTCTACATACTGCTTTGTGGCAACATCGGTAGAAGCGGTAGGGTAGGCCGCGTTTGTTAGTGTATTTCCTTGAAAATCAAAGGTCTGCGAGGAATTGATTTCCAATGCCAGCGCATTTCCTGCTCCAATATAGACCGAATGCGGGGAGTTTGTTCCAAAGGCAATGCCAGCATCCGCAGCAAGGTTGTTCGTTATTGTAGACATTCCTGCTCGAGGTAGACCAAACACGGTGCCGGTTGCTGCCGAACCTTCCTGAACCATGTTTATACCATCTCCCGAGTCGTTAACTGTACCAATAGCAGCCTCACCTGAGACATTCGAGTTTGTAGCTCTAACAATAGAGGAGGTTGTTGAAGTTGAAACATTGAAAAGCGTACCGTTGAATATCATGCCTGTTGTGCCTGAGATTTGTGTTGGGCTTGTCCAGACCGCAATTTGATTGGCTATTGGTGTACCTGAGATTTGCGCTCCGCTTCCGCCGCCCATTATCGGGGCAAATGAGCCGCCATGACGAAGTTCAAGGTTGCCAGTACTTGTATTGTAAGCTAATGCACCATCCACTGCATCTCCAAGGTTCGTTTGTGGGTTCGCATTGGCTGTAATGACAGTACCGATCGTATTACCAACTTTAAAGCCTGTCGAACCATCCCAAGCCACTTCGAAAGAGTTAGCTACTGAATTGGTTTGTGCTGCTGAGTGATGACCCATCATGATTGCACCTTGTGCTGAAGCTCTTGAGTTTCTACCAAATGACATTCCTCCTAAACCTGTTGTATTTGCATCCGCGCCTAGCGCAAGTGCATAGTCAACAGATGTGTCGGCTGCATCTCCTATTGCAATTCCACTCTGGCCGGGAGTTTGGGCAGCAAAGCCTATTGCGACACTTCCAGCTCCAATGGCCTGGGTGGGTGCGCTGTTTGCTGCATTACCAATGGATATGGAATTAATCCCGTCTGCTCCCGTGCTGTTATCTCCAGCATCCGTCCCGATTGCGATTACGTCGGTTGCGTTTCCTTCTGCTCCATCTCCTATAGCGACTGATGATGCAGCCGAGCTTGAGGTTGAATTTCCTAATGCTACAGAATTTGCTCCTTCACTATCTGCGGAGTTGCCAATAGCAACTGAATTCGCTCCTATGTCAACCCCATTTGAGGAATTTACCTGGTTTCCGATTGAAACCGATCGATTTCCATTTGCACCGGAACCATTATCACCTGTAGCATCGCCTAAGCTGATGATCCCAATTCCGGGTGCTTTCGCGCCGTTTCCAATACCTATTCCATTCGCCCCTCCAGTCGAGTTCTGTCCTATTGCTATTCCTGCGGAACCATTTACTATGGCACTATTGCCTATGGCTACTACACCGGCGTTAGATGCTCCACTGGCATTACGACCGATTGCCACGGTTGTACTTCCAGAGGCGTTGGCATTTGTCCCGATCGCAATGGCATCTGTAGCACCAGTTGCTGCTCCGTCCCCCAAAGCCACAGAGCTAGCACCAGCCGATTGAGCTCCGTCACCGATAGCAACTGATGAAGTTCCGGTACCTTCAGCAATGAGCCTCGAACCATCATACGAAAAACGAGTGTCGTAGTCAAAATCTGTACCAGCTGAGTTGGCGACTGGTATTTGATTTTCAGGACCAACAGTAATGCTAGCTCCTGTTCCAACTGGCGCAAAGGTTCCCCCGCTTCTTAATTCAAGATTCCCCGTGGATGTGTTGTAGGCTAAGGCACCGTCCACTGCATCGCCAAGATTACCTTGAGGATCTATGTCAGCGGTGATGACTGTTCCTAAGGTATTACCAACTTTGAATGCAGTACTTCCGTCAAATGCCACTTCGAAAGACTCTGCAAGATCATTTGAATCATTGCCTGTGATATTGTCCGATCCGATGATGATCGCCTGATCGGCGTTTGCCTTCATTCCTCGCCCAATCGCAATTGACCCATTAAACCTACTTTCGGCGCTGGTACCCACCGCGACTCCAAATTGGCCAATATTATTAGCCGACGAATTAGCTTCGTCTCCGATTGAGATTGCCCCGTTCAGAATTGAGCCTGAGGCGTCCCCCGCATTTGTGCCGATTGAGATGTTATTCGTATCCTCTGCTTTGGCACCGTCACCAATGGCAATAGAAGAAGTGGCAGAACTGATCGTGGAACTTCCAAGTGCTATTGAATTCGTACCTATATCTGTTCCTGCAGCTGAGTTGGCATCATCACCAATTGATATCGAACTGGCGCCATCCGCACCAGTGCTATTTTGACCGGCAGCCTCGCCAATTGCAATGGCCTGGGCTCCAGGTGTTTCCGCGAAAAAACCAATGGCCACCGACGACGCTCCAATATCTTGTGTTAGAACCGAATTAGCATCCGATCCAATCGATACGGATCTGGATCCGCTGGCTCCTGTGGAATTGGCACCGGCAGCAACACCGATTGCAACATTTCCTGCTCCTTGGGTGTAGGATCCAGCTCCAATTGCAACAGAATTTGTTCCTACATTTAGTCCAGATGTGGAATTAGCATCTGCTCCAATGGTTACAGAAGCCACTCCATCTGTTCCAGTGGAGTTGCGTCCTGCTTGATAACCAATATTTACGGTCTGTATTCCAACGGCTTCCGATAGAGTTCCAATGGCGATAGAATTCTGTCCAATGGCTTGTCCACTAACTGAATTCGCATTTGCTCCTAAAGTAATGGATCCACTATTATCCACTCCTGCACCATTATCTCCAGCATTATTTCCAATAGCAATGGCGTCTGCTGCATGCGATTCGGCACTGGCTCCAATTGCAACACTATTTCCCCCAACACTAATGGTAGAAGCTCCAACCGCCACTGAACTAGCACCTATCTGAAGATTGGTGCTGTTTGATTGGTTCCCAATCGAAACAAATTGACTGTTGCCACCACCCCCGGTGGTTGCGGCAGCATCATTGCCAATTGCGATGGTGTTAGTGCCTCTCGACAATGCACCATCTCCGAGCGCAACTGCCCCCATGTTGGTTGTCAATGCATTATCTCCAATTGCTATTCCTCCTGTGCTATTGGACTGTGCGCTAGTTCCAATAGCAATGGAATTCTCACCGATATTACCAGTTCCTGAGTTTGCTTGTGACCCAATTGTGATAGATCCGGTTCCATCTGTGCCAGTACTATTATCACCAGCATCAAACCCAATTGCGATCGTTTCGTTTGCATTGGCCTCTGCGGTTGAGCCCAAAGCCACGGAATTGTTTCCTGAGGAAATCGTATTCGATCCTATTGCAGTGGATGCAAGTCCTATTGTTGCGGTTCCGCTATTTGAGTTTGCGCCAATACTTGTATGTTGGGCACTAACTGAACCCGATGTGTTTCCCGCATCCCAGCCAATTACGACTGAAGCACCGTTGCCTTGCCTTGCACCGGTTCCAATAACTGTAGATTGATTTCCTGAATTATATGTTTGGTCTGCACCTATCATGACATTATTCGATCCGGCCACCGATACGTTGTTGCCTATGACCAAGGTATTGTCTCCTGTGATTGTGGAGTTTGCTCCGATCACGATTCCATCAGTTTGGTCTACTGAGGCATTCGTTCCGATGGATATGGAATTAACACCGGTACCTTCTGCAACTAGACTTTGACCATTGTAGGTGAAACGGGCCTCATAATCGAAATCCGTACCTGAAGTATTAGCAACTGGGATTTGGTTTTCCGGACCTACAGTTATTCCGCCTCCCGCACCTACCGGTGCAAATACCCCCCCATCTCTAAGTTCAAGGTTTCCCGTTGTAGTGTTGTATGCGAGAGCTCCATCAACAGCATCACCTAGATTTACCTGTGGATTTGCATTGGAGGTTATGACAGTACCTATTGTGTTCCCAACTTTGAAAGCGGAAGATCCATCCCAAGCTAGTTCAAAAGAGTTCGCAATATTATTTACCTGTGCGGAGGTATGGTAACCCATCATGATGGCACCATTGGCGGCTCCTTCGCTCCACCTGCCGAACCCCATTGCACCAGTTCCGTTTGCTCTTGCGATGTCTCCAAAAGCAATTCCATAGGATCCGGTTGATTGACTTGCTGCACGTCCTATGACAATGCCCGAGGTACCGGTTCCAAAAGCTGTTTGCCCCAAGGCGATTACTTCCGCACCTCTGGCGGAAGCGGATTTTCCGATGGCAATTGTATTTGTATTCCGCGCTTCTGTCTGATCGCCAATGGCTACAGAACTAGTTCCTACTGGAAAAGTCCCATCATTTACGCTGTTTCCAATGCTAACAGAATTATCACCTTGAGTGCCTGTAGATGTTCCGGAAAGGTTTCCGATTGAGATGGAATTTGTAGTATTTGCTTGAGCACTTTTCCCAAGAGCAACACTCGAATTACCGGCTCCGGTCGCCTGTGTTCCTACTGCAACAGCATCAATGGCGCTGGTAATTGCCGATCCTCCTATCGCTGTTCCTCCTTGTGCTGTAGATTGTGCTATAGCTCCAATGGCTAAGGATGAATTGTCTGTTGCGTCTGAGGCAAACCCCAGTGAAATGGATTCGGCTCCAGATGATATCGCATTGGTTCCTATGGCAATCGAATTGTTCCCGATATCTGAACCGATTGAATTAGTGCCACTTCCTATGGATACAGAAGAGGTACCTATTGTTCCTAAGGCATTACCCGCATCTGTGCCAATTGCAATTGCGTCGGTATTCTCTGACTCTGCCCCATGTCCTATGGCAATTCCACCTTGACCACTAGTAAGTGTGTTAAGTCCGACGGCTATGGCATTAGCCGCCTGGACATCGGAGGAATGCCCGATAATTACGCCAAAATTAGCTGCTGCATCCGCAGTATTTTCACTACCAAGATTTATTGCCCGTATACCATTAACGTTGATGTTCTGCCATCCAAAAGTGGCCGAAAAAGTTCGGTTGCTAATAAATATGGCATCTTCGAGACCTGTGTTATTGTAGTCCATTTGAATACGGAAATCATACCTCCGAGTATTTCCCGAATAGGTGGATATTTCATTTCCGATGCGCAATGGTGAGATTCCCAGATTTGGATTCTCTACTCCTAGGGTGATGTAGCCGCCGATTCCAACATCAGGGATCCCTGATGTAGTCCTGTTGAAATTGGCAATTTCGATTAAAGTGTTTGTGCTCGGATCGTCAATTGTGTAACTTCCGTTAAATCCCGTTCCTGCATTGTCGTCAAAATACTTTTTATTGATTAGGTCCTGGTCTGAAGAAATATTTGAGTCGTAACCGACAGGGACTTTTACTGTACCGGTACCTTTTGGTTCTATCAGCAAATCCACATCCGCTTGTATTGAACCTAACTTAAGCTGCCTCTGCGTAACCACGTCTCCATCTCCGCCAATTTGTACATAAGCAGAATTGTTAGCTGGCTGGAGGACGAGATCTGCTCCGGCACCGAATCCAGAGTTGACTTGAACACGATTATCAAAAAGTCTGATTCCTTCCCATTGAAAATAGCCTGAGCCGGTTGATGAATTCTCAACATTGCTACCGTTATCCTCCAAATTTGATAGCCCGACATTGTTCCATCCACCATCATAGACCTGCAGCATGTTGCTGCCGCCATTTCCATATCGAAGCATGCCTGTAACTGTTCCCGAAGGAGATGTTGGCAATTGGATCGTACCATTTTGGAATCGCAAATTACCTTCTCCTTTTGTTTGAATCGCTATATCAACATCAGGTGATATGGAGTTTACCGCATTTATTGTGAAATCTCCGCCACCAATCGGATCTCCAACTTGCATATTAGTCCCATTAAATACGAAGGATGAATTACCAGTAAAATTCATATTAAAGGGTGAAATGAGCGTCAGCCCACCTCCAGACGAACTGATATTGCTGCCGTCCAGACTAATGCCTTCCCAGGTGAAAGATCCTGTTCCACTTGCTGAATTCTGAACACTAGATCCATTATCTATTAGGTTCGCTAGCCCTGCTGAATTGATATTATCATCAAAGTACTTCTTGTTAATTAAATCACGATCATCCGCAATATTTGCTTCGTATCCAGTGGGAACAGTTACGGTTCCCATTCCCTTTGGAACCAAATTCATGTCAACGTCTTGCAATGAACCATCCATTGCTATATCGCCACTGCTTCTGGACTGAGTGTAATATCGAATTTGTCCACTGCTGCTACCTGGCCAAAACAAGAGATCATCTGTTGAGTTGGTCGCTCTCATGTTCATCGAAGAAGTGCTTTGATCATACCTCAGTTCACCGACCTGCGCATTGGCGGAGCGCAATCCGAATATTACATCCTGAGCTCCATTTTCATTGTTCATTATAATACTCCCGTCATGGTCGATTTGAAGGTTACGTCCGGTGCTGGCCTGTACATCAATATGAAAGGTTTGAAGGTCTGCTGGGGTCGAGTTGTCGCCCAACACCAACCTGCTTCGACTTAGCGACATGAAATCGGTGGTGGCTGCATTGCTATAGCCCTCCCACTTGTATTCAGTATCCTGTTGGCTTGGAGTTGCGTCTGTGAAATAATAGGAGTTTAAACCACTAAAAGTTCCGTTTAGTGACCAGAACATCCCCACTCCAAAGTTGGTGGCTGGTGTTCCAGATGTTGAATGGTCAAGCCTAAATACTTCGCTAATATTTGATGTTCCGGTATCAACAGACGGGCTGATTTGAACTTCCCCACCCGGTCCCTTAGGCCGGAGAGCGATTGAGGCGTTTGGTGATGCACTCTGCATGCTTAGAGCCACGTCTCCAAATTGAGCAGCGTCACCGATGAGTAAATCATTACCAGTATCATCAGCGATATTTTGCAGCCCGGTACTTGAATAATTAGCGTCCGCGTAGGCCTTGGTGATTATATCGTCCGCGTTGGAGATGTTAGCTGTGTGCGCCGCTGAAGTCTGAACGGTTCCTGCTCCCTTTGGATTGAAAACCAGATCTTCATCAACTGCGGAGCTTAAAACGTTAATATTTGCCGTACCTGAACCGGTAGTACTTCCCAACTCAACTAGCGGTGTGCTGAACACATTAAGACCACCTCCACCGATCAGGAACTTGCCAATTCCTCCCGGGTCCGCAACGATAGGCACATTCGGATTGGACTCAAGCCTGACTTGTCCACCGCCAGTGTTGTCTATTATGAAGTTAGAAGGAGAGGTGTGGTCAATCTTGCTTCCGTTTATTTCCACATTGTCCCATCGTAGAACTCCTGTGCCGCTTGCAGAATTCTGAACGTCTGTCCCGTTATCCTCTAAATTGGTCAGGGTGCTTCCAGCACCTGCATAATTTGCATCTGCATAGCCCTTTGTAATGATATCATCTGCGTCAGCAATATTGGAGGTGTGAGCAGCGGATGTTTGGACTGTTCCGGACCCCTTAGGCCTGAGTAAAAAATCCACATCCGCATTTTGACCATGAACTCGCAATTCTCGGTGCGAGACGATCTCTGTTCCGCCGAATTGTACATAGCCTGTTCCTTTGGGGCTTAGTACCAAGTTTGCATTCGGATCGGGATGCAGAGAGGCAGTAATGATGGCATCAACACCTGAAGGGGCATTTAAATGGACTGTGTTATTTAGTAAAATTGCACCTGACGTTCCTCCGATGCTGAGAGGACCTGTTGGATTCTCAATAAGATTACCATCTATCCTTACATTTTCCCACTGCAATGCACCTGTCCCGCTTGCAGAGTTTTGTACATCATTTCCACTGTCCTCAATGTTTGCAACGCCCGGAATATCCAAGAATGATAATGTACCTGCTCCATCAGTTGTTAATACTTGCCCGCTTGTTCCATCCGCGGTAGGATAGCTTAGGCCTGAGATTTGAACAGCTCCAGAACTATTTTGAATGTTCCCCTGAATAAACATATTGTTCCATTGCCTTCCACTGACACCCAGATTTGCACCACCACCGCTGGAAGGAGTGAAGTTGTTATTCGCCCATATTTCTGATCCAGTTGCATCGAGAACTAGATTCGTGCCATTTGATGTAATTCTACGTGTCCTAACATCATTCCAATTTGCTAGCGGTGTCCCGAGTGTGTAAGCGTTATCAGTGTTAGGAGCAAGGTTTTGAGTGGCCAGATGATTGCCGAGGTTATCACCTGGTGTATCTTGAAATGTCAGTGCGCCTGCTCCATTGGTCGTTAGAACCTGTCCACTTGTGCCATCCGCGGTAGGAAAGGTTAAATTGTTAACTGTCTCCACGTTCAGGTCATCAATCCAACCATCTTCGAATCGTTGCGCGCTTGCGCCAAGGTCAATAATGTTGTTGGCTGGAGGTACAATATCTACGTTTGGTATAATTCGTGAGCTTTCGATTGTTAGACGACTACCTCCTCCAGCAGAGATTCCTAATCGATCCGGGCCAGGACTGAAGATGCCTGTATTGTCATCGCCGGTGAAGCTAAATGAGGGTGCCACTGCTGATCCTGGTCCTGCAAAGGCAGAATTTGTGATGTCCAGATCTGAGGTATAGATATTTGACCATCTAAATCCACTTGCACCAAGATCGTGTGTATTGGTTAGGTTTGGTCTTAGCACATCGTATGAAACATTGTCGCTTCCAAAGGAAAATTTGTTAGTTGATCCGTTATTTCTAACGACCATTTGAGGTGTGCCAGACGATATGTTTTGGCCATCTATTTGAATGTCTTCCCATTGGAAAAAACCGGTTCCAGAGATAGAGTTCTGTACATTAGAGCCATTGTCCTCTAGATTGAAAACACCTGAACTCAACACTGCAAGGTCAACGTAGTTCATAGTGGCAACGTCCTGCGGATTAGCGGGATCAAGAACATCTACGATCCTAATATTTCCTGCACTGTTTCCGGAAGAGAGAACATTGGCCAAGTCTTGGTTGTCGGTGTTGTCCAGATAAGGTGCCAGATCCACTGCTGTTGCGTCATTTGTGAGTGAAAGTATGTCTCCAGTCAAATCCAAATCTTGGCTGTCAGTATTGTCGAGGTATGGCGTTAAGTCAACGGTTGAAGCATCGTTTGTCAGCGAAAGTATGTTTCCAGCAATGTCAAGGTCCTGGTTGTCAGTATTGTCGAGGTATGGCGTTAGGTCAACGGTTGAAGCATCGTTTGTCAGCGAAAGTATGTTTCCAGCAATGTCAAGATCCTGGTTGTCTGTATTGTCAAGGTATGGAGCCAAGTCGACTGTTGAAGCATCGTTTGTCAGCGAAAGTATGTTTCCAGCTATGTTAAGATCTTGATTGTCGGTATTGTCAAGGTATGGAGCCAAGTCGACTGTTGACGCATCGTTTGTAAGTGAAAGGGTGTTTCCTGTCAAACTTAAATCCTGATTATCCGTGTTGATTGGCACGCCTCCGGACGTCACACCTCCAGTTACTTCCAGTGCGCCATTGATTTGGACTTGATCCGTGGCAAAGTCTCCCCATATCAGTGGGTTAGCAATGTTGGAATTTTCAATATATAGTTTGTTTGATCCTGTTTCCGAAAACCCTGCTTGATAGCCGATGAAAATATTGCTACTTCCAGTAGCATTGAATCCTGATTGAAATCCAAGAATCAAGTTATTACTTCCTGCATTGTTGTGACCTGACTGTCTTCCAAAAAATGAATTTCTCTGCCCCGTATTAAATCGCCCCGCCCGCATTCCAAAAAATGAATTGAAGCTGCCAGTGCTGTTTTGTCCTGCTTGCATTCCAAAGTATGCGTTTGAGGCTCCACTGATGTTTGCAAGTCCGGTTTGCTGACCAAAGAATGAGTTACTTGCTCCAATCGTTGTATTTAAACCCGCGTTTGATCCAAAAAATGAGTTCCATGAAGTCGTATTAGCGCGCCCGGCCCTATAACCAAAAAACGAGTTTTGAACACCGTCTGTGTTAAACTGTCCACTCCAAACTCCTACCATGGTATTATGACGGGCGTTGTTTGTTGAAGCGTTACCGGCCTGAAACCCAATGTAGGTCCCATTGACTCCCAGAACGTTTAGAACATTCTGATCGTATTGAGTGACTCTCGTTTGAGCATAAGTTGAGCTAGCGCTTAGAAAAAGCACGATGGCAATTAGGGCAGAATTTTTCATTTTTTTTGTTTTTGGTGAAAGGGCAGAATGTTCGTATTAAATTAATTCATCCCGAGTCTAATAACAAATGTTATAGATGTATCAATGGGTTAAGTTTGATTTTTGAGAATGATGGGCTAGAAATGCTGCGGCAGTGAGGTATCTAGCATAAAAAAAGCCCGATTTTGATCGGGCTTCTTAAAGGTTTTTTGTTTACTCTTATCTTTTACCTACATCAACGTACTGTCTTTCATTAGCACCCGTGTATACCTGCCTTGGACGTCCAATTGGCTCACCTTTTTCACGCATCTCTTTCCACTGCGCTATCCATCCCGGAAGCCTGCCAAGTGCAAACATGACTGTGAACATGTCTGTTGGAATCCCTAGAGCACGATATATGATACCTGAGTAGAAATCGACGTTTGGATATAATTTTCGATCAACGAAATATTGATCTCGCAGGGCTTCCTCCTCAAGTCCCTTGGCAATGTCCAGAATCGGGTCGACCACACCCAGGGCGTCTAAGACATCATCGGCTGCTTTTTTGATAATCTTAGCTCGCGGATCAAAATTCTTATAAACCCTGTGCCCGAATCCCATAAGTCGAAAAGGGTCTTCTTTGTCCTTGGCTTTGCCCATCCACTTCTTAGTGTCCCCTCCATCGGCTTTGATGTTTTCCAACATTTCAATCACTGCTTGGTTGGCACCCCCATGTAGGGGACCCCACAATGCGTTGATTCCAGCTGAGATGGATGCCCAGAGACTGGCTTGACTGGATCCGACAATTCGAACAGTAGAAGTAGAGCAATTTTGCTCGTGATCGGCATGCAGAATCAATAATTTGTCCAAAGCCTTTTCCACAAGTGGATCTACCTGGTATTCTTCTGACGGCAAGGCGAACATTTGCTGAAGGAAGTTGCCACAATAGTTTAGTTTGTTACTTGGATAGACCACGGGATGTCCCATTTTCTTTTTGAATGCCCAAGCCGCAAACGTTGGCATTTTGGCAATTAGCCTAATGATACTTAAATCATTCTCCTCGTCTGATCTATTGGGCTCCAGACTAGATGGATAAAATGCCGTCTGTGCTGTGATTAGCGAAGACAAAACACCCATAGGATGAGCATTGGAGGGAAAGCCATCTAGAATCTTCTTTATATCCTCGTTGACAAGCGTGTGCCTCGAAATGTCATTTTCAAATTTTGTAAGTACTTCCTTGCCTGGAAGGTCTCCATAAATAAGTAGGTGAGCCACTTCCAGAAACGTCGAATCGTCGGCTAGCTGTTCTATTGGATAGCCCCGATACCTTAGAATACCTTTTTCTCCGTCTAAGAAGGTAATTCCGCTCTCGCAAGATCCTGTGTTCTTAAAACCACGATCCAGTGTTATCACTCCAGATTGACTCCGGAAAGCACCAATGTCTATCGCTTTTTCTTGTTCTGAGCCTTCGATCAGGGGCAGGTCGTATGAGTTTCCGTCAACAGTAATTTGAGCAGTATCAGACATTTCTTTTGATGGTTTTTTGGATGTTTTTAGAATTCTACGAAATTATCAATTTATAGTGATTTTGAGGTCAATTTCCATTCAAAATTAAAGGCAATCCGTCGTCTCCACCACCAATGACGATTACTTTGGAGTTGGGTGAGTTGGCTAGCTGTTGAGTAGCTTCAATGCCTCTCATTCTGAGTAGTTCTTTTGTTAAACTACTGTTGATGATCTTGTTTGCACGAGCCTCACCCTCAGCAGCAATTCGTTTTCTCTCAGCTTCACTTTGTTCCTTGTCAAGTCGAAATTGATAGGCGAGGGCTTCTTGTTCCTGCTTAAGCTTGTTTTCGATAGCACCTTTTATCTGATCAGGCAGCTTTATAGATCGTATCAAGAGGCTTCTCATCTCAACTTCGTTGCCTTGTGCTCCGAGGATCTGTCGAGTCTCTTCTTTTATTGCGGCTTCTACTTCTGGTCGTTTAGTAGAATAGATCTCCTCAGCCGTATATCGTCCCATTACCTGTCGAACAGTAGATCTCGCTTCGGGGATTACTAATCGATGAACATAGTCACCCCTGAAATTCTCCTGTATCTCGCCAATTTTATCATATTTTGGGTGAAATCGAACGGTAACATCTACACTGATATTCAAGCCGTTCTTATCAAGAACGTCCATTGTTTCTTCAATCTTGTTTTCGGAAACTTCATAAACATATATTTCATTCCATGGCGCTTTCACATGCCAACCCGGACCAATAATTCCCTCTTTTTCCAGTGTCCCGCTTAGGGTCTTGAAAAGCACTGCTCGCTCGGATGCTTCTATCCGATAGAATATCCTATTAAATGCTGAAACAAGTACGATTAGAATAACAAATCCTACGATTACAAGTGGTAAGTATCTTCTGTTGTCCATTATAGTTTGATTTAGGTGTACAAAGGTAACATGCTCATCTATAGTGGGGTTCAATTGATCGGGAGCAAAACCAATTTATTTTTGGCCTCTTCAATTTCAGTGTGATTCATTAGCATTTTCCTGAACTCTCCATTGACAAACATCTCTGCCTGATCATCATAGTGAGGACTAAAATAGTTTCCGGATTGACCTGTAGGCAAAATGCTCCAACTGTTATTTCTTACGTCGGCAAAGTCAATAATTCTTCGGGTAGAAGGTCCAAATGAGACATTCAAATACTTATTCCCTGAATATGTGAACCCCAGATTGTTGATTACCTCATTACCAGCAGGCACTTCGAATGGTCCGATATTGAAAAAGCTCAAGGCAGTGCCCATGGCATGATTGTGAGTAAGGGTGTGCGTTTTGCCCCACTGCCACTTGGAGAAGTCCGAGCCCCAGTAGTCTGTGAGGTCCAATATGGTTTCCTCAAAACTGTGGGTAATGATCTGAAGGCGATCTTCTTTTTCTTCAGTGGTAACATCATCCCACCATTTTGAGTCTTCATTTTTGATCAGATGTTCTATTGCCACCTTGTAGGTATGAGTGGCTTTATATGATTCCCACAATTCGTCGCCTAATTCGTCTTTCATGGTATGCTCCAGTATCTCGTACAGCCATTTTTGGAAAATGGTAGCTCGAAAGTCGTTTGTGTGAAACGTCGCTTTCCAAGGGATTAACGCTTGCAGAATTTCGGTTCTATCGGTGTCTTTGATTGCAAACAGAAGAATGCCTTTGATGTTTTCAAATGTTTTAGATTGTGTGTCAAGCTGCATTGATTTAATGTCTTCGACGTTCAGTTTTTCCTTGCTCTCAATTAGTTGCTTGATTCTTTCTGCTCGATCATCAGGAAGGTAGTAGCCGGAATAAACAATTCCATCTACAGTATCTGGCTGATTGTTCGCACTAAAAACGTATCCTGATGGTGGGTTTACACTGCGAGGGTTCTTCTGGAATGGCAAATGAGCGTCGGGGTCGTCAAGGCCTGTGGACCCATCATAAAACTGCTTGCTCGTTAGTTCGTTCCTTCTTTGAATTAACTTACCGGAGGCCCACCAAGCCACATTTCCGTCCTTATCCCCATACATGACGTTTAGACCTGGACCGTGGATCATTTCCGCTTTTTCTTCGAAATCTGACATTGTCTTGGTAGTTGTAAAGCCGTGCAAGATCTCGAGTATGTTGTTTGGGAAATTGGTTGTCACCCAATACATTGAGACTGCGTCTTCGAGTGGATTTTCTTTCAAAACATCTGACACTAGTGGCCCGTGGCTGGTAGATCTAATGATCATGTCAACATCTTCTGAATCATTCACTTTGATCAACTCATCCCGACTATTCATCTCCACCCATTCACCTTTGAAACGGTACATGTTCGAATCTTCAGGATGAATTTCTTCGATGTAAAAGTCAATGTCGTCGTTCTCGAACATAGTAAGTCCGTTCGAAAAGTCGGCATTGTGAAGTATGGGAGGGAAGGGGCTTCCAGCGATGAAGTATCCATAATATTCCGTCTCAGGCATCACCAAGTGTGCTTCATACCAGACGGAAGGCTGGGAAAAAGCAATATGCGGATCGTTGGCGAGAATGACTTGTCCTGTAGATGTCTTCTTGCCTGAAAGCACCCAGCTGTTGCTTCCTTTGAATTCCGGAATGCCAGCTTTTAGAAGGGCAGATGCTATTTCGTCTGAAAGGTTCGAATACCTGGAATCGTGATTTGGAATTACTGTTTCTCCTTTATAGTGATAAACCTGGAGGTCTTTCAAATAGCTTGAATCAAGCCTATTTGACAGCTCAGTCAAAAAGGGATCAGTAAATGGGCCATTAGAAAAGCTGAATGCCATATAGGTAAGCACTTCGAATACATTCTGTTCTGTAAAGGGTTCAATTTCAATACCTAGAATCGTATGCTCCAGAGTTTTTGGATTATTTAGAATGTAATCGTTTACACCTGCCAAATACGCTTTAACTAATGGTAAACTCTCAGGATTTCTTTTTATGTAATTTTTTGCTGATTCCTCAGAGTAACTACCTAATCCCATCGTTCGCAAATATTTATCTGTGGTTATCAGGTCTTTTCCGAAAAGTTCGGATAGTCTTCCACTGCCTACCCGCCGTAGAAGATCCATCTGCCATAGTCTATCCTGTGCATGCACGTATCCGAAAGCGTAGTAAGCATCCTCGCTTGTTTGAGCATATATGTGGGGAATCCCATAGTCCGTAAAATAAATATCCACCTTCTTGCTCAGACCTTGTAAGGAAATTTCCCCACTATACTTAGGTTGATGTGCTGATTTGAAGTAGAAATAGAAAATGACAAGACATGCAACAATTACGAGTAATGTCACCGCAATAATTTTAAAGACTTTCATTTGATTTTGTTCAAGGAACTTCTGAGAATATCGTTAGGCTAAAATCAAAGCTAATTAACCTTCACCGATGTGTGCTTAGAAATTAAAAAAGCCGATCACTTTCGCGATCGGCTCCACATTAATTAACCATATTAAATACGGTCAATACCAATATACGCTTTGTTATTTGAAAAGTTGTTTGTTCAACAGGTTTATTAATTGGACTGATAAAAAACACTAGACATGCCAATGTGTGATTCATGGAATTCAAATTCCATTGTAATAAGGGTACTTTCGCTAGCTTTGTGTTATTGAAAGATGGAAGAAAACAGAAAAGAAAATAAAACGAACTACTTCGATTTCACAGAGGTTCTGACTTACTTCTTCAGGAAGAAAGATCCCAATCGTCCAAAGAGTTTCAACCTCAAGGCGATGCACACTATTAATAAAATTTCAATACTTATGTTTTTAATGGCAGTGATTGTTATGATCGTTCGAGCCATCACCAGAGCATAAGGATCAATTCAGCAATCATGAAAAAAAATATTCTGGCTGTCTTTTTCCTGGCTACTTGCTTTATGGTCTACTCTCAGGACGACGAGCCTATCACGACTGATCGCCCTACCCAGTCGGTGGCAGCCAGTGTAGTTTCGCCCGGTAATTATTTGCTTGAGATGGGGTTTGTCAATGAAAAGTTTGACGACAGGATAACAAATCTCACTTTCCTAAACGCACACTTTCGAGTTGGGCTATTAGATGGTGTAGAACTGAGGATTACGCAGAATTATGTAGGAAGAAAGAGAGACGGAGAAACCAAGTCAGGACTTAGTCCGCTCTCAGTAGGAACAAAAATACATGTTATGAGTGAGGAGGGTTGGCGCCCTCAAATGAGTGTAATGGGACAAGTGACCCTTAAATCTGGTGGAGATGATTTTAAGCCAGATTCATCAATTCCCGAGATAAGGCTCAATTTCCAAAACACTCTCACGGAGCGATTTTCCTTGGGTTACAACTTAGGTTACCGGGATGCTGGTTTTAATGATTTCTTTTATACAATGGTTTTGGGAGTCACCTTGAGAGATGGGCTATCATTTTTTGTCGAACCATATGGTTTTTTTGGGGACGAGATGGATCAGCTCTTCAATGCCGGCTTGATCTACTTAGCTAACCCCAAAATGCAGTTTGACCTTTCTTTTGGATCAGGCCTATCGGAAACATCCTCAGAGTCATTTGTGGCATTCGGAGCAGCTTTTGGGTTCTAGAAGTAGGAAGAAATTCCGAACTGAATGCCGCCGATCTTAGCTGGAGGATTCCCCAGAATGTCTTGCTGTCTCATTATCCGATAGTTAAATCGAATGACTGTCTGCGCAGTTGGTCTAAAACTAAAAGAGGGTGTGATGGCCCAAAGATCATCGGAGATATTTCCGCCAGTTTCATTAAAGGTTCCAACATTCCAATCTATATATTCCAAGCGACAGGAGAGATTCAGAACCGCGTTTTCAAAGTCAAAAATGTTTCCTCTTTTAACCGGCTGTACGATGTCAACAAACCCACCTTTTTGCTTTTCACCAAACTGCTGACTGAATGTTTCAGGAACATCTACAGAAACCCATGCCCATTCACCAACAATATAGGTCCCTGACCAGGGGAGTGTGCTGTTGAAATCAAGTGCGATAACATCCAGCCTTCGCTTTTCATCCAGAACGATACCGTCCTCCTGATGGGTATTGTAAATCCCTCCCATGTAGGAAAACCCTATCTCCCCAACTCTAGAATTACGAAGTGCGATCTTTCCAGTGAAAAGCGGTTCGCCGTTGCTACTTTCCTCGAATCGCTCGGCATTGGCCTTTGATGCCGGAAGAAAGGTCCTATTTTCTGAATTGTTGATGATGGCATCATCAAATCCATTGGTGAGATACAATTCGTAACCGTATGCCCAGTCCTCATTGAATTGCTTACCATACAAGCCAAAGCCCACGTTGCTCCAGGTGGCTGGTAGCATGTCGGTCGCTGCAATTGGGCGATCAACGAATTCCC